>CAZNHL010000024.1:0-36598 GCA_964572965.1 uncultured Bifidobacteriaceae bacterium
GATAGATCTATTCTTGGATTAATAATATCATGCTAATCTAAAGGGCTACGCTCAGACACCAGCTCGTTGAGCCTGTCGAAACGGGAGACCTCACCCCAACACCCTGTTAATCATCTCCACACTTAAGGGCTTGCGGATAAACTTACAATTGCTGTAGCGTTGCTCCATCTCACGTACGTCACTGATGTAATCTACCATGACGATGATGCGCGTTTCCTTCTCCTCCGACTGCGCGGCTATCTTGTCCAGCAGACTGAAATTATCCCAGCTGTTCTGGAAATAGTCAGCGATGATAAAATCAGGTGCGGGATTGCTGTCGAGGTATTCAGAGGCGCTTTCGGGGCTGCTGAAGCTCAGCACCTGCCCTGTGTAACCACAAAGTTCTAAAAGGCGCTCACCAATGAAGAGTGAAATATCATCACGGTCTACGAGCATGATGCTGCTGGCTGATTTATGGCCGCCAGATGAAGAAAAATAGCTGGTTGAAGGCTGACACATAGGACCGATTTATTTTGCTGTGAATAAAAACAAAGCTATGTGTTATTTCGTGTGGCTATTATTCATAAATTGCATAGTAATTTCAACGAGGCAATAATATATCTATGGTACAGATTGGAACTAAAATCAAGAAGATTAGGGAGTTAAAAAACCTTACTCAGGAGTATATGGCTGACCAGCTCAATGTGAGCCAGTCTACTTATTCACGTTTTGAAAAGGAAGATTCTGATCTGACATTATCTCAAATTCAGAAAGTAGCAGATATATTAGAAGTGAAGCCCGAAGACTTGCTTAATTTCAACGAGCAAGTTGTTATCAATAATTACAGCTCAAATCAGGCTAATCAAGCATACAGCATTATCAACAACGTCTCTCCTGCCGAAAAAGAGCTTTATGAGAAGTATATTGCTACGCTTGAAAAGGAAGTGGAGTATTTGAAGGGTTTGGTAGATCGGTTGACGAAGTAATAATCTAAAACGTTATTCTAAATATTTTGAAGCTCTGACGGTTGTTGGGGCTTTTTTATTGTAATCTATTCTTCCCATACTACACTTAAAACAGTATTATGCTGTGGAGTTACAATACAATATTCATAAAAATTAAAATCTTGGTCATTTTCCCAATTCTTTAGCTCAAACCATGTAGATTTCCAAATTTGTTGTTTACTATGCTCTTTAGTATAAATTTTCTTATTATTAAAAAACTCAGCAGCGACAGAATCTTCAGGAGGTGCTAGTTTTGTACGATCTATTACAAAATGGGGATATCCATCGGGACGCTTCCAATATCGAACTTTATTATCAAATGAATAAAATAGGCAAATTTGATGATCTCCATGTTCAAAATACCTATATACTGTAGAAGTTATACTGGTTTGAAATTTTTCAGATAAATGTCTTAGTAAATCGGGGCTAAACTTTTTCCCCTTACATTCACTTTTAAATAAACTTATTGGCATCAAAAGTTCAGAGGCAAATTCATTTGCTTCTGTTTCTTGATGCCCTTTTTTAAAATACTCAAGTGTATTATCACTATCTAAAAAAAGGGGTTGTAAGTCCTTATGTAATGCTAAATGACCTAATTCGTGAGCAATTGTAAATCTTTTTTTACCAATGTGTTGAATATTGCTATTAATTTTAATCAAAGAGAACGTTGTTCCAAAAATTGTTCTGCCGTCTGCATTCAAAGAGTCGGATTCTTCGATTATTGCATTAAGAGCATAAGCTAAATCTGCTAAATCAATCTTAGTAATATCAGTGATACCGAATTGATTTAATATATGTCTTGCAGTATTAGCAGGATTAGTAGCCAAGTTATTATCCTTTTCTTTCTAGTTCATCAATTAACTTAACAATGTCTACATCATTAAGTATATTATTAAGTTCGTCTTCAGAAAATGAGACAATGTTCCGGTATTGGACTTTAACTTGGTAAGTAGCTAAAATACTCAAAGCCTCTTCTCGATTTACCTGAATTCTTTTGGAAAGCAGCTCTTTTGCCTTTGAATAAAGACTCAGCATTTTGTTTTTGTTTACACTTACTTGTTGTTTGAATTGCAGTTGCTTTATTAAATTTAGGCCATCTGAGACAAGAGAATCCACATCATAACCGGCTTCTGATAGTTCTTCTTTAGCTAAATCAGGGTTATGCATGTACATTTCAAGTACACTTTTTTCGATATTATCTAATGTCTTAATCATTTTTCAAGTCTTTTCTTATATCAACTAAAACCCTATCAAGCCGTTTTTTTGCATTATTATACTCTGGTTCAGAGTATCCGTATAGTTCCCTAATTTCTGCCGGCTTGAAAATCCCTTCAGACCAGCATTCGAATATATTTATTGAAATATCATCAGTATTTAATTTTTTAGAAATTATCTCCTTCACCCTAGCTACATCGAAAGATGTATTCATAGATTCATAATGCTTCAGTAAAATTTCATCTTCCGAAGCATCCACAGATAGTGTTAAATGATGTTTTTTTATTTGAGATGATATTAAGCTTCTAATGGTAAATAAAATAAAAGCTTCAAACTTAACATCAACAGCCCAATTTCTTGCGCCTTCCATCAAAAGGGTAATTGCATCATGTACGTAATCTTTAAAGTTTTTACCATATACTCCTTTATCAGGATCAGATAAAAATCTTTTGTACATTATTCTCCTAGTAGCTGCATACAGAATAGGTAAGGTTCTATGCCAATCTATTACAGTAATTTGGCGCTGCAATTCATCGCCAGTAAAGTATTGTTTTGGAGTTTCCAATAGTATATACTAAAAAAAGATAAAAATTTTCCATGCGACGGCAAATTATAATAAAATCTGAGTATATCCATATACAACTAAAAAATTTATATACTGATGGCAACCTATAGAATATCTGGCGTTTGGAAAGATTCTGAAAACGTAATTACACATTACGCTTTTCACACTGTAAATGAAGACTCTATCTCTAGAGCAGAAAAAAAGACAAAATCAGAGGCAATCACTTTATTAGAAACCAAAGGCTCTATAGCTACTACCTGGCTATGGAATTATTCTCGTGCAGGATGGGCTATTGGAGAAGAAGTTCATGTTGTTAATGGTAATAACGGAAAGTTTTTAAGATCAAATCCTGACAATAAACTCACCGACAACTTACAACATCTAATAGATTTTGACTGGATAAAACCATAAATCCGCAAAATGTCCTAGTCCCTCTGGGAGTTGTAGTTGGGGAATTATAAACGATATTATTTCAAACTCAATGGTTTCAAAGGATAAAATACGTTTTAGTACAAAAAACATGTGTATTGAAGCAAGTGGGAATAATGCCAAGCTTATAATATTTAGTGCGGCTCTTCTTATCACATGTATTAGCATAGCTGTTTTAGCTAATACAAACAAATAATAATTAAGAGCATATATTTTATCATAGTTATGATTAAACATATGCTCTTAATTGAATTACTTCATAGGAAATAAATCAACAAATAGGTATTTAAAAATTATAAACTAAAAATAAATCAATTATGGCACTAAAACCAGGACCAAAAAGAATCGCAGATTCAACGGGCAAACCAGACAGACGTCAACGTGACAATAAAGAGACGCCAGGAAATACACCTTCATTAAAACCACCTAAGAAGAAGTAGTAAAAAACAAAAAGTCCGGCATTACTGTCTGGGCTTTTTGTTTTTAGATTAGACACTGCATTAACACTATAAGGTAGCATACTAAAAAAACAAAAACTAAATTTTATAAAAACCATTAGCTTAAGAAGAGTTTAATTTTAATGTGGCATGGAAAAAATCACTATCAAAAACCTTATTGAATTCCAGAGAAAATCTGACAGATCAAAGAAAACCTTTGTAAATAACCTTCAAAAGGACAAATATAAAGATGATTCTGGAGGCGGAGATTATTGGGTTAGTTGCTTAAGCTGTGTCAGCAATATATTTAAAACATCTAACCAAAATCTGCTTTCTGAAAAAATCGAACTACTCCAGTCTAAGATAGATATAGAAAACGATCAAAGAACTAAAAATATGTACCAGAGAAATATGGATATATTATCAAGGTTTGAAGAATTTGATCTCGATGACATAAAACCTTCCTCTGCTTTAACCTTCCAAAAAAAGACAGATTCAAATTCAATAATAAAAATCAATGATTTACCAATTCACGCGAACCCAAATCACGTGTTCTCGTTCTCAAACGGTGGATTCAATGAAATCGGCGCTGTCTGGTTTGTAGCTAAAATTGATGGCTATGGCAAAAATGAACTAGGTATGTTTGCAGACATAATACATCGTTATTTAACTATGTATTATTCAAATAACTTTAAAGTAAATCCCTCATATTGCTTAATCGTAGATATTTCGAGTGGTCTGTCTGTTAATTACTTACAGATTATAAATGGTGAAGTACCCATTTTAATAGATAAAACTGTAAATGAGATAAAAAAGCTACTCTAAGTCCCAAGTGATGTAATATTAACAACACGTATCACATGATTCCATTGTGTGTCTCGGCCATAACTGCAGAGCTAACAAAATGGGCACAAGCAGAATTCAAATACTTATTTAAGATTATGGAAATAAAAAAAATAAAACATAGTAGAATAATTAACATAAAAAGTAAAGCATTTAGAAAAGAGAAGAAAAATAATAAAAAAGCCTCTCAAGATAATACTTCTCTTTTGATATCTTTTCTCGCAATATGCATTTCCTTATTAACTCTATACTTTCAATTTTTTTATGAAAAATATCATTTACTTGCAAGTGTCGTTGACGGAACGTTTGAAAATGATTCTATTTTGACTGCAAAAGTAATTTATCATAATAAAGGTAACCAACATTCAACAATTGTCTCAAATACTGTTATTTTTTATCAAGATTCCACTGATATAGAAAATAAAGGCTTTTATTTTTCTCCAACTGAAGTCATACACTCTACAGAAGACAATTACGAGCCTATTGTGTTAACCCCAAGTCAACAAATATATAGAGATATTAATCAGCCGGTGAACTTTAAAGGAATAAACTCCAAACTGCTTAACATTGATCCTTACAATGCTATCAGAATAGGCATAAAATTTGGCTTTATTAACAATAACGGTATGCATTCTACTAGCATTGTCCCCATAGGATGGCTTAGCCTTGACTCTACATTTCAGATAAAAAAATGGAATATTGATTTCACTTCCCAAAATTTAGAGTCTGATTCATACTATTCTGGTAGATATACTACAAAACAATAACCCCACTGGCGCAAGGTTAGCGAAGCGTACCTTGTGACAAACTTTCGTCGGGCGTCCCGCCCTGAGCTACGGAACTGGTTACTTTGGGCTGTGAGCCCGAACAAAGAGGCTTCGGCTTCGCCCAGCTATTCGACATTTGTAATGTCGAATGCCAGATAAATGGGATTTATAATCCGAAACTAAAAAACCACAAGTCTCGGCACTACTGCCATGATTTGTGGTTTTTAGAATCCAGACAAAACCTAATTTTTCAAATAAGCTACCTGATTCGCCTTTATATTCATTTTCTGAATAGGCCTTGTTCCCCATTGTTGATTAATAGCTATTGCAGTTATTTTAACAGTGACACTGACACCCGTTATTGCATTATCATTAACTAGGCACATATAATAATTGCCTTTGAGAGGTGCCTGCATTCTAGAGAAATCATTAATTACTTTATTTGACTTTATAGTATAAAAAGGGGCTCCTTGTTTCAGCAATACTACATTACTGGGATCAACAATGTAATAATCTATATCCTCCGCTCCTTGCATAGCAGTCAAATAACTTACACTGTTAAGAGCAAGAGCAGCCATCGGTCCATAACCAGGAATTAAAGACCTACTATTTGCTGCCAATTGTTTTACTGCTTTATCAAAAGCTTGTTGGCCAGCCTGATCTACGCCAACATAATAACTCCATGATACTGTATTTTCCGGAAGGGTAAAATTATATATAGTCTTATTGCCATTGGCATTACCTTGTGAGTGTACCTTTGCTACTTGATCGGTCAGGTTATGAATAATAGTATCAGACTTCATTAAATAACGCTCCTGAACAGTGATGTAAGATGTATCTGATACGGTTTTCCAATATACGTTTGTATTGAATGCCTTTGCTTGCTCACTGGCAGGTATTCTCTGGATTTTGTATTTACAAATCCTACCCCCTAATGCAGAATTGGAAAATCGGAACTTATAAATGCCTGTACGCTGTATTTGCAGCGTCTTATTTTCAATCTTTTTGGTTTTATAATCCATAAATCTTGAAGACTCGGGCATTTCTATAATCTCTACTTCCTTTAATTCTTTGCCATTTTTCTCTTCAAAACTAAAAATAAGCTGATCTCCCTCCGCCAAACCATAATAAACTATTTCAGCTCCCAACCCACCAATTTTAAAGGTATTTTCAGCTACATCTATTGGAGTCTGAGCTATTGCAATTAATGGACAAAAAAGTATTCCGATTAATAGTGATTGAATTGATCTCATAATTATTACTCTAAATATTTGCTACCTTTTTTCTCTTAAGACTCTCTTTATAATCTTCTCCATAACTATTAACTCATTGGGCCTTGGTTTAAGAATAGGTACTTTGCCAGCATCTTTGTCTATTTCTATTCCATCAGAATGTTGTGTCACACTTAAGATTTTATCAAGACGTATGTTTGTATTTTTACTACGCCCCATGAAAAGCAATCGTTTACTTGTAACATACAAAGGTCCGCTATCTATTAATGTCCAAACGTCCCTCCGAGTCTCATACCAATCTATTTGAGTTTTATAATAACAATGCTCCTCTTTTTGCAGGACAACATCTGTAAACAAAACAGGCAAATCACCTTTTTCTATAAACCAATATTGTTTGTATAGTTTGAGCAGATCGATTGTTTTCTTATCAAACTCAAAGTCTATTTTAAGACTTTTCAGCATTTGGTTAAGTACTTCTTCTTGTTTAGGAGAATAAAGCTGGCGTTTTAGAATATCACCTATATAGTTTTTAACATGTGTCGAAGAAACATCTTTAGAAATTCTTTCGGCAACGTTTTCTGGTAAATCAAGTACCTTTTCCAGTCTTTGCAGAAGCTCTTCTTCTTCTTTACTTAATAAACCATCAGCAACAGCTTCTTCAAAAGATTTTTTATAAACTTGTACCCCTATTTTATTGTGGAGACTTTTAACAGTTTTACTGTGTAAAGAGAGAATACTTCGCAAATGATCTAGTTCATGCAATTCATGCTCACTTAAATTATGGTCAGAGAGACAATAATTGAGATATGTAGCATAGAATTCTTCAAGATTGAGCTTAAACTCATCAATTAATTTAAAGCCATACTTCGACTCAATACGCTCTATCTCAGATTTATCTATTTCTAAAATAGTATTATTAGCCAACAGGTTATTAAGCTCTATAACAGCATTTTCTTCTGGCTGTTGCTTAAGTAGTTTTTGTAAAAAACTAGGACTTATTAACAAAACGTCTTTATATACGAAATTCATCATATTACTAGTATTTTCTATATGTCTCATAAACTGGTTCATTCCAATCACAAACTCCCCCATGGTGCGAACAAGCCCCTCTGCCTTGAGCATTAGATGTGCTTCCATCACAACAACGAGTTACATAATAACTTACACGACGCTTAAGAGGGTTGATTTTTTCATGTAACTGACTTGCATCAGTATTTCCAAGCTCCATAGAAGCTTTACAATCTGATACGGCTCTAGCTGTTTGGCCGGTTTTACTATAAGAAATTGCACGTAAATAATACAGGTCTTTATTCTTACTCCCCTGACTAATAAGGTTATTTACTTTATCAATAGCTGCCTGAAATTTCCCTGTTTTAACCAAATGCTTAGCCTCTGCTGACGATACTACTATACTGGCCTGTTGTATCTGTCCTTCTTCGTCCTGATTAGTAGTATACTTATTGGCAATTGCCAGTTGCTCTTGTGCATGGTTTATATCATACACCTCTGCAAATTTTGCACTCGCACTTATATAATAATTCAGGCTATCTATACGAATCTGATTGCGCTTTTCTTCTTCAGCTTTTTTCTTGGCCTGTATTTCTGCTTCTAACTTTTGTAAACGTATTTCTTCATCATCTACGCTTTTGTAATAACCGCTTAATGGTAATGAAAGAATAAACAGAGCAATACCTACTGTAGACTTGATTTTATTAGTAAGTTTTAGTTTAAATGTCTTTTCCATCCATTGGTGCCCGGGAGGAATTAATATTAAACCTAAAACCCCAAACATAAATAGTAAGACAGGATGACTTATATAAACTAGGGCAACTATCAAAAACGTAACTCCCAAAATCCATGCTATCACAGAAAGCACTTTGCTTTTATAAGGTGATGAAAGAGGCTTACCTATAAAGTAATGCCTCAAAACCCTTGATTTCTCAGGGATAAGATTAGGTACATATCTCATGTTTTTCCATTTATGCCGGATTAGAATACATATCAAAGAATAAAAAATATTGATTGTACTCTAAAAATTCCTTAGCTGAAGAACTTCCTTTCCGATTTACAAAAATATAAATTTTTCATTACTCGCTAATTGCAAAATGAACAATCAACAATAATTACTTATAACTTTTTTTCATTTATCAGTTAAAAGAAACTTTAACCATTAAATCAATACATCATGGAAATCAAATTCATTCTTTTAAACTCTCTCAAAATCCTCCACTGGCGCAAGGTTAGCAAGCGTACCTTGTGACAGACTTCCGTCGGGCATCCCTGAGCTACGGAACTGGTTACTTTGGGCTACAAGCCCGAACAAAGAGGCTTCGGCTTCGCTCAGCCACCGTTTTAATCAAGATTGCGCCAGTTCCTCCTTCAAACCCCAGCGCCCTCAATCCAGTGAACCGCTGCCCTGCCGCCACAGATACAGAACTAGGTACTAGAGATGATTAAATAGATCACAAATTAAATCCTGAAATTGATATTCGCTGGTAAGTGGAGGTATTTGATACATTGTATTTTTAATTGACTCTAAATGCTTTACTCATTAACTCTTGTTCCGTTCTTGATATTTTGTATTTAGTAGCAACCTTATTCCAGTCAGTAACAGAATTTATCACTTCGCTTACTATATCCTTTGCTTTAGTATCAGTCAAGCGGAAATGCTTGGCAACTTCTAGTGCAAGGTCTATATCTAATGAATTATCATTGTCGGATATATTTAGTTTTAGTCCTGTTCCTGTTTCTACGGGATTGATGTCATAAGCAGGTGATAATCTCCAACCATCTTTTGTAAGTAAAAATCCATGATTCCGTAAATGATCGTCGGTATTGGTAACACAAATACTAAAAACAATTCTTCTCCAAAGCTGTTCCAGGTCTCTTTCTACTTCAGCAGAATTGCGTAAGATAAATTCTGCCAGTTCAAGATAGCTGACTCCGTCATGATGGTCTGTTCCATCGTTGTACCCCAACATAGTCATAGCAGAGGCGAAATGAATTCGATCACCATTAGGAGTACGGTCAAATCTTTTTGTAAGAAAAGTATGTTGGGAGCTATTATATATATGTACCTTCGCTTCGGCCATTTTAATATTGGCCTTAACAGCCAGCTCCTGTACGACCATTTCCCAGGCTCCTATGTCCTTGTTATCATTTCTACTAGGAAATTTGGCAATCCATAAATGACCTTTTGTATCGAGTACACTGGCTTTAGGGCGTGCACCACCAAGAGACGAACCCGGAACGATGAGCATATTCAGCCATTTCAAATAATCGGGATCATCTACAATATCTTCGCGTTCCAACTGTAGACTTGCGTGTTCTAATTCGCGGAGTGAAGTCCAGGGAGGTGAAGCGAGTTCTTTATTATCGCTCAGAAATGGCCCATCCTCTATTTCTTTGAATCTCAAACCTCCCATTCTATGACCATCAAATACTCCTAGTAAATAATCTGACTCATGAAGATCTTTACTGCTTCGTTTTTCTTTCCTTACCAGTGCTGCTTCTCTTCTTCTCATCAGCAATCTACCCCAGCGATCTGGAGAAGAGTCCAGGAAGATTCCAAAATTGCTTTTATCATCCGATAAATATTGTTGACCTGAAAATAATTGTAAGTCAGGATCAAGTATCTGGGCCTGCTTATTCGTCAACCATTTCTTATCGTATTCAAAAGAAAATATTTCTTTACCACGTGCTAGTGTTGCCCTCAGAGTTCCCATTATGGAAGGTTGCTCAAAGTCCATCCAATGTGCATAGACAAGTATTTCCCGTTGAGTGTTTTTGGTAGCCATAGCTTGTTTTAATTTTTATCCCTTTTAGGAGCTCTTTCTTTTATAAGCAATTCCGCATCCTGTAATTTTCTACCCAATAAATCGTCTTTGGCCACATTCAATAAATCTTTCTCAAGACCCAAAATGAACAAGACCTGAAGATAAGTTCCCATAGCAACAGTAGGAGTTCCTTTTTCCACCATCCAGAGTGTAGAACGACTGATACCGGCACGCTCTGCTACTTGTTCAGCACTCATTTTCCGTCTCAACCGGGCTAGCTTTATATTTTCACCCAATTCTTCCAGAATCTTTTGCAATTTGGGCAATAATATGACAGATTTACTTTTCATAATGATTTATATATAATACAATTATAACAAATATGTTTAATATATAAAACATTATATATACTATACTGCACCCCTACTGTCGCAAGGTTAGCGAAGCGCGCCTTGTGACAAAATCCGTCGGGCGTCCCCAGAACTGGTTAAATGAGCTACAAGCCCAAGCAAAGAAGGCATAAGCGTCTCGATAGCTATCGCGGAGTTTACGGCAGCAACGTTTAATAGCAATACAACAGAAAGTCCCGGCATTACTGTCGGGACTTTCTATTGTGTCAGGTTGTTATTCCCATCTTTCTGATATGCCTGAGGTGTGATAAAAAGGCGGTACTCAATGAAGAGAATTCGAGATAGGAAACATTGAACTCTTTGCATGTTTCTTTTACCAGTTTATTAATGGCGGGGTAATGTACATGGCTTATCCGGGGAAACAAATGGTGCTCTACCTGAAAATTCAGGCCTCCCAGCAACCATGACAACAGTTTGTTGTCTGTACCAAAGTTTGCCGTTGTCTCTATCTGATGTATTGCCCATTCCTTATTGATTTTAGAAGTGAGGTTATCTGGCTTAGGAAATGCAGTATCTTCAACCACGTGTGCCATCTGAAATACAATGCCGATGGTAAGCCCGCAAACAAAGGTCATTATGCCGAAACCTATCAATGTATTGGCAAGACCCGCAAAGTAGATAGGTACGCCAATGTACAATGTAATGTAAGCAACTTTAGTTGTCCAGAAAATGAAGTGTTCTTTCAATTCCCATTTCTGGTTTTCAGAGCCTGAAGCAATTTTTCCGCTGAAGTATTTTATAAAATCATTGACAAATACCCAGGCAAAATAAGTAATGCCATACAATACGATCCAATAAATATGCTGAAAACGATGTATCCAGTACTTGCGCTGGGTCTTATGGATACGCATGAATGGTTCTACTTTGATGTCATCGTCCATTCCTTCAATATTGGTGTAAGTATGGTGATTGATGTTATGCTTGGTCTTCCAGAAAAGAGCATTGCCGCCAAGCACATTGAGTGAATAAGCCGATGCCTGATTTAACCATTTTATTTGTGAAAAGCTTTGATGGCCACCTTCATGCATGATATTAAAACCTATAAATGCTAAGTTGGCACCAAGCAAGGCACAGAGGATAATAGAAAGGAAGGCATCGGGATGTAGAAATACCAGAGTGATGTACAATCCTATAGCTGTAGTCACCTGGAAAATGCTTTTTAAATACAGAGAAGTGTTCCCTGTAGACGCAGTATTTTTACTTTTAAAATACTGGTCCACTTTTTCTTTCAATCGTGGAAAGAAAACGCTGTTTTTGTTGTTGAATGTAATCTTTTGCAAAACATGTGTTATCTTGATATACAGCTACAACATAGTGGCCTATACTTAAGTTCTTCCCCACTAGTCCGCGGTACAAACGAGGATGAGCGAGGTTCGCATTTATAACGCCTCCTTCAAATCAAGAACCTGCCACCACAATTGCAGAAAGAGGTACTAGTGATGGTAATGGCAGACAGGCCATACATATATTATCAGTTTCACTGTACAGGTGTTCGTTTCCTACTTCAAAAAAGATTATCTTTATAACAATCCGGTTTACACGATATTGTAAGCCCCCCATGCTGCTGATAAAGCAAAACAGGAGACCTCTTAATACGCCCACGGCTTCTGGCCTTACACAACGACGCATTCCAGTTCAGTCCACAAAAAACGTTGTGACCTTTACCCAATCCGGAGAAAGTTCTGATTATTTCTTTCACGGTATCCATCTCTAAATTTGAACTATGACAGATCAATTGATAAATTCTCCCGCACAAGATCCGGCAGCTTATGAGTCCGGCAAACAAATCCGCATCGCTTATTTTATCCTCGTTCACCGCTTTCCTGATCAGTTCAAAAGACTCTTCAATGCCGCTTATGACAAGGAAAATCATTATCTCATTCACCTCGACAAAAAAGCGGGTGCTGATGTATATCAAGAAGTACAGCATTTTCTGGCAGGCTTTGCTAATACTTATATCCTTGAAAGTGAAAGTGTGGTGTGGGGTGGGTACAGTATGGTCCAAGCGGAACTGAGCGGTATTAAATACCTATTACAGATAGATGCAGAATGGGACTTCTTTATTAATCTGAGCGGCCAGGATTTTCCTCTCAGATCACAGGAGTTTATCCGCAGCTTTTTAACGGCTAATAAGGGCAACAACTATATTAAAGTAGCAAACCAGGCATCTGAGAGGCCTGATACGATGAATCGCATCGAAAACTATTTTGTAGAAACGCCGACCGGCTTTACGGGAACTCCCTATAGAAGGGATTATATGGAAGACGTAATCTCTTATATAGGTGGCCAATGGATGATTCTCACGAGAGATTGTTGTGAATTCATAAGTAACAGTGCCGAAGTCAAAAAGTTCGAGGATTATTACCTTAACACGCTCATCGCCGATGAATCTTTTTTCCAGACAGTTTTGATGAATACCTCCTTTAAAGGCAATATTATCAATGACGACAAAAGAGCTATTATCTGGATTCCGGATGGCGATATCAAATTAAGGCCAAAAACTTTTACAACCGATGATATTGATTTCCTCCTTACCGGCGATAATCTTTTTGCCCGGAAGTTTGACGACAATGTTGATTCCAATATTATTGGTCTGGTAGAGGACAATTGGTTGTATGATATGTGTGAGACTCAATAGTTCATCATTTATCTGAATATTACTTTATTAAAGTCAATAATTACGGAATAACAGGCTCAAGCCTATTAAAAGAAATCAGCATCATGGAAAATAAATATAAAGAAGGTCAGATTGTTTATTCCAAAACGGAGCCTAATTTAAAACTAATGGTACGTCGCTATGTAAGCAGAATTTACTATTGTAAAATAGTGGAAGACCCTACCAGAAAAGAATTGGTTTACTTTGAACGAGAATTAAGTTCTGATACAGATTAAAAAAGAATAATGTGCTTCTACAGTACGTCCGTGCCTGTAACGAGGATGTAGCGAGGTTTGCGTTTATAGCGCCTCCTTCAAACCAAGGTCCTGCCGCCACAATTGTTGAACGAGGTCTTAGGACAGCCTAAAGGCGAACAGGCCATACCCATAGAAAATGGTTCGTGAGGACGCGAACCAAGCCAACGGGGCTTCCTATAAATGAGACGCCATCGTTTTAAACGATGGCGTCACTTTGAAAAACACGAGGTGCTTATGGTCTTGGTAATTTAGGCAAGCTCAGACACCAGTGTTTCTATATTGTTTTTTAGTAACCTCTGTATGTTCCGTTCACTTTTTGGTAATCTCTGTTTGACTGTTTTTCTCTTTCTCTGAAAAGCTTATCCCAGCCTGATTCTCCGGTTTGTGTTGGCGTGGTAGATTGATTAAACATGCCTTCTATTGCCTTCCAGTCCATTGTTTTTTTCTTAACGGTGTTGTTGGCTGGTTGATAATCATCTACGTCCAGTAGTCCTCTACCCGCTTGTCGCTTGGCCTTCTCCGAATCATACTTTGCCTGCTCTGCCTCTTTTTCTGCATCGTATTTTGCTTTCCACATACTATAATTTCTTCTGGCTTCTTGTGTCTTTGCAACGTAGTATTCGTCTTTAAGCGATGGATTGACAAGAGGCAACAGGTAGTCAGGGTCGTCAAGGTTCAAAACATAGGCTTTTCTGTGGTGAGCAGCAGTGCTTGTCTCATAATGTACTGCATCACTTGTTGAGGTATAAACATATGAAACAAAGGGGTCTGAGGTTACAACACATTTGAGTTGGTTATCGATGATAGCTGCAAATTCTAAGCGTCCTTTGCTGATGCGGTTGTTGCTGTATTGACGACTGCGAACGAGTTTACCTGTAGCGGCATCGTAGACTGAAAGCAGCATGCCTTTACTAAGGTGATACAGGGTGTCGTTTTTTAACGAGAACCACATTTTAGATCGCGAAAACACCTCTGGTTGGGTATCGGTTGGTATTGCGCCCAAAATAACTGATTGCTTCAGGTAACTGCTGTAAATTCTGGTTTCTTTAGTTTTCCAGTTAAATATCACCATAGAGCTACCATCCGGCGATACTGCTGGTGCCTCGCTTTGAAGCGGGAAAGCGACAGACTTACCGCTTACTAGTTTTACTTTACGGTCGGCAAATAATTTATAGCTTCGGATTTCATAAACAGGATCAACGCCTTTTTGGGTATCCATGCTCATGGATACATTAACGATATAATAATCTGTACCCGGAATTTCTCTGGCGCCGAATGTTTCGCTAATGCCTTGGTCACGTGATTTGTGAGGCAGGTTATTATAAAAATCTAACAATAATTCATTTTCGGAGTACTTTTTCTGGCTTGTAACAAGGAAATATTCATAGTAGGTTTCTGGCATTATGCGTGTCCCCAGGGTATTCACTTGCTGCTGTATCAGTGCTCCTGTGTGAAGGTCAAACACACTGGAAAAGGTACGCTTGGCCTGCTCCTCATAGTTTTGTGTAATGACCACATTGTGGTTTAAATCAATTCTGGCAAATGTTGCTTCGCAGTGAAACTGATGTATGCTAAAGTTACCCGAATTAAAGGACAAGTCTTCAGGGCCAGCTTTGTCGGCCTGGGGTTTACCATTGCGGAAAAGTCCTTCGTACTGTTTGCCGTTGGCGTATGTAATGTGGCCTTTGCCCTGCTTTACGCCCTGATGAAAGCTGCCTGTATAGATGGTACTGTCGGCGCCGTAGAGTGTACCTGTGCCATTGTACATGCCATATTCAAAACTACCTTCGTACATATCGCCGGTTTCTTTTACCAGTCGTCCCTTGCCGTGGGGCATTCCGCTTTTAAACTGTCCTTCGTAATAGTAGCGACGGCCTTTGTAAGTGCCGGTTCCGTTATCGCAGTCGCCATGGAGGCATTGAGCCGAAGCTGCTGTAGCTATGCTCAGAAAAACTATAAGGTTGAAGATCTTTTTCATCGTGAATTGCTTACGGTAAATTTACGCTTTTCCGGATGGTTTTCAAGGTGGGGTGTGATGGTTCGTGGATGGTTTTCAAGATGCCCCTTTGACCGGTGTCCTAACCCCCTTCCAAGATTCTGGTCGGTCAGGAGACGCGACCTGGGGCTCGGGGATACTGAACTAGACTTCCTGTAAATGAGAGTGACGCCTCCTTGACCGGTGTCCTCACCGGACAACATATTCCTTCCAAGATTCCGGTCGGTCAGGAGACGCGACCGGGGGCTCGAGGGAGCCCCCCACTCTAGCGAGCCGCTACCCTGCCGCCACAGACATATAGGTCTGCCACCTACGGAGGCATATGCTGATGTGGATTTTGATGCTACCAAGATTAGGCTCCTCCGAAGCAAATCTTCCTACGAACCAACAACCTACCGCCCTCAGTATTAATGATTGTTATGGCGGATAATTTCGACAAGCTCAATTACCAAGGCTATACATAAAGAAAATGGTTCGCGTCCTCACATGGTCAGGACATTACTGTCGGGACTTTTGATTATACATAGCATAATTCTTCGCTATTTCACAATAACAGTCTCCCAACCATCATAATAGCCGTTTGATTGTTTTGCTGCCTGACGGAGATCAATTGTCACTTTCGTAATTGAATCCATATCAACTTTATCTGTGCGGGAAATACCCAACTGAAAAGGCAGTTCCGGATTCTCTGACTTCCCTTTATTTTCGACTTTAAATCCTTTCTTCAACACAAGTCTTTCAAAAGAATCTCTATCCTGGAGGGTTTTAAAATAGACCCAGTGATCAACCTTTCGTGGCTTACTCAGGTTATCACCCCCTTTTTTAAGCTGCATCACTACATTTTCATTACTCATGTACTCTTGTGTCTCTTCATTAGGATACAAAAACTGTAGATAAGCTTCCCAGGCTTCATCTTTTTTGATCTTGATGGAATATTTATAGTTTTTATATTTAGACTGGTACAAATCAACAAGTTTAGCCCTTATCCCGACAGTATCTTTCAGGTAAACATAATCAAGTCTTTCACATTGGTACGTAAATGCTCCTGCGTATTCTATTGCCGTTAACGTTGGCAAAAGACTTAAAACATTATCAGAAATATCGTAAAGCTTATTCATTTCTCCTGTTTCCGGAAAACCGTCTTTTCGGCAATTGGTATATGTGACACCTGTAATTAATATAAAAGGTTTATCCTTTTCCGGCGCCCGTCTGACTAGATCCATATTCAAAGTCACAGAACCGGCACCTTTGTCATACATGGCCATATACACGCCCCAGCGGTCTTGTTCTACCGGTTGTAGTGCTTGTGATATTACATCAAAGCTTAAAATAAAAGCTAAACTCACTAATAAAATTCTTTGCATTGGTTTGTTATAAGTTTACTATTTACTCGTTGTCAAGTTAAGGAATTCACAGGGTTTTAATATACCTATATTCCTATCAGATGTTAAAGAGTTTCTATTAAATAAATAAGACTTTGAGACAACCGACTTCAATACCATTATGTCAAAACAAAAATATAGAATTGATGTTAAAGTCTCTAAATACGTAAAAAAGTATTACCAAAACACTCCTTTTAATACTTCTAATACTTTTCGCTACTCAAATACAAGCCATGACTTTCCAAGAACAATTTAATACATGGATGGCGCGACTAAACAAATCTGAACATCCCTCTTAATAAAATAACAGCATTAAATTTTGGCATTTTTGAAATAAAAAATGGTGAATATATGATTTACTTAACAGGGTCTAAGGTATTTGACCCTAATGATGATAATTGGGCGACTTCAACAGATTATCAACCAACGGAAAAATATCTACTGATTAATCCTGCTGAAACTGTTAACAAAGAATGGGAGTCTGTTTTACAGAAAGTAAAAACAATAATTGAAAATTATACCAGGTCTTCATTGTTTGGTCAATCAATTCTAAAAACAGCTACAGCAATTACAACAGGGTTTGATGATGGCAATCTTATCAGAATCAGGTAACTTTATCACTTACTGAGCAAGAAATGAACAAGTATTTCAAGTATAATAATGAGTTTGAGAGTGATGCGCTTTATTATGTAGCGCTTGATGAAGATTTGTATTGTTTACAAGCTATTTATGAAACTAAAGAAAAATTGATCAATACCAGCCTCTCAGTAAACGATCCCGGCTTTTTTCTCCCTGAAGGCTCTTTTAAAGACGCTATCGAACATATTACAGCAATTGAAGAAGCTGAGTTTACAAACAAATGGAATCAATCTATTGCTCCTTATTTAAAAACGTGGCATATTCTAAAACAAGAAAGATCAATTGGTGAGCAAATTTCTGCTGAAATAATCTGTTCTTATCCTCAAGGTATAATCCTAAATATTGGGCAGTCATTTTTGGGCATTGCCGATTACAACGCTTGTAAAAACGTTTGGGGAGTAGATCAAATATATCCTAAAAACATTTTCAGCCTTAATATTATAGGATTTGATGATGTGAATATGTGGGTAAAATTACAACCCTAAGTTTACACAAGCTACTACTTCAATCAAACCTTGTGAAATTATATACCTACATTAGTAACAAACTGTACTTATGAGAGCAGTCCGTTTTTGTTAGATTAGGGCTTTACTTATAACAGATATGATGAATAAAATTATGATGCTGGTAATATTGAGTTTTTTAGCTTCTTGTAAAAAGAAGGCGACAAATGAACAAAAAAACTCTGAAACAGAAAGAAGTGCTTATAATATACTCTATGACCGTGATTCTTGTCTGGACTGGACTAATAAAACAATGCCGGTGCTAAAATTGGCCTCTGATACTATCTACCAGACAAGCATTGTTGAGGGAAAAGCATTTTTTTCTTCAAATTATCTAAGAAACCTTGCAAAATGTAATAACCTTGATTACAAATTAACTTTCAGCCTATATAATTCTAAGGATAAACCTTATGTTTATCAAGCAGTACAAGATTCTGATACAATCAATATTAGTTTGCCTGTCGACTCTTTAAAACTAATGGGTTCAACAAAGTATTTTGACGAGTATTTGTTAAAAGGAAAACTCACAGCATCTTTTTTCAAAATAAATAAAGCATTAGGATATGACACTACAATGTCAATAAAAAGGACTATTTACATTGATAAACTGCTAAAAAAGTAACCAGCTATCGGCATATAATATCCCCGCAACACCCCACTCCAGCAAGCCGCTACCCTGCCGCCACAGATACAGAACGAGGACTTAGGGTAGTCTAAAGGCGGACAGGCCATACATAATTATTGAGACTAAGCAGAGCCCAATACACAATCAGTCGCCGGAGTAACTAAAATACGGTCAACTGATTTGAAGCATGGCACAATTGTTTACTTTTGCTTCATAGCAAGCAGGCTTATGTCACAAACGAAATACACCATTCCGGTTCATACGCAAGATGCAGGTGCCATTGGTGGCCTGGGTATCTGGGATTTGTCTTTTGATAACGATACGCTGGAGCATACCCATAAACTTGATGCACATCGCGACGACTACTATATTTTGTTGCTTGTTGTAAAAGGGAGTGGGTTGTTCCATTGTGACATGGAAGACATTCATATCGCTCCTAACAGCATTCTTCTTGTAAAACCTTATCAGGTACATTCTGCCGGTACTATTCCGCAGGATAGCCCGGGTTACTTGATCAGCATTGCTCCTTTTCTGATACCCGATTTGTGCAGTAGTATTTTTGATGGGCTAAGTATTGCACAGCAGTGTACTGAAATACCGCCTGGAGAGAGGGAAAGTCTGTTTAAAACGACCGAAATACTACAGCAGACATTCTCGGAAAACAATACTTTTAAAACGCTCATTGTCAACAATCTTTTCAATGCGCTCATCATCCGAGTAGCGGCATTGTTTGCAGACAAGGAGAGAAGAACCAGCCTGCAGAAAAATCAGGCTGCCATGATTACTAAAAAATTCAGGCAAATGGTGATTGAGCATTCTTTTCTACACACACCTGCTTTTTATGCCGATATCTTAAACATTACGCCTTCGCACCTAAACGACTGCCTTCAGGCTACTATAGGTCAGTCGGTTACTCATTTTCTGCAACAGGCTATGTTGCTGGAAGCTAAAAGACATCTTTACTATACCAATGATGATGTCAAAAAAATAGCTTTTAGCCTTGGCTTTGAAGATCATGCGTATTTTTCCCGCTTATTTAAAAAGCTGACCGGCGAAACTCCGCTTACATTCAGGAAGAAATTCCGCGAATAATCCAATCATCCCTTTTCCTTATCCGATGACAATCTGCATTTCAGGGTCGAATTTTGTAAAAAAACACCTGATATGCCAAAAGTACCTAAGTGGGCTGCTGATGCCATGGAAAGCCTGTTCAGCGGCAAAATGCGAAAAGTAAGGGTGAGTGAAGTTGCTTACCTTAATCCATATTTGAAGAAAATTACCTTTCGGGGCGATTTACGGAATATCAATTTCAAAATAGGCCAGGCAGTTGCTCTGCGTGTCGATGACACCAATTACCGAAATTATACTCCTTCGTTCTGGAACAGTGAAGCGGGTATCTGTGAGATGATTTTTCACTTGCACGGCAATGGCCCGGGCAGTGAGTATATTAACAAACTTCAGGTGAACGATGAACTTAATCTGAGTATACCTCGCGGCTTCGATATTTACAAGAAAGAGTATAAGTATCACTTTCTGTTTGGTGACGAAACTACTATTGGTTTATTCAAAAGTCTTAAGATGGCTATAGAAGAAAACGAGCAGGATTACCTGGGTGTATTGGAGCTCCATTCAACAACTGGTCAAACTTATATAGATGCTGAATGCATGCTTGAGGTTGTGCCTCATTCGGACAATAAAGCGGAACATGCTGTCAGGTATTTAGAAAGTCTCTCCGCCCCTGTATGGCAGCTATGGAAAAACGGTGTATTTTATCTGATCGGCAATGCCGGATCGATTCAGAATTTCAGGAAAGCGTTGAAAGCCAAAGGTATCAGCAACAAAAACATTATCACACAGCCTTACTGGGCTGAAGGTAAAATAGGATTGTAATGAGTATGTGGGTGTTTTATGACCGGCGTCTGTAGAGGGTGGCTCCGGCTCCGATCAGCCGCCTTAAACTATCGGCTAAATAACAATTTGTCTTTAATTAATATAGCAATAGAGTTACCATTTTGGTAACTCTATTGCTATATTAGCGTTATAATTTACTGACAATAAATTTGAGAGTAATTGTAAAGAAAATTTTAAGGGACTTCTGGGAGAAACATGAAGATTGCGAAGAGCAATTAAAAACCTGGTATCATGAAGCTGAAGAGGGCACTTGGCAATCTCCTAATCAAATTAAAAGCGCTTACCCTAGTGCGAGTATCCTGGCAGATAACAGGGTCGTTTTTAACATAAAGGGTAGCAAATATAGATTGATTGTGAAGATTAACTATAGTTATGGAACCATATGGATCTGTTTTATAGGAACGCATGCACAATACGATAAAATAGATACAAATAATATTTAGGACAATAATGGGGACGCAGCCTAAAAAGGAGCGATTACAATGAAACTAAAACTAATAAAAACCGAAAAGAATTATAATGAAGCACTTGAAAGGCTGGAACAAGTGTTTGACGCTACGCCAGGAACACCTGAAGGTGACGAGCTTGAAGTGCTTGCTCTTCTGATTGATCAATATGAAAAGGAACACTTCCCGATAAAAGCTCCTGATCCGATAGAAGCGGTTAAATTCAGAATGGAGCAACTGGGAATGAAACAGAAAGATTTAGCTGATACAATCGGTTTTAAAAGCAGGGTAAGTGAAATCCTTAATAGGAAAAGAAAGCTTACTCTTGAAATGATTAGAAAGCTTAACGAGCAATTAAATATTCCTACCAGTATATTGATTAAAGAATATTAACAGCCACCATCCCTATCTAAGATATTGACATGAAGAAAATTTACCTGGTTTTAATTTTTGTATATACCCTTGTTGAAGGAAATGCTCAAAAGCTAAATGCGATGCAATGGCTCAATGAGCCTGCTGAATGGGATGTAAAAGACAATAAGCTTACAATGCAGGTAACGCCGCAGTCTGATTACTGGACTAAAAGCCACTATGGTTTTACTGTACATGACGGGCCTTTTCTTTATACTGAGCGAAGTGGTGAGTTTGAGGTTACGGTAAAGATGAGCGGAGCTTACAAAGCCCGGTTCGACCAGGTATGCCTCATGTTAAGGATTGATGAAAAGAACTATGTAAAGACAGGTGTGGAATATGTTGACGGAGTCTATAACATCAGCACTGTCCACACGATTGAAAAAAGCTCATGGAGTGTATTGGGCTTAAAAGAAAAACCAAAGAGCGTTTGGATGAAAGCAGTTCGTAAGCTGGATGCACTGGAGATTTTCTATTCTTTAGATGGAACAAATTACACAATGACCAACACGGTATATTTCCCTGAGTTTAAAACGGTACAAGTTGGTATGATGGCAGCGAGTCCGGACGGCAAAGGCTTTTCAGCTGTGTTTGAAGATTTTAAAATTACGCACCTTCCTGACCAGAGGCGCTTGGAATGGCTGAAAAAGAATCAATAGTTCCGTCATTTTCTTGTCGGTGACAACATCGGCCACCGCTTCATTTAGAGGTAGAAATGTGCAATGTTGTCAGTATTTAATCCAGAGCCAGATAATGATATTTTTAAACACATAAAACTGTAAACCATGGCACTTATCAATCCATCCATCAATTTCAACGGAAATGCGGAAGAGGCATTTAATTTTTACAAATCAGTATTCGGCGGGGAGTTTAGAACAATTGTGCGTTTCAAAGAAATGGCAAGCGCAGAGATGCCTATAGCTGAAAATGAAGCCGATAAGATCATGTACATTGCTTTGCCTATAGGACCGAATATTTTAATAGGCAATGATGTACCTGAAATTCTGGGAAAGGTGAATGAGAATGAAAACAGGTCTAAAATAGCTATCAACACAGAAAGCCGCGAGGAAGCCGATAAATTATTCAACGGACTTTCGGCAGGTGGCAGTGTAGAAGTACCTATGGATGATAGTCCCTGGGGTTCATATTTCGGAATGTTCAGAGACAAATATGGTATTGAATGGATGATTGACTTTCAAAGCAAAAAATAACTTCGGCTACGCTCAGTTACCAAACTTCGGCAAGCTCAGTTACCAAACTTCGGCAAGCTCAATTACCGGCTTCAGCAAGCTCAGTTACCGGCTTCGGCAAGCTCAGTTACCAGGCTTCGGCTCCGCTCAGCCACCTAGCACTGCCGGTGACTGAACGTAGTCGAAGTCACTCTGTTTTTCAGATGTCGAAGCCATCTTTAATTTGGAAGACATGCTCCCCAGATAACCAACAACAGATATGAGAAAGATAATTGCTGCAATCAATACGACGCTGGACGGTATTTGCGACCATACGGCAGGGATTCCGGACGCAGAAATACATGAGCATTATAAAGAGCTGTTAAATAACGCTGACTCAATTTTGTACGGCAGGATAACTTATGAATTGATGACGTTCTGGCAACCTTTCGTAAAAAATCCTTCAGGTGAAAAATCTATGGACGACTTTGCAATAGCCATAGACAGGGTTCCTAAAATTGTCTTTTCGCATACGTTAGACGCCACTGCGATTGAATGGGACAGTGCAAGGTTATCACAAAAAACGCCAAAAGAAGAAGTGCTGGAACTTAAACACCAACCGGGCAGAGACATTTTTATAGGCAGCCGTAGTTTAATCATAGAACTCATGAAGCTTAATTTGATTGATGAGTACCAGTTTTGTGTACACCCTGTTGTTGCAGGAGGAGGATTACCTTTATTTGAAAACATCAGTGACAGAACCGTTCTTAAACTCACCAAGACGAAAGTTTTCAGCGGTGGCGCGGTAACGCTTTACTATGAACCTGTAAATGAATAGTCCATAAAAATCAAATTCTTATTTAAACCACACAGCAGAACCCAATGCTTCTCAAAATAAAATACAATTTCTCTGAAAAACTCTGGCAGCATTCACCTCCGGGAGGCTGGTATTTTGTTTCACTTCCGGTAAACATTGCAAATGAAATCAGGGAAACATTCAAATCTCAGGAAGAAGGCTGGGGCCGATTGAAAGCAACCGCGGAAATTGGTAAAACTCAATGGAAAACAGCTATTTGGTTTGATACTAAAAAAGCCACATACCTCCTGCCCGTAAAAGCCGATATCAGAAAAAAAGAACATCTTGAGGCCGAAAATATTATTGAAGTAACTATTTTACTCTAAGAGCTTTATACGCTCCTCCAATCACCTCGTCAGCAACAGCCAACTCAACAAAAAAGGCTCTGTTACACACAATTAGTGTTTTTAACCCTCCAGGTTTTATATAAGAATAGTTTATCTGTGCTATTTTTAAGCTAATCCTTGAAGCGTTTTGGCATTAATAAGCAGAAAAATCTGAAAAGCCGTTTTTATAATTAGGAATCCTAACTATATTTATTCAGGCAATATTGCTTGAATCTAAAAAAACTAAAAATGGCAAAATCAGTATTCTACCACGCAGGTTGTCCGGTATGTATAAGTGCCGAACATGACATCGTATCACTAATAGGTATTGACAATGTTGAGATTGTCCACCTGGGTACTCAAAAAGAGAAAATTGCTGAGGCAGAAGCAAAAGGTGTTAAATCTGTCCCTGCACTTGTTACACAAAATGGTAATGTATTGCACATCAATTTTGGAGCATCTTTAGCTGAAGTGAAAGGCTAAAAAAATTTGCCTCTTATTGTTAGGTTTCCTAACTTTAAGAGGCTTTCATCTATCTTTTTGACAATTCAAATATATAAGACATGAAAGTAGCAGTTTGGGACACTTATGTAACTAAAACAGACGGTACAATAATGCACTTTGACATAATTGTACCTGAAGAAGTTAAAGACGAAGAAGTAATCTACAAGTATGGAAAAATCTATCTCGAACCTAAAGGACAGCAAGGACAAGTCCTGACTGCCAAGGAGTGTAGATTCTGTCATATTGAAACTGTAAAGCCCCAATGGGAAGGCGTAATAAAGAAACAAGGTTTCTTTATCTATGAAATGGAAAATTGTACTTAAAAATGGAATCACCTTTTGACTTAAACCGTCAGAACAAAAAGACTGAAAGTAAAATTGTGGTGGCCTTGGAGCGTATCTCTGAGGCTTTCCGTGTATTGCTATGGAACGAAAGCAAAGACAATTCCCTCAGCCCTATCCAGATTCAGATCCTCATTTTCCTTAAATTCCATTCTCAGGAAAAATGTAAGGTAAGTTATCTGGCTCAGGAATTTAATATGACCAAAGCGACAGTCAGCGACAGTATTAAAGTGCTTTTACAAAAGGGCTTGATTGAAAAGTACGATGACCCTTCTGATACGCGTAGCTATATTATAGGCCTGACGACAGAAGGCAAAAAAACTGCTGAGAAGTCATCAAACTTTGCCTTTGCCATTGAAAAACCTTTGAGTACATTTTCGGATGAGCAAAAAGAAGTAATGCTGTCCGGTTTATTGAAACTGATTCACGAACTCAATAAAGCCGGTGTAATTACTGTTCAGCGCATGTGCCATACATGTGCGCATTATAGCAACGACAATGGTGTTCACCATTGTCAGCTTCTCCAGGCCAAACTCGCTTCAACAGAACTTAGAATAGATTGCCCTGAACACCAGCATATACTATGAATGAAATCCTGATCAATTTAACTCAGATAAAGGAACGTATTGCTAATGCTTGTACAGCTGCCGGTCGCAACGCCGGCAACGTTAAATTGATGCTTGCTACTAAAACCGTTTCTGCAGAAAATATTAAAATGGTGCTTGAGAGCGGGGAAAATTTAATAGGCGAAAATAAAGTACAGGAGCTTAAAGAAAAATACGAGTCTCTAAAAGCGATTGCCCATCAGACACATTTCATAGGGCACTTACAGTCCAATAAAATTAAGGAAGTATTGAAGTATGCTGACTGTATTCAATCGGTCGACCGGCTTTCGCTGGCGGAAAAACTACAAAGCCGCCTGGAATTTGAAGATCGGAAGATTGATATCTTTATTCAGGTAAATACTTCTTACGAACCTAGTAAATTTGGAATAGATCCGGAAAAAGCGCTTGAACTGGCTTTACAGGTAAGGCAAATGGATCGGTTAAATATAAAAGGTTTAATGACCATAGGCTTGTTCTCCGCCGAAACCGAAAAAGTACGTAGGTGTTTCCGTTCTCTCAAAAACCTGCAGCAAGAAATGTTAAACAAAGGCATTCCTGTTCATGAACTTTCTATGGGCATGAGCGGCGACCTTGAAACTGCTATTGAAGAGGGTTCTACTATAGTCAGAGTAGGTACTGCCGTTTTCGGAAAAAGGATTTATCCCGACAGTTATTATTGGAATGAAAATCAATAAGGTTAAAAAAACCAACACAAGACCTAACTTTATACGGTGACAACATTGCCATAAAACAAAATCCGGAGAATCAACTATATGCTAACAGACAAAGAGTTTTATTTTTCAGTGGGACTTAATGACATTCCCTGGGACAGACTTGTTCATTGGTACGGACGTTCAACCGATTTCCCGGCTTATTTTTATGACTTACTTTCTGATCAACCGGAACGGCAGAAAGCAGCGATAGACAAAATTGGGAAAAACATTGAACATCAGGACGGGATAATTATGGCGACACCTTTCTCCTTAATATTTCTATTCCGTCTTTTGTCATTTGATAAGACAAACAGGAAACACATATTAGACGCCATTTTAAAAGTTGCCAAAGCCGCCAAATTTCAATTGGGACTTTATGAAAATCAAGAAATTCCTGACACAATCAATAGTATTAAAGAGCTTCTGAGCGAGAAATATATTTGGCCGCCATTTGAAAGCGAACTTCAAGATGATATAAATTGGGAAGAAATCGATTATAGGAGCGAACACTATTATTATTGCCTGAAATACACTTTTGACATCATAAATGCATTTTCGTGTATATTAACAGACTTCAGAGACGAACAAGAAATAGAAATAGCAAATCGGATTCTTACAATTGTTGTATAACAATCCTTATTACCTGTATCCTCAGCAGACAACATCCTCAAAACATAGAAGTCTCCAAAATTCCCGTCGATCAGGAGATACGGCCGGGGGCTATCCTTGGTCGGTATCCCTACCGACCAATACCAGGAATCAAAAGAACTACCTGACTACAATTTTTTCTGTATATATACCTGATAAAGTTTGAAACTTAGCTATATAAAAACTGTTTGACATATCAGTTAAAGAAACGTTTTCTCCGGCCTGAACATACCAGCTTCTTTCTAGCACACCTGTAGCAGAATACAGGAACAAATCGCCCGAAAGACCAGAAAGGTTTATTAACTGATTATCTGAGTCGTAATAAATGTGATGAGTTTTTTCTATTAAATCATCGATTGAAGTAGTTTCTCCACAAGCCTGAATATGTGAGCGCATCTGCGCGGCGGTACTATCCAACCTGAACATCCTGATTAAATCCCAGGATTGCGGATCAGTCCAGAACCCTCCCCCACCTAACTGTAAGTCCCAGATGGCAATACCACCTGCTAATGAGATATCTGCAATGTCGAGTATATGTGAATGTACACATTGTCCTCCCCATTCGTCAACCCATGAAGGCAGACCATAACACAATTTTGAAGAAGCAACCTCCTGTTTTACGGTAAGGTAGTTTTCGATATATGAATAACGGAAAACATAATTATTTGCTTCCGAAGGTGTTTGCGGACAATACTGAAAGACTGTATTATTGTCTTCATAGGTATCATTATAGCCCATTATATTCATAAAGTCTACATGAGGTGCCATGGCAGATTCCCAGGAAGGGTTCGGAGCATTGTAGCACGGTGTTGAAAACATATCGACAGAAAGTTCCTTTCCAGACTGATGCAATGCAGAACCAAGGGTATCTAAAAAACTTACAAAGGCAGATTTATCAGAATTATAATCTCCCGTACCCTCAAAGTCTATATCGACCCCATCCAACTCATAGTGCTCAACTATTTTCATAATAGAACCTACCGTATTGTAAGGATAAGTGTTGATCACTTGCCGGGTCAGATTCCAGTCAAAATTGTCGGTGCGGACATTATACAAACACATCATAACTTTGATATTGTTTGCTTTACCCCAGGCTACAAAATCCTTTACATCCTGACCGATAGTAGCAGCTTTGTATGTAAATTGATAGTCGGTTACAAAAACAACAGAGCCCTTATCTCCGGGTACCCAAAACTGCAAGCCGATATGTGTAACACCTTTTTTTATCCACTGAGATTTAGTGGCATCATTCATTAAGGCTTTACAAGTACTGGTTCCGTATGCCGGAATCCAGGTCATTACATTTCTGCCGGAAGAAGAAATGGATAAGAATATAATCAGCACAAAGGTAAGTAAAGATGATTTCATGACAGAAACAAGCATATTCAAATACAGAACTATTTCAACAAAATTTAGCACTTAAAAAAACCTCCTGATATTCAGTAAAAGTTCAACTACAAAACATAATACGCTCTAATACAAATATTTATTAGCTGTGAAGCAAATTATTTTTTGAACAAAAGTCTAAGGTTTAGTCCTTTGTTCAAACATACAGCCAGCCGTAACAGGTAAATTATTCTCTAACTAATTTAGCCGTAAATATTCCATTAGCTCCACCTATCCTTATAATATATGTACCAGTTTCCAAATCTGGCTTTATAACACTACTGGTTGCGTTTACCTTTTGACTGTAAACACTTACTCCATAGATATTAATGATATCAACCCATTCAATAGTTACGTCAGAATTCAGATAAATAAATTCAGACATCGGATTTGGGTACAGTTCAATAGTAGTTAATAAATGATCAAATGCAGTGGTAGTTGTGCAATTTGAATCATCCACATTGACACTTACTGTTGCTGTAGCCAAACACCCATTCTCTCCTTGCCCTGTCAGCGTATATACCACAGAATTCATCGGTCTTGCGTTGACACTAGCTCCATAAGGCGTATCTAAACCATCAACAGGCTCCCAGGAATACATTTTAGCCCCAAAAGCTTTCAAAATTGCTACCCCATCAGAGCAAATAGTAGTATCAGAAGAAACTTTTACTAAAGGTTTAGAATTCACCGTTATTGTGATTTCTGCATTGTTACTACAATTATTTTCATCAATACCTGTAACTGTGTAAGTAGTTGTCTGCACTGGCGTGGCATTAACAGAAGAACCCAAAGAGTTTTCCAGTAAATTGGCTGGCTGCCATTGGTAAGTTATACCTCCACTGGCAGTCATATTAACAGTACTTCCTTCACAAACAGACTTATCGTCTTCCACTTTAATCAATGGCAATGAATTTACATTAACTAACAGATGCCCTTCACCTTTACACCCGTTTTCGCCTATGCCACTTATAGTGTATGATGTAGTCATAGCTGGATTTACTATAACTTCAGCACCAGTAGGTGAATTAAAAGTCACTGCCGGGTTCCACGAATAAGAAGATGCTCCATTTACCAAAACAGTGGATACTTTTCCGGAACACATAGTTATATCTTCACCTGCGTCAATGACAGGTGCTGCATTAACTGTTACAACCACTTGAGCAGTAGCCCCACATTGAAGTTGATTTGTGCCTGTAACAGTATATGTAGTAGTAGTTGTTGGCTGTACTGTAATAGATGCCAACGATGGATTCGCAATCCCTGTAGCAGGACTCCATGAATAATAATACCCTCCACTTGCTGTTAAACGAACCGATTCTCCTTCACATATATTTTTATTGCCATCTGTATTTATAACAGGGCTTTGGAATGTTTGTAACTTTACATCATCAGTATTAGTACAGCCATTTGCATCAGTACCTGTAACGATATAAGTGATCCCGCCTGAAGGTGTTGAGATGACTGTTGTCCCGGTTGTTGTGTTTAAATCTCTGGCAGGACTCCATGAATACTCGGTTGCTGTACCACTGACAGTAAGACTTGTGGGAACACCAGAACAAACTACTTTATCCTGGCCGGCATTTACAGTTGGCTTAG
The DNA here is from genome assembly GCA_964572965.1 of uncultured Bifidobacteriaceae bacterium. Taxonomy (GTDB): domain Bacteria; phylum Bacteroidota; class Bacteroidia; order Cytophagales; family UBA9547; genus CAZNHL01. Next base: position 29,628 of record CAZNHL010000024.1, read on the forward strand.
GAAGAACTGTAACGGTTATCTGGTCGGTGGCATAGCACCCACCAGACAACACAGCTGTTACAATATACTTAGTAGTTGCTGCCGGGCTGGCTTTTACCAAGTTTCCCGAACTGGTATTCAAACCGGTTGCCGGGCTCCAGCTTAAGTTACCAGAACCGATAGCTGCTATATCAACTGTCTTTCCGGAGCAGATTATCTGATCACTGCCGGCATCTACAGTTGGGAGAGTTTCACAAACCTTAAAACAATTGGGTATTAATGGATTTATTAAAACAACTGTAGACGAATTCAGCAAAACCCCATCCCCATTTCCCAATTGCTTATATCCATTAGAGCCACATGACCAGACAGAGCCATCATTTTTCAAAAACAAGGAGTACAAACCTGCTGCAGAGAACTTATTTACCCCACCAACATTCAGCGTTTGAACAGGTAATGTACGATCAATAGTAGTACCGTCCCCAAGCTGTCCGCTGTAATTTCGCCCCCATGCCCATATTGTACCGTCATTTCTCTTAGCTAAGCTATGTAATGACCCCGCTTCTATTGACCCAATTCCGGTAAGATTTCTAACAGTTACCGGTAAAAACCTATTAACAGTTGAGCCGTCTCCTAACTGTCCGTAAGCATTCCGGCCACAGGCCAAAACGGTACCATCGTACATAAGAAATAGAGAAAATGACTCACCGGCAGAAACAGCTACTACTCCGGCAGACACCTTTACAAGATAAGGTACTCTTTGAACAGCATTCATTCCATTAGACCCATCCCCGATTTGCCCGTATTGATTTGACCCCCATGCCCATACAGAACCATCATGTTTCAATGCCAAAATATGGCCTCCCCCTGATGAAATAGACTTTACGCCAGCCAAATTGGGCACTTGTATAGGTATGTATTTGGGTATAATGGTTCCATCGCCCAGCTCACCGGCAACATTTTCGCCCCATGTCCACACCGTACCATCTTTTTTCAATGCTGCAGCAAAACGATCTCCTGCACTAACTTGAATTATACCACTTAATGTAGGTATCGGCGCTGGAACATTTCTTCTGTTTACAGACCCATCGCCCAAACCATAACTACTACCCCAAGCCCATACTGTGCTATCATTTTTTAACGCTAATGTAAAATTTACTCCTGAAGACAACTTTTTCACATTAGGTATTTCTGGCATTAATGCAGGAATAGAGGTATAATCTTGCCCCCAAGCCCATACATTACTATCTTTTGTCAATGCAAGAGCATGCTCGGCACCTGCCTCTATATCCTCTACCCCTGTCATTCTCTGAATGACTACAGGCACCAACTGGTTATCAATAGTTCCATCACCTAATTGTCCATATCCATTGTTGCCCCAAACCATTACAATACCGTCCTGTTTCAATGCTATTGAATACCTTTCACCGCAGTCTATACTACGGATTCCCTCAGAATTATTTACCAGAACAGGTATCCATTGATCTGTAACACTATTGACCCCTAACTGGCCATAATTGTTCCTTCCCCAAGCTAATACAGTACCATCATTTTTTATAACATGAGCATGATCACTCCCTGCTGCTATGAAAGACACCTCTGACAAATTAGGATTTTGAAATGGTAAACCCTGATGTATTGTTGAGCCATCACCTAATTGTCCATAATCATTCCTTCCCCATATCCATACAGTTCCATCGCTCTTTAATGCCATAGATAAGCTTACACCTGCCGATACAGCTGTTATACCTGCTAGATTTTTTACCTGAACAGGAGTAGATTTCGACGACGAAGTAGTACCATCTCCTAATCTACTGTTTGAGTTACTCCCCCAAGCCCAGACAGTCCCATCACTCTTCAATGCTAAAGAAAAGTCCGGGCCACTTTCAATTGCGATTATCCCTGCCAAGTTTTTTACCTGTACAGGGATATTTTTATCATTCATAGTAGCGTCCCCAAGCTGACCGCTATAATTTCGCCCCCAGGACCAAACAGTTCCATCATTTTTTAGCGCAATACAATGGCTCTGTCCGGAAGATATTGCTGTGATACCGGACAAGCCCAGAACCTTTACTGGAGTTTTACTATCGATATTAGTTCCATTACCCAACTGACCGTTGGAGTTATACCCCCAGGCCCATACCGTACCATCACTCTTTAATGAAATTGAATGAAACAAACCACTAGCTATATCCACAACACCACCGGAAAGGTTTTGAACAGCTACAGGGTTACGGCTATTAAGGATCGTACCATCACCTAATTGACCATAATCATTTCTGCCCCAGGACCATACAATACCATCTTCACAAAGTCTTAATGAATGATAATAAGATGCAGCAACTTTAGAGGTGACCTGCCCATTTACGATAGTTGACAAAAAACAGGCAAACAGTAAATAGATAATTTTGGGGTTAATAAGTTTCATTTGAAAATTGTTTTTCTAATACCAAATTAGAAAAGTAAATGCAAACTATTATATAGAATACACAAAAAGCTCGCGTTTTTCGCTGAGCTTTTTGTGTACTGTAAAATAAAAAGAAGAGTCTGCTACTTCTTCACCAGCTTAGTACTTAATTTACCTCCATCATTCTTCGTAACAATAATACTATAAACCCCAGTTGCAAGTGAGGAAACATCGATTTGGTCAGAACTAAGACCTGGTATAGTAATTACTTCATTTCCTGAGATATCAATAATACTCACCTGTGCACCGCTAAGATCCTCTAATGAAGCCAGGCTAATGATATCCTCTGCCGGGTTCGGGTATACTGCAAAATCACCGGCCTCATTGAATAAGAATGCAGCAGCTCCCTCATTTTCTTCATCTGCTGCTTCTCTCATAGCTCCGCTGCCATCAGGGATAAACCATGCAGCATCAGCAATGGTAAATCCGGCATCACTGCCTGCATCCAACGTAAGTCTGTTACTTTCTGAGTTACCGGCATTAAAATAATAACGCCCAAGATAGACCCACGAACCTTTTTCTGTACGCTGATTTTTTCTCACTTCAGTCACATTACCCTGATGGTAAACTTTATAAAGCGTATTAGCAGGGCGGTTATCCTCTGCCGGCCATCTTACCAGAACTTTATAGTATCCTGAAGTCGGGAAAGTCGGCTTCCATTTAGCCCAGGTTCCAGGATTCGTACCTACACTGTTATCATGCAGGTAATTGGGGCCATAATACCCCGCTGTGCTCGTTGAATTAACCCATGAACCACCATGCGAAAAACCACTTGTATTATTATCGATAATGATACTGGAAACCGGAGCTTCAAAGGCATAAGCAATAGTTTGATACAATCTTGTACCTACAGTATAGAACATATTCCAACGATTACTGTCATAGAACAAAAAACAATCAGCTGCTTTGTTGATTTCAGGGTAGTGTGGCGCAGGGTTATAAAAGACCCCTCTGTGGATTTCCTGATCGAACCTGCTGCCTACTTCGGTGTAATGAATTTTTCCGGAAGCACCATGGTAGATAATATAATGCTTTCCTCCGTTAGCCCAGTAAAACGGCCCCGACAACTGACCACCTTCATCAGCATTGGACGTTACAAGCGCAGGGTCTCTTGGTGTAAACTTTTTACCATCTTTAGAAGTAGCAAGGCCTATTCTTCTTCCATGACCTCTTTTGATCAGCATCATCACCATAGTATAGCGATCTCCGATTCCCGGAATAGCATAGTCAAAAACCTTTGCGTAAGAACACTCTGTAAAATCGCTCCCCCAGTCAGACGCTCTCAATGCTACATTGTCTTGTGCAAGCTCCCAATTGATACCATCTGAAGAATGTGCCCACCGCGTGGTTGTATTCTCTCCGTGGAAATACATGAAATATTTATTATACTGCGGCATCCACACCACTTGAGGAGAAGAGACGTGTGTTACACTGAACCTTCCCTGATGCGTTCTTGACAAAATAGGGTTATTGCTGTACTCCGTAAACGGGCCTGTCACAGAGTTGGAATAAGCCATACAAATGCCTCCGGGAGCATCATGTGGGGCATAATATAGATAATATTTACCCAGAGGGTTAGCGATATGGTCGCTGGCTTTAATAATACAAGGAAAAATGAACTCATTGGTAGGATTATACTGCATCTGATCTTTATAGATCAATGTTTTTGAATAGGATAACTTCCCCGTCAATGGTTGTGCGTTTGGCTGACTGTAAAATCCTGCCAACAACACAAAAAGATAAATTATTTTTCTCATTTTAAGAGTTAGATTGGTTAATAATAATTAAGTATGAATCTGAGTTACCCAAACCTCACATACCAGCAACTTAATAACATATAATAGAATTTTACCCACACACAATAGGACATTACTAGGACACCAGAAAGGAAATTTAAAAAAGAGGGCTTATTTTAGCACAATCATAACACAGCCCAAAACAGGATTATACCTAAAAAAATCTTCCTGATATTCTTTTTATACTAAAAAGTACAGTAGTTGTATGATAGACATGTTAAAAAGACCTTTGATTTATCTCTATGAAACGAGCTATAGATAAAACCCTAAAGACAATTTCCATCCTATTTTTACTTCAACTATTCATTCGTCCTGACACATTTTGTCAATTGAATAAACATATCCCTTCAAAATGGCTGATAGCCTTACAAGCTGAAGGAGATTTTAACAAAGATGGACTCAAAGACTATTTTGTAATGATAGACTCTACTGAAGTACACAACACCTGGGTAATAGAAAAAAGAGTTTTGTTAATCTTCCACGGCAGTGCAAAAGGTTTATATCTGGCAGATAAAAATGAGCAACTATTTTTAGAGCGTTCAAGAATAGTTGATGCAGATGTTATGGAAATAACGGTGAAAGAAAATGTAATCAAATTAGGAGCAGGCGACATAAATTTCAGAGGAGGCTGCAATGGCGGCTTAGGATATACTTTCCGGTTTCAGAATGCAAACTGGTATGCAATAGGATGCAACTGGTCCTGTAGCAACCCTGCAGTTGATGATAACAATAAACAGATATTAAAAAAAGCGAAAGCTTCAGTTATAACTTTATTACCGGAAATTTTGAACATATAGTTAATGCCGATTCAAAAGTAACTTACAGAGAATTTAAAAAAAGAGCTATAAAACTTCCCCGTTTCAGCGAATACAACGGAGAGTGTCATCAGAATATCGAATGACTATCTGTTTCTAAGATCCTTAGCTTAAGCTTGCCTCCCGGATTGAGCAGATAAGGATTAAAATCTGCTTTCATTTTGAGTTCTTTGGTATATTGCCTACAGCCTATTTTGACACCGGCCAAACCACCTGCAAGTTGTGATTTGCTTTCATTTTGAGTTCTTTGGTATATTGCCTACAGCTACTTGGTGTAATTGAATTTTACCTAAGTGGTTGTGATTTGCTTTCATTTTGAGTTCTTTGGTATATTGCCTACAGCTTTTAAAACTATAGTTTGATGGGGTAATTGGTTGTGATTTGCTTTCATTTTGAGTTCTTTGGTATATTGCCTACAGCAGAAGCACTAAAAATGATTTACCAGTCATTGTTGTGATTTGCTTTCATTTTGAGTTCTTTGGTATATTGCCTACAGCTTTAAATAATAGCTTAGGTCTCGCTTATATGTTGTGATTTGCTTTCATTTTGAGTTCTTTGGTATATTGCCTACAGCTGGCAAGCCCTGCAACGGAAACAATGGGCGAGTTGTGATTTGCTTTCATTTTGAGTTCTTTGGTATATTGCCTACAGCTAGCCCAAAGGTAATATTTCACATCGCATAGTTGTGATTTGCTTTCATTTTGAGTTCTTTGGTATATTGCCTACAGCATCATAGGCGTCAAAAAATTCGCTAGTTCTGTTGTGATTTGCTTTCATTTTGAGTTCTTTGGTATATTGCCTACAGCGATATACGGGACTTCTCTTCTGGATCAGTTGTTGTGATTTGCTTTCATTTTGAGTTCTTTGGTATATTGCCTACAGCATTTTCAAACAATGCGTATGATGCCTTGTGTTGTGATTTGCTTTCATTTTGAGTTCTTTGGTATATTGCCTACAGCCTTTATCTGGTGGATACTTGCGCATGAACTGTTGTGATTTGCTTTCATTTTGAGTTCTTTGGTATATTGCCTACAGCATTGTATTTATCCTTTAGATTGGATGTCTTGTTGTGATTTGCTTTCATTTTGAGTTCTTTGGTATATTGCCTACAGCACACCTCCAAACAACACACTCAAAAACAACAACTTAAGCACATTTGTAAGCATAAAAAAAATGCTCCTCCTTTGGATATTATACCAAATAGGAGGAGCATTTTTTATTTTCTAGAATAATTCTAGCTGTTGAGGAATGGGCGTTTTAGGTTGTACTTTATGTCCATGAAAAAGCTCGATCATTCCAAATTGTTTATCAGTAATACACATGACTCCTACCTGTCCTTTTTCTGGTAAATGTTTCTTTACCCTCGCTATATGTACATCTGCGTTTTCCCTACTGGCACAATGACGAACATAAATAGAAAACTGAAACATCCCAAAACCATCTTTCAATAAAAACTTACGAAAGTCCGTTGCTGCCTTACGCTCTTTAGCTGTTTCTGTAGGCAGATCAAAAAACACTAATACCCACATAATACGATAAGCGTTAAAACGGTCATAAGTCATATCAAAGCCGGGTAGAGTATTTTCTTACTGTCACCTAAAAAGCATTTTGCCAATGAAGATGCAGTACGCTGTGTGGCAATCATCAGAGGACTACGCTCTCCATCAATCAACACATCATGAGTAGGTATCGCTAATAACTTATTTTTCTGTTCCCGAGTCATCGGGTCAATGACAGATGTTTCGTGGATAATCTGACGTACTACTGTATCAACTACAGGTCTGTATGGCTCCATAATATCGTCTGCCAAACAATAGGCATTATACCTGCTTTTATGAAAAATTCCCAGCGTTGGTAATAGACCAGCTCCCACCAGACTCCTTGCCACAGTAGAGCGCAAAATAGAATAACCAT
>CAZNHL010000024.1:36608-51821 GCA_964572965.1 uncultured Bifidobacteriaceae bacterium
CCATAATTCAGTAAGTTATTGGGAGCATCTCCATGCCTCTCACGGGTAAAATTCCAGGCTGCCGGAAACAAATTGCCCCAATAATAGGCAGCGCCCCTTGCCTCGTGATTATCAGCATCTCCGGAACGTACTTCTTTGCTCCAATACCACATATTATCAGTATGTATCCCCCATCGTTCCAGTAAGGTCGCTTGATTATGGATTTTGACTTTTACCGTCTGCTGCCACAATTGCTTTTTTAATGGCTCTGTGGCATTGATTTGAGCTTTAAACCGTTCACTTTGTAAAGTATTACCATTCAGGTTCAGCAACATACCTGTAGGCAAATATTGTTCGTCGCTAGTGATCAATGCTGCATTATGGTACAATAGTTTGGATATGAGCGGATGAGTGAGACTTACATGCTTATGTTCTATCACCAAAAAACCAATATCTTCTATCGGTACACGCTTTGATGGCCGCTGCTCACTGGCTTCTTTAGGATAACTGATTACCAGTTGCTCTTCCTCTGTGTGTAAATGGCAAGGGCTACCAATAACAATGGTCTTTTTAATCATTTCCGGCTATTTTAAAAGTAATAAAAATAAGTATTTAACAATCAAACACTTAACACAAAATACTTATACTTTAATAACAACTAAAATGGTTACAAAACTAAAAGTCAATCATTTAAACAGTAATAAATGACTATCCGCTTCTACGAACCTTCTTATCTTTTTCCCGCAGATAACGCAGAATCTCGCAGATCAGGGTTTAAAACTCCAGTTCTGCAAACCCTGAAAATTTAACAATCAATAAAATCTGCGCTATCAGCGAAATTAGCGGGCAAAATTCAGAATCTCTGGTTAAACAAATCAAGTAAGGCTCAATGAAATGGATACTCAATCAGTAATATTTACAAAGGCGGCAATCACTTCTTTTTTATGTTGAGCTCTATTTCCTTCAAACTATCAAGATAAGCCTTTTCCACTTCACTGAGTGTCTTTGTCTGGTATTTACGAAACTCGGATTTAGCTTTTTCCTCTGCCTGGATATGACTTACTGTTCCTCCATCTTGCAACAATTTTCTCCCTGTAGAGTTTAAAATCCGGTCGAGTTCATTAATATAATCCTGCATCTTCATTGGCTTTTCTTCAATGGCATTGATTTCCGCCAAATCAAAATAAGCTGAAACCAAATTGTTCAACACTTTCAATTCTTCTACCTTCAAGTAGTTTTTAGCAATCAAAGCCTCAGCTTGTGTAGGCTGAGAACTTTTAAAATTCGTTAAGCCGGCAAACGGCTTTTCAGAATCTACCCTGAAATAAATAACTTCGGCAGCAGTATTACCGTGTGCCGCAAAGTGTAGTTTATTTTGTACAATTTTAAAAAACGAAATGCTTTCAACAGCCTTCGGGTTATAATCAATAGCCGTAGCATACAAGTCCAATACCTGACGGTACATTACTTTTTCGCTGCTTCTTATATCACGAATATTGTCTAATAATTCTTTCCAGTAATTTCCGCCACCCAAATTTTTCAGACGTTCGCTGTCTATGGCAAAGCCTTTGATTAAATATTCTTTTAAACGTTGGGTTGCCCAGATACGAAAGACAGTAGCAATATTTGATTTAATACGGTAACCAAGTGAGATAATCATATCCAGACTATAATACTCCACATTATAGTTTTTACCGTCGGTGGCAGTTGTTCGGAATTTCCGAACAACTGATTCCCTATCCAACTCTCCTTCTTCAAATATATGTTTAATATGCTCGCTCACATTGGCTTTACTTGTTTGATAAAGTTCGACCAACTGAGATTGACTAAGCCACACCGTTTCATGCTCAAATTTTACATCAATCTGAGTTTGGTTGTCTTGAGTCTTGTAGATAATAATTTCACTCCCGCTCATTTTCTAGACATTGGAGCTAATTTGGGGCAAGGACATATCCCCTAAACAATCAATTTTCACTTTCAAAGGACTTTGAGCTAAAAAAGCACCAACACTCTTAAATAAATAATATCGCTTACTTTCTTTCGCTCCTAAAGTTGTTTTCAAATCTGAGTTTTTCGTTTCCAAATGATGTCTAAACCAATAATTATTTTCGGAAACACTCCACACCAAATAAAGGTGCTTACTAACAAGCGATTTATTATTTTCAACGACCGCCTTTTTAGCTTCTTCTTTGCTAAGTCCTAATATGAACATTTCATTTTGCTGTAGGCTATATTCCAAATTTAAGTTATCGGCCGGAAGTTTATCCATAAATGATTGTGACAATTCTTTATCAAGAATATTACTCCACAACACGCTGGTATCTTCTATTACTACAGGAAGTTTGAGCTTCTTTCTCTCCACAGCATGCCAAAAGGTACAACTATGTTGACTTAATTGCCCTTCCCTATCTTGATAAATAGCTATATGGTGGTTATTTCCTAAAACCACATAACCTATATCAGTTCCATTCTCATCTTTCTTAATTCCTTCCACCGATAACAACCCTGTAAAACAGCGTACCGTTTTTATGGGAATTTGCTTTACTTCATTATACCAAAGCGTCGTTTTAAATGCCTCTTTTTCTTTCCCATTATGCTCATCCAATCTTTGCTGCACCAATTCTCGCACCTTTTTATCAACGATATAGGGGACATCTTTTGCTTTTAAACTATCTAGTTTATACTTAATCACTACTTCTTCTTTAAAACAATCAGCTGTTTCGAGTATTATTTTTTTCCCCTCATCGAGATAAACAGGTGTTTTTTTCAAGGAACTTAAAGCCTTTTTTACATCACCTTCGAACTCATCAATTCTATACACTACCTTATCCCGAATAGCTTTATCAATAATAGTTTCAGGGCTTCCAAATAAATACTTAAGTGGCTTCTTCTTATCAATAATCTTTATTTTGCCATAAACCGACTGTTCATGCAAAGCCCCTCTTGGTGTAAGAACCCCAGTAGCTTCATTTTTGCCTTTCGCTTTGAGCTTACTAATAGACGCTACCTTTTTACCGGGCTTAAAAGAAATTAGTACTTCATCTGCGGCTTTAGCTACTTGAGCGGTATTAAAAGGTCTTTTCAAAAACAAGTAGCTTTCCAATAAAGTCATTTTTTCTTTAAACTTAATTTGAGCTTCTTCCACTTCTCTATTCATCTCATTTCTTACTTCACTTGCGTTCAATGTATTAATTCGTTGGATAAACCCTTGCTGAGTACAAGCAATAGTTAAAGCATCGAGAGAATGATGGCGATGGTCATCTCGCTTACTCCAATTAGCTATTTCTTCTTTTTTATGCTTTCTTTTTCCATGATCACTACTCCATTCTTTCATCTGGGTTTGCTCCAATTCCTTAAACTTTGGTAGTTGCAGATCCAAGAGCACGTCTTCCCAACCCCAAAGCTTACGTAATTTAGCAGTTACATTTCCTTCGGTTACCCTTACCTTACTACAAACCTTTTGCAATATCTCTCTTGATTTACGAGTGATGTATTGTGTTTCTTTAAGGTTTCTGTCAATAAAGCTCTCCCATAACTTTTTATCAGACTCTGTTTCCTTATTCATCATTTTTCTCTCCTGATATTGTTCAAAAGAAACTTTCAATCGATTCATTTTAGAATAAGAAAGAATGCCTCTTCTGAACCATTCATCCACTCTTTCCAAATAAGCATTAAGTTCAACTTCTCCTTTTTTTGTAATATAGTCGTATGCTGTTTGATTGGTTTTACTGCTATTACAATGCCTGTGTACCAACACTTTATTAGTTTGTGAATCATCAAACAATAATGACTTAGGCACAATGTGATCCACATCAAACGCATCACCCGTTAAGGCTTCTGTAAGACTAAAAGAATTGCCGCAATAGATACATTGATTAACGATTTGAGATGTATCCCAGCTTTTGTCTCTTGTTGGCGAAATGAATTTATATTTTTCAATAAAGCGTTTGGTAGCTGGCACCCCTAGCCCTCTAAGTGCCAATGCAACTTTATCATTTACCTTTTTGTTAAAAGAATTCTGCTTGTCGGCAGCATCACGTTCATCCTTACTTTGTTTTAGTTCACGCGCCATTTCAATAACGACTTCTGAAGGTTTTCCATGTTTTTCAATAATGGCATTTACCACATTAATCATTTGATTTAAAATCTTCTCTACTACGGGCTGTCTCAAACTGTTTTTTGATAATAAAGCTAGCCTCTCATCTGTGCCTATTTTTTCTATTTCATTCTTGGCCAATGAACGAGACACATATCCGGCAAGGCTTTCTGCTTCATAAAGATTATAACCTGCCGTCAAATAAGGTAATGTTTTGCGAATAGCTTTTATAGATTTATTACCATAACCTTGTTTATCAAAATCAATACGAGAAAGTCTCTCTGCAATTTCCTCTTCTAAACTAAAACGCTTGATTAAAGCTTTCTTACACTCCTCCAGATCTTTGATAGAATAAATGGTGTGCCACAACTGATAAAACGGCTCCTGCTCAATCTCTTTGTCTATCTCTGCCCCCTGACGTTCTTCTAAAACTTCACCTGTTTGTCTATCATAGATATACGCATCTTTCCCATTGAGAATTACATTTACATCAAACCTCAATAGCAGATTTTCTCCAATAACTTTATGAATCTCAGTAAATATTTGATTGCCTTTTATACCTTTTAAAAGTTGCTTATTACTATATACTTCATCCTTTTTCAAGTCAAGAATTTTAAGCAAGTCAATAAAGCTTAATTGATCATTTTTCCAGAGATGTTCAACCAATAGATTTTTCTCTTCTAAAGTAGGAATTCGATCACTCCATTTATACTTTGAGGTTGGTGGATTTTTTACTTTAAGATTGATGTTATTTACTGTTTCCCAAATTCTACATAGTTGAAACACGGGATTAGATTTTGCAGCCACTTTTGGCCCTACAAAAACGGTTTTGTCTTTTTCTGCCTTATCTTTTACTACTTTTTCAAATCCTTCAAACTCACATACGCTTAGTAAGCCTTTTTGGGATTTTAATTTTCGCTGATAATAGATTATCTCATCACGGAGTGAATGAATTAACTCTTTCGTCAAAAAAGAGTGATGTTCCCTTTGAACATTTACAATAGTATCAAATTCTTGAATATAAGCCTCCCGAGGATATACCTCATCCTTCACTCTAAAGTATTTCCTATCATCATTGTTCCTATAGGCTTCCGATAATTTTTCATAAAAAAACTGTCCAATAGTCTGATTACGTTCTTGCAACTGAGCATAACGACCTTTTACAGCTTGTACATATTCTGTATCCTTTTTATCGGCATTTGCCTCACTTCTTGCTGACTTGTAGCCACGTTTCTGATTTAACATGTACAGAATCCTACCTAACTGCTCCGCTTCAATTGGCTGTAATGCAGCATCACTTCTCAACTTCCACAAATCAAGCATCGGAAGGTCAAATAACTCTTTGGATGGATAGATACCATTTAATTCCAAAGCTTTCTTTAAGCTGTATTTAAAATTATCATTTTTTTTCAGCTGTTTGCGATCGTAACCTTTTCGTTGAGTCTTTGTAGTTGTTCTTTCTTGATTTTTAGAAATCGCTTGGCCTTGTTTAAACTGGTCTCTTTCTTTAGAATCCAAAGGAATAATTCGACTACCCATTGCGATAATACGAACAGGCACACCTAGCTCATCAATCTCTATCAACGCCCACCCTATAGAGTTGGTACCTAAATCTAATCCCAGTATGGTTTTCATAAATTTTCCAATGCTTAAAAATGTTATTCCGTGTTGAACAATTCAATAATTATATTACTTTTGATTATTGAAAGCAAATCACAATAAGGATTATTCCGTTGTGAAAACATTTAAGGCGGGGCAACTCGCCTTTTTCTTTATAAGAAAAAGCCTCAGTTTTCACCAAGGCTCTCCTCTCAATTTAATCCTAAAATCTTATTACTCATAATGCTCCACCGACTTTAACAATAAGTCTGCGTGGTGGTAGATACCATCTACATCAGAAATTTCCATTTTTGTTTCTGCTTTCTCTTTATCGAATAATGACAAGTACTTCTTACCGCCATTGAAGTGCAATCTGGCTAATGGCTTTCTATTATTATCATCAAGTAAGATGCCGAAGTAAGATTTTGTATCACGTCCCACTATTCTGGTTACAGCAAATTTTTGTCTGAGAATTGATCGTATTACCAGATAACCTTCTTTTTCCTCTTCCGAAGTTTCTATTCCACTATCCTTATCAGTATTTTCAAATTGTTCAGCCAGCCTTACCGCTTCTTCTTTATCTGTCACCTCTTCTTTTTCAAGAACTGATTTCAATCTCTCACTAATAAGCTCTGACACAAACTGGCCTGATGACTTTTTAACAATCTCAGTAAACTGGTTCATCACTTTTTCAGTAGCTTTTCCATCATAAACCTGGCTTACAAAAAACTTCACGAAGTTGGATGTTGGATTTTTAAACTCGGTAGTCAGTATTTTACGGATGGAGTTAGAATACTTAAGCTCACTCGCAGTATTTACAATATTCTCTATATCAAAATATGACTTGTGAAACTTTTGCAGTTCAACAACTTCTGTATCCTTGATTTCTGTGATACTAAACTCAAAAAATGGATTTTCATCCATCTTATTTGTTTCTACAAGATCAGTATAAAAGCGATAAGTAAGACCATTCGTCAATAAACCAAATTTTGCCTTTGTAGTATGGAAATACCGGAAAAGCTGAGAGCTGTGTGGATCTAATTTCTCTTTATAATGTTTACACTCAACCAATATCACAGGCTGATCATCTTTTAAAATTGCGTAATCAACTTTTTCGCCTTTTTTAATTCCGATATCTGCAATAAACTCAGGGTTTACTTCAAAAGGGTTGAATACGTCGTAGCCCAATATTTGTATAAAAGGCATTACAAGGGAAGTTTTGGTGGCTTCTTCTGTGTTAATTTGTGGCAACATCTTCTCCACCCGAGAAGCAAGTTGCTTAATCTGATCTTTGAAATCCATTCTGGTATATATTTATATTGAACAATGCTAACTGGATAATAAAAAAATATTGCTGATTTAATGATATATGAGTACCCACAAGTTAACAAAAACAAACAAATACTATTGATTATTAAACATTTAAATTAAAAATATCTAAACAGATTTATTACATGTTTCTTTCAGAGAAACGGCCCATGGTTTAATCCATGGGCCGTTTCGTTATATATTACATAAAGACCGGAATCTTAATTTTTATGATAATCATTCCACTGCTGCAAAAGAAATTCCTCAATACCCTTTATTTCTTCCGGTGACAAAAGCGCTTCAAAGTGATTTGTGTAAGATACGACATCACTTTCATAGTAATCTTTATCACCGTCTTCCAATCTGAATGTAAAATTACTCCATGACAAAAACTCGGTTCTGATGTTTGCTAAAAATGCTTTTCTGTTTTCAGGTACGGCGTAGTAATCGGCTAAGCCTTCCTTCACAAAGGATTCAAACTGTTCTTTTCCCTCCTGCCCGCAGCAACTGACATTTCTGGCAATAGCTAGTTTGGAAGTTTCCTCGCACCAGCCATATTTCTCAATAATTTCTATAATATGCCAGCGTTGCATCACTTCACTGTCCATATCGTTTGTTCTTAAAAAGTCGATGTAATCGGCAATCCATTTTTTGTCGCGCAACACCAGAGAGAGTATCGCAAAAGTACCTGCCGGGTGCGATTCGTATTCATCATTTTCGGGCATCATCACACGGCTGCCTTCATCCCCTTTCTCTGTTGCCCTGATGTATTCCAACATAGCACCAGCTAGTGAATCATACGGAGCAGCTTCTTTAAAAATCTTTTCTTCATCAAAATTAAGGGCCTTTTTACCAGGAACTTTATAGGCTATTTTAAAACTTACAGAAACCAGTTTATTTCCCTCCGGGACATCCTCATCCGGATATAAAGGTTTTACATCATTTACGGATGAAATCATGGCCTCAATAACAGCTTTACAATCATTCTCTGAGAAACCTGCTGAAGACAAATCTTTAGATACACTTTTCTTCTGAATCTTTTTTATTTCATCGTAGTCAGAATTATATCCCAACGCCTGCATCTTTATCAGTATTTCATCCATATAATCAAAAACTTAAAAGGTTATAAAAGCTATAGTTAAAAATAAAACTAAAGTACTCCACTCTACCGCAGCATTTACCTTGGCAAAAAAACCTGTAACACAAATGCATCACAAGAATTTCCATTATGCAAAAAATAATACTCTCAAACAATTACATAGTTAAATTATTCATAAATAAAGTATAAAAAGAATAAACAACTCTCAAAATAAAACCCACTCCATGATTCTTTCTTAAGTAAATACTTCGTATCTACAACCCTGTGTTTCTATCAACGACACTTTGTTTTTGTAAATTAGAATATATAAGTAAAAAGCCTGAGACGATGACCTCACTACTTGAAAAGATACAAGAAGAGTTTAACCATCTTCAGGAAGTATTTACTTCCATGAAACAGGCGATTGATAGTAATGATACGCTCGTTACATTCATGGCAAGGCATCCGCTTTTCGAGATAGAGCCTTTTGAGTCTTTACTGAGAAATGAGTTGATTACAGAAGAGGAACGGGCATTATTATTTGTACAGGACCCGAAGGAGGTCAATCCTGAATGGGAAACGTTATACCTGTTTCGGGCAGCCCCACAAAGCCAGCGGATATACCACCGAATAAGCTACGATGAAGATAGAAACCGGAAAGAAACCGTCTTTGACTATAAAGACAATTACCATAAAAGTCTTACGCTGCATGCATATGGTGAAAGGGTTCTTCCTAAGAGTGTCTGTTATGTGTTTTTCAAAAATAGCCTCCCCGATATTTACCTTGAATGTACTCCCAGCGGTATTCTATCCAGAAAATATCGTATAGAAAATAATCGTCTATCAGGCTACCATGAAACGAGCAATTATTCCCGTTATGTTTGTGATGTTGTGTTTGAATACAATGAATTGGGGACAATAGAACTGATTAAAAAATACGTACAAGGCGAGAGTCCGGAACGTCCGGAAATTTTGTTTAAACGCCCTGAACCCGGGCTTACACAGGAAGCAGTGTTCAGGGCCATAGAAGATTTTCTTGTCGAACGTATCACGGAAGAGTTACAACGTGTACGAATCGAAGGAGAAGTTTACTTTCTGATGATGGAGTATTATATGCCGGACGCCTTCCCTCCTGAGATAAGAACAGGTCTTGTTGCTGACCTTAAAGCTCCCTTTGAAACGATGGACCTGCATCAGTTATATTGTAATTACTCCGCAACAAATACGCTGCAACTGGACCTGTACGATGAAAAAACAGAATACCTCTATTTATTCTATTATCGCGCCTACAACTATAAAACCTACAAAAGACAAACCTTTGAATACTGGAACGACCAAATACGTCAGGTATATCTGAAGGTCTGTCAGCGCCTGATGTATATTGACTTCTCCGCTTCTTTCAAAACATCGGAACATTTTCTGATACTTGCACAGGGTGATTACAAGTTTGATTTGGAGTTTTTTCATCAAAAAATGACTAACTATAAAAAAGAGAAACTGATATAAGTTGCTAAACTTTAAACCTGTTGCAATATATCAGGAAATGAATAATGACGACTTTACTTGAAAATATACAAAAGGAATTCAACAATCTGCCGCAAGAGTTTGCTGCCATTAAGCAGACTATTCTTAATGACAACTCTCTGGTTACCTACATGGCAAGGCACCCTCTCTTTGAGATAGAGCCTTTTGAGAGTTTGCTGCGGAATGAGCTGATTACAGAAGAGGAACGTAATTTGTTATTTGTACAGGACGAGAAGGAGGTGAATATCCCATATGAAAAGTTGTATACCTTCATCTCTGACCCTGAAAACCAGCGCATACACCATAGGGTCTGTTATGATGAGAACCAAAACCGACACGAAACAGTCTTTACCTATGAAGAAAATTCTCATAAAAGTCTTACCCTTCATGTATATGGAGAAAGGATTCTTCTTCATAATGTCTGTCATCTATTCTTCAAAAACGGCATTCCTGACCTTTACCTGGAATGTACCCATAGAGGTGTACGTTCAAAAAAATACCGAATAGAAAACCAACGCATAGTAGGATTTCATGCAACACATACTTTTTTCTCCAGCGTCAGTGATGTGGTATTTGAATACGATGCATCGGGTGCTATTGACCTGATTAAAGAATATAGAAAGGGAGAAAATCCTGACCGCCCCGAGATTTTATTTAAACGTCCGGAACCGGGGCTTACGCTGGAAACGGCGTTCAAGGCAATGGAAGATTTTCTTGTCGAACGTATCACGGAAGAAGTGCTCCAACGTGTGTCTATCAATGAAGAAGTGTATTTTCTGATGATGGAGTATTGTATGCCGGAGGCTTTTCCGCCTGAACTGGTAATTGGTGTTACCTCTGACCTTAAAGCACCTTTTGAAACACTCAATATAAATGAGTTATACTATCCCGAGACTATTCGCCACCACTCCGCAGAAGGTACATTACAGGTAGACCTCTATGACGAGGAAATGCAATACCTCTTTTTATTGTATTACCGGGCCTATAACTATATGAACTATGAGAGAAAAACCTTTGAATACTGGGACGAAAAAGTAAAACAGGTATACCTCAAGGTATGTCAGCGACTGATGCATGCTGACTTTTCCGGTTCTTTTAATCGTTCAGAACATTTTTTAGTATTAGCCAGGGAAGGTAGTAATTTTGATGTAGACTATTTCCATGAACGGATGAGTAAGTATAAAGACGAACAACTACCATAAGCTTTACACCTTAGTAGTCTCTTCTTTTCTTACAAACAAATAACTTTCACAATGAATACATTGCTTGAAAAAATACAACAGGAGTTCGATAATCTGCCGGAAGCGTTTGCAGCTATCAGGCAGACTATTGAAAGTAAAGACTCTCTGGTTACCTACATGGCAAGGCATCCGTTCTTTGAAATAGAACCTTTTGAAGATTTGCTCAAAAATGAGCTGATTACAGAGGAGCAGCGTAAGCTTTTATTTGTGACGGACCCGACGGATGTTGATATTTCATACGAAGAGCTATATACGTTTACCGCAGACCCTAAAAGTAATCGTATAGTTCATAGAATAAAGCATTTAGAAAATCAGAACCGGCACGAAACTGTCTTTGTCTATGAAGAAGATTTTCATAAAAGTCTCACACTCTCTGTCTATGGAGAAAGAGTTGTTCTTCACAATGTCTGTCATCTATTCTTTAAAAACGGTATTCCCGACCTTTATCTGGAATGTACACATAGTGGTATCACATTAAAAAAATACGGGACAGAAAACGGGCGCCTAACCGGTTACCATCAAAAAGACACTTTTTCCAATTACATCTGCAATGTTGCATTTCTGTATGATACATCCGGCAACATTGACGTTATAAAAAAATATGTAAAAGGTGAAAACCCCAACCGTCCTGAGATTCTGTTTAAACGTCCGGAACCGGGACTTACGCTGGATATTGCCTTTAAAAAGATGGAAGACTTCTTTGTAAATCGCATCAGAGAAGTAGTACAGCAACATGTTCGTATCAATGAACAGGCCTATTGTTTACTTCTTGAATACTGCATGCCTGAGGCTTTTCCTCCCGAACTGGCCATAGGTGTTGTCCCCGACCTGGAAGGGCCCTGGGAGACATTGAAAATTCATCAGAAATACAATACTCCTGACCTTCGTTACTATTATTACTCTGACGAAGACAAAGTACTCATAGACCTTTACGATGAAGAGATACAATACCTCTTTTTACTTTATTACCGAGGTTACAACTACTTTAAATACGAGAGACTAACCTTTGAATATTGGGACGAAAAAGTAAAGCAGGTATACCTGAATATATGCCAACGTCTGATGCATGTTGACTTTTCAATTTCTTTTAACCGTTCAGAACACTTTCTGGTATTGGCAAGAGGAAGTGGTTATTACGATGCTGACTACTTTTACTATCAAATGAGAGATTACAAAAAGTACTGTTAGCTCTATAGTTTTTTGCTCGGTCTATTGAAAATTGAGTAACGCCATCATTTTAAACAATGGTATCACTTTTCTTCTCTTCTTATTTCTGAAAGTTTTTTCTGAATTTCTTTCTGGTCAAAACCTGCCCAAGTCATTTCGTAAAGGCAATGGGCTATAATTTCAGGCTCCGTAAATTCTGTTATTGTCTGTTGCTGAATGGTCATTCCAAGCCATTTTTCCCATCGGACATATTCCAGAGCAAGAGGTTCAGAAGCTTCTTCTTTTGACTTTCTATCTATTCCATATACGTCTATGAAAGAAGAGTCCTCTGCGTCATCCTCTCGGGCAGACTGTATCACTATTTCAATGGTATCCTCTTCCGCTTCCATTTCCTGAAGATGCTGAAATACGTTTTGATACGCTTTGCTATCTTCTATCTTATCTGGATATATTTTTAAAAGTATGTTTTCAACCTCCGGCCAGTCATTCGTTTTTACAATATCAGATAGTATCATAGTTATTTATTACTAATTAAAATTATGCCGATGTTCAGCTTCCTCAATCATCAACACTTTTTCCACCTTTATTCGCAACAATTTCTTCCATCAATTCAGACGTATAGCCTTTCTCTATACATTGATTAGCATAGTCTAAAGCCCGTCTGGCATCTTTCAGTTTATAATAAATCTCGGCGATATTGGCGGTGTAAATCATTTCTGACGGCAGCACAGCGGCCGCTTTTTCAAAATACGGGAGCGCTTCTTTATAACGCTTTTCTTCATCCAGCAAACATCCGTAATGATTGTAAATGCGGGACAAGGCAACTGGTTCCCGCTGTGTTTTTTCTACAAAATAATTTTCTTTCGCATACGATGCTTCATAACCCTGTGCATACCAGAGCAGACGTGCTTCATAAAAATACATCATTTCAAAGTCTGGATACTGTTCGAGGCTTGTTGTACACAGTTGCTGTGCCTGAGAAAAATCTTTCTGCTGAATCAATTCATAGACTTGCTTCAACAATTCATTTTTCACCTTTATTTCTTCTTTCTCCTGAAGCTTTTCCTGCACCACTTCGAGACAATGCGGAACTATTTCTTTTTCAAACGAGGTAAATGGCAATTTCGAATCCTTGTATTTTACAAGCAGGGAAGCCTCTCCCTTCTTTGCATCCAGATTTACTTCAAAAGTAATATCTCCCTCTTTAATACCGCTTGTCTGCAACAACTCATACAATTTTTCCGCATCGATATAAAATGAAGCCCATATAAAACGTTCATAAGAAAACTCCATTCGTACCGGCAGCGGTCTTTTCATAAACGTATTCGGTTTTACTCTATTACCAAACCCTTCATGAATCCTTACACCATCAATCTCAGAAGTATGCACATCCAGTCCACCTCCTGTAATCTGCCAGTTACACAGAAAACTTGTCAACTGAGTACGGTGCTTTATTCTGTTCAACACCACTTCGGTATCTTCCTTTTCCGCCTGCCTGTTTTGCAGCCACTCATACAGAGTAAAACCCAACAGGCCTTTTTTCTTCTCTTCATCTGCTTCTGCCGGTTTCAAAACCACAGGTTCAACAATAATGTTCTCGCGATTATATACACTCATTGTTCCATTTTCCCTTATCGATAAGGTAATGGGTTTAGTTCTCTCTCCTCTTAATAATTTTGACTGGTTAAGCGGATATTCATTTTCTACAAATGGCAGCTTATCAAACGGGAAATCAATTTCATCACAATAGTAAGTATCTTCTGTTACGGAATACCAGGATAGTTTCAGTCTGTCTGTATCTTTAGGGATATGAACAGTTTCAGAAAACACTGTATTATATAAATACTCATTGCGCTCTTTCAACGACATGCTTCTCCATTTGCCTGTATCCGAAATACTTCTATGGTCATTGACGGATACATTTTCTATCAATCTCTTTTTAGTATTTAAAAATGTTATTTCTTCTGTGCATACCTGTAGTTCGGGGTCATAAGCCACACTCAGGTGCAGAGGCCTGAAAGCTCTTGCCTGAAAATATAGCAAACGCAGGTATAACAGGTATTGCGTAAGAAAATACAAGGCAGGAATACCCAGCACAACAAACAACCATGCATAAAAATACCAGGCATAGAACACACCGGTTTTCTGAAATATGACAATAAGGTATACGCCCACATTTATAATAAACGCCAATCCCAGAATTGCCAGAAAAGAAGGCAGCATAGATACTATCACTTCCGAGCTGGACACCTTATAGGCACGTGAAGGTCCGTTAGGCGAGGCGTTTTTAAATCCGTGCAAGATGGAATTGGCAACTAGCGCTGTAATCACATTGGCCACTACCATAGGAATAAAGCCTAAGAAATAAAGAATCAGCCAGGACATGACCGCAACTACCAGAATGGGAGTAACCGGTATAAATAAAAACTCCGATAAATTAAAATAAGGCGCCTCGGCCTTTTTATAGAATGTAAATGTCTTCAAGAATGGTATCGTTATACGAATATTATTTTCTTTGCTCCAAGGTTATTTCCCTTTGTATCGCTCCACAGATAAATGACAACCGATTATTTCCCCAGCGGAGCGACTGCAACCAGTATTGATTGGTAAACTCAAATTCCACAGGAGCCTCTGCCCTTTTCGATGTGTTTTCAATTTCTACCACCGGTGTAATGCTTATGCAGGCATCCGCAGTAGTATCTTCAATAGCCACAGTAAATTCATCAGAGGTCTTTAGCAGTTGCTCGCTATGATGCACATATTTAATAAAAGGGATACCGGTAACACCTTCTTTCAACGTTCCTTTTACAGTATAGGCAATCAATGATTTATTGTTCAGCAGATTCAGCTTACTCTCCAGGACTACCACATCAAATGAATGTATTTCCAGCAAATGCTGATGTGCCCACCAGCCCAGCTGATAGACAACAGGTTTCTCTTTTTTTTCTTTTCTGAATGATGAAAATAGTTTCATAATAACAGGTTAATATAATTCTTTAGATTGTCCTGGTTTAATAGTTAAGACATAAAGATGATTACAATATAGTGTGCTCCTCAGATTTTCTTTAGAAAATCACTATGTGCACCTAATAGCAGGCTTAATATTTTAAAACACATAGAAACATAGTTTTTTTTACAAAAACCAACACAAAACGCTTAGATAGAAAGATAACATAGAAAATTAATTTTAAACATAGAGGCTATTTAAATCTGGCGTTTAC
>CAZNHL010000025.1:0-18302 GCA_964572965.1 uncultured Bifidobacteriaceae bacterium
GCATAAACACTTTAACACATAAACACTTTTTCTTGAACGGCTACTCGGCCATGCCAGCTCCAAAACCACCGAGATATACACCCACGTGAGCAGCAGTCATATTAATCAAATAAAAAATCTACTTTACCATCCGGATATCTGAAAAATCAGTAATTTTAAAGCAGCCTAGCCATGGAAACAAAAATGCTTCTAAGTAAGCGAAATACATTTTTTTACGACATACTTGCGCATTTATGAAATGTATACGCGGTTGGGTATATATATATACTAGTTATGTGTAATTTAAAAAAATGAAATACAGTTTAACCTTTTTAATTTTTCTGGCCTTCATAAAATTATATGGACAGAATCCTGTAATTAATTTAGAAAACCCTTATTCAAACAATCTAAAAAAGAATATTATACCACTTATTGACAGTACTAACATTTACATAAATGATGGAGAATCAAATTCTCTTTTTTATTATGCTCTTGTTCCAAAAGGTAAAATAAAGGGGGTATTTGTATTACTTCCTTCTACAGGAGAATTAGTAGAAGACGTATTTAATAACAATATTAATCTTTCAAAACTAGCGTGCGATAGTAATTTACTTACAATTGTACCATCGATTAATTATAATTTATGTCTTGACCAATTTTCTCTTAAATTCATTAACAACACTTTCTCTGATGCAATAAATAAATATAATCTTCCAAAGGATAGGTTTGTTATTGGCGGATTCTCATTGGGAGGAATGAATGCACTGCGGTACACAGAAATGGCTTATGAAAATGCTAATTATACCATCATTACTCCAAAAGCTGTTTACGGCGTAGATCCACCACTTGACTTAGCTCGTCTTTATTGTTCATTTCAAAGAACAATTGAAAAAAATGCATTTGAGCCAGCAGTTCAGGAAGCAAAAATCTATTTAAATAAATTTAATACTCAATTTGGTGGCTCTCCTAAAACTTACCCTAGTGAGTTTATACAACATTCAATGTATTCAAGAGACCAAAAGGATGGTGGAAATTCTCAATATCTAAAAACTGTACCTGTTAGAATATACTCTGATCCTGATATTGACTGGCAACTAAAAAACAGATATGTTGACTATTACGATATGAATGCTTTGGATCAAACTGCAATGATAAACCAATTAAGGTTAACAGGAAACAATAAAGCTGAATACATAAATGCTTTAGGGAAAGGATATCGTTTAAATGGTATGAGACATCCTCACTCTTGGTCTTTAGTTGAACCTGTGGGGTGTATTAATTGGATTCTTGCATGTTTAAAATAAAAACTACACATAACATCAGGTTGTAGCCATGGCGGGTATCGTTTGAACTTTTAAGGTCGCTACTACTATTTCCCACACGATTTTTATATTATGGCTTGTGGGCTTCGTCTCGTAGGATAGAGAAGATCTCTAAAACTAACTATTAAACAATTTATAATGCTAATCACAGATAAAACGGATTTACAATCCTATACTCCAACATTCATTTGCGAAACTTATATATACCACCCATATTTGACAACAGGCACGTACCTTGCTTTAACCACTGAATCACAAACCTGACAATGGAGCAAACATCAAACGAAAAAAGGCCAACACCTTTCTCCCAAACTTATTTCCATGGCACAAAAGCGGACTTAAAAATTGGTGACCTCATCGAAACCGGTTTCAACTCCAATTACGGACAAAAGAAAAACGCTAAATATATTTTCCTATCAGCCACTCTGGATGCTGCAATCTGGGGTGCTGAACTTGCAGCCGGAGAAAGTCAGGAACGGATTTACTTAGTAGAACCAACAGGTGAGATTGAAGATGACCCAGATTTGACCGATAAAAAATTCCCGGGAAACCCAACCAAATCATACCGCTCTACACACCCTTTCAGAGTTGTTGGAGAAATTGCAAAATGGCAAGGCCACCCTGTAGAGCAAGTAAATACAATGAAGGAAAACCTTGAACGACTCAAAGCACAAGGAATCAATTCGCTTAATGATTAAGTCAAAATCAGAATAAAGCTTCGTCAAAATGGGTAATTTTCAAATATTTAAAGACTGGCTGACCCTCGTTTCTTTCCTGACAGAACAGGACTGCACTTTATTTGAGCCACATCTAAAAGTTAAAAGCTATAAAGCTAAAGAACATTTTTTAAACGAAGGACATACTTGCCAGGAAATTGGTTTTATCAACCAGGGTTCTTTCCGAACATACTACCTTGTTGACGGTAAGGAAATCAATACTCATTTTGCATTTGAAAATGAATTTGTAACAGACTATGACAGTTTTTTACAACAAAAACCAAGCAGATACTTCATTCAGGCGCTGGAAGATGCCGAAATAGTGACTTTCAACCTGCCGGCACTGCAAAATGCTTATAACCAGTCTCAAAACTGGGAACGTTTTGGAAGAATGATAGCAGAACAATCCTACAAACTTACGACTCAAAGAGTAGAAAGCTTTCTTTTCATGAGTGGAGAAGAACGCTATCTTGACTTAGTTGAAAACAGCCCACACCTTCTTGACAGGATACCTCTCTACCATATTGCATCCTATCTGGGCCTCGAACGCGAAAGCCTTAGCCGCTTGCGAAAAAAAATTGCCAATAAATAGCGTTTGTAACATTTGTTAATTTTTTCGTCAGTCATACCTGGCACTTTTACAGTGAAATATTTAATGTTCCACTTAATGAAAAGAGTCAATATGAAAAGCCTGTTTATTCCTTTAACAGTAATTACAATTCTGTTTTCAACAGCTTGCAGCACTTCTAAACAAACAGTTATCCCGTTAAACCACTCACTTGAGCTGAACGACACTTACACGATTATCTGGAATGGTATCAGTAAAGCTTACCGTTATGAAAATGAGCAATGGATCAGAGAGGATAGTTATGACTATCAATTCGATGTGGTACAAAGGCGCTACAACAATCAATGGAAGTCTGTAAAATCACTCCATCGGATCCATCCTGAATACGATGGTAAAGCCGGCGACCGAGACCAAACGATGTATTTTGAAATTGCCTATAAAAGTCTTACTGAAAGTAAAGTACAGGCAGTCATTAACTCTTCACTAGGTACCGGTAACGGCACAACAGATACTGAATTCAGAAAGTCTGTACTAACCATGTATGTCCAGAATCCAAGTCGATTTTTGCCTTATAATAAGTTCCGAATAAGCCAGCATTACAACTATGAAGAAGGAATATTAACAGAAACAGTCGAATTGCTTAAGGAAAAAGATGGCATAGAAATTCCCTTTATGAAAAATGAAGAAACTGCCCATATTTTCATTAAAAGTAAACTAAATAAAGCTCCTACCAGTTTTCAGCACTGAATTAAAAGCTGGTGACAGTAGTAGTGAAAAACAAAACGCCTGTCCGGACTATTATTTTAAAGTTTTCCCTCTGAAGTTCGAGTGCTTTAAACCTTCCAAGGGCTCAAAGCTAAATATTGAATTACTATTATGTGGTTTAAGCAAGCTCTTGGAGGGTTATACTGATCAAAAATGCATTCTCAGAATCAATAAGTTATAAAAGAACTATTCGGCTGGTAACCGAATAAGTAACTTACTATTTGATATTTAATGCAGATGTTTAAAGAACTATTTTGATACACAAATATACTAATTATCAGTATGTTAATCAATCAAAACAGTCTATTTGAGTGTAAATTTTATTAAGTGTTTTGCGGCTGATTTGGCGTGGTAAAGTGCGATTTGGATTGATTGTACTTAGCTAAAAATTAAAGCTATTACGTCTTATCTATGACGCTAATATGACTTTGCTACGCCTAATCTATCATGAACCTATATACCTCTTCTTCTGATATTCCTGTGAACTTGCAGAACTCCTGAACTGTAACGAATCCCTCTTCCGGCTTACCCAATTCCTTTTTGATCTTGTTGTATAACCTTCGGGCTGTTTGCTCTTTTCTACCGGTCACGTTTTGAATATCCTTGGTGTAAATACATATCCTTTTCGGTAATAACATGTAAAAACGTACATAGTGGGTTTTAACTGTTCTTCCACTGTCGTAAAGTTGCTGAAAATACTTCAGAAAACGATGCGACTACTACTGTTATTCAGCTTCTTACTGACCTTTTTCTCCTCTTTTGGTCAAATCTCTGCCCGTGTGATTCGGGTGAAGGACGGTGACACTTTTGTGGGCTTATGGAATGGCAAAACTTACGATTGCCGCTTACTCAATGTAGACGCTCCGGAAATTAAACAGGCTTACGGGGTTTCTTCCCATGACAGCCTCAGCAAACTTATACTCGGAAAGATAGTGGCTATTGATAGCCTTAAAAGGGACTTGTACGGTCGGGTACTTGTGGATGTCCGCCTTGGCAATATCAGGCTTGACAGCTTGCTTATTGTCAAGGGTTGGGCATGGTATTACTCGGCTTATTCTAAAGACGCTGTGCTTGCGAACGGCATGGAGGCTGCTTGTGCCCAGGGACTCGGGCTATGGAGGTGTGGTAAATCCATGGTTTGTGCTCCCTGGCTCTACAGGCAGTTTAATGCGCGCAATAAGCGCAGGTGTTGTACAAGCTGTTAACCAATGTTCAATTTCTAATTCAAAAATGCTATGGCAAGACAAGGTGGTATTTTAAAAATCAATGGTACTATTGGAGGTATGACCTTCTATAAGACCTCAGCTGACGGACATTTAGTCCGTGAAAAGGGCGGTGTAAGTGGCGACAGAATTGCGAACGATGCTTCGTTTGTAAGGACCCGTGAAAATAATGCTGAGTTCGCCTCAGCTGGTGTTGCAGGCAAGCTTTTGCGTGATACGTTCAGAAACCTGATGATGACTGCTTCTGATGGCAGGGTAAGTTCAAGGCTTACTAAGATCATGATGGATATCTTAAAGATGGATACGACAAGCGCCAGAGGTTCACGCAACGTTACGCAAGGCTTTCTTACTGATGAGGGCAAAGCGGCGCTGAAGGGTTTTAACTTCAATATTGACGCATTGCTTGGTGCGATCCTCTTCAAGGATTATGAGTTGGTACTGTCAACCGGTGATGTCAGGTTTACAGAACTTGCACCGCTTAATGATATTGTCGCTCCAACTGGAGCAACGCATTGTACTATGCGGACTGCAGCTGCTAATATAGACTTTGCACAAGGTATCAGCTATATCAACACCAGTCCAGTTGTGAGCTTGCCTTTGACTGCTGTACCGGTAAATACATCTGTTGATGTGAATGGTATTCCTATTGGGGACGGATTTACTTTCTATGTGCTTGTGATTGAGTTTTTCCAACAGGTAAGCGGACAGTTGTACCCATTGAAAAACGGCTCATTCAATGCGATGCAAATCCTTGATGTCGTGCAATAATGGAATTGCTATTGCTCAGGACTTATCATCCTGAAGGTACAAATGGGGAACTATGGTGTAATGAAAAGTTGATCTGTTACACCATAGAACTTCCCTGGCTCAACAATCAACGCAAAATTTCCTGTATTCCTGAAGGTGAGTATGTCATGAAGAAACGATTTGTTGAAAAGTTTCAATGGCACTTGTGGTTGTTAAATGTTCCTGGCAGGCAATGGATTTTAATTCATGCTGCTAATAATGCTTTAAAACAACTCCAAGGCTGTATTGCTCCTGTAACGATACTTGAAAGCCCCGGCATTGGCAGCCTCTCCCGTGAGGCTTTAAAGAAAGTCTATGATCTGGCTTTCGCTGCGCTTGATAAAGTCGAAACAGTAACACTTAAAATTTCTACTAAATCTTAATTGATAAGACTATGAATGTGGTTGAAAGAGTAAAAGCACCAACTCCTAAGTTCTTTAAAGTGCTGCGTGCCGTTGGCCTCAGTCTTGCTGCTGTCAGCGGTGCGATTCTGGCTGCTCCTGTAGCACTCCCTGCGGCATTGCTCACTGCTGCTGGTTATGTGGCTGTGGCCGGTGGCGTTATATCGGCAGTGAGCCAAACAGCTGTTGAAACTTCTAACAATAGAAAAGATGAATCAGCCGCAAAGTAATTCAGGAACTGTGATTGGAACAATTGGCGGGACGCTCCTCAGCGTCTTCGCCAATGTTCATGCAGGTGATATTGTTAAGACTGTTGTACTGGCTGTGATTGGTGCTGTAACCAGTTTTTGTATATCTATTTTATTGAAGAAGCTTACCTCTTTATTAAAAGATAGTAATAATCGTTAACTAGGGTCTTGAAAATATGTTAAATCAATCCATCGTTTAAGTTTGTCAAATCGGTATCCATATATACTACTTTTTGAAGTATCTTTTGGTCCATGAGTTAATAATCCAATGAGTCTTCCTCTGGAATCGATAATAGGAGCTCCACTACAACCTTCAAATCTACTATGATCAGAAATAGGTGCTCCAAGATCCATCTCAAAAAATGAATCCCCTATAGATTTTATTGGAAGTCCCCAATAAAGTGCTTCTTCAAATTTGAAAATATCATCTTTAAAGTCGGGTCGAATTCTTCCATAAAAACTACATAACTGGTCTTTATCAATTTCATATTCATCATTGATTAATGCAAATGACTTACCATCCTCCTCTATCAATAATTCACCAACCTCATCTAAATTAAAGACTCTTTGGGCTTGAATTATATTATTAAGTAAAGGAATTTCCTTAAATGCTATATCAATTGGTACTGCTCCGCTTTTATCTAGGTTTTCAATACAATAAATAAAATCTTCAGTCTCCATTTCATTTATGTCAACTCCTTCAAAGTTCATGCTATATACATAGCTAAAGCTTTCTAATTCAATAATTTCCGTCCTATTTTCACTTATGCGACCTGATACAATACCTATTGTATGATCGGGATAGTGTGTAAAATGAGCAACAGTACAAATGAAGAATTTTTCTCTATACTTAATAATAACACCCGACCCAATTGAAGTAGGCCTATCTGTTTCGGGGCTCATTCTTATCATATGGATACAAGTGGTGATAGGGATTTTTAATTTGCTTTTAGTGATTTCTATTTCAAAGTCTTCCATGTGAAATTATAAGTCAGTTATGTTTAAAATTTAAATCATAAATATTTTACAAGTAAAATGAACTGTCCCCCTGCGAGATAACATAATCATGTAGTGGACTGAAGCTAATATCTTTTATGTTGTTATTTATTTTTAATTCTTGATAAATGAATGTTAGACTTCTTTTCTCTCTATCTTTCTGGATTATCTTATTGAAGATCAGAATCCCGTTATAGTTTGGCTCATCTGGTTTTGAATTAGTAAAAAGTAAAATTTTAAGGATAAGAGATTTAGGTTCTTGCCTCCAAGAAACACATAAAACATTAATAGCCAATATTAACAGTCTATTCAAATCATGCATTTTTTTTGAAGAATCATTATTAGAGACTACCCCTTTTACACCTGGTTGGCCCTGAAATTTAAATAAATCTGATAGCGGTAGCGGATTGTTTTTAGTTAGCCTTAAGAACTCTTTAGCACAATGCGTCCCAACAGCAAATACTTCTTCCTTATTATTGTTTTTTTTATGAGTAGCCAAAAAGAGATAATATTCACTCTCCAATGGACCACAACAGCCGTCAACTATTTGGCCGTTAAGTAACCTTAAGCGCGATACCGGTTTAATCCAATATTCATTTACAATTTCCCTTTTATTAGCATCACCGGAACATTTTAACATATGCATATGAGCTTTATTGAATTACTTTATTGTCTGTTATTTATTGAAAATTTTACTAATGAACTAAGCAAATAGACTAGCAATCTTTTTTAGCCTTAAGTATTTTTTCCATATAGCTGGAAACTGTTTTTTTAATCTTTCGAGCTCAGCATCTGCATTGACATTGGTACTATATAAATCATAGTGTCTCATTTGGTCCATTACATCTTCTTCTTTCGTCATAAAATTCGTTATTGAATACTTTATAGTCTGGATAGATTAAAAGGTTTTAAATTATTTAAAAAAATAAAGAAACTGGTGTCATCGTTTTTTTGAAGGGGAAAAGACGTTTTTAATGCTGATTGTGAGCTTTTCTGTGTCTCGGCTTTTTTACTTCAAAAAAATGTTCCCTTATAACCTTTGCTGCTTAATTCTGCCAGCATAGACAAATAAAAACGCTCATTCTCTTTCACGTATGGAGATGAGCGTTTTTGCCTTGATCTAAGGTGCGCGTGGGTGCACCTAAAACAAAATGGGAAACGCCCCACCTTTTAAAGTCTACTACATACGAGTTTAGTATCTGGGCGATTTCCCTGCCGACGAGTGAATGGCGTGTTTTTGGCATGCGTGGGAGAGGACATGCACTTAAACGACATCCCGAAGGGTGGCGGTTGTGTGCATGGACTGTGCGCTGGTGGCAAAAACATGACACATGAATGAGCCTTGGGGTTGAAGGGGCAAATAGCCCCTTGGGAGATATTTAATATAAAGCGAATTATAGTGCGAGCTTGTGTTGCGCCTGCGGCAAGCTTGCACTATAATGGAAGCGGCTTTATGTTAAATAGCGTTGCGATGGGTTGTCGTAGTGAGGAAGATGCATGCACGGAACGGCTGGCGGATGTGCTTTAACTACCTTTCAAGCTTGAGTGTTGTGTCGCACATACGAGAAGCAGCCGTGACAGTGCATGTAGCTGACGAACTACGCTCTATCTATACGGGAATATGGTTGCTATGAGGGGTAAGCTATTCAAATACGGTATTTTCCCATACTTTTCTTTTATGTGTTCATGTCGAGCACTTTGCTTCTCCGCTAATACCTGGAAAAAAAGATTGGTTAGTTCATCAAAATCAAAAATAGTTTGACTGTTAAGAAATATAT
Source organism: uncultured Bifidobacteriaceae bacterium (assembly GCA_964572965.1). Lineage (GTDB taxonomy): Bacteria > Bacteroidota > Bacteroidia > Cytophagales > UBA9547 > CAZNHL01. Next base: position 8,783 of record CAZNHL010000025.1, read on the forward strand.
AGCCATCGTCCCCTTTGTGATATTTACAGAGTTGTGCTTCCAATAATTAAAGGAAGAGTACTCGGTTGATCCATGTAATACAAAGTTCCAGAGAAATATTAAAAAGTTGTTCCTTCTTACTTAGGCCGTAGGAAGAAAGATTTGGAATATTTCGCAAAACTTCTTTATCCTCGAGTTTTAAAATAGTGTTTTCTAAAAGAGAAGCTGGATCTGCTTTTTCTTTTTGTTTGATTAATTTTTTTCCTCCATCTTTTATTTCTTCTAAACCAATAATATGTAACAGTTCTGCATAGAATTTTGTATCTAATGAGTTACTGTCGTTAGCAAAAGCGTGTTTAAGAAGGTGTACTGGAGAAAGTATTTTATATAAAGCAATCAGTTTATTGTCCTCTGATTTACTGCTACTCTTAATAGTCCTTTCTAGTTGCCTGATATCAAAGTAAGTACATGGAATGGCTTCATTAATCGAATCTAAAAAAGGTTTAGCGATACTATCATAAAAGAATGGAGTATCATGACCATTAGATTTCCAGCCCTCATAGTCTTTTCTAAGCTTACTGTTGCGATAGACGTTTTTATCAAACCAAAGTTCATCAAATAGGTACCATTCATAAATATTTAGTAACAATAAGATATTTGATATCAATATTGTTATGTTCTGTACGTTCACGGAGATAGTATAAAATAAGCTCATGCATGGCCTTTACATTAGGCTTTGCTTCACTTATCATCTCTGTCTTATTGGACGTTTTTTTTACTTCAATAATAACACCTACAGTATCCTTAGCCGTTTTTCCTGTATGAATAACCAAATCATTACGCCCCTTGGTATTAATTTCATGCAGATCTTTATACCAAGTATCTTTTAAAAAATCAGAAATTATATTTTTGAGATGTTCTTCACTTTCCTTTTCGTTTATTTTGGATAGAAGAGTGGAGAAATTTGTTTTGAAAGCTTCAATATCAATACGGCCAACCTTTTCTTTCAGATAGGCTTTATTAAGTGATTGCTTCGGATTATTGCTAATTAGTTTCATTTCAGAGATATATTCCTGTTTACTTATCTATATTCGTTTTTTTACCTCTGCCTATTACTCTTCACCCAATTTATCTTCCCACATTTCAAGCAGTTCATGCAATTTAGCCTGTAATAGTTTTTTATCCGGCAAAGCCAGTTCGTATTGACTTACAAGTGTGGGAGAAAGCTGTCGGCTGAGTGCATATTCTACAACTTCATGGTCTTTGTCTTTACAGAGCAAAATACCAATGCTTGGGTTCTCGTAAGGTTTCTTTACATCTCGATCGAGTGCTTCAAGGTAGAAATTGAGTTGTCCCAGATGCTCAGGGGAGAAATCCGTTGTTTTTAACTCAAATGCTACCAGGCATTGTAAACCGCGGTGATAGAAAAGTAGATCAATAAAGAAGTCTTTGTTACCAACCTGCAGGCGGTACTCTTCGCCCATGAAGAGAAAATCTTTGCCGAGCTCCAACAAAAAAGTTTTCATTTGATGTACTAAGCCTTTTTGCAGATCGCTTTCGTTGTGGTTCTCCGGCAGGTTCAGGAAATCCAGTACATAGCTTTCTTTAAATATGTTCTCAAGGCCATTCGGTAAAACTCTCGGCAGTGATGAGAGTTCTTGGTTTTGAGTCAGACTAAGTAATGTTCGTTCGTAATAAGAGGCGTTGACCTGGCGTTCGAGTTCTCTTACACTTAGCCTTTCTTTGATAGATAACCTCAGATAGAATTCTCGTTCCTCATTGGTTTTTAATGCGAAAATGATTCGGTTATGACTCCAGCTTAATTCTCTCCACAGTGTGGCGAGTTTTGGCAAATCGGCATAGGTTTCGTAGAATTGCTTCATACGCCACAGGTTTTTATCTGAAAATCCTTTGCTTTTAGGTTCCTGCGTTTGTATAAACTGCGCTAACTGAGAAACTGTAGATTTGCCCCAGCCTTCATTCTTTGTACGGTGTGTAATGTATTTACCGATCTCCCAATACAGGTTAATCAGTTCTGTATTGACTGCTTTAAAAGCATTATAGCGAGCCTGCTTGATGAGGTGGATTACCTCTCCGAAATTATTATGACTAAGATTATCCATTTAAAAAGTCTGTAAATTAAAAGGTTGCTCTACGCTTTCAGTAATCGATATCTGATGAATCTTTTATCCATCGTCAAGGTTGAACTTAATCTCTGCAAAATACAAAATAATGTTGGTAGTCTATAAAGTTTCAGGTAGTGATTTGGAGATCAGCGGCGTTTGTCTTTAACATTGTTATCAAATGCAATCAAATTAAACATTGACCTCATGCGGCTGCGTGTACGGCTGCCGTAGGCTGATTCGATCTCATAGGCGCTGAGGTTGGTGGTGATGTGCGTGATCATGCCTTTACTGACAAAAAGATCATAACGGCTGAGGAGTATTTCTGCCATGACGTTTGTGGCTTCGTTGCCGTAGTATTTCAGGCTGGTTTCTGTGCCAAGGTCATCGAAGCAATAAGTACGCGGTATATGCATGGATTAAATTCGGTTTCTTTTCAATCCCAATCCCTAACTTTGAAAGCAGAAGAAACAATGTGTATTTACATGACATAAGCCATATTGTTACCGGATATGATACTACCTGGAAAGGAGAAAGTGCCATTTCCGCCTGGGAGATTGCTTCGGGTGGCTGGAACAAATTATATTTCCCTTGGCTTTTGACTCTTTGGGCAATGGGATTAGGTATACTGTTTTATACTAAATCAACCCTGAAAGCTTTTAATGAAGGCTTAACCATGCACAATGCCCTGACCAGCGGCCTGACTAAAGATGATATATATAAACTGACTGTAGCTGACTTACAAAAACATTAAGTAGTAAACCTAAAAGCGAGAAGAATCCATTTCTCTGGTCTGTAGTAAGTTTATTGGTTTTCTTTTTGCCTTTTATAACTATGCTTCTGATACTATCAGCAGCTATAAAACTATTCTAACAAAGGTGCACTCCCTCATATTTAAACAGATAAAACCCAGTATCGATCTGTACTTTAAGCCCCAAACAATTCCAGACAAAGGCTGGTTTGCATACATCCGTATTTACGAACCTGAACAGGCCGCATTTGACGGCAGCTGGAAACCAGGCGATTTTGAAGAAGTAAAATAATCAGCAAACAAAAAAGCAGGTAATTTGAATTACCTGTTTTTTTGTTTAGCTATATTATTCAGTTGAAAATTTCTTTATAGCTTCAGCGCTTACTGGTGTAAAAAAGTTAATCAAATTACCGTCAGGATCACGGAATAACAATGAGCGGTTTCCCCAAGGCATCGTTGTTGGCACCTGAACAATCTCTCCCGTCAAATCTTTAATCCGCTCGTAATCTTCATCTACATTAGAAACCAGAAACTCAATAATAACACTTTTGTTTGCTGCCGGCTGAGCAACTCCTTCTCCAAAGAATGTCAGTGTTCTGGTACTCCCGATTGCCAGAGCAGAAAGCCCCGTAGCTATTTCTGCGAAATCTTCTGTTGCCCACCTGGCAGCCACACCCGAAGCTTTTTCATAAAAACTAACTAATCGTTTAATATCCGCAGTAATAATTCTTAACGATACCAAATTCATGTTTTTCATTTTGCTCTAGTTTGTTTTATTCTCAAAAATAAAACAGTGTTGAGACAACAGTATGTCAGGAGCTTTAACTATACCTGGATAAACTTGAATCAGGGGTATGACAGGCTAAAGCTCAACGACCAAGTGCACAACTCCCGGCAAACTGTTACCGCAATGATTGGTCATAAATTTATAATAAGGTATGGCCGACAAGTCATACCTAAAAGAAAATCCCGCTCCAGCTATGTGCCGAAACGGGATTTTTATATGATTTAAAACAACTATTAAGCTTGTGCTGCTTTGTTTCTCATGTACATGTCTGCCAGTACTATTGCAGCCATTGCTTCTACAATAGGCACCGCTCTTGGTACTACGCATGGATCGTGACGGCCTTTGCCCGATACCACTGCTGCTTTGCCTTCTTTATCAATACTGTCCTGATCCTGCATGATGGTTGCAACCGGCTTAAAAGCTGTACGGAAATAAATATCCTCTCCATTGGAAATACCTCCCTGAATACCTCCTGAATGGTTAGTTTCAGTACGGATAGTGCCATGCTCATCTGCATAAAACTTATCGTTGTGCTCAGAACCAAGCATACTTACGCCATCGAAACCGCTGCCATATTCAAAACCTTTTACAGCATTGATACTTAACATGGCTTTACCAAGCTCTGCGTGTAACTTATCAAATACAGGCTCTCCCAGGCCTACAGGAGTTCCTTTGATCACACAACTTACAACACCCCCTACTGTATCGCGGTTTTTACGCACCTCGTCGATATAGTTGATCATTTTCTCAGCAAGCGCCTGATCCGGACAGCGAACAATGTTGTCGTCGGTTGTATTCAGGTCAAGTATTTGGTATGGCGATTCAAGTTTGATGTTACCCACTTGTGATACATAAGCCTGAATAGTGATACCTAATGACTCCAGAAATTTTTTAGCCACTGCTCCTGCTGCTACACGGGCAAGTGTTTCACGGGCAGAGCTGCGACCACCTCCGCGATAATCTCTGTTGCCATACTTCACATCGTAAGTGTAATCGGCATGAGAAGGGCGGAATTTATCGGCAATGTGAGAATAATCTTTACTGCGCTGATCTGCGTTGTACACAAGCATAGCGATTGGCGTACCTGTAGAGCGACCTTCAAAGATTCCTGAAAGGATTTCTATTCTGTCGTCTTCGCTGCGCTGCGTGGTAATTTTTGACTGCCCCGGTTTGCGGCGGTCAAGCTCATGCTGAATGTATTCCTCGTTCAGTTCAACACCTGCCGGACAACCATCCAATACAACTCCTACTGCTTTTCCGTGCGACTCACCGAATGTGCTTATCTTAAATATGCTTCCGTATGTACTGCTCATTTTTTCGTTACATTAACTTTGCGGATCCCCTTACGCAATACTGCGCGGAAACGCTTTTGCCTTTTTACCAGAAAATAACTTGAAACTACAAACATGACCAAAAGAACATTATTGGCTATGACTTTGTAGAATTCTTCTCCTTTGTAGTCTACAAAGGTATTTTTTTCTTTTTCAATAAGCGAATAAAAACCGCTGTAATCCCCCTCTTTTTCCTCTTGCACTCTGACAACTCCTTTTACTCTGAGGTTAAGGTGTGGAGAAAGGGTATCATAGCGTTCACGGATGGGATCAAAATACACCCAGGCGAAGTAACGTTTAAGGTCCAGAATGTCTCCTTCTTTGGGAACAACATAGTATTTGTACAGTCGCTCTGCTTCAAAACTATTATCTTTCCATAAGCTTTTTTCTATTACTTCCGGTTCAAATACATCAAGGTCATGAGTTCTGATAAAAAACGGATTGGCTCCGAAACTGCCAACACCTGACACTTTGAAAGAAAGTAATACACTCTCTCCTGATTTCGCTACTGATTTTGACAGGCTGCTTGTTAATTTAAACTGCCCTACAGACACGCGGTTTTTTAGCGGATGCGGGGGCAATGCTTTTACAAAAACCCGTTTTGCTGCGCTGGAAAACACTACTATTTCCTGCTGTTTCTCATAACCTGAAGTGGCATCTTTATTCTTGATCAGCTTATACTTCAGCATTTTCAGATTAAGGGCAGGGAATTGCAAATCTGTTGCTCCAACAGGAAAATAAGCTGCCTGAAAAAGCTTCAATCGAGTATAACCTTTACCGTTGATCTGTATCTTTTCAGGAATAATTTCATCTACCACCTTAAATTGTTCAAGGCAATTGGCAGGTTTCATTTTTTTCTGTATTTCTTTCAACTGTGAACCAAGTTCAAAAAACTCAAGCTCTACCCTATTGTCTGCTCCTACATACAATGCAACAGAAACCGTCAGAGCTTGTCCTGCATAAATTTTATCGTCCGAGACAGAAAGCGACAAGAAGGCATTTTCATGAATATTTTCCAGATCGAGCTTTTTGAGCTGCTTCGGATCTATGTTTTCTGTTGCGGCAGCCTCATGTGATTTTTCTTTTGCCGGCCCTACTTTCAACTCACAACCCTGAGATCCGACTTTAGTATCATTGATTCTTATAGTAAATGGTTTCAGGATGAAATCCCCTTCTTTTTTGGGTTCATAAGTCTGGCTAAGCTCATAAACAGATACAATGTGTCCATTAACAAGATTTGTTTCTGCATTTGATTTTACGGCACGCTTTTTGAATCCTTTAATATCTGGAAATGAGGAGTGGCTTCTGACGGGAATATTCTGAGATATGATTTTTATTGAGAATGTTTCATTCAACGCCACCTTTTGTTCTCCCAAATGAATACTGACTTCCTGAGCATTAAGTGCCAGAGAAGACAACAATAAAGAAACTATTATATAAACTAAGTGACGCATTAAAACAAAAATACGCTTTTTACTTAATTATAAGACAACAGTCGGAGTTTTTGTGCGTTATATAAACCAAGAACCAAACCTTTTTTAGCTTATGTTGGAATACGTGAAAGTAATTTTGAGCAAGGTTAGCTTTGATAAGCATTTATTCGAAAAAGAATTGCTAAAAGCAGTCAAAACCCTCGTAAAAGACGAGGCAGAAGAATTAAAAACGTGGTGCTACCTGAATTTCAGCGGCGACTATCAGCGCATTCTGAATAAAACATTTTACGCATAGAATCAACAGATTGTGGATTTCTTAAGATTGATTGAGGATTTAATCCCCAAAAGCTTAAGAAATCCACAATTTTATTTTTTTCTTACTAGAGAATCATTTTTAGGACACGAATTTAGACTGGTATTGTCGCGGTGTAATCCCCTCCTTTTGTCTGAATAATCTCACGAAGTAATTCAAGTCATTAAAGCCTAGTTCATAGCTTATTGCCGTTACTTTGATATTGGGGTTAGCTAACAGTTCTTTGGCCCTGTTCAGCTTTTCTTTGAGGATATATTCAAGCGGGCTTACTCCTAATTCTTTTTTGAAAGCCCTGAAAAATGACGCTTTGCTCATACACGCCTTGTCACTCAGCTCCGAAATCTGAATTTTCTCATTGATGTTCTCTTTGATATACTGAACGATAAAAGCCAGTGGATTTGCAGTGCTTTCTTTCTGAAAATTATTGTCAACAGCAATCATATTCTGTGTCTGCATCATACGGATCAGCAGTTCTTTTACTGCCAGGTCTGCCAGTACATTTTTACCTTTTGAATTGTCAGAACAGATCCTGATTAACTTATTGATGAGCAAGGCAATATCCTCATTATTATAAAGGTGGTATTTATCATAATCTAATGACCACTCATTTTGTATAAACTCTTTTGGCAAGTACTCATTAAGGTATTGCAGCGTTTTCCGTATGTGTGTTTCGTCAATAGCCAAAGCAATACACTGGGTAGGATTTAAGCCTGTTGCCTCCGGAAAGTCTATTTTCATAGTTACATCAGGTGGCACAATAACTGTCTCTCCCGGAACATAATCAAAACCGGGGTTATCATACATATGCATCACCTTTTTACCCCGAACCATACTCGTTACCACAAAATCGCTAAAGGTTAACGGCACTGCATAAGACTTCATATGAGTTTCGAAAACATTTAACTCACAATGTTCCAGTGAATAAACAGTCCTGTTTTCAACCAATGTCTTAAGTTTAGTTTCGCTGGTAACAGGTACCAATGATAATTCATATTTTATTGGCATAGGATAAGCAGAATAATTTTAACCAAAACTTATACTTTAAAGAAGTCTCTGTATAGCTAACGTTTAAACTGAATAAGAGTTTAACCTTCTAATTACAAATATGTGTTACAACTTAAATAATAACATATTAGACATGTACAATTAACCTGCGGAAAAACTCAAGAAGGCTCACAAAAACAGATAGTCGATTAATACAATTTAATATTGATAAAATAATGCTATCATATTGACCTTTTTCTGCTAATCTATCGAGACTATAATGCGTTTGTTTGTTCTATAAACTGAACGACTTATGGGAAATATAGCAGAAAGACCAAAATTTAAAGCCCAATATGGCAATTACATCAATGGCGAGTTTGTAGCTCCAAAAAATGGGGAATACTTTGAGAATGTATCTCCTATTGACGGAAAAGTGTTTACTAAAGCTGCCCGTTCGGGGAAAGAGGATATTGAAGCAGCACTTGATTCTTCACACAAAGCCTTTGAAACCTGGAGCAAAACATCTGCTACAACACGCAGTAATATTTTGCTTAAAATTGCTCAGGTAATTGAAGATAACCTCGAATACCTGGCTATTGTAGAAACAATAGATAATGGCAAGCCATTGAGAGAAACCATGGCAGCAGATCTTCCATTGTGTGTTGACCACTTCAGGTATTTCGCAGGTGTAATCCGTGCAGAAGAAGGTGCTATTGCAGAACATGACGAACATACAGTAAGCATTGCGCTGCACGAACCGTTAGGTGTAGTCGGGCAGATTATTCCATGGAACTTCCCTTTGCTGATGGCAACATGGAAAATTGCTCCGGCATTGGCCGCAGGTTGTTGCGCTATTGTAAAACCTGCCGAACAGACTCCTACTTCTATTATGGTGCTGATGGAGTTGATCGGTCACCTGCTTCCTCCCGGTGTATTGAATATTGTATCAGGTTTCGGACCTGAAGCCGGTAAGCCTCTGGCAACTTCTTCCCGAATTGCAAAAGTTGCTTTTACCGGTGAAACAACAACAGGAAGGCTGATTATGCAATATGCTTCAGAAAATATTATTCCTGTAACAATGGAACTTGGCGGTAAATCTCCGAACATTTTCTTCCCTTCTGTTGCTGACCATGACGATGACTTCTTTGACAAAGCTATTGAAGGCGCTGTGCTCTTCGCATTGAATCAGGGTGAAGTTTGTACCTGCCCTTCACGTATGCTTGTACATGAAAGCATTTATGACAAGTTTATGAAGCGCGTAATTGAGCGTACTAAGGCCATTGTTGCCGGTAATCCGCTGGATAAAGCTACCATGATTGGAGCACAGGCATCCAATGATCAGTACGAGAAAATCCTTTCTTATTTAAAGATCGGTAAAGAAGAAGGTGCTGAAGTATTGGCTGGCGGTACTGCCGCCCAGCTCCCGGGTGAATTAGGCGGCGGTTATTACATACAACCAACCATTCTGAAAGGGAACAATAAAATGCGTGTTTTCCAGGAAGAAATCTTCGGACCCGTTGTTTGTGTAACAACTTTTAAAACAACAGAAGAAGCCTTGGCTATTGCCAATGACTCATTATATGGTTTGGGCGCAGGTGTATGGACACGTGATGCACATGAATTGTATCAGGTACCACGTGCTATACAGGCCGGACGTGTCTGGGTGAACTGTTACCATGCTTACCCTGCCCATGCACCTTTCGGGGGATATAAAAAATCGGGCTTCGGTCGTGAAAACCACAAAATGATGTTGGGTCACTACCGTCAGACAAAAAACATGCTGATTTCTTATAACAAGCAAAAACTTGGGTTCTTTTAA
>CAZNHL010000025.1:18312-21886 GCA_964572965.1 uncultured Bifidobacteriaceae bacterium
AAGAAGAGAAAATATAGCTGGCTGATAATGAGAAGAACACAGGGTACGGGTTTGCTTAGCTGCTACCATTCCTCAGTCAACATTGCATTTTCCGTACCCTTGTGTTCTTCTCATTATCAGCCAGCTATATTTTCTCTTCTTTAAATTCCTGACATATGACACAGCGCGTTTTGATTAGTCCTGAAGCAGAAACAATAGTGAATAAGTTAAAGCTGGCAAATGGTCAACTGATGTTCCACCAAAGCGGCGGATGCTGTGACGGTTCGCAACCCATGTGTTTTCCGAAAGGAGAATTCATTATAGGCTCAAATGATGTGTTGCTTGGTACAATTGCTGGTTGTGAGTTTTATATGAGCAGAGATCAGTTTGAATACTGGCAGCACACACAACTTACTATTGATATTACACCTGGACGAGGCTCTAGTTTTTCACTCGAAATTCCGCTGGGTGTTCGCTTCATTGTAAGATCCAGGTTGTTTACAGAACAGGAAGCAGCCTCTTTAGCCCCGATAGGTATCAATATCCCATAAAAAAGCGGATCGTTTGCACGAATCCGCCTTTAACTCCAGCCAATCTCCTTATTTTGAGCTCATTTGATTAATTAATGTAAGCAACTGACTTTCTGTTACCTGAGAAAGATTAAAGCTGACTGTTGAATAATTGGCAGAGCCTGCCGGACTTGCTACTGTTACATCCTTTTGTTCAGCATAAAACACACCATTAACAGAACTGATTGCCAGGAATGTACCCTCTATACCAACCGGTATCATATTCTGATAGCTCAGGAAACCTTCAAAACCAGCCGGAGGCGCCATAATCACATTATACAACTTGATTACAGTGTTCATACCTTTTGGCTTAAAATAAAGCATTGACGGCTCTTCTCCTGAATAATTCTGACCAGTCTGATTGTTAAAGTGATTGGTAAAGTAAGCCAGCAATGTAATTTTAGTACCGGGAACAGAATATAGCACATCGCAGTTAACCCATTGGAATAAAGTGTTCAGTTTAAAGTCCAGAGAACTGTTTGTGCTATTAAAGAAAGCATATTCACTTGGCTTCAGCGTCCAGTCTAAACCTTTGTTTACATAACCCTGAGTAGTAAGAGTAACAGGATTATTCTGATAATCATGTCCGGAGTTTGTAATTGTTACAGCAGAGTCGCCGGACCACAAAGCAACTTCTTTTATACCAGCACCATTAGCCTGTCTGAATGGCACCTGTACTCCTACAGCGCTGTCTTTTTTCAATTCTAAATCGACTCCCCCTTGCTGCGCTCTTACAAAAAACTCTCCGTAAGAAATAAGTATTTCGCCATTATTTGTTACTGTCGGCTTATCGCCCAGTATCATACCGCTTGCCTCCGTAATTTCTTTAACACTAACACTGACAGCACCGGTAACAGCGCTTCCATCCTTCTTCACAAATACGTTTGCAGGTATTTTATATTTAACACCCTTGGTAGAAGTAAATGTACCTCCTCTGGTTGCTTCAATAGAAAACACTTCAAACTGAGGCCCGTTCTTTCTCATAAAAGCGGCAATCGCTTGTCCATCCTTATTGTCCTTAATACCAGGAGCCGGGTTGGAGCTCTCATCCTTCTTACATGCTGTAAAGCTTAAACAAGCTGCTACAATCAATAGCACTGAATTAAATCCTAACTTTTTCATAATAGTAATGTTTGGTTTAAAAATTGAGGTTTCATAGGTAGATCAAGTACCACCTGATCTTGTTACCTGCTTCCTTGATCTTTTTTCAAAAAATAATTCCTGAAAAACAAAAAGGCCCATGAGACAAAATCTCATGGGCCTTTTTACCATAAATTGTTTATGATTACTTCTTTATCAGTTCCAACGCTTTTTCATAATAAACAGATTTTTTAGAAACGCGGCCGGCATAAATAACCGCCTGTTCTTTATGCCCTGTTTTAGAATAAGCATAAGCAGTAAAATAAGCAGCATCTTCTTTATAAACCGAGACACCGTCTGCAATCGGCTTCAGCTCTATGGCCGCTCTTTCATATTGTTCCTGTCCAAAGCTGCTCAAACCTAAATAGTAAGAGAACTCGGCATTGGCGGGTTCTGCCTGATGTAGCGATTCCAGCAAACTATGGCTCAACTGATAGTTTTCATTATTGAAAGCATCAACTGCTTTGTTGTGTGTTTCTTTTTCAGGAGTAGCTCCCCTGGTTACCACGGCATTCATTTTCGGCAATTGCTGGCTTGCGCCGTGGTATACTACTTTTATTAAAAAAAGCAGTGCAATGCTTGCCGCAATGGTTACAGGGATAATCCAGCGTGACAACTTAATCCCTTTTCCTGATCCGGAATGGTCATTAAAATACTCTTTACCTAAAGGATCCAGGCTCTTTTTCAGACGCTCTGCTCCTTCTTCTGCATGTACATGCCTGGTAATCACCTTGCTCATATGCTGTTGTAATTCCAGCTCTTTGGCAAGTAAAGGATTTACAGCAAGCTCCTGCTCAAAACGATGTTTCTCTTCGTCGTTCAGCAGACCGTCGATGTACTCATGTATTTTGTCAAAATAGTTTTCCATAATGGTAAATCTTAAGGGTTGAACGAAGGGTGGAGTTTAGCCATTTTTCCAAGCTGACTCATGCATTCGCTTTTTTTCTTTCTCAAATAAGCATAGGTTAAGCCAAGTGAGGCAGCTACCTGTTCCTGATGCTCGTTTGACATGCATGCTTTGATTACCTCTCTGCATCTGTCACCGAGTTGGTCCAACAGTTCCATGATCAATGATTCTCGCTCTACAAGAGTAGCATACAGACCGGCATCCTGTTGTTCCGTTTCTTTGTAAGCAGATAAATCATCTGTATAGTTTGTTACCGGACTACGCCCCTTTTTCTTGAGGGCATTCAGCCACTTTCTTTTACAAACCAGAATCAGAAAAGGCTCAAAAGGACAGGTCAGTGTAAATTTGCCGTCGACAGCCATCTTGTATATTTCCAGTAAAGACTCCTGAAAAATATCGGCAGCATCGGCAGCCGTACCGCTGTTAGCTACAATCATCCGCTGTACTTTATGCGCATACAGGCGGTAAATCTCCCTGATACCAAAAGAATCATTTTTCTGAAGACTAATGATATATTTCTGATCAGGATGTTTTTTCTCTGTTAAATCTCCAATCACTGCTTCCATAATGTCTTATAAAAACGGTTAAAAATAGCGTTGTTTACAATTGATATTCTTTCCCAGCTCACCTGAGCTGACTGTTTACTCAGTATATCAACGCTTCCGGTAAATTGTTACCTCTTATTTTTATTTCTTCGTTTTATAATTAAAAAAACCGCTACTACTACTCCTGAAAGCAAAAGTGCTGCCGGATAACTGTTCCATTTATTTTTCCTTTCAATAACAATTTCCACATCCGAACCTGTAAAGCTCAGAGAAGCCCAATACCAAGGATTATGTAACGCTACAGGACTATTATTAAGGTAAATGCGTTTAGCTTCTGCCAAAGCTGATGCCGGGTGGTGTGTTTTTGCCAGCCGCTCATAAAAAAGTCCGATTATTGGCGGCATTGTAGCATCATCAACAGGCCACTGAGAAGC
>CAZNHL010000025.1:21896-26673 GCA_964572965.1 uncultured Bifidobacteriaceae bacterium
ATTACCCCTTTTACTCCTTTACTTAAAAAAGCCTTATTTAACCCTTCTGCTCCTTCGGCTGTTATCAATTTTCCGGAAGCAGTATAACAGGCTGATAAAATTACCAAAGGAGACTGTGTAGTAGTATATTGGATCTTGTCAAGGGTAAGCTTTTTATCCAAAGCAAGATATGGCCCTGTAACCTCATCCACTATTGCGTGTGTTGCCACGTGAATAACAGCAGGTGTATTCAAGGCATTAATAAAAGCCTGATCACCGGCTTCCTCATTTTCATAAACAGTGCTTTTGAAATTATCTCCTACGATCCCACTTTCCTCTTCTGCAAAAGGTAAATCAGCCAGACCATCATCGTGCCTGTTCTTCATAAAAACAGCAATATCAGAACGATAAACCGGATGCCGGTCATTACTCTGATCTAACAGCAGCGTATAAGTATAAGTAATAACTTTACCCTGTACAAAAAAATGCCTCCCGTTGTCACAAAGCGCATCAACAGGTACATTGTAAATAAAACCATCAGGCGACAACTCCAGTCTTCTTTTTTTGAGTAAATCCAAGTCAGGAATCAATTGTCTCAATATAATTTCTGAACTGACCTGATAAGCTCTAGGGTCATTGTTGTAATTAGCCGGGCCGCTTTTAAAATAACGATCTGTAAATGTGCTGACACGTGTATAAAGATTACTGTCAGACAATTGCTTAACCAGCAGTGCCTGCTCAGTTTTTATAAAAACATAGCTGTTACTGTTACCTTCTTCATTTATCAGCCAGCTGACAAAATCTTTGTTAATTGCTTCTTTACTTAAATACTTTAAAAAAGAAGCTTTATCCGGTATCCTGAAATGTTTTTCCGAATAGTTCTCCGCCAACTGAAATTTCAGTTCAATTTCCTGAACCTGCTGTCTCAATTGTTTTATTTTAACACTGTCATGCACTCCCGCAATCTCTTCATGCAAATATCTTAATTGCGCCATTGCCTGCTGAAAAGCACTATCTGCCCCTTCCTGCTGCCATTGTCTGGTACGGTCTATTTCCATCAATAACTGACGCCCTTTCGACAATTCCGTAAGCCAAAGCATCTGAGAAGCTAAAACTTCTTGCTTAGCGCCACTACTTTTATCATAAACGGCTTTCATGAAAGTTACTGCTTCATTGAGTATTTTGCGGTTCCCGGAAGAATTGAAATAGTTGCTCTGTTTGTTGACAATAAACTGTTGTACCAGGTAATCATTTTCAATTGCTTTTTCATAAAAAAAAGCTGCAGAATCAGAGAAAGTGTGTACATAGCATCTCGCTAAACCTACAACTGCATCAGTAATTGTATTGTCAGGAAAAGAATAGTGCCCATTTTTTAAACCAAATAAGTTCAGCACCTTTTCAAAATCAGATCGGGCATTACTCCATTGACGTTGTTCTGCAAAAAGATTACCACGCACTTCATAAAGCTTTGACTTTTCGCGGCTTTTAGTACCAGAAAAGGCTTTTTCAGCAATTTTTATTGCTTCATTAATTGAACGATGGGCTGTGACAAAATCCTTCCTGTCCTGCGCCAGCGTACTCTGAAGTTCTAATGCTGACAATTGCCAGACAATTGTGTCTCCGTTGAAAGATTTCCGATCAAAAAATTTTAAAGCAAGTTCATTATAAAATACAGCACTGTCGGTTTTGCCTGCTATCTCAAAACTCTGAGCCAAAGTATTATATAGCTGTGCTGAAGTTGTATTGGTACTATTAATAAGAGCAAGTCCGTTTCTACATGCACCAAGAACACGGTCATGTTGTTTTGTCTGTAAAAAAGTAATGGCAATGTTATTGTATAAAGCAGGCAGGATATCTGTCCGTTTCGCTTCTTTGGCAATGTTAATGGCTAATTGTTGCAGTAATATTGCTTTCTCAAAATCACCGGTACGTGTATACAAATTGCCCAAAGGCTTGGCAATGTAATTATAGAAATCTATTCCGGCCGGACTTTGCTTTTGATAATAAGTGAATGCTTTTTCAAAATAAGTAATGCTCTTTAGCACATAACCTTCATCTTTCAGGCAAAAGCCTATATTAATCAGCAGTAATTCATAAAGTGTTTTTCCTTCTTCAGAAAAAGGCAATGTTTTTACCTGATTTATCAGAGAGTCCGGGTTATAAATACAAGCTTCCGGATGATCATAAGTCACGTCAATCAAGGCTTTCAATTGAATAGCAAGCTGCTTTTCATTAACCTGAATCAAGGATCGTTTACCTGTTTCTCTGCTCTTTTCCTGACAAGCAACTATGAACAGGCTAAATCCCAGAAAGATGCTCAAAAAAGAATTCATCGAAATCAATTGCGCAATTATACTTTTAAAATTTCCATGCGGCATATATATCCAAAAACTGGCCTTGCCTGCCATCATAAGTATAACGTAAACCCATAGAAGGCCCTAACGTGACTAAGCCAAGGCCGAGGTCCAAAAATGGCTGTACCCTGAAATTACCACTGCTTCCTTTGTTCTTTTCTGCACCGGGACTATAAGATTCTTCCTGTCCGTTTATTAAAGGGTAATAAACCCGCTCTTCTGTCTCCGAAACACTGATATCAAACTTGGCTTTTACTCCCGCACCTACTGCCAGAAAATTAGTAAGGTTGTATCTCAGTTGAACAGGCACAATATGAAACTGCATATATTTTGCAATAACTGTTTTATCATATCGCTCATAATTATACCTTTTTCCATTATCAACTATTATTACTCCCGGTTCGCGTACATTACTTTGTGAACTTGTTTCCTGAGAATTGGTATACACTTCTACTTGCCAGTAAATTTTTCTATAGGGAGCCAAAGGAGCTATCCCAATCCCTGCCATCCAGCCAGATTTGGTAGTAACAGCATTTACCCCGCCTTCTGGCTTCTGACTTTGCAATACGCTATGATAGCCTGCATACACAAACGGTGACAAGCTTTTTAAAAACCTGCCGGTGGCATAATTAGTGGTTATAGGTTCATTCTTATCAAAAAAGATCTTCGTTTGTCCTTTAAACTTCTTATTCTTGAGATTTTTAGATTTTACAGTAAAACGTATAAAGCCTTTTGTGCTGTCGCTGTCTTTAATATCCTTTGCTCTCGTTCCAGGTAAACTGATGTCTTTAAAATGAAATACCAGCGTTTCATCATCTTTCATATAATTACGCCAGCAACCTCTGGAAGTGCTGTCAATACAAGGCGGACACTTCGGAGACAGATTTTGCAGTTCGAAGCTTTTTAGATTTACATTATCACGGATATTGACTTCAAGGCGGATATTCTTAGCATCTCCTTCGCCATCATTCTGAAATTGTACTTTATAGAGCATTTTTTTACCATAGGATACTCTTCTATAGCTCATCAAAGCTCTTTTCAGTGACATTTTATTAGGATCATGTGATGCAACAATCGGAACTTCGAGCTGGTGTACTACAGCCGGACCATTATCAGGAAGAAAAACACCTGTAATCGTTACAATAGCATTGGTATCTTTCATCATATCAGGTGCTACATCCAGATTGATAAATGAAAACTGTCCAGTATTATTACCTGTTACTTCATAAGCGCTCACTGTTTTATAACTGCCATATAACTTAGAAAAGTAACGGACAGCTTCCTTGGCATTTACTTTTTTATCTACCCGGTTTCCATAGTCAGGACTTCCACTTTGAGTAATGGTAATTTCTGAAACTGCTGCCCATGCATTTTTTAACTCATTGAGGGAATCCTGAGGAATAAGTTTTTCTCCGTTATATTGTGATTGGCCACGATAAATAAGACCATCTTTGGCAAATACTTTTTCATTGGTCAGTATGAAAACACGCCCTTTTCCCTGTGCCTTTAGTCCGGCAGTAATAACCATGTCTTCACCAGGCAATGCATTGGCATTTTTAGACAATTGAAATACGCCGTTAGAAGCAAAAAAACTACTTTCAGCTTGAGAAACAGTACCGGCACTTCCTGATTTACTTACCTGAATATTTTTCTTGACAGGTCTTGGCGGACGGATCCCGTCATCATAATTATTAACGGCATAAAACTGTACAGTATAATCACCGGGTTTATCATAAACATGTTCAGGGGTGGCCTCAGTACTGAAATGCCCGTCTCCAAAATCCCAGAGGTATGTATAAAATGGCGCTCTCCCTCCGGGAATTGCTTTTAGTGCCGGCAAATTCGCCTGAAAAAACTTGGCATTCCCCTTTTCCGTTACACCTACAGATACTGCAACGGGAACATCCTGTCCATAAACACAAGTATAAGTGAGTACCGTTAAAAGAGCCCTGATTAAAAACCGGATATACATAAATAGGAAAATGGACTTTAAAGTCAATAGATAATTGCTCCTGCTAAAATGAATTTAGGTAAAATGCCGTCTAAAAGAAATAATATCCATAAGAAAAAAGTGTAGCTACAAAAGCAGTCAAAATATCTTACTATTTCAAAAAATCCACATTTCGCTTTAATCCATCAAATTTACTCCGCTTCAAAGGAGAATCTTTAAAGACTTTCTTAAATACTTCTTCAGTCAGTTCTTCCCAATCACTCTTTTTCAGGGCTTTAAAATCTGCAGAGGGCTGAAAACGGCTTTCTTGATTTGGCTTTGAAAAACGATTCCATGGACAAACGTCCTGACAAATATCACAACCGAAAATCCAGTTATCAAACTTGCCTTTCATTTCTGCCGGAATAGCTTCTTTCAGTTCTATGGTGAAATAAGAAATGCATTTGCTACCATCTACCACATAAGGAGACATAATTGCATCTGTCGGACAAGC
>CAZNHL010000025.1:26683-43115 GCA_964572965.1 uncultured Bifidobacteriaceae bacterium
GCATCCATACACTTGGTACAAGTACCACAATAATCTTTGATCGGACCATCATAAACCAAATCCAGGTCGATAATGAGTTCAGCTATAAAAAAGAAACTCCCCTGCTGTTTAGTAATTATATTAGAGTTTTTACCTACCCAGCCAAGACCGGATTTTTTTGCCCAGGCTTTATCCATCACAGGTGCACTATCAACAAAAGCCCTTCCGCCAATATCACCTATTTCTTGCCTGATTCTATCAATAAAAGTCTTTAACTTATCTTTGATAACATAGTGATAATCTTCTCCATAAGCATATTTAGACACTTTAAGCTCTCCTTCATGCTTCTCTTCAGGGAAATAATTATACATAAGTGAAATCACTGATTTAGCCCCGTCAACCAGCAATGTCGGGTCTAAGCGCTTATCAAAATAGTTTTCCATATAGCTCATTTTACCATGCATATGGTTATTGAGCCATTGTTCAAGACGAGGGGCTTCTTCTTCTAAAAATTCAGCTTTGGAAATACCACAATACTGAAAGCCCAATTCACTGGCAATCTGTTTAATTGTGTGGCTGTATTTCTCTTTTTGAAACATTGAATGATATGGCTTTGCAGGAAACCGGCGTTCCTTCAACAAAGTTAATCATTTAAAGATTCTTTTTCAGCCGGTAGGCTTTTACCTGCGGATCATGATAAGTCCAGTTGTATTTGCTTTCATCCAGTCCTTCAGGCCAGTCTTTACCCAAGGGGACTACCACCCAATCGTATTCTCCCGGGCTTACCGTTGTTTCTACTTTAAAAGGTGTATGATGCATTTCGCTTTCATAGCGTGTAAAAATAAAATAAGTATCATCTGTTATCAGTACTTTCTTCGGACTGCTTTCAACAACTTCTGTTGTAAAACGATCTACATAATCATACACACCATAGCCTTTTTTCAATGCTTCATGCCAATATGAAATATCCACCAGTAAAGCTATTAATATCCATACTGCAAAACTGTGCCACTCTGTAAATTCCAAACGCCTGAGCCAGATGTAAAACACAAATACGGCCATAACAGAATTGAACAAAACCACATAGAGCCAAACTCGCTGGAACGGCAAAACCCGCTGTATAAATATCAATACCAATGGCATTAATATGATGAGTGCCCAGGCTTTCAGCCATGAGTCCCATGCAGGTACTTTTTCCATAAAAAACAGATACTTACGCAGACTTATTGCTAAAATGACAACCACCAGAGAAACTATCCAGCCATTTTCATCCATGTTCCACAGGTTGTTGAAATAACTATCCAGATACCATAGCCACTCTGAAAAATAACCATCAAAAGGCAAAGGCTGTATCCAGCTATTACCAAACAACAACTTAGGTCCGCTTATAATTAAAACCGGTAAGTAGCATAAAAAAGTAAGAAACCCAACTGTAAAGATAAGGCGTAATAACTGCCTCAACGATACTACTACAAACTTATTATAGATTACTGCTGCCAATACCCACATTGATATCCAAGGATATAAGAAAGTAGGAATTGTAAAAAAACCCAGCACAGAACCTATAATAAATAAAAGACGGTATAATCGATTATCAGTTTTAAGGTACTTGAAAAAACAATAAGCTGTGAAAAGCATCAATAACAACTGAACCATGTACCCCCTGCCCAGAAAACTGTAAATCGTCAAATTAAATGGCAAGGAAATAACTGTAAGAGAGAGAAATGCCAGCCAGGTGTCAAAACGGTTTCTCAGCCATATAAAGGACAACAGGGGTACCAAAAATCCCAGCACCAGACCCGGTATTCTCATTATCCATACAGGGGTATTTAATAATAATTCAAAAGGCCAGCAAAGCAGGTTATAAAAGATATGGTTATTAGGACCAGGATAATAAGTAATTATCACAAAAAAGCCTTTTTTAACAAAAAACAGGTATGAGAAAGCTTCATCAAGCATTAATGGCCATTGGGTTGCCAAGTATGTTCTGCTAACCACAATATATGCCATAATAAGCCATAAAGCCCACCGCTCTCTTACGGATAAAGAGGATATAAACTGTTTAGCCCATAAATAGTGCTGATAAACAAATACACTCAACTCTGTTACATGCTTATCTATATTTATAAAAACGGATTTGTACTTAAAACAAAGGTAAACTCCCAGAGCACCGGTCAAGAGGAAAGCGATACTCAGTAATTGAAATTCTACCGGAGAAATAAACGCTTTAAAAGCCTCAATTTTATCAAGCTTCCCATAGCTTTCAAGCAAATGGACAACAAATGTATGATAGTCTAGCGTCAATAAAAAAATCCCTGTCCCTGTCAAAAACAGGCAAAACAGTATGCTAAAAATATAAGTAATATTTTTCAAATCAAGGCTAATGTGTCCATTCAAATCTACATATAAAAAAAACGCTATAAAAATCTATTCTTTATCTTCCAGGTAACGGTTCAGTATATTTTTTTCTGCGTTAAAATCAAGCCCCATTGATTCTATTTCTGCTTCAGAAATCAGTTGTTCTATCTGATCCGGAGAAGGAATATGTGCTTCCAAAGTATAAAGCTCTTTTTTCAGCCGTTTAAACTTTGTATCTATATCTTCCCTAACTGATTTCACCCATCTGAGCGATTTCAGGAATTTGAGAGGGTCTTTGCCCAACTCATTCTCATCTATTTCAATTACAAACTTTTTCATAGCAAGACTGATTAAGACCTGAATTAATTTACGGAATTGCCAAAATTAAGGGCAAAAAAACAGGCGGGAAATCCCGCCTGAAATTAATCTTGTCTGCTAATATTTTTCAAAACAACTCTTTTGCTATACGGCAGGTTGTCTCCGATTTGCTCATTGTATAATAATGCAATACGGGTACACCTTTTGATTTTAACTCTTTAGACTGCTGAATACACCATTCTATACCAACCTCCTTTACAGACTTATCATCTTTGCATTTTACAACAGCTTCTACCAACTCTTCAGGCATGTCGATATGGAAAATACTTGCCAGGCCGTTTAATTGCTTACGAGTAATCAAAGGTTTCAAGCCAGGAATAATTGGGACATTGATACCTTCTGCCCTGCATTTATCAACAAAATCAAAATACTTATTATTGTCGAAAAACATCTGAGTCACAATATATTCGGCCCCCATATCTACTTTCTTCTTCAGATAGGCAAGATCAGTTTTAAGGTTCGGCGCTTCAAAATGCTTCTCAGGATATCCTGCTACTCCGATACAGAAGTTAGTTTTTGACATTTCTGTTTCTTCATGCAGGTATTTACCTTTATTCAGGTCTGTAATCTGATTAATAAGATCAGAAGCGTAGAAGTTTCCGTTAGGATCAGGCTTGAAGGCCCCTTCAGACTTGATCGCATCCCCCCTAAGTGCAAGCACATTGTCTATACCTAAGAAGTTAAGCTCTATTAATGCATTTTCAGTCTCTTCTTTATCAAAACCGCCACAGATAATATGAGGCACTGCATCTACTTTGAAACGGTTCATAATAGCAGCACATATCGCTACCGTGCCGGGACGTTTACGGGTAGATACTTTTTCTAAAAAGCCGTTCGGATGCTTTTTGAAAACATATTCTTCTCTGTGATAGGTAACGTCAATAAAAGGCGGCTTGAACTCCATCAATGGTTCAATAGCTCCAAAAAGTGTATTAATATCCTCTCCCTTTAAAGGAGGCAGTATTTCAATAGAAAATAGCGTGTCTTTCGCGTTCTTAATATGGTCAACAACCTTCGTCATCTGTGTGAATTAATGTTTTCAATACAGGCCCTTTCAGAACCAAACAGAAAACAAGCAAAACTTAATATTTCGATAATATATTTTTCAAATTTACCCACAAGCCTACACCTTACCAAATAATATTTTAGTATTTCAACTTTTGTTACTTTATGACTATGAGTTGTTTAAACGAATCGCCTAAAGCCCATTAATTTACCTGGTTGATTTTCCACTTTAGATCAGCTATAATAAAGCCTTCTACCAGAAACAGATGTCTTTAAATAGGTAAAATTTATATCGAAAAACTACTATAAACTTATTGCGAAATACATTTTTATGTTACATTTGAGAAGTTTTAAACCATAAACGTACCATGTTAAAAAGATCATTAGTTCTGGCCTTGATTGGCGGTGTTATGTTTTTCTCATTTACTCTTAAAGACAGAGAAGAGAATTTGAAAGAAGATGATGGGGTTCAGGAAACTGAAGCTGTTACCGGTGGTGAAATTTACCTGCTTGATCCTAAAAAAAGTAAAGTAGACTGGGCTGCAGTAGGTGCTACAAAACAGCATAACGGTACAATTGATTTCAAATCTGGTCAATTGGTGATTGACACAAAACAAATCAAGAGCGGTTTCTTCTACATTGATATGAAAAGCATTAAAAATGCTGATATCAAAGATGCCGGCTTCAATAAACAATTAATTGACCACCTTAAGGGAGAAGACTTCTTCAATGTGATGAAGTTTGGTCAAAGTACTTTCAAAATTACTAAAGCAACAAGACTTGACGTTCCTGCCGGTCAGCTGAACTACGAACTTGTTGGTGACCTGACAATGAAAGGCGTTACTAAATCTATCTCCTTCCCTGCTCTTGTTAACTTCAGCAAAAGCAGTATTACGGCAAAAGCAGAAACTACCATTGACAGAACTCAGTGGGGTATCACTTACAATTCAGGCAACTACTTCAAAGAACTTGGAGATAAGCTGATTGAGGACAACGTAAAAATCAAACTTTACATTGAAGCTGAAGTAAAATAAGCTCACTAAACCATAAAGAAAAAGGCTTCCGCATATTTTGCGGAAGCCTTTTTCTTTATCTGCTATTTTTAAGTTTTGGGAGTTCGTAACACTAACACCTAACAACCCTAACACTTAAACTACATCCCATATTTCAATCCTGCAGCCAGAAGCAGCTTCATATCTTTATGCTTCATATCAAACCGCCTTGCAATTGATTCGTTTGTAAGGCAGCCTTTATAACTGTAAACTCCTTTCAGCAACCATTCTTTTGCAAAGATCATCCCTTCTATTCCTCCATAATTTGACATATGTATGAAAGTCGGAAGAAATATATTACTGAAAGCATTTGATGCCGTTCTTGACACACGGCTGGCAATATTTGGTACGCAATAATGTATAACATCGTGCTTGCGGAATACCGGATTCTTCAGAGTTGTGATTTCTGAAGTTTCGAAACAACCTCCCTGATCAATGCTTACATCAATAATGATTGAGTTCGGCTGCATTTCCATCACCATCTCTTCAGTTACAACACACGGGCTGCGTCCGTCTTCAGAGCGAAGTGCCCCGATTACTACATCAGCTTCTTTTAAAGCATTTTTAAGGATAGCAGTATTGATGGTTGAAGTATATAACTGAAAGTTAAGGTTTCTCTTTAATCTTCTTAGCTTATATATCTTATTATCAAACACTTTTACTTCGGCACCAAGCCCTAAAGCTGTACGTGCAGCGTATTCTGCCACAGTACCTGCACCAATAATTACCACATTTGTCGGCGGCACCCCCGTAATACCTCCAAGGATAATTCCTTTACCTTCATTGGCGCTGTTCAGATATTCAGCAGCGATCAACAAAACAGTACTTCCTGAGATTTCACTCATGGCCCTAACTACAGGTTTGCCACCTACTTTGTCTTCAATCAGCTCAAAAGCAATGGCTGTAATTTTCTTATTATTGACTGCATTCAGGTATTCCTTACTCAACTTAGCCATCTGAAGTGCAGACATCAGGTAACCACCTTCGCGCATGTACCCTATTTCTTCGATGGATGGCGGTTCAACTTTCAGTACAATATCAGCCTGAAAAACTTCCTTCGCCGAATAGACAATTTTTGCTCCTGCTTCATTATATTCTCTGTCAGAATATTTGGAAGAGTTTCCAGCCCCTGTTTCCACCCATACCTGGTGGCCATTATTAACCAAAACAGCTACAGCTTCGGGGGTCAAACAAACCCTGTTTTCGAGAAACTGTGTTTCTTTTGGAATTCCGATGAACAATGCATTGTTTTTCTTAGCGACGGGCGCCAAAGCTTCCTGTGGGTACAAGGCATGTTCTTTGGCTAATGCTTCCACTTCAGATTTGAGATTGTTACTCATAATTTCGTCAAAAGGATATTCCGGGAGTTACCTTCTCCCAAACTTATTTCAATTTTAACATTTTTTTCTGGAATTAGCGACGGGATTTTACTCGGCCATTCAATAAGACAATAATTTCCTGAATAGAGGTAGTCTTCTGCCCCCATATCAATCGCCTCGTCCTCGGTCCTTATACGATAAAAATCGAAGTGATAGACAACTGCCCTATTTCGGGTAATATACTCATTTACAATACCATAAGTAGGGCTGCTTATATGTCCCTCGACACCCATAGCCTCACATATAGCCTTAATAAGAGTGGTTTTACCCGCCCCCATCTCTCCTTCAAAAATCCACACAGGAATATCGGCACCAAATACAATTATTTTCTCTGCTATAGCAGGCAGTTCATCCAGTGTTTTACAAACCAGTTCCACTCTTCTTTTAACTTTTAGGATTCAAAACTACGAAAGGAATGATCATTTCTTCAAGTGAAATTCCCCCATGCTGGAAAGTATCCCTGTAAAAGTTTGCGTAGTAGTTGTAATTATTAGGGTAGGCAAAGAAATAATCTTCGGCAGCAAAGGCAAACGCCGTAGATATATTGCGCTTCGGCAAACCCAGTCTTTCCGGTTTCCTTGTAAAATAAACACCGGCTTCATCTACAGCCAGGTTCCTGCCCTGTTTGTAACGAAGGTTAGTATTCGTACTCTCTTTATCACCTATAATCTTATAAGGCCGTTTTACACAAACAGTACCATGATCGGTAGTAATAACCAGTTTAATTTTTTT
The DNA here is from genome assembly GCA_964572965.1 of uncultured Bifidobacteriaceae bacterium. Lineage (GTDB taxonomy): Bacteria > Bacteroidota > Bacteroidia > Cytophagales > UBA9547 > CAZNHL01. The sequence continues at coordinate 33,567 of CAZNHL010000025.1, forward strand.
AGAAGCAAGATTTTTGATCAGGTCCAGCAACGGAGAATGCATAAACCAAGATTTCGTTAATGACCTGTAACCCGATTCATTAGGTGCCAGCTCCTTAATCATTGCCATGTCTGTTCTGGCATGAGAAAGCATATCAACGAAGTTATAAACCACCACATTCAACCTGTTAGCCATCAGGTTATTCACCGAATCTGCCAAAGCTTTGCCCTGCTGCAGGTTTAATATCTTGTTATATGAAAATTTAATATCAAGTTTATTCTTCTTCAACTGTGCTTCAAGTAGTTTATCCTCAAAGTTATTCTTCCCCTCGTCGTCCTCATCGTTTACCCAGTAATCAGGAAAATTCTTTGCAATATCAGCCGGTAAAAGACCTGAGAAGATCGCATTTCTCGCAAAAGCCGTAGTGGTAGGGAGCATCGCGTAGTAATTGCTTTCCTCTTCAATATTATAAAACTCACTGATTACAGGCTCCAGCACTTTCCACTGGTCATAACGCAGGTTGTCAATCAGGATAAAAAACACAGGACTCTGCTCTTCCAATAAAGGAAAAACCTTTTTCTTCATTAATTGGTGCGACATCAGAGGATTGTTTGCCTTTGGGTCATTCAGCCAGCCATCATATTCTTCTTCAATAAACTTCCAGAAATATGAATTGGCTTCACTTTTCTGGTTTGTCAATACTTCCGTTAATGTATCGTCATTAGCCTGATCCATTTCAAGCTCCCAGAAAACCAGCTTTTTATAAATATCAACCCACTCTTCCTGATTCAGCCGGTCTGTATAAACAGAACTTAGCGACCTGAATTGCTGTAAATATGTCTGGTTTGTTTTTTCAGAAACAAGCCGCTTATTATCTAATATCTTTTTAACAGAAATTAATATCTGGTTTGGATTAAGCGGTTTTAGCAGATAATCGGCAATTTTAGAACCTATCGCCTCCTCCATGATCCTCTCTTCATCACTTTTAGTTATCATAACAACCGGAAGGTTCGGACGAATAGACTTAACCTTTACCAAAGTCTCCAGACCTGTAAGTCCTGGCATATTCTCATCCAGGAAAAGAATATCGAATTTAGGGTCTGTACATAGCTCAATAGCATCATTACCGCTGTAAACAGGTGTGACATCGTAGCCTTTACTGTTTAAGAAGATAATATGAGGCTTTAACAAATCAATTTCGTCGTCCGCCCAAAGTATGTGGTAATTGCTCATAATTATAAAAGTATTGAGTATTGAGTATTGAGTTGAGTATAACTAGTTCTGTTAAAAAACACAGCTAAGTTTCATGCTACATCAACGTATTGCTTAAGATTAAAAGTATAACAAAACATAATAATAGCTGCTATTCAAAGCAATTTAAATTAGTTGAAACCATTAACAATAACAGACTATCAGTCTACCCAATGTTTTATAATCTCAAAAGATGAATATTGATAAAACCTTACAGGTTTATCAAAAGCGCTATTTGAACAAACAGATAGCCTGAAAAAACAATATTTTGAAAAATTTACAGTAAAAAAGCCAAATATTTACGTATTTCGTCCCATTCGAATTTTTATGCTGCATTCAAACAAAAAGAAAGTCATCAATGATCCTGTCTATGGTTTTATTACCATACCAACCGGATTGATTTATGACATTATAAATCATCCTGTTTTTCAGCGACTTCGCAGAATCAAGCAACTCGGATTAACCGATCTGATCTATCCGGGAGCAAACCATACCCGTTTTCACCATGCATTAGGCGCCATGCACCTGATGTCAATCACACTCGACTCATTAAAAAATAAAGGCTGCGAGATTTCCGAACGGGAATATGAAGCGGCCCTGTTGGCCATACTATTGCACGACATTGGTCACGGACCATTTTCACATGCATTAGAACATACACTATTACGTGAGGTGCACCACGAAAGCCTGTCACAAATGTTCATGCATAGCCTGAACAAAGAATTTAAAGGGAAGCTTGACATGGCTATCCAAATCTTTGAAAACAGTTATTCCCGGCCTTTCTTCCATCAACTGGTAAGCAGTCAGCTTGACATTGACCGGCTTGACTACCTGAACAGAGATTCTTTCTTTACAGGCGTGCAGGAAGGCGTAATCGGAGCCGAAAGGATCATCAAGCTACTCAATGTAGTCAATGATGAACTTGTAATGGAAGAAAAAGGGATTTATAGCGTTGAGAATTTCCTAACAGCCCGCCGTCTGATGTACTGGCAGGTTTATCTGCATAAAACAACTATCAGCGCCGAACAAATGCTGATTCAGATTATCAGAAGGGCAAAATTCTTAATCCAGAACGGACAGGAATTATTTGGCTCTGATGCATTGAAATTTTTCTTCAAAAACAACTTTACTATTAAAGACTTTGAATCAAACCCGAAATGTATTGAAGCATTCTGTCTTTTGGATGATTATGACGTATGGGGTGCAATCAAAGTATGGCAGGGCAATGATGACAGAATTCTTTCTCTTTTAAGTAAACAATTATTAGACAGAAAGCTATTTAAAGTATCACTGAGCAACCAGCCATATGACGAAAGCTATATTTTGCAGATAAGAGAACAAGTAAAGGAAAAATACCATTTACAGGACGACGAACTGCAATATATATTCATGCACGGCATGCTGAGTAATGCAGCTTATGTTTCTACTGATGACAATATTAATATCTTTACTAAAAAAGGTGCTATTATTGATATTGCGGAAGCATCTGATTTACCTAATATTTCTGCCCTGAGTAAAATTGTGCGAAAATATTATTTATGCTTGCCTAAAAATGTATATTTGTAGTTTTAGACGGGATTTAAGAAGATTACCCTGTACCGAATTTGATAAATAATTATGGAATTTTCTGTATTTCAGATAGCTGCAATCCTAGGAGGCGAAGTTAAAGGTGATGGGAATACCAAGATTAAATCTCTTGGAAAAATTCAGGAAGCAACCGAAACTGATCTTGCTTTCTTATCAAACCCTAAATACGAACCATTCATTTACACAACAAAAGCAGGAGCTGTTATTGTAGGTAAAGATTTTATTGCCAAACAAACTATTGACTCTGCGCTGATTGTTGTTGAAGACCCATATACCGGTTTCACAACCTTACTTGAAGAATACCAGAAAATGCTCACCTATGGCAAAATAGGTATTGAAGAGCCTTCTTATCTTGGAGAAAACAGTACTATAGGCGAAAATATCTACAGAGGTGCATTCTCTTACATTGGTAAAAATTGTAAAATAGGAACCAACGTAAAGATTTACCCGCATACATACATTAGTGACAATGTTGTTATTGGCGATAACTCCGTAATCTATTCAGGTGTAAAAATCTACATTGACTGCAAAATCGGCAGTAATTGCAAAATACATGCAGGCGCTGTTATCGGCAGCGATGGCTTTGGTTTTGCTCCCCAGCCTGACGGTTCTTACAAAACTATTCCGCAAATCGGGAATGTTATTATAGAAGACAATGTTGATATCGGCGCTAATACTGTTGTCGACAGAGCAACCATGGGATCTACCATTATCAAAAAAGGTGTCAAACTTGACAACCTGATTCAGGTAGCTCACAATGTTGAAATCGGCAACAATACTGTAATAGCTGCACAGGCCGGTATAGCAGGTTCAAGTAAAATAGGTGAAAACTGTCAGATTGGCGGTCAGGTTGGTATTTCGGGCCATATCAAGATTGCAGACGGCACAAAAATAGCAGCGCAGTCCGGAATCATGAGCACCATTGAAGAAAAAGAGCTTACTTTCATCGGTTCTCCTGCTTTTGACTTCAAGCAATTCCTGAAATCATGGACAGTTTTGAAAAAACTACCCGATTTACAGAAGCGAATTGACCAACTTGAAAAAAAATTCATAAATTTGTCGGAGAAATAAGGTTCTACTTTAAAATACATAATGCAGGTAAAGCAACACACCATTAAGAAATCGGTTACTGTTTCTGGCGTAGGATTACATACAGGCGTTGTTTCAACAATGACTTTCCTACCGGCAAAACCGGGCCACGGTTACAAATTTCAAAGAATTGACCTTCCCGGTCAACCAATTGTAGATGCAGATGTGGATAATGTAGTTGACCTTTCAAGAGGTACTACGATTGAGCAGAGCGGTGCAAGAATTAATACAGTTGAACATACACTAGCTGCATTAGTAGGACTGGAAATTGACAATGTACTTATTCAGATAGACGGACCAGAGCCTCCAATTATGGACGGTAGCTCAATTCAGTTTGTTGAAGCACTTCAGGAAGCCGGTATTGAGGAGCAAAATGCTTTCAGAAATTTCTTCGAAATCACAGAAAGTGTTATCTACCGTGACCCGACACGTGACGTTGAAGTAGCTGCTTTGCCACTTGACGATTACCGTGTAACAGTAATGGTTGATTATAACTCCCCTGTTCTTGGCAGCCAGCATGCTTCTTTAACAGACATTACAATGTTCTCTAAAGAAATCGCTTCTTGCCGTACATTCTGCTTCCTTCATGAACTTGAAGCTTTACACAAAGCTAATCTTGTAAAAGGAGGTGACCTTAACAACGCAATTGTTATTGTTGACCGTGTTGTGAGTGATGATGAACTGGAAGGCCTGGCTAAGCTTTTCAACAAGCAAAAAGTTGAAGTCAAAAAAGAGGGTATCCTCAACAATGTTGAGTTAAGATATAAAAACGAACCGGCACGCCACAAACTACTTGACGTAATCGGTGACCTTGCACTTATTGGTCGCCCTTTGAAAGCACAGATCCTGGCTGCACGCCCTGGTCATGCGGCTAATGTTGGATTCGCTAAAAAAGTCAAAAAACTAATGATGGACAATCAGAAGAGAAACGTACCGATGTACGATCCTTCTCAGGCTCCTGTTTTTGACGCAACTCAGATCTACAACATGCTTCCGCATGCTTATCCATTCCGTTTACTTGATAAAATAGTTTACCTGGATGAAACAACAGTAGTAGGTTTGAAAAACGTTACTTTCAACGAACCATATTTCCCAGGTCACTTCCCGGGTAATCCTGTAATGCCTGGCGTAATGCAGATAGAGGCTATGGCACAGACAGGTGGTATCCTTGCTTTAAGTACAGTTGAGAATCCTCAGAATTACTGGACTTACTTCTTGTCAATCGAAAGTTGTCGTTTCAAGAAAATGGTTGTTCCCGGTGATCAGATCATTTTCAAATGTGAGCTTATTGCTCCAATCAAAAGAGGTATTATTAAAATGCAAGGTCAGGCATTTGTAGCAGGCAATATTGTTTGTGAGGCTGTAATGACTGCAAGTATTGTTAAAAAAAGCTAATATGACCCAACCCCTCGCATATATACACCCAGACGCTAAAATTGCCGACTCTGCAATCATAGAGCCTTTTGCAGTAATCAACAAAAATGTTGTTATAGGAGAAGGTTGCTGGATTGGCCCTCATGTAACAATCATGGAAGGTGCAAGAATTGGTAATAACGTAAAAATTTATCCAGGTGCAGTAGTTTCCGGTACGCCCCAGGATTTAAAGTTTGCCGGAGAAGAAACAACTACCGTAATCGGTGATAATACTGTTATTCGTGAATGTGTAACTATCAGTCGTGGTACGGTTGATAAATTCAAAACTGTAGTAGGCAGTAATTGCTTAATTATGGCTTATGCACACATTGCACACGATTGCTTTGTTGGTGACAACTGTATCATCGGTAACGCAGTTCAGGTAGCAGGTCACGTTACAGTTGACGACTGGGCAATTGTAAGTGGTGCAAGTGCAGTACACCAGTTCTGCAGAATTGGCGCACATTCAATGATCTCAGGAGGTTCTCTTGTAAGAAAAGATGTTCCGCCATATACAAAAGCAGCACGTGAACCATTGAGCTACTGCGGTATTAACTCTATCGGTTTACGCAGAAGAGGATTCTCTAACGAGCAAATCAGTGAGATTCAGAATATCTACAGATACGTGTACCTGAAAGGTATGAACCATACTAAAGCACTTGATACAATTGAGCTGGAATTCCCTATTACAAAAGAAAGAGATGAAATTATTAACTTCATCCGTTCTTCTGACAGAGGTATCATGAAAGGCTTTTTCGGCGACGATTAAGCAAATGCAACTCACTTTAGATAAAATAGGCAAACGTTTCCAGAAAGAGTGGATCTTCAGGAATGTTTGCCTATCTTTTTTTTCAGGCAAATCCTACGCCATTACAGGAAATAACGGCTCCGGGAAATCTACACTTTTACAGGTAATTGCAGGCATTATCCCTTCTTCTGAAGGTACAATCTCGTTATCTGTTGACGGTAAAAATATAGCAGGAGAAAACCTTTACTCCTTTCTGTCTATTGCAACTCCTTACATGGAGCTGATTGAAGAACTCACTCTTAGTGAATTAGTTGACTTCCACATTGGTTTTAAACCGCTTACCTGCTCTAAAGAAGTATTTATAGATCAGTTGTTGGGGCTTGAACACGCCAAAGGCAAAGAAATCAGGAATTACTCTTCAGGAATGAAGCAAAAAGTAAAACTAGGCTTAGCTCTGTTTTCAAAATCTCAGCTTATACTACTGGACGAGCCAACATCCAATCTGGACCTTCAAAATATAGAATGGTACAACAATCACCTGAAAGCGGTATCAGCACAAAAAGACAAGCTCATCATCATCTGCTCCAACATTGTACAGGAGTACGATTTCTGTGATGAAATTATTTCTGTAAACGACTATAAAAAGAAAGCTTTGAAACAGGTCTAAATCCGGCAAAGCTTTTTTATGGTATCATATTCTACAAATGGTAGAATATGGCATAATAGACAACGTATATCCACCCAAGCAGTCCGTGAATAATTACCCAAAACAGCGATTTATTGGCCGTCCAGCTGATTACAAGCGCCAAAGCTGTTCCAAACCCGATTCCCGACTTTATTACCTGACTTGAAAACGTAGTTCTTTCCATTTTAAACAGTTTAAAACTCTTTCGGAGGCATTGTCCTGAAAATGATATCCCAAAGCGGAGAAGATACCCCAAAACACTTATCAGGATACTTATAGTGATGCAAAGCATGGTGAGTCCACAATACTTTGATTCCTTTTATAGGTTTAAAGGCATGGGTCATGTAATGAATAAAAACATATCCCATGTAACCGTTTATCAAGCCGGGTAAGAATGCAAAAGCGTATTCCTGCATTACAAGGTAAGTAATACTTAAGAACAGTAATGCAACAATCAGACCAGGCACAGGCGGCATAAACAGTCTCTGCTCATCTTTAGGGTATTGATGATGAATACCGTGGACATAATAATGGAACTTCTTACCGAATTCTGTCTCATTAGTCCAATGAAAAACATACCTATGCAGCAGATACTCCAGCAATGTCCAGAAAAAGAAGCCCGTAACATATAAGCCAACGGTCAAAGGAACCGAATGCTTATAATAGCTAAAATTAACATACAAGAGACTTGCTATAATGCAAGTTACATAAGCAAAAGTTATATAAGCATTCGTTTTAGTTAACAACTCCAGCACCGGATTCTTAAAAACTTGTGCCTGACCTTCATTTCGAACATTCATAATTCACGGGGATTGAATTAAAAAGATTATCAATAAAAAAACAGATGATTATGCCTCATTAACAAATAATGCAAAAAGATAGTTTTTATAAGTGCAAAAAACATCAACAATCGCATTTATAATATGAAAATACGCCAAAAAGGTAAACCAATACAACTATATCATAAAAAATATTTCCCAACAAAATTCCCTTTAAGGATCAATTTTCTATTTTTGTAAAACATTCTTAAGATATCAATTAAAATACAAATATTATGGCAGACACCGGTGATTTATCGAGAGGCGCTTTTATCAGATACAATAATGAATTAATGCAGGTATTGGAATACGAACACCGTACTCCTGGTAACTTACGTGCTTTTTTTCAGGTTAAAATGCGTAACGTAAAATCTGGCAAGCTGGCAGAAAACCGTTTCCGTGCGGGTGAAGCAATCGAATTTGTCCGTGTTGATACAGCTAACTTCCAGATACTTTACAAAGACGGCGAAAACCTTGTGTGTATGGATCAGGAAACTTTCGATCAGATTTATGTGCCGGAAAACCTTTTCGGTAACAGCGCACAATTTTTGAAAGACGGGATGGAAGTAATTGTTTCTTTCGACGATACTACCCCTATCCTTGCACAACCACCTCATTCAGTTGAATTGCTGATCACTTATTCTGAGCCGGCTGTTAAAGGTGATACATCAAACAAAGTAATGAAGTCTGCCACACTGGAAACAGGTGCAGAAATCATGGTTCCTATTTTTGTGAATGAAGGAGAAAAAATCCGTATCAACACAGAAACCGGCGAATACATGGAGCGCGTTAAGTAATTAACCGTCAAAGCATAAAACTATTAAGCATTCGGGTGAACCTGAATGCTTAATTTGTTTATAAGAATAAACGCCGGGAGCGTATCATCTGTCTTTTTAAAAATCTGTTATTCCGATGAAAATATTCTGCGTAGGCCGCAATTACTCTGAACATGCCAAAGAACTTGGCAACTCAGTACCAACAGAACCAATTATTTTTATGAAGCCGGAAACGGCCATGCTTAGAAACAACTCCCCTTTCTATTACCCAAGCTTTTCAAAAGATATTCATTTTGAGGGTGAAATTGTATTAAGAATTGGCAAAGAAGGCAAAAACATAGATCCAAAATTCGTTTCTAAATACATCGAATCTATCGGCCTGGGTATTGATTTCACAGCACGTGATTTGCAACTGAAACTGAAAGACAAAGGTCTTCCATGGGAAATTGCTAAAGGTTTCAATGGCTCAGCTCCTGTTTCAGAATTTATTCCCGCCAGCGAATTTAAAGACCTGCAGAATATTACTTTCAGTCTCAAACAAAATGGTATTGTAAAACAGAATAGTTCATCGTCTGAAATGATCTTTGATTTCGCGCAGATCATCGCATACATCAGTACTTACTTTACCTTCAAAAAAGGTGATCTGATTTTTACAGGAACCCCAAGCGGTGTTGGCCCTGTTCAAATTGGAGACAAACTGGAATTGTTTCTCGGCGAGAAAAAAATGCTGGAAACTGAAATCAAATAACCGGATGCAGATTTATATCAAAACAACAATATTGTCTTTATTTGTGGCCTTAATAGCCACATTTACGGCTTCCTCTCAAAATAGTCACCCAAAGGACTATTACATGTTCCCCATAAGGCCCGGCTCACAGGGTTTTCTTTCAGGTACAATGGGAGAATTGCGTTCAAACCATTTTCATGCAGGTATAGACATCAAAACATCCGGACGAAGTCTTCCTGTATATGCAGCGGCTGACGGGTATGTATCGCGCGTTGTGGTGATGACAAAAGGTTATGGCACTCTTGTCACTTTAAAACACCCAAACGGACAATCTACACTCTACGCCCACCTGGAAAGATATGAGCCCAAATTAGCGCAGTATGTTAAGCAAAAGCAAACATTGCAACAGTCATTCGAAATTGAACTGAATGATATTCCTCCTAATATGTTTAGCTACAACAAAGGAGATATTATCG
>CAZNHL010000025.1:43125-49515 GCA_964572965.1 uncultured Bifidobacteriaceae bacterium
ATATTATCGCTTATTCAGGCAACTCCGGCTCTTCAGGTGGTCCGCATTTACATTTCGAGATCAGAGATGAAAAAAACTGCTTCCTGAACCCACTCCTGTTTGGTTTTAGTGAAATTAAAGACAATGTAGCACCAGATATTATGAAAGTGGCTATGCGCACCTTCGGCCCCAACAGCCGTGTCAACGGTGAATTCGGGCGCGTTGAGTTCAAACTAAAAAAAGTGAGCCCCAATAATTACATAGTGAACATGCCTGTTTATATACGTGGCACGGTAGGATTGGAAATAGTATCCTATGACTTTATGAATGGACCAAGAAACTTTCAGGGAATCAATACAATAGACCTGACACAAGATGGCATAAACATCTTCAATTACAGTCTTGAACGCCTTTCCCGTGACGAAAGTATCAATATCAACGCTCATATTGATTATGAACTGGCACAACGACAGAATACTTATTTTCAGAAATGTTACGTGGCTGACGGTAACTTCATGAATGCTTATCAAAGTATAAACCGGGGGAAAATAATTATCAGCGACTCCAATGCACATCAACTGAAAGTACAGGTAGCAGACGCTTATAACAACGTTTGCACACTTACCATCAATTTCACTGGCGGTTTGCCTCTAGAAGCTATCAATAGCTTTAATTATACCAAGAAACCAAAGGCGGCATTCGAATACAAAGTTTTTGACAACACTTTAAAGATTGTTTACAGAGGAAAAGACAAGGCCAGTAATACCACTGCCACGCTCAAGGCCGAAGGGAAAGAATTTGAGCTTCCTTGTTCTTATTACAGAAATAATGAAGCTGTATATCTTTGGGATTTAAACCAGGGTATTCCGGACTCTTTATTACTATGTGACATCAAAAAGTCATTTACCGGACTGGATTACATGGTTTTACCCAATACCGTACAAACAATTAAAACACCCGATATTGATGTTCACTTTCCGAAAGCATCATTATTTGATACGCTGTACCTTAAAATAGGTAAAAACAAAAATATGTGGGATGTGCACGACTTCTCTGTGCCGTTTGCCTCTGAAGTGTTTATCACCCTTAAAAACATTCCCCCTGTCAATGACCCGGATAGAACTTCGGTTTACTCAAAGTCTGGCTCTGCGCTTCGCTATGCGGGCGGTATCTGGCATGGTAATGACATTGATTTCAGAAGTAAATATCCGGGGCATTTTGTTGTAGCTACGGATTCAAAAGCACCTGTTATTAAACCGGTTCGCAAAAAAAGAGATCGCGTAGAGTTCATCATCAGTGACTATCCGGCCGGCATACAGGATTTTGACTGCTATATTAATGGCCAATGGACTTTGATGTACTACGATCACAAACGTTCAAAAATATGGTCTGAGAAATTAGACAAAACAATTCCCTTTACCGGCGAGTTAGTATTAAAAGTCACAGATAATGCAGGTAATGTGGCTACCTATAAGACGTTTATCAAATAGAGCGATTAGGAATTAGCGAATAGTCATTAATTCGTTTGTTCTAACCCTACTTTTGACAACCTGTAAGGTTAAAACCAATATATCTTTGGGTTTGAAACACCCTTTAAAACTTACAGGTTTTACCAAGTGAACTTTATTCATTTAAACTAATTAAAAAATGAAATTAAAAATTGGTGATAAAGCTCCTGCATTTACAAGTCAGGACCAGAATGGCAAAGAAGTTAAATTGAGTGACTTTTCGGGTAAAAAAATAGTTTTATATTTTTACCCAAAAGATAATACACCGGGCTGTACAACACAGGCTTGCGACCTTCGCGACAATATTGACCACCTGAAAGCTGCCGGGTATGTAGTACTGGGTGTAAGTATTGATGACGTGAAGTCACACAAGAAATTTGCAGAAAAGTTTAACCTGCCGTTTACATTGGTCGCAGACAGTGACCATCAATTAGTAGAGGCTTATGGCGTTTGGGTTGAGAAATCCATGTATGGGAAAACTTACATGGGAACAGCCAGAACAACATTTATTATAGACGAGAAAGGCATAATTACCGATATTATCGAAAAAGTAAAAACCAAAGAACACAGCAAACAAATACTGGGTTAAATCATGGATTAAATTACAGGTGGATTTCCGAATTATCGCTATTCGGGAATCCGTTTTCTATTCAGGAGTATACATACCAAAAGTACCGTCGTCATAAAATATTACGATTTTCTGAATCTGTTTACCTTTTCCACCTGCCAATGCTTTAGCTAATACAACATCAGAAGGAAGCGGCTGACTTTGTGGCTGAACCGGTGGCATTTCTACTTTTTCAAAAACAGTTTTCTTTTCGGTTTCAACAGCTTTATCTATATTTTCTACATTTGTAAACTCTTCGGGAGAAAAATACTCAGATCGTTTACTTTCGTAAACAATAGGCTTCACTTCCTCTTCCGGTTTTGGTAATTTTAGTACAGGATCAGCAAATAAAGGATTTACTTTGGGTTCTTCTGCCACATGAACTGTAGCTTCAGCAACAATAACCTTTTTCTCTTCTGACGGGCGAGGGATATCGTCTTCTATTTCTTCCCCGATAGAACCAAAAGCTTTACGCATCAGCTCATATTGAGCCTTTTGTTCCGGATCTTCTTCCGGTTTTGGCACTTTCTTCGTTTTTTTGGCCTTTTCCTTCTCCTTGGAAGGATCTTTAGGCTCTTCGTCTGCAAATAAACCTAGTTGAAACATGTCTCCATTGCCAGTTACTAACCATTCAGGATTTAATTGAGGAAATGCCATCAACGTCTTTTGAAGCATTTCAAGACTAGGCTTATTACGCCCCGACAGAATATGAGATATAGAAGAACGCTGCACACCAATACTTTCAGCATACGCCGAAGGACTGAGTGCCTGACTCTCCATGAAATCCTTTATCCTATCTGTTACATTTGTAATCATCCGTAAACAAAAATAAGATAATTTACATTTATAAACAAAAAAAGTATGCTATAGTTTACAAGTGTGTACGTGTTATAGTATAAACAAAAAATCAATTGATTATCTAATGAAATATGACTTAAAAATCTATAAATAGCTTCCTGTAATTTTAAAATTTTCCAATTCTACAATTGACATTTGTAAACAAAAATAAATACATGTTGTCACTTAATTTCAGATAGAATCCGCAATGTTTAAATAGAAAGGCTTTATATTTGCGGTAAGGACAAATGACCATGGATAAAGTTTTCTTAGAAAAGATTTTTGTTAAGCATAGAAATACGGATAACTTCCCTCCGACTTCACAGGTTTCCAAGGTGATTACCAAGATATTACTGGCAATGTTCCCGGAACAAACCAAGAAACATTACGAATCTGTTGAGGATATTGAACATCTGTTCACCAAACATGAGGATGAACTCAGCCTTATTTTGGCATCAATGCAAAAACACCTTCGTGAAGATGCACGCACCATTGCGTCAAAGTTCATGAAAGAATTGCCTGCTACTTATGAATTACTGCTTACTGATATACATGCAATCCTGACGGGCGACCCGGCAGCAAAAAGTGAATATGAAGTAATCCGTACATATCCTGGATTTTATGCCATTTCATTTTACAGACTGGCAAGTATCCTGCACAAACTGAATGTACCACTGATCCCAAGAATGCTGACTGAATTTGCACATTCTAAAACAGGAATTGATATTCACCCCGGAGCAACCATCGGTTCACATTTCTATATAGATCACGGAACTGGGGTAACCATCGGAGAAACTGCACATATTGGAAAGAATGTAAAAATGTATCAGGGAATTACCCTTGGCGCATTAAGTGTGAGTAAAGACATGGCCTCAACCAAACGCCACCCGACCATTGAGGATAATGTAGTAATCTATTCCGGTGCTACAATTTTGGGCGGTGAAACAATCATCGGACATGATAGTATTGTCGGAGGCAATGTATGGCTGACCAGCAGCGTACCTCCATATTCTAAAATATATCATCAGAGTCAGAATAAGCATATTTTACCCGAATAATTTAGTAATGAGTCTTGAGTAGTGAGTCATGAGAACCAATCTCACGACTCACTACTCAAGACTAAAGACTCAACAAAATGGCAAAACTTTTAGATTTTGTAGGAAATACCCCGCTTGTAGAGATCACCCGCTTGCATGACAATCCAAACGTAAAGATTTTCTGTAAACTGGAAGGCCACAATCCGGGAGGAAGTGTGAAAGACCGTGCTGCCTATGGCATGATCAAAGGTGCATTGGAAAGAGGTGAATTGAAGCCTGGCATGAAACTAATCGAAGCAACCAGTGGTAACACAGGAATTGCACTCGCCATGATTGCCCGTTTGTTCAATATTGAAATAGAACTGGTTATGCCGGAAAACTCTACACGTGAGCGAGTGCTCACAATGGAAGCTTTCGGGGCAAAAGTAACCCTTACTCCTGCCGCCGGTTCTATGGAAGCAGCTATTGACTATGCGCACGAGCAGGTTGCCAAAGGCGGTTTCCTGATGTTGAATCAGTTTGCAAATCAGGACAATTACCTTTCGCATTACAAAACCACAGGGCCAGAAATATGGAGAGATACAGAAGGCAAAATCACGCATTTCGTTTCTTCTATGGGCACAACAGGGACTATTATGGGTAATTCACTTTTCTTCAAAGAGAAAAACCCTAATATACAGATCGTAGGCTGCCAGCCGACTAACGGAGCTAAAATACCGGGAATACGCCGCTGGCCAACAGAATACCTACCAAAAATCTATGATGCTTCACGTGTTGACAGGATCATGGATATTTCACAGGAAGAAGCTACAGCTATGACACGTAAACTTGCCAAAGTAGAAGGCATTTTCGGTGGCATGAGCTCAGGAGGTGCCGTTTCTGCTGCTGTCAGGCTTGCAAAAGAACTGAAAGAAGGAGTTATTGTCTGCATAATTTGTGATCGTGGAGATCGTTATTTATCTTCCGACTTATTTGGAGCCTAATTTTTAAATCAAACAAATACATTTCAATGAAAAAGGTATTATTAATGGCAGGTATTGCTGCACTTTCAGTGAGTACGTCATTTGCCCAGCAGAAAACAACAACAAAGACTGCATCAAAAACTACAACACAAACAAAAAAGATGGAATACACACCAAAAACTAACGCTGAAAAAGTTAGCTATAGCTTAGGCGTTAGCATTGCAACAAACCTTCAAAGCCAGGGTTTCGATTCTCTTGACACAAAAGCACTTACTCACGGTTTTGATGACGTTTTGAAGAAAAACGGTCTTCAGATTTCTGAGGAGCAGGCAAACACCATCATTCAGGAGTACATGATGCGTGCAAAAACTGCAAAAGCTAGCACAAACGTTGAAGCAGGCAAAAAATTCTTAGAAGAAAACGCTAAGAAAGCTGGCGTTGTTACATTGCCTAGCGGTTTGCAATATCAGGTAATTACTGAAGGAACAGGCCCAATCCCTGCTGCTACAGACAAAGTAACTACACACTACCATGGTACATTGATTGATGGTACAGTATTTGACAGCTCATATGAGCGTGGACAACCGGCTTCATTCCCGGTAAACGGCGTTATCCAGGGCTGGCAGGAAGCTTTACAACTGATGAAAGTTGGTTCAAAGTGGAAATTGTTCGTTCCTGCTAACCTTGCTTATGGCGAAAGAGGCGCTGGTGGTACAATCGGGCCAAACAGCACATTGGTGTTCGACGTTGAATTGATCTCAATC
The DNA here is from genome assembly GCA_964572965.1 of uncultured Bifidobacteriaceae bacterium. Lineage (GTDB taxonomy): Bacteria > Bacteroidota > Bacteroidia > Cytophagales > UBA9547 > CAZNHL01. The sequence continues at coordinate 48,820 of CAZNHL010000025.1, forward strand.
GACAAGTAGTCGTCTGATAATAAATAATAAGAAAGTCCCCTGTAGAGATTCTGCTGGGGACTTTTTTTATTACCCATATCTCTGTTAGCCAAACATTTATTGATTTGAATAATAAAAGGCACTTTACATAGACTTGTGCTTATTAAAGGTTACCTTATCATAAATAAGAAACCATGTCGAAAGAAAAATCTCCGCAAAAGTCAGATAAGAAAAAAGCTGAAAAAACGCCAAAAGAAAAGAAAGCTAAAAAAAAGCTAAAAAAGGAAAACCAGAATAAGAAGTACAGCGAATAAACCGCCGATGCGGTATCCTTAAAATATAAAAAAGCCTTCCATATTTTAATATGAGAGGCTTTTTGTTTTATAACTATTCGGTGGTATCGGATTTTCCGACCTGACACGTGATTGTAGAGTCCCTCATCGCTACACCGATCGTCAAGGTCTATGACCGTTGACGACGCTCCTTCAATTCTAGTCCTCGTTTGCCGCGAGAATCGTATTTGGACTACGCTCAGACACCATTCCCTGGTCATATTTGGGAACACGGGTTGAAACCCGTGTCTAGGGAGAATACCCATGTATCAATTACGCCTTACAGCTACTGACGAAGCCACTCTGCCCGCTCTCAGAGCGGGATCCGCAACGCTGGGAGGTGGAAACGCACGCCCTACCCTAACGCCATCTTCACCAACTCCAC
>CAZNHL010000026.1:0-49152 GCA_964572965.1 uncultured Bifidobacteriaceae bacterium
TACTCACTACTCACTACTCACTACTCACTACTCACTACTCACTACTCACTACTATTCAAGTACTTCAAAAACCACCCTTCTATTTAGCTTACGGGTTTCTTCTTTGGCGTTACTGGCAATTGGTTTAGTGCCACCATAACCCACCCAGCCTATTCGGTCCGGGTCAATGCCTTTACCAACGAGGTATTTTTTTACATTTCTTACCCGGTCTTCAGAAAGACTGATATTCAGGTAGTAATCACCCTGGTTGTCGGTATGGCCTTCCAGTCTGATCTTGGCTTCAGGGTGATCAAAAAGCCACTGTGCCAGTTTGTCTAATTCCTCTTTGGTCTCTGCTGTCAGGTCTGCTTTACTTTGCATAAAAACAGCATGCGGAAGGTTTATTTTCTTTCCCGGAACAATAGTGTCGCCCGGAGTTACTTTAGTAACAGGCTCAACATGGGTTGAATAAATAGAATAAATACCCGGAGCCACAGAATCACCCAGAGCAAATTCATTATAGCCGTTGCCTTTTCCGCTTTTCAGGAAACGGATTCTTTTGTCATATTTTACCGGTTCATCCGGTTGTATCATTACTGTCTGTACCTCAAAAGGTACATAGTCCTTGGGCATTTGCTTGGCCAGATAAAAACCTATATCGTCAAGTGCAAGGTCATTGCCACGGGCACTATAATTCACGTTTTCAATACAGATTTCTATTGGCCCTGAATTTTGGCCTGAATACCAGGTAGTACTGGCTTTAACCCATCTGTAAAAACGGTAGATGTCAGCTTCAGTTCGTCCTACCTGCTTGCCATTAACCAAAAGTCGTATTCTGGGATTGTTACTTTTGGCATCGCTGCCGGTAAAACCGAAACTGGAAGTTGCGGCTTGTTCGCGGTAAAGATTACAGAAATAAACTGAAAATTGGTAAACGGCATTCGGGATAACCTGTACAGTGCTGCACCAGGCTTTTTTACCCGGCACACCGTCAGAATCAATAATCATGTAAGGGCCAAAACCGGAAGTATGGTCACCTTCTACGGGATTTGTATATTCACCATCTGCCAGGATAGCTGCGTTGCGGGTAATAGAATAATAGCCGGTTCCCCCATATTTTTTGCTGTAGGTAAAGTCGCTCCGGAAGCCAATATTACCTGCCGAAAAGGAACCGTTAGGAACGAGGTTTACAGCCGTATCTTCATCAATCTGTATATAATCTTTGTGCGACTGTGCAAAGCCAAGATTTATAAACAATAAACATAAAAGCGCTGTAATTCTCATTTATTCCAAAATTACAATTTAAAAATACATTCTCTTACTGGCTTTTGCTGAATGTCTTCAATAAATGGAAGTTAGGGCTACTTTTCAGTAAAGTATTAAACTCAAATTAGATTGTTTTTTAAAATGTAATCCCATTTATAGAGGCGTGTTAGTATTTTAAAGTAAACAGGCCTTTCATTTTCTTTGTTTGCCCAAAGAAAACGAAACAAAAGAAAGGGCACCACGAAAACCAAATTGAAGCACATAGTACAATAGCTCTAGATACTCCACTTTAAAATGTGCTTCAATTTCGCTCTTTTCGTGGACAGCCACGCCGACACTTTATTGGGCTATTCAGTTGAAAGATTTAAAATTATCAATGACTAAGCTTTAGATTAGAGCCAAAGATTGTTACATTAACGAAAGCAACAACCTAAATTTTTCGTTATGTCTTCTACCAAAATTTTAAGCCTGCTGGGCGATAAAGCCGATTATCTACTCAACCACACAAGTACGACCATACCTAAGGAACAATTGCATCATCCTTCTCCCGATCATATTGAAAAGATCTGGGTAAACAGTAACCGGAACAATCAGGTCTTAAGAAATTTCCAGTCCTTGCTTGACCATGGCAGACTGGGAGGAACAGGTTATTGCAGCATTTTTCCGGTTGATCAGGGTATTGAGCATAGCGGAGGTTCAGCCTTTGCACCAAACCCGATTTACTTTGACCCTGAAAATATTATTAAACTGGCTATTGAAGGTGGTTGCAATGCCGTTGCTTCTACATTTGGAGTGTTGGGAATTATGAGTCGGAAGTATGCGCACAAAATCCCTTTTATAGTAAAAATCAATCATAATGAGTTTTTGAGCTATCCGAACACTTATGATGAAACACTTTTTGGCACAGTAAAAAATGCCTGGAATATGGGAGCTGTCGGTATTGGCGCTACTATTTACTGGGGCTCTGAGCAAAGCAGAAGGCAGCTGAAAGAAATCTCGGAAGCTTTCGAATATGCACATGAGTTGGGCATGGTCACAATTCTCTGGTGCTATACCCGCAATGAAGCTTTTAAGGTAAACGGGGTAGATTATCACACGGCGGCTGATTTCACCGGACAGGCAAATCACCTGGGTGTTACCATTCAGGCTGATATTATTAAACAAAAGTTACCGACAAATAATGGCGGCTACCTTGCTACAAAACATGGTAAAACCAGTCTGTTGGTATATGAAAAGCTGACAAGCGACCACCCGATTGACCTTACCCGTTATCAGTTGCTGAATTGTTACAATGGCAGAGTTGGCCTGATTAATTCAGGTGGAGAAAGTAAAGGGGCGAGTGATCTGGCTGAATCTGTTTATACAGCAGTAGTAAATAAGCGTGCCGGAGGAATGGGCCTTATCTTAGGGAGAAAGGCATTCCAGCGTCCATTCGAAGAAGGTGTTTCCTTACTTAATGCTATCCAGGATGTATATCTGGATGAAAGTATTACTTTGGCCTAGTTATAAAAAACCTACAAGGCTCTCAAAACCTTGTAGGTTTAATGCTATTATTTATTGGCAGTTTACTGACTATCATCATTGCGCTTTTTTACTATTGGAGAGGTATAAATATATAGAGGGTATGCGCAGCAAGAGTGGGAGTCAAAAGTAAACTTTCTTAAATAAATATGTGGTCTTTTGTTCAGAAAGGGTATATTTAGTTGATTTGCCTGAATAAAACATTTCCCTTGCGGTCTTCATTAATTACCTGTTTTCTTTTACTCGTTTCGTTTCTCTCAAAGGCTCAGTATCCGCGCTGTTTTTTCTATGACAGCGAGAGTGGTCTGCCATCGAATGAGGTGTATAGCATTGTACAGGATGCTAACGGTTTTGTATGGCTCGGATGCGGAGCCGGTCTGTATAAGTTTGATGGCGTAAGGTATAATGAATACCAGTCAAAGACCCGGAAATCACGCTCAATAACAGGGCTGACAATTTCTTCATCAGGAGTCCTTTATTGTTTTAATTTCAAGTCACAAACATTTTATATAGGTGCAGATAGCCTGAGAGAACTACAAAACCCCGGTTTGTCAGACATTATTAACATGACTGCCGACAGGAAAGGAAATATATATGTCAGCCATTTAGACGGGATATCTTGTTATAATGAAAAAAGTAAAAAATGGACGTTACTTTTTCAGCCCGATATCAAGTCGCCACTTGATAAAAACCATCCTGTCTGCAAAGCGTCAAGAGTTAATGTTAATGACGAACTTTATTTTGTTTGTCCAGAAGGAATAGGGTTTTTGTATGACAAAGGCATTCGTATGAGCCGGAATACCTTTTTTAAAACAATTTCTCCGAGAAAGCTTGATCTGGTCGAATACAATAATAAACTCTGGATTTTTGCTAAAGAAGACAACTATATATATCAATATAGTAAAGGCGAACTGAGAAAAACATCGGAAAAACTACAGTCTATACTTTACAACCGGAAGATTACCCATGTGAAGGTTCTTTCTGATGGTAAATTATGGATATGTACTTACAAAGGCATGGTAAGGTATGATGAATCAGATGGCTCTGCAGAGTTGTTTTACCCTGAAATTGCTTTTTCCGACTGTTTGGTTGACCGTGAAGGAAATTACTGGTTCAGTACATTGCAGGCAGGTATGTTACGTGTGCCCGACCTGCGGTATATTGTATGGAATAAAGACCATAGTGTTTTGGCCAGTGACCGTTTATCAAAAATCGGAACAGATGGCCGGAATGTATATTTCACGTCTGCCAATGGTTTACTCGCTCAGCTCAATGTTTTTAACTATGAATTGAAAACATATAATACGGGTCGTAATGCTGATATTCAGAGTTTGGACTATGATTATGCAGATGCTACGCTCTGGTTCAATCATAACAATGACATGTTTGGCCTTAAAAACGGCCGGCTTAAATCACGGGTAAGCGATGTACAGGCAATAAAAGCCCGTAGTCGTATAGGAGAAGACATTTTTCTGGCAAGCTCACATGGTACATTTATCAATGGAGAGATGGTAAATGATTACTGGGCGAGGGAGGTTTTGCATGAAAGCAGTTCATGGCCGGTGTGGGTAGTTACTAACAATGGTTTGTTGAGGTTTAGCCGAGACCAAAAAAGCTGGGTGATCACAGACACGCTGCTGGCCGGCCGGCAGGTATTGTCTGTAGACAGAGATACGGCAAAAGGTGATTTATATGCGCTTTGTTTTGATGGTTCTGTTTATAAAATTACTCAGCGTGGCAAAATCAGCGGAGTGGTCAGAACACCCGCCGGTGTACTGAGTACCAAACTGAAATACTACAAAAACAGCCTCTATCTGGCAACAAATAAAGGGCTTTGGATCTGGCGGCTGAATACAAACAGCTGGCAATATATAAATACATTGTCAGGTCTGGCCTCTGACAATGTTCAGGATCTGGTTATTGTCAATAATGCATTGTGGCTTACTACAGGCAAAGGCCTTCAAAAAATTCCCGTTCAGGACGAAAGACAAAAGGCTGCCGCTATAATACATTTAAAAAAGCTGATTATTAACGACAAAGAAGTCGATAACCGGACGGGTTTGCAGCTAGATTACGGGCTGACACTTTTGTTATATCCGGAAGCGGCAATATATAGTTGCCAGGGAAATTTCCAGTATGCATATCGAATCAGGAATATAGATACGGCCTGGGTTGAGCTTCCCGGTAACATAGAAAAAATAGAAATTCAGAACATTCCTGCAGGCAAGTTTGAAATCGAACTCAAAACAATAGATTGCTTCAGAAAAGATTCATTTAATAAAATAGTGATAGAGGGCTATATAAATCCACCTTTCTGGAAAAAGTGGTGGTTTAATATGATCCTATTAGTGTTGTTGTCTATCGTAGCCTTTTTGTTTTTCAGAGAAAGAATCAGACAACTGAAGAAGAAACAGCAAAAAGAAATAGAACAGATCAATATTGAGAATGAATTACGCCTGGCACAGCAACGGGCACTAAGAGCACAAATGAACCCGCATTTTATTTTTAATGTGCTTAATTCTATCAAAAGTTATATATATCGTAATGACCGTGAAAAGGCGCTGGTCTATCTTGACGATTTTTCACATCTGGTGCGCACTGTATTGGAAATGAGTGATGTACATTATACTACTCTTGGAAATGAATTGAAAATGCTGAAGTTATACATAGATCTGGAAGCGATGATGCTGTCAGATGATTTCAGCTATCGCATCCGGATAGAAAATCAGGAAGAACTGAGCAACCTGAAATTTCCGTCACTGATTTTACAGCCTTATGTAGAAAATGCTTTTAAACATGGCTTGCGTACTAAACAAGGAGACAAAAACCTGTCCATTGAAGTATCGTCTGCCTCAATGGACTCATTAAGTATTAAAATAGCTGATAATGGTATAGGCAGGCATGCTGCCGCAGAGCTTAACAAGGAAAATATTTTTAAGCGGGCATCTTTTGCTACCAATGCCATTCAGCATCGTATTGAGCTTATTAACAAGGAGGGTTTGTTCATGGTGAAGGTGGATACCGCCGACATATATGACAGTAAAAATAATGCTGCCGGAACGGAAATAACTATAAATATTGTATATAACAATTAGCTTAATGTGCTGTGAAATGTATTATTGTTGACGATGCGCCACAAGCCAGGGAGTTACTCCGGCTTATGCTCCATGACCTTGCTGATGATGTAGAAATAGCCGGTGAAGCAGAAAATGTACAACAGGCCGTTTTGCTTATAAGGCAGTTAAAGCCGGAATTGGTTTTTCTGGATATAGAAATGCCCGGCAAATCGGGTTTGCAGCTTCTGAATGAACTTCTGAAAGAGGAAATTACATTTGAGATTGTATTTGTAACGGCCTACCATCAATATGCAATACAGGCTTTCAGGCTTTCAGCAATGGATTACCTGTTAAAGCCGGTAAGGGCAGACGAACTGAGCGAAGCATTGACTAAAGTCCGTGACAAGCTATTACTCAGAAAGTCTTCAGAGCAGCTCAATGTATTGGTGAACAACCTGGCAGTAGAAAACAATCATACACTTTGTATTCCTGTAAACTATGGTTATGATTATTTGCCTGTCAGCGAAATTGAGTTTATAGAAGCAGACAGAGCATATGCAGTTATTCATTTGAGAGATGGCAGCCGGAAAGTAGTAACCAAACCACTTGCTTATTTTGAAGAAACACTTCAATCATTGGCTTCTTTCATGAAAGTTCACAGGTCTTATCTTATTAATTTGCCTTTTATGGTTTCTTATACTAAAAAATCAGAAGGAGGAATCATCATTTTCAAAAGTGGAAAGAAAGCAGAAGTGTCACGCAGTTATAGAAAATCATTTTTAGAAAAGCTGGAACTTAGAAATTAAAATCCACCTTTGGGAAACCCGTAGCCGCCACCGGGAAAGAAACAGACATCCTCTCTAAGAACTGAATATACTTTTGAGGATTATTTAGTTTAAATCATCATTTAACACATTAATGAAAATGAAATTTACTAGTCTGTTTCGCCCATTATTGATTGTGGCATTGTCTGTAATAGTACTTGCTTGCAAGAAAAAAAGCGAAGACCCTGCACCGGCTAATGTTATTACGGCCGGAAATACTTCTCATAAAATTTCTCGTGCTTATCATCAAGGTGGAGACAAAGGGTTTCATGCGCTTGCTTTCACTTCTGAAAGCCTTGAACTTAAAGATGCCCATTATACGGGTAGCGGTAAATTACTGATTGTCTCTGTTAAAACTGAAAAAGAGGCAGCAACTGGTGCGATAACACTTCCGGAAGGTACATATTCTGCTGAGGAAGTCGGTTTTGCCTTTTTTGGAGATATTGTTGATGGTGATGTTGTAAGTGATAATACTGTTGAATTAAAAGACTCTGAATTAAAAGTCACGAAGTCAGGCGACATCTATACTATCCTTATTAAATCACGTGATGGTAAAAAGAATGAAGCTTATGGAGTATTCTACAAAGGCAAATTAGAAGAAGCACTCATTGCAATGTAATCATTACACTTGTCATCACTATTAAAGAAGCCTTGTTTTTACGTCAAGGCTTTTTTAATAGTGATGAGTTTTCCATGGCTTTCATTCGACGCTGCATGTAATTCGGAAACTGAGAAAGGCTATAGGGAAACCAATCCTGCATGGTTGCATAACTAAACTCTAACTTCATCAACAAATAATAGATCTGACAAATGAAAAAATATTTACTCACTCTGCTTGCTGCCATCAGCATAAGTTCTGTTTACGCCCAGTTTCCCTCTAAAAAGTGGGAAGGTATATATAAAAACACATCCGGATACACCCATTTTGAAGATGTAGACCTTACTCAGGACGGAAATTATGTGGCCGTTGGTTATACTACTGAAACATTTGCAAAAGCTTTTGTAGTAAAGATCAATGCTGAAGGGGAAGAAATCTGGAGAAAGGATTACGCTGTAAGCAACATAAGCTATTTTCGTAGCGTTGCCACAATGAAAGACGGGAATATAGCAGCTGTAGGAAATATCCGCCATTCAGGGGATAATAACTTTTATATAGTAAAAATAAACTCCGAAAATGGGGATGTCATCTGGGAAAAGTCTTTCGGAGGAACAAGCGGCGATAATGCACATAGTGTAAGCGCTGTTTCTGATGGAGGAATTATTGTGGGAGGTGAAACCGCTTCTACAGATGGAGATATTTCCGGAGCACTTGGCAATTTAGATGGATGGGTAATTAAAGTAGATGCAGACGGCGATCTGGAGTGGAGTAAAATAGTGGGAGACGGAAATAACGATATGGTATATAAAATTATAGAAACCAGTGATCATGGATTTATACTGACAGGTCAAAAATCTCCTTGCTGCCATTTCTATGCAGATAAATCACTCTACACCGATGTCTATGTGGTCAAGCTATCCAGCACAGGTAGCATAGAATGGGACAAAACACTCAGCGGCAGCAACTATGAAATTGGCAGAGATATCATTTCTACATCCGACGGAGGGTATCTGTTAGCAGCAGAATCATGGTCAAGTGACGGTGATTTTAATGCCAATGCAGGTTACTATGATACCTGGTTAATAAAGTTAGAGACCGATGGTGATATTGAGTGGAAAAAAAGGGTAGTGGCATCAGTGAATGGCGACTATGCAACAGGTGTTGCGGAGGTAAGTGACGGTTATTTTATGACAGGTTATACAATTAATAACTACACGCTTAACAGACTGACAACGATTAGCAAATACAACCTTGACGGAACTTTTAATGAATCCAAAACAATATCTGACTCAGCCTACTGCTCTCCGACAAGGATAAAAGCAATACCATCGGGAAGCTTTGTATATGTAGGAAGAAAAGGCAAAGACTATACTTTCTCGCAGGCTTATATTGCTAAATATGGAGAAGACAATCCGCCTGTCAATACTGCCACGTCCGTTTCAGACGCAATCCTGAATGAAAACGTATTGGCTGTGTACCCAAATCCAGCCAGTGAATTATTAAATGTATCCTTAACGAATCCTTCTGAAATTAAGATTAATAATTTATTAGGAGAAACCGTTTTAACACAAAAAGGCACAACCGGCAACAATCAGATAAATGTTAGCCATATAAGTCCAGGGCTATACACGCTAAGTACCGGAAGCGGCCTTACCCAAAAAGTACTGATAGAGCAATAAAAATCTCTCAAATAACTTAAACAAGAAAGACTGCTCTATGAAGGCAATCTTTCTTGTTTAAAATAAATACCGGCTTCTTCTATTCTCGTGTCACCCTCGTAGCCGGGAAACCAAAACCTGTATTCAGGAAAGAAACTCCCTCCCTCAGCTAATTTTAAAAGTATTTTTAGGTGTAAAACACAATTCTAAATAATATGAAAAAATATTACTCCATGTTTAAACTTAGCAGTATTTGCCAGCTACTCGTCTGGCTTTGTTGTATTACTATAGAAACACACGCCCAGTCGCAGACCGGTTTGGTTCAGCATTATTCCTTTGATGGTTCACTAAGCAACACCGCCGGCACGAATACCATAACAGGCGGAAGTAATTTCGTGGCAGATCGTTTTGGCTTAACACCATCTGCTTACTTTGTGCAAACAAATGCGGATATTATCTCTAATGCCGGAATTCCTAATTTACCGATAGGCGGTTCTGCAAGGACGGTTGCCTTCTGGTTTCAGACCCCAAGTGGTAGCGGGAATTATCATCTGTTTAACTACGGAGCTGTCGGACACGGTCTTTATATATTCTATGGTAATGGAATCATGTCTGTCGGCGATGGAGTAACGTCTGTGTTTGTTGCATCCTTAGGCTCAACTACTTCATGGAGGCATGTTGCTGTAACCTATGAAGGAGCCAAGTTCATCTTGTATATCAATGGTGTCAAAACAAAAGAAGAGTTCTTAACGATTAATACACCTGCAAGCCCTGTCAGCAGAATCGGTAAAGATGCCGGAACTACACAGACCAGTAATTTTAAAATAGACGATTTATATATTTACAATCGTGCGCTTTCGGCTGAAGAGGTTACAAAATTACATACTGTTAAATGCTTGCCCGACCCGGTGGCAACGTTAGCAACCGATACTATTTGTGCCGGTCAGACTGTGCGTATCAGCTTTGAGCGGAATTTATCTGTATATGCCAATTCACAGGCAACAGGTACAGCCTTGGCTTTCAACGATGGTTATACTACACCAGCCTTGACAAGCACGACTACGTACTACATACAGTCAGGTGCAGGATCTTGTGTGTCCAACATCATACCTGTTACGGTTCCTGTGAAGGCAAAAGCTCCAGTTCCTGTTATTGCCACACAATTTTACGAAAACAACATTTGCGGAAGTGGAAAGGGAACCCTAACGGTTGAAGCAAATGCCAGTTATAACGCTAAGTGGTATACTGCAAGTACCGGCGGTACAGCTGTGTTTACCGGCGTAAGTTATATCACGCCAACTATAGGAACAAATACAACCTATTACGTAGCACATGAAGGTGCAGGTTTTTGTGCTTCTAACAGGGTTCGGATTGATGTAACCATCCTTACAAGGCCGGTAGCTACTTTAACAGCCAGTCATACATCAATTTGCCCGGGAGATACCGTAACGTTTAGTGGTTTTGAAAATGCAGACTTTAGTTTATACAAAAATAATATTTGGGCAGCCGGCGGCGATTCATATAACGGTCCGCATTCATACAAGGATGCACCTACCCAAACAAGTACGTATGCAGTACGTGTAGGTGATTGGGCATGGTGCCAGGGCACAGCCACTGTAACGGTTACTGTAAAACCTGCACCCGCAGTTGTTATGACGGCCTCCAAGTCTACCATGTGCAGTGGCGAAAGCGTAGGCCTGACATCAAGTGGAGCGGACATATATGTCTGGTCAACAGGAGGCAGAACTGCAAGCACTACACAGTCTCCGGTTACTACCACTACTTATAGTGTAAAAGGAACAAGTGCGGCTAACGGATGTTCCAAAACAGTCTCCACCACGGTTACAGTCACTCCTTTGCCAACCGTTGTTATTAGCCCGGCTACTTCAACTATTTGTGCCGGACAAGCTGCTTCATTGTCAGCGAGCGGAGCAACAACTTACTCCTGGTCTACTGCAGCCACAACACCATCCATTACAGCATCGCCAACTGCTGCTGCTACGTATACCGTAACAGGTACAAGCAACGGGTGTTCGAAAACAGCAACAGCTACTGTTACTGTAAAAGCATTGCCCAAACCAACTATACAACAAAATGGAAATGTGCTGTCAACAGGTACATATGAAAGCTATCAGTGGTACAGGAGTGGAACTGTTTTACCTGATGAAACTTCCCAGAATTATAGAGCTACTGCCAGTGCAAGTTTCAGTGTGTTTGTGACTGACGTTAATGGATGCTCGGCAATGTCACAGCCGTTGAGTTTGATTGTGACTAGTTTAAACGATGAGTTGAAAACAAAAACAACCGGTGTTTACCCTAATCCCACAAGTTCTGTGTTGAATATAAATGCAACAAGAGAGATGGAAGCCAGTATATTCAGCACGTTAGGTGAAAAACTGAAAGAAATTCATATTATGCCTGGTGAAACAAGTCTGAATGTCAGCTTTTTGCCAGTGGGAGTTTATCTGTTACATATGTCTGAAGGCGAGTATATCAGGTTTATAAAAGAATAGGTATTATCCTTTACATAAAAGAAAACAGGCTCGGAAATTTCCGGGCCTGTTTTCTTATTAATTGAGTATCCGTTTCATCGTACCTTATTCGTTTTAACCAGGAGTTCTGAATCTCACTGATGGCATAGATTTTATTGATTGTTTGCAGCACCGGAGTTTTAAACCCTAATCTGCGAAATTCTGCGGGAGAAAACATAATAAGGTTCATAGAAGCGGATAGTCATTTTCTTTTATGTATGTCCGGTTAAACCTTTAAAGCAAAAAGAATTGAAATATCAGCAGGCAGAAACTAAATACTATTCAATATCTTTGACTTAGTCAATATAAGTTAAAGATATGCTCACTAGAAGAATCTGCCTTTTTCTCGTACTGTTCATCTCCGGGATCCATTATGGATCTGCCCAGCTTCAGGGTGCTTCATGTCCCGATGATCTTTTTCCGTTGCAGGACAAGGCTACGCGCCTTTGGGGCTATGTGGATTTCACGACACAATGGATCATCCAGCCTCAATATATTAAAGCTTTACCTTTCAGAGGAAAACGTGCGCTTGTGATGAAGGGCAGTAAATGGGGCGCTATCAATTGCGATGGCTATCTGGAGATCAATGCTGAGTACGATGATTTTTCTCCTTTCAACGGCGATCGTGTATGGGCAAAGAAAGACGGTCTTTGGGGTATTATTTCAGACAAAGGGATGGTCTATACGCGCCCGCAGTTTGATGAAATATCTATCGTTGGTAAAGAAGAAGATTTTGTGTGGGTAAGAAAAGGGGAACTCTGGGGGCTTTTTTCTGTAGCTAAAAATAAAGCAATTACACCACCTCGGTTTTTAAGCTTTGTGACTACTTCTGACGAGACAAGTATCGTGCGCCTGGGCGACAGCCTTGGGGTAATTGACCATGAAAAAGGGACTTACAAAATTCCGCCTAATATGACTGACGTGGTGCGTATGGACAAAAAGCGCATCGCTTATGAACAAAACGGTCAGTGGGGCATGATGAACGAATTCGGTAACCCGATTATCAAACCGGCCTTCGATACACTTTTTTATAAGAAAGCAGGTTTGGTGCAGGTTCGTAAAAATGGCAAACACGGTCTTCGCGGTTTTAATGGCGATACTCTTACTACGCTGAAATATGATTACATCGGCCCTTTTGAAGGTACTTTGCCCGCTGTTGCGCAGGAAGGAAAGGCTTATGGTTATATTACCAATTTCGGTAAGCAGGCAATTGCTGCGCAATACGATTTTGCTTCACCATTTTATGAAGGCTTGGCCATAGTACAAAAAGGTGGGAAATCGGGTCTGATTGACCGTTATAACAAAGTAGTATTACCATTGGCTTATGACTCGGTTCAAAGAAACCCTCACAGATCTTATTATGCAGTAAAGCAGAATGGGAAATTCGGTTTTGTGAATGTGAGAGGTATTCTGATGTCTGATATCAGTTTTGATAAAATTGCAAATGCTGACAGCGCTGCTTATGTGCGTGTGACCAAAGCCGGTAAAGTTTCTTATTATGATTTTGTAAAAAAGAAAAACACGTTTGAAGGCAGCTACGACAATGCACTGCCATTTGATAAGTTGGGAGCTTTGGTGCAACAAGGTGGAAACTGGGGCTTGATCGGGTCTCAGGGACAATTTATTATTCCTGCACAGTTTACAAGCCTGAAAACAATCCTGATTCATGGTAAACCGTTTTTCCTTACAGAAAAAAGCGGCGCTTTCGGTTTGATAACGGTACAGGGCAAAGAAGTTTTACCGGCAAATTATGAATTGATTGCTGCGATAGATGACCGCACTTTTAAAATTAAAAAAGGAGGTAAATACGGGACAGTAAAAGCCGGAGGGGAAGCGGTTATTGACACTAAATATGATTACCTGTCAAACAGTGTGGAAAATGAAGGCTGGCCGGAATTCCCTGCAGTTTTCTCTAAAGGAAAGAAAACAGGCTTATTAACTGCCCAGGGGCAGGAAGTCTATTCGGGAGCAGGTACTATTATTTATGGTAACGAAGGGTTTTACATAGTGCAAAAGGAAAAAGGTTTTGTGCTGATGAAGGGCAATGCCACAGAACTTGCAGGTGTAAATTATGAAGCAATAAAGCCTTATGCAGATAAACTGGCAGCTGTGAAGCAGGCCGGAAAGTGGGGTTATATCACTGGCCAGGGTAAATTGATTATTCCGGCAACATTTGAAGAAGCAGGAGATTTTTACAAAAATGGAGCAGCTGTAAAACAAAATGGCCTTTGGGCTGTAATTGACAAAACCGGGCGTGTACGAGTACAGCCGCAGTTTGACCGTTATGAAGTGATTAACGGACACCGATACCTTTATAAAGGAACTGCGCGTTTTGAATTGGTGGAGAATTTTAGGGTAAAGTAATAATTGTAATTTTAAGCCCGGAAAACGAATTTCCGGGCTTATTCTTCTGATATATAACCTTTTATAAGGTGTTTAAACAGCTATTCGACGAATTTAGAATGTTTCTTTCTTTTTTTTGGTGATACTTTTCTAATTTCACGTTCTATCCCTTTTTGGTTTCTATTACCTTTCTAATATTTATACAATTGTTTTCTTAGGATTATCCTTACTTAATATATGTGGAGTAAAGTAGCAAGTATTGTCATTCGTTACCGCTTATCGTTACTGATAGCACTCGGTTTTATTACAGCCTACATGGGCTGGATGGCCAGAAATACGGAGATTTCTTACGATTACCTGAATATCCTTCCTTATGATGACGAGGACCTGACTTATTTTGATAGCTTCAAGGCGCAGTTTGGTGAAGATGGAAATATCATTGCTGTTGGTTTGAAGGACAAGAAAATTCATGACCTGGAAACCTTTAATAAGTACCGAGCTTTAATTGATGAGCTATCTAAAAAAGAGGGAGTAAACAGTATCATTTCGTTACCGGAAATGATGATAATCAGTAAGGATACAACGAACGAGCGTTTTGGTTTGACGAAGCTGTTTCCGGCAGAAGTTAAAACTCAGAAGGAACTGGATAGCCTTTTTACAGCTACAAAAAGTCAGAAACTATACAGCAGCCAGATTTATAACAGTAGTAATGACGCATTACTTTTTGCGGTTGCTGTAAACAAAGAAGTGTTAAGAACTGCCAAGCGCCAGAAAGTTGTATTAGGGATTGTTGATATTTGCAGAAAATTTGAAGCAAAAACAGGCTTGAAACTTCATTATGCAGGTATCCCTTATGTACGTGCCACCATGGTATACGAGGTGAATAAGGAAATACGCGTTTTCCTTGCTCTGTCATTTATCATTTCAGCATTAGTACTTTTCATTTTCTTCAGAAGCTGGGAGTCTATTTTTGTACCGATGGTCATGGTGGGAATCAACGTGATCTGGGTATTCGGAACGATAGGTCTTTTCGGGTACAAAATCAGTATTCTTACCGGCCTTACACCTACCCTTATTGTCATATCCGGGATACCGAACTTTATATACCTGATCAATAAATACCATCAGGAATACCAGCGAAGCAGGAATAAGATCAAGTCTATTGCCAACGTAATCAAGTCGATAGGCGTTGTTACTTTCCTTACTACAGCAACTACAGCAGTTGGTTTCCTTGTACTTTGTACCAATCACGTGACACTGTTGCGCGAATTCGGTTTGGTTGCAGGTATCAACATCATGGCATCTTTCTTCATTTCTATCATTATTGTTCCGGCAGTATTGGTATATATGAAGCCCCCTACCGACAAGCAGATGCGTCACCTCAACAAGCATTATCTGACGGGACTGCTTGACGGGATTGTTGATCTTACTTACCATAAAAGAGGGCTTGTTTATATCGCCTACTTGCTGTTAAGCATTGTGGGGATTTACGGGATCACCAAAATCAAGACAGTTTCATACATGCTGGATGATATTCCGGAGAAACTGACTTTGAAAGAGGACATGCGCTTCTTTGAATCGAACTTTAAAGGAATTATGCCTTTAGAGTTTGTAATAGATACTCACAAGAAAAAAGCAATCATGAAACCGGCTGTACTTAAAAAAGTCAGTGAGTTTGAAGAATACCTGGCTTCTTTACCAAGCATAACTACACCGGTTTCTGTTAACAGTTTTATGAAAGGTGCTGTTCAGGCTTATTACAACGGCGACAGCACCCAGTATAGATTGCCCGAAGGAATGGAACGCTCATTTATACTGCGTTATTTGGGAAATACCGGAAAAGGAAGCGGTAATGAGCAGACAAAAGGCTTATTACACTCATTCATTGATAGCTCGCAAAGTAAATTCAGGATTTCATGCAAAGTGGCCGATATGGGTTCAGTGAAGCTGGACACTTTACTGAATGATGAAATAAAGCCGAAAATCAAGGAAATTTTCGGAGAAAGCGGCTATGATGTAAAGGTAACGGGAACTACATTACTGTTTATGCGCGGTAACAGTATGTTGATCAATTCGCTGAACTCAAGTATTGTACAGTCGATCCTTTGTAATGCGCTGATTATGGCAGTGCTGTTCTCTTCTTTCAGGATGATCATCATTTCGCTGATCCCGAACTTTATTCCGTTGATTGTGACGGCAGCCATCATGGGTTTCTTCGGTATTCCGTTGAAACCAAGTACTGCTATTATCTTCAGTATCGTTTTTGGTATTACAGTAGATAATACTATCCACTTTCTGGCCAAGTACCGGTATGAAATTTTCCATCATAAGCTCCCCGTTAAAGACGCGCTTACTTTGAGTATTCTGGATGCCGGCCCTAGTATGATCTATACAACCATTGTATTGTTCTTTGGTTTCATCATTTTCACAGCATCTAATTTCGGTGGAACAATTGCGCTGGGTGTGCTTACGTCAATTACATTGATGGTGGCATTGGTGACAAACCTGACTATCCTTCCGGCATTGATCATGAGCTTCGACCGGGGTCGCAAAGAACAGGATTTCGATCCGATCTTTGAACACTATGAAGACTTCTATTTCGAAGAAGACGATGAAAACCTTGACCTTGACCTGCTTGAAGTAGCAGAGGAATTCAGGGCCGAGGACGAAGCCAATAAACCGGAAGAAGATTCAACACTACCACAAGAATAAAACAGAAGGGGGCTCCAGGGCTCCCTTTTTTTAACACTGATTATTCGTATGTATTACAAAAAGCTCATTGCTGCATTCTTATTTTTTACAATCACCTATACTGCTTTTTCACAAAAACATTCAGTTGGTATAAAATGGGGAGGAACCTGTGCAACCTTTCCCGATGCACAAGGACCGGTCTCTGTTTATCCCGGATATGAAATAGGAGCGTATTATAGATTTATGTTGAGCAAAAGAATTTCTATTCAGGTAGAGCCATCTTTGAGTAACAGAGAATTTAAGCGTAATGACATAAGTATATACGATCCTTACCTTGTATCTACAGGTACTACTAATGCCGTTTATTCTGTAAATTATTTCTCTGCACCATTACTACTTAATTATGACCTTCTTTCCAGAGACAATTTTAAACTGAAGATTGGTTCTGGTATTACATGGAATATGCTTTTATCTTCCAGAATAAGATATACAAAAGCCCTGATAGCTACCAGTACTTCATCCACTGGTGAATACTCACCATCATATTTCCAACCATTTATGTTTGAGATACCCGTGGCTCTGACATTAAGCACCAGAATATCAAAATCTGTGTGGTTTACCATTTCTCCGAGAGTTGGTTTGGGGTTAACAAAACTGGGAGATAATTCGACATTGGACGATAGTAAAAAGCTTACAATCCAATATGATAAAAATCATACCGGGTACTATTATGTCCCATACAGAGAGTCCATACAGAAGGAAAGTGACGTAACTTGGTTTTTCGATGCTACAATGAGAACTTTTAGTTTGTTATTTTCAATAGAGAAGACATTTTAAACTAAATATATTTCAGGTTTGAAACACGCTGTTATTATCTTCTGTTTATTGGTTTTTGGGGTTTCTTTTTCTTCGTTTTCACAAAACCAATCCTGGGGTTTGAAAATAGGAGGAAACCTGGCAAAACCAACCAATTTTACAGGAGCAGGTACATTTGGTGCTTCTCCCGGGTTTGAAGCAGGCATCGTTTATAAATATCAGTTAAGCGAAGAATTGATGTTTCAGATAGAGCCGGGTTTTACTCAAAAGGCTTATAAGGACAGGGGCTTTAATTTTGCAGATGCCTCCGGAAATACAGTTTACAGTTCTGATGTACGTTATTCTTTCAACTATTTGTCTTTGCCCGTATTGTTGAACTACTATTTTGTAACCAATGATAAGTTTAAAGTTGGTCTGCACACTGGCTTAGTGGGTAATCTTACTTTGTTTGGTAGGGTAAGGTATCAGATTCCAACCTCCGGAACTATAGTAAAAAACAGCAATACATCAAGCCTTGCAACGCTAATGATAGAACTTCCTCTTGGTCTGGAGTTCAATTTTAAAATGACAGAAAACTGGTGGCTGGGTGTTTCTCCAAGATTCAATCTCGGGCTTACTTCTTTTGGAAAAGATCAATCTGCCATGACCAGTAAGTTTAATAGTTTTAACCTGCTGGTTTCTGTGGTGAAGGCGTTTTGATCATAAAGCCCCTTTTTATTTTAAATACTCCCATAGATTAATCTCGTCCTTGTATGTTTTAGAGTACTCCTGTAAATAGTGGCGCGTCATATACTTTTTACCGGCACTGTTCTGATATTCATTTTGCATTGCTTTGTCCTTTTCCAGAAGATTTGAAAGCCATTCATCATCTAAAGCATAGATTATTCCGGTATTAATGTCCAGTGCCCATCGCAAGATGGCTTCGTTATTAGAAGGTGCCAACTCTTTCCTCACTACATTATACTTGCTTTCAAAGTAACAATATCTTCCAATTGACAAGAGTTTTTCATAGTCTGTTTTCTTTCTGTAAAGTTTGTCTGTTCTCGAATTAATGTAGACAGCCCTTCCGGTACAAAATCCCCATATAATATCCTCTTCAGTTAATAAATCTCCAGGTAAGTTTAATCTATAACCAGAACTTTTGGGATTGAAGCTGGAACCTCCGTTTTTTGAAAACTGATTTGCAACTTCAGGGTATAATGAGGGCGAGTTAGTTACAAATTCCTTAAAGCTCCTATAAATGCCGGGTTTAAGCCTGACTCCTTCATCTGTAATAAGTTCCTGAGCGAAACCAGTGTTTACAACACAAAAGAGGGTCGAAAATAAGAAAAGTAGTTTTTTCACGATGCGGATTAGTTCAGATACTTATTCCTTTTGATTTCGTCTTTGTGCTTTTGGGAATACATTTCTGTGTATTTGCCTAGCATTTTATCTTTTTTGCCTTCAAAGTAAAACTGGTCGTAAAGAACCATATCGTTCTTTAGTGTTTTTTGAAGCCATTCTTTTGTAAGATCCTGTATGACCCCATTATTAATATTGAAAACCTTTCTTTCCAGCTCATTGGCATTTCCGGTATAAATATCAGGAACACCCCAAACATAGGTTTCATAATAACAATATCTGCCGATAAAGAGCAGTTTTTCGTAAACGTTATCTCTAAAGAAAAGCTTAGACTTTTTGTCATTAATATATATGTCAGTTCCGTCAGACATGCCCCATATACTATCCAGTTTGATGGTAATACTATCCGGAAATACAAGCCGATAGCTTTTGAAATCACCTCCACTGTAGAAGTTAGTGTTTCGCCATTTTTTAACAATTGTAAAGTCAATTGTAATAGATGGCGAGTTGGTCACAAATTCTTTATAGTTTCTATAAATTCCCCTTTTGTAAGTGATGGAGTCGTCAGTGATATGTTGTTTCTGTGCATTTGCAGAAAAGTGAAAGCAAAGTAGGAAAAGAAGAAACAGAAGCTGGTTTTTCATTGTTAAAGAATATGGCTGCAAAATAGCGAGAAATTTAGTTTTGGGGAAGAATTCCAATCTCAATTGTTCAGGAATGACAATCCGCAATCTTTTTCGTATCTTTGCGCTTATTTTCTATTGATTAGAAGCCAAATAAGATGTCAGGCAAAAAATATACCGAATACAAAGAGATCAACTACGCCAAGATGGCGGAGGAAGTACTTGATTTCTGGAAGAAAAATCAGGTTTTCGACAAATCTATCACTTCTCGTGAAGGGAATCCGTCTTTCACTTTCTTCGAAGGACCTCCTTCTGCCAATGGTACGCCGGGTATTCACCACGTAATGGCTCGTACGATTAAGGATGTTTTCTGTCGTTTCAAAACATTGCAAGGCTACCAGGTGAAACGTAAAGGTGGCTGGGATACGCACGGTTTGCCTGTAGAATTGCAGGTAGAAAAGGAACTGGGTATTACCAAAGAAGATATCGGTAAGAAAATCTCTGTTGAAGAGTATAACCAGAAATGCCGCGAAACGGTCATGAAGTTCAAGTCGCAGTGGGATGACCTGACTGTGCAGATGGGCTATTGGGTGGATCTTGACAATCCATACATTACTTACGAGAACAACTACATTGAGACTTGCTGGTATTTGCTGAAAGAGCTTTACAAGAAAGGCTTACTATATAAAGGATACACGATCCAGCCATATTCACCGGCTGCAGGTACTGGTTTGAGTTCACACGAGTTGAACCAGCCAGGAACTTACAGAGATGTAAGGGATACAACGGTGGTTGGTCAGTTTAAAGTAAAAGACGTTTCAGGTTTCAAAAACGTAGCAGGTCTTAGTGGTGACACTTACTTCCTTGCCTGGACGACAACTCCCTGGACGCTTCCTTCTAACTCGGCTTTGGCTGTTGGAGAGAACATCACTTATGTGTTGGTGAAAACGTTCAATCCTTACACATTTGTTTCGGTTAATGTGATTCTTGCAAAGGATCTTTTAGGAAAATATATTAAAAGCAACGATAAGTCTGAATCTATCACAGTTAAAGGTTCGAACAAAAAGTATAGTTATACTTTTGAATTGCTAGAAGACAAGCAAACTATTTTAGAACAAAGTACAGAAGGGGATTTTACCGAGTATCTTAAGTCTTTAAATAAGGATTATGCTAGGATACCAGACGGTCAAGTAATCGCGGAGTTTAAAGGAAAAGACCTTGTTGGTATAGAGTATGAGCAATTGTTGCCTTATGTTCAGCCATTGCAGCCTGCTTTCCGTGTCATTCCTGGTGATTTCGTTTCTACGGAAGACGGTACAGGTATCGTACACATAGCGCCAACATTCGGTGCGGATGATGCGCGTGTTGCTAAACTGGCAGGTATCCCGGCAATCGTTGTAAAAGACGAAGCAGGAAACGAAGTACCTTTGGTTGATAAGCGTGGCCGTTTTGTTTCTCAGATCGTGGATGAAGTTTTTGGCTTCGGAAATGAGTATGTAAAAGAAGACTACCTGAAAGATGACGAGAAAGAAACTGAACGTCAGAATCAGGAAAAAGCACTGGTACCAAAAGGACTGATCAGCAAGGTTGATAAATACATGAGCGTTGACGAACGTCTGGCCCTGAAACTGAAACTAGAGCATAAAGCCTTTAAGGTAGAAAAATACGAACACACCTACCCACATTGCTGGAGAACAGATAAACCAATCCTTTACTATCCGTTGGATTCATGGTTTATCCGCACAACAGCCGTGAAAGACCGTTTGGTAGAATTGAACAAAACCATCAACTGGAAACCGGAATCTACAGGTACAGGTCGTTTCGGTAACTGGCTTGAAAACCTGGTTGACTGGAACCTGTCACGTTCACGTTACTGGGGAACACCTTTGCCAATCTGGAGAACAGAAGATGGTAAGGAAGAAAAATGTATCGGTTCTGTTGCTGAACTGCAAGCAGAAATTGAGAAGGCGAAATTAGCCGGTATCAAAACTGCCGATAATGTATCTGACCTGCACCGTCCATACGTGGATAATGTAGTATTGCTAAGCAGCGACGGACAGCCAATGTACCGTGAAACTGACCTGATCGACGTTTGGTTTGATTCAGGTGCGATGCCTTATGCACAGTGGCATTATCCTTTTGAAAATAAAGAGCTGGTTGATAACCGTGCGGCTTATCCTGCTGACTTTATCTCTGAAGGTGTGGATCAGACACGTGGCTGGTTCTTCACATTGCATGCCATTTCAGGTATGTTGTTTGACGACGTGGCTTTCAAAAACGTAGTTTCTACAGGCTTGGTGCTTGATAAAAACGGCGAGAAAATGTCGAAGCGTAAAGGCAATGTCATCAACCCGTTTGAGACATTGGCTAAATACGGTCCGGATGCAACCCGCTGGTACATGGTGAGCAATGCCAATCCATGGGACAACCTGAAATTTGATTTGGATGGTATCGTTGAATCTCAGCGTAAACTGTTCAACACATTATATAATACTTACAACTTCTATGCGATTTATGCCAATTTGGATGGTTTTGTTCTGAACGAGCAAAGCGTAACTCCGGTAAGCAAACGCAATGAATTTGATCAGTGGATTTTGTCTGAGCTTCATATCCTGGTACAAACAGTGACTGAAAGCTATGACCAATATGACGTAACCCGTGCGACCCGTGCTATCGAAGACTTC
Organism: uncultured Bifidobacteriaceae bacterium; assembly: GCA_964572965.1. Classification (GTDB taxonomy): domain Bacteria; phylum Bacteroidota; class Bacteroidia; order Cytophagales; family UBA9547; genus CAZNHL01. The sequence goes on from CAZNHL010000026.1 coordinate 21,932, forward strand.
GTTTCCGATAACCTGTCTAACTGGTACATCCGTTTGTCACGCCGTCGTTTCTGGAAAGGTGAGTTAAGCGACGACAAGCGCGCTGCTTACGAAACTTTGCATGAAGTATTATTGGTAACATCACAGTTGATGAGCCCGGTAGCACCATTCTTCAGTGAGTGGATGTACAAAAACTTAACCGGCCCAATCCGCGAGGAAGCTGTTAAGAACAATACTCCTTTGGCGTTTGAGTCTGTTCACTTGACAAACCTGACTAAAGCAAACACAGCTTTGATCAACAAAGATTTGTCTAAAGGAATGCAGCTGGCACAAAAAGCCTGCTCATTGATTCACTCAGTACGTAAGTTGCAAAACCTGCGCGTACGTTTACCATTGGCCAAAGCTTATATCAATGTGGTTGATGAAGAACAATTTGCTTTATTGAGCAGAGTAGAACATTTGATCCTTGAAGAAACAAATATCAAGGCAATCGTTACTTTCGATAGCAAGAGCGGAGGAAGTTTGTTCAGCAAGTCATTGTTGCCTGATCTGAAACGCCTTGGTAAAACGCTTGGTTCTAAAATCAATGAACTGAAGCAAAAGCTGGCAGAACTGAGCCAGGAAGATATCAATATCCTTGAAACAAAAGGCCTGACACTGACTTTTGCAGATGGCAGTAACGCTACATTGACACGTGAAGATGTGATCATCAAAACAAGCGATGCACAAGGGATGGCTTCGGCTTCAGACGGAAACGTAACTGTGGCACTGGATACAAACATTACAGAAGACCTGAAGAAAGAAGGTATTGCCCGTGACTTTGTAAACCGTATCCAGAACCTGCGTAAAGACAGTGGTATGGAAGTACAGGACAAAATCCGTATTTATGTTGCCAAAAAAGATCAGCTGATTGATGCTGCCCTGCTTGCCAACAAAGAATACATCTGTAACGAAACACAGGCATTGGAGTTGAACATACAGGAAAATGTGAACGGTTCTACTGCAGTAGAAATGGAAGATTTTGAGTTGTCAGTGAAGATTGAAAAATAACAGATTGGTTTAATTAAGTTGAATCGATTTTAGTACGAGCCCCGTCAGAGATGATGGGGCTTTTTGTTTTTGAGGGTATAGAATTGCTTTGAGGTCCGCCACCTACGGAGGCGTTTTGTGGAATGGCATTATTTTTCTCTACCGAGGTTGTGCCCCTCCGGGGCTTTTCAAATAACAGGCTAACCTTGGTTAAATATGAAAATTCTACATCCATAGGTTTAGGAAAATACGTCTGCTGGTAAAGCCCCAAAGGGCTAACTTGGCCTTACAAAACCCAAAATATCAACGCCTCTGTAGGTGGCAGACAGAAATTTCCACATCATTTTGAAACACGCGGAACATTTCATTAATTGTTGAATTTTAGGTTAAAACTTACATATGTTTTTTGAGTGTGTTTAAGAAAAAAGCATATGTAAGTTATAATAAGAAAGAGAAAAATGAGTCAGTGTATGCGCGTGAAGTGAATAAGGCCGATGGTACTTTTAAAGATGCCAAGTTACTTTTTACTACGACTTCAGAAATCATGATCAGCAGATATGCAGAAGGAGGTACAAGTATCTTTAATATGGTTGGTATCCGTTATGAAGTGTATTCTTCATTTGACCAGTCAAAGCTTTTGGTTGGTTACAGAACAAAGCCGCTCACAAAGAATGATGACAAGAGTTATGATATTTTAGGTTTTTATGTATTCAATATAACGCTTGACAAACAGTGGGGTGGTGAGGTAAAAATGCCATATACCGAAAAGCAAATGAATAACCTTGCATATACTGTTGCAAAAGACGGGACGGCTTATATGCTGGCTTATCTGAATGAGACAAAAACTTTCGAGCTATTTGCGATTAATAAAGACCTTACTGTAAAGACAAACAAAATTGCGATTGACGGGAATTTGCATTTTCAGGAATTCAAGTTGTCAGAAACTTCAGATGGTAATTTGAGTGCAACCGGTTATTATGCAACAGGAATTGAGATAAATGTAAACTGGATGGCCAGTGCATCTGCCAGCTATAACATGAATGGCATTCTGTATTTCAAAATGTCTCCAACAGCGAAGATTCTTGAAAAGTACAATTATGAATTCCCTATTGCTCTGATTAATCAGTATGAGTCTGCCAGAACAAAAGAGAAAAATACTGAAAAAGAGGGTAAAGGTAAAGCGGGTATCCCTGATTTGAAAATCACAAACCTGACAACAGGAGCTGATGGTAGTATCACAATTATTGGAGAGCAACAATATGTAAGAAGCGAATTTGTAGGTACTCAGCAAAAGCAGGTTTTTTATTATGGTGATGTAATTGCTACGAAAATAGATAAAAAGGGAGCTCTGGTATGGATGAAAAAGTTACCTAAAACGCAAGTAGGTTTTGCCGGTAAGGGAGGGAATGGTATTCGTTTTATTAAAGCAGGTAGTGTTAATTATGTAATGTACCTTGATAATATCAAAAATGCTGATATCAGCCTTGATAAGGCTCCTGAAAAACACCAGGATGGTAAAGGTGGTTACCTGACATCGTATAAAATTGATGATGTAACAGGCGCTGTTACAAAAGCATCTATTCTTGACATTAAGGATATTAATGGCATCGAAGCTTTCCAGTTTAAAACACCGAGGATTTTTGATGCAACCGGTAAAATTTTCATGTTGGAAATTTACATGAAGGGTAAACAAGATACTATGGTTAAAATGGAGTTAAAGAAGTAAGGAAAATAAGTACTTTGGAAAGCCTCTTGCAGCAATGTGAGGGGCTTTTTTAATGCTTTTGTTTCCAATTTTGCAGATTTTATCTATTTTGTATTAAACATTCACCCTACTTATATGGAAGAAACCCGGAAAATACGCGAAAACGAAAAAGCTCTTGTACTATTTCTGCTTAGTAAACTCGACCTAAAAGTAGAAGATTACCCGATAAACGAAGAAGTTCTTGAATATGAAGGTGGGAAAATGGGTAGCATCAGTTTTACAACCACAGGTGCTGATGATTATGCCGGCGATATGATTCAGGTGCAATACATTGATTCAGACAGCATTCCTGTTGTAATCACTTTGACTAAAGACAGTGAAAACAGATTATTAGACCTTGACTTTTGGAAAACAGATTTTTCAAAACTTCTTACTTATCCAAGGCCTGATCAGCTTATTTTTACTGAGGAACAAGCTCAATAACCTGTTTGTCAGGCTATTTTTTTAATAAGTGAATTATTGTAAGATTTTTACTGTTTACTCCCGACACATGTTCCTAACTTGCAACAACCTTTTGCTTTTTACAGGGAGCATTGTTGATAAGGATTAAAAATAGTATGAAAAGGATTACAGAGTATAGAAAACTGTTAGGTGTAACCAAGACAACAGAATTAAAAGAGCTGAAAACTATTTACAGAAACGCCATGAAGGAATGTCATCCTGACAAATTTCATGACAATGAGGAGTTGAAGCTGGAAGCAGAAGAAAAAAGCAAGACGGTGATAGAGGCATATCATTTTCTTGTAAGTATTGCTCCGGAAACAATGGAGCGTAACAAAGAAGAGTATGCACAAACCATTGGATCTCCCATTGTAGATTTCCAATATAAAGGACAGAATCTTGAAGTGAGTTTTGCTGACGGAAGCAGCTACGAATACTTTGGAGTTCCGAAAGCTGTTTATCTGAAACTGATTAATGCAGATTCTCATGCAAGACTTGCAAGAAGAATGATCTTCAATACATATATTTACCGGAAAGTAACGCAGGCAGCTACTGCATAAACTGATCGTTTCCGGATAGTTTTTATATTTGGTACGAATATTGTCTGCTATTTGTAGCAAACCTAATTTTAATATGAAAAACAGCATTCTAAAAGCAGCATTACTAGTGTTCGGGCTTTTTTTGTTTTCAGCACTTACAGCTAATAAAGCGCAGGCACAGGCCAGTTTTCAATTTGAAAAAGAAATTCATGATTTCGGAACTGTACCGTCAGGAAGTGATACTCTCTGGTATTCATTCAAGTTTAAAAATACAGGTATGGCGCCATTGATCATCAGTGACATTAAAACGGCATGTGACTGTACTTTGGCTGATTGGTCTAAGTCTCCTGTTTTACCCGGTAAAAGTGGTGTAATTAAAGCAGGTTTTAAGCTAAAAGGTAAAAGTGGGGTCTTTAATAAAGCTTTGACAATTACTGCTAACACCAGCCCCGCAATTTCAATTTTAACAATTAAAGGTACAGTTAAGTAGCGTTGATTATGGGCAAACTCAGGTTCATTTTTTTATTAATTATTGGAGCTTTGATGAGCTTTGGTTCATTTGCTCAGGAAGACGAGAACTCTAAAAACATTTTACGGCTTTTAAGGAGCAATGGATCTGCTGAGACTTATAAAGCAGCGATTCAGGAAATGCTGACGATGTATAAGGAACAGGGTATCGTTCCCGATAATCTATTTGCAGAGATTCAAAAAGAGTTTACGTCTGAGGCTACTATGAATGAACTGCTCCTTGAAATAGTGCCGATTTATAAAAAGCATTTTACACCTGCAGAAATAAAAGAGTTATTGGTTTTTTACGATTCTCCTATCGGAAAAAAACTATCAAGGGAGTCTTCAGCTATGACTACAGAGGCAATGGAGGCTGCGCAGACCCTGGGCACTCGTATTGGGATAAAGATAATGACGAAGATGGGTCAGAAATAGTCTGATTCAGATTTAACAAAAAAAAGCTTCATGGACCCATGAAGCTTTTTTTTGTTAAGTATACTTTAAGCATTATAAAGCTTAGTATAATATTCTTCTGCCATACGGTCAGAATTAAAGAAAGGAAAAACATCTTCCATACTTTTACGCAGTATCTTAATCCATAAATCAGGGTGGTCATAATAGGTAGGAATTAAATCATTTTCCAGTTTTTCATAAAGAGACTCCGCATCCTGATTGTCCAGCTCATTTACCGGTGTACATGGATCAGCATGCGACATAATAAAGGAATTTTCTTTGTGAACCCCATACTCATACATCCAGCCATCCAGATTAGAGAAATTAATAGCGCCGTTCATGGCTGCAGTCATGCCACTTGTGCCGGAGGCTTCACGGGTAAACCTCGGATTATTAAGCCAGATGTCAGCTCCGTGTTTCAATAAAGCAGAAAGCCCTAATTCATAACCTGTCAGTATAGCAGCTCTTTTATGCTGTTGAGTTGTAAAAAGAATATCGTTGAAGATATGTATTGCTTCTTCGTCTTTTGGATAAGGTTTGCCGGCCCAGATAATCTGAATTGGCCTGTCTGTGTTATCCAGTAATTTGAGCAGCCGTTCTCTTTGTCTTAGGATAAGGTTTGGTCTCTTATAACCTGCAAACCTTCTGGCCCAAACGATTGTCAGAACATCGGGATCGAACAAGTCGCCGGTCTGATCTGCAATAACCTCAAAAAGAGCCATTTTTAGTTCCTTTTTCCTTGAGGTAAGTAATACATTATCGTTGCTTTCAAAAGCCCTTCTGAGGATAGGGTCTGTCCAATAGCCAACGTGCTGTGAATTGGTAACATGGTCTATTTGGCAGATACGGTCATATTCCTGCCACATTTTTCTGGAAACGTCTCCATGCAGTTTGGAAACGGCATTGGCTTTTCTTGCCATTCTTAATGCGGCCAGTGAATAATTGAAGGTGTTGTTTTCAACTCCTGCAAATCCACGTATTTCTTCCACCGGAGCTTGTCCGAAGAAACTAGCTTGCTGTAGTAAATCAAAAGGGCGTTCTTCGTTTCCTGCTTTTTCCGGTGTGTGGGTAGTAAAAACGAAATGTTTCCTTACCTCATCCCAGCTTCTGAATTTGTCATAAAGGTGAAATGCAATTGGCAAAGCGTGACCTTCATTGATATGGTATACCTGCGGTTCGTAGTTTAAGGCATCCAATATTTTTCCTCCTCCAATTCCTAAAACAATACTTTGGGCAATTCTTGTCAGTTCATTAGGGTCATATAGGTGATGCGTGATAGTTTGAGACATGGCATCATTTTCCGGCAGGTCTGTAGTTAAAAAATAAACAGGAGCGGTACCAAATGTCTCTGGCCTTAAGAGTTTCGCTCCAACCATCACCTCTTTACCAAATATACGTACGCCTACCCTTATGCCTGTGTCTTCCAGAAAAGTATAATGTTTGGCTGTATAATTTACCCGCATTGTTTGATTTTCCTCGCGTTCCTGATCGTAATAGCCATATTTCCAGAGAATGCCTATGCCAACAAGGTTTTGACCTAAATCGTGTGCACTACGCATGTGTGATCCGGCAAGAAAGCCTAATCCCCCGGAATATGTTTTGAGAGGTTGATGGATGGCATATTCCATACAGAAATAAGCCACTTTGGTATTATATTTTTGGTTGATCTTATAAAAAGCGTGCATAATAGTTTTTTCAAATGTTATTTTATTACGTGTCAACTATTTATGTGGTTGATTAAAGAAGAATTTTTAACAAAAAATTCATGTTAAATTGATGTAAGATATGGCCTGAAAATGGACAAAATAAAACAATAAGGGTTTCGGGTCGTATCAATACGAGTAAGTTTTGCTGTTTTCGTACAGCTTTTTAGCTGTTTCCCTTGTTAACTATAACATTGATGCTGTAATAGCTTTGATTTAAATTGTTTTAACATAAATAGCTATGGAACAAGCAAGTACCTATCAATATCGCGTTACAACTACTGATAGCGGAAACCTAAGGCTTGCCTTCATGCTTAATCTGGTGTTTTGCATCATAGAGCTATTTGGTGGTTTATTTACAAATAGTATGGCCATATTGGCCGATGCCCTCCACGACCTTGGTGATGCTTTTACGCTGGCATTGGCACTGTATTTTCAAAGAATTTCTCAAAAGAATGCCGATGGAAAGTTCTCTTATGGATATAGCCGTTTCTCTACTTTGGGCTCTTTTTTTACCGGTGTAATTTTACTGGTGGGTTCTGTATTTGTATTGAGTGCTACTATTCCTCGTATTGTTAACCCGGTAATGCCAAATACATACGGAGTATTGATATTCTCTTTATTAGGACTGGCAATTAACGGATCAGCGGTAATGGCTGTGAAGAGAAGTGAAGCACCGGTCGATGAAAGCATTAAGCTTCACCTGATGGAAGATGTATGGGGCTGGGTAGCAGTGTTAGTCGCTTCCATATTAATGATGCTTTATGGCTGGGCAATTCTGGATGCTTTACTTGCGCTAGTGGTGACTGGTTTTACACTATATAATGCCTATGGTATGTTGCATAGCAGTACCCGCATTATGCTACAGGGAATTCCGGCAGATGTTAAGGAATCAGAAATCCGAAGTAAAATATTGGCAATTGAACATGTAAACAGAGTTTGCGATATGCATATATGGTCACTTGACGGAAACAACCATGTACTTACTGCAAAGGTTATGGTGAGCGGCTTAGTGCACCAAATGGATGTATATGAATTAAGAAATAGAATAAAGGCAGAACTGCTTGAACTGAGTATTCTGCATTCAACTATAGAAATAGAGAGTGAATATGCTCCGGGATCAGAAGGTTCCGGAGCTTCTTAATTTTTGGCCTCAAACCGTAACAGGCATAATCCGTAATTTGTAAAAGAATTTCTGTCCAGATGCCTTGAAGAAAGCACCTCTGATTTTGGGATCAAAAGCACTTGTATCCATTGTTTTTTCTCATAGTCAGGAGTAACATCGACATTCTGAAAACGGATAAGTACATGGTCATTGAGATAGCCTGTTACGTTAATCGGATCAAATAATGCTACCAGAAACCAGCGGGAGTCCTGAAAGACCTTACCGTCTTTTCCGATAGTGTCAAGGATAATCCTGTCAATAAATTTCCCTTTTACATGGGACTGGATGTGTGGAGTGAGCTGCTGGTTATTTGGGTGCGCCTTCATCTCAATATCCATGCCTACAAAATTTTGCGGATATTGCGTATTCAGATCGAAGAAGCGTTTCAGATAATAAAAGATGTCTATTGGGCTATAAATTTCTACTTTTTCCCCTTCAGTTTCAAAACGAACCTTGCGCCAATAGCCTTTGATCAGGTCAAACTGGGTAAGGTTAGAAGTAAAGAAAAGGATAAACATCCCATAGAGAATAATAGTACCGTAAAGCAGGTCATTGGCAGTTTCCTGGCCTAATAGCCACCCTTTTGCCACATATTCAAAAACCAATACAACAACCAGAGACAGGCTTACAAACAACATCAGCTTTTCAGAAACGAGACTGATGCGGTAATTGAAATACATAGAATTGTTCAGGGTGTTGTTGATAAGGATAATCCAGATAAGCACGCTCATGAGGAAGCCAACCAGGAATATCAGACTAAAATGTGAGAATAACAGGAAATCATACACCCCATGTGCACAGGCTGCAAAAAGCCATGACAAAAACAAATAGCCAATAGGGTTGTTCTTTTTCTTTTTAAACCGGGCCAATACTAAACCATAAGCTGCAACACATGAAAAAAACATGTGACCGACACAGCTGGTAAGTGCCCTTCCTGTGATAGGAGCATTCTGGCTGTCGAAATACATCAGATTTTCTGCAAAAGAGAAACCCAGAGCCGATACAGCGGCAAAAAACAGATAGTCATAAGTATCTAAGTTGCGTCCTCTTATTTTTACAATAATCAACAGCGGTAAAAGCTTTACAAACTCTTCAATCAGTCCTATTCCGAAGATGCAGTAAAAAAGGTCGTTGAAGAATTTACCGTTCCTGTCAAAACCTAATACATGATGGTAAAAATCGTAAATCCAGATTCCCGGAAAGGCAAATATCATACCCCCCAATAATACCAATGCAGTAGGCAGCAGGCGTTCTCTCTCGAAAATATCCAGCCAAAGCAAATAAACCAGCCATATTGCCATGATTAACAACGCAGCGGTAACTCCTACCGGATTGATATCGTGGTACATATACTGAATAACGGTGCTGAAGTAGTTGATGAAGTCGTTCTGCTGGAAATAAATATCACGCGCTATTGGCAGCGGGACATAAGCTAGTGTTTTTGGATTCCGGAGCAGTTTTTCTATTTCAGTTTTTTTATAGTTCTGAATAAGCAATTCTACATAGACATTATAAAACTCTCCCGGGCTGTCGGGATATAAAGCCAACTCGCGTGCCAGGTGTTTAATAGCCATGGTTTTCCCTTCAGGAATATCCAGTTTCTCATAACTTCTGGCAAGATAGTAATTGAGGTAGTGCATTTCTTTATTTTGCACTTTTTGGAGAGAGTCTATAGCTTCATCAAACCGGTTTTCGTGGTAAAAGCAAATGCCCATACCCCAATAGCCGATATCAGCTATTTCCCGCAGGTTTGACTGGCTGGCATAATAATAAAAGTTGTCTATAACGCTTTCGTCTTCCGGTTCAGCATCTTTAGCTCTGGCCGAAAAAAAATGGCTATGGATAAAGTCCAGGTGAGTTTCCAGATTGAAAAAATCTTTTTCTGCTTTCAGAATAAAATATTGGTCTCCTTCGTAAGTGCTGGTTGTTTCTTTAGCCTCTTCAAAAAGGTCGTTAATGCTTTTTTTAGGAGGTAATATGTAATTGACAAAAAGAATAGCGATAGCGAGCAGACCTGTTGAACCTGCAATAGCTAAAAACTTATAAGAACCGAGAATGTCTGCAGATTTGCGTTTTTTTCTGTTATAACGATAATAAAGAAAGATAAAAAGAGCTGCTATAACCCATAATAATGGATTCAGAAAAATGGCCGGATCAATGATACGCAGGAGTGTAACGGAATTAAGTAATAAAAAAATCTCCTGCATAATGTGAGGAATTTAGATTTTTTGCCCGCGATACTGATCAACGGCTTTACGTACGCTGCCATGCATTTTTAACAGGTGCTCGGCTACCGTTTTTTCAGTAAGTTTCAGTTCTTCCATAATCATATAAACAGCTCTTTCAACAAGCTTATGATTACTCAGTTGCATATCTACCATTTTATTGCCGCGCACACGTCCAAGGCGTATCATAGTGCTGGTAGAAATCATGTTTAAGACCAGTTTCTGGGCAGTTCCGGCTTTCATTCTGGTGCTTCCGGTAACAAACTCCGGCCCTACAATTACTTCTACCGGAAATTCGGCGGCTCTGGCAAGTGCTGAATCGGGATTACAAACGATGCAGCCGGTAAGCAGGCCGTTTTCGCGAGCGCTTTTTACTCCGGCAATTACATAAGGCGTACGTCCGGATGCTGCAATGCCAATTACTACGTCTTTTGATGAGATTTGATATTCTTCGGATAGTTCTTTCCAGGCAAGTACCTCATTATCTTCCGCGTCTTCCACAGCTTTGCGAATGGCCTTATCACCACCTGCAATAAGTGCAACAACCCAGTCGCCGGGCACGCCAAAAGTCGGGGGACATTCCGATGCATCAACTATAGCCAGTCTGCCTGATGTGCCTGCTCCGATATAAAAAAGCCTCCCGCCAAGCTTCATTTGTGCTACAATGCGGTTAACAAGTTTCTCTATTTGCGGAATAGCCTTCTCAACAGCCACAGGAACTGTTTTATCCTCATTGTTAATGTTAGTAAGCAGTTCGCTCACACTCATCGACTCAAGGTTCTCGTACTTGGAAGAAGACTCAGTTACCTGCATGGGTTTTAGATTTTTAGATTTTAGACCTTAGACAAGAGACCCAAAACATCTAATGTCTAAAATCTATTGTCTAACGTCTTATTTGATTCCTTTGCTGAAATGGTATTCAGTAAGAGATTCCAAAGGATTACGGATGATCTTGCCAATCTCGAAGCCTTTGTCTTTAGCTACTTTTTTCAGGATGTCCTGGAAGTAGAAAGCAATAGAACCGATAAAACCTACAGGAAGGTTTTTTGCACCTTCGTAACGGAGTACGCAATTATCAAAAAGGTCACTGAAACTGTTGTACACTAGCTTTTGCATGTACTCTTCATGAATGTTCTCATTGATGAAAGTAGTGAAAGAAGCTAAGTAACGGGTTGGGTATGGTTTTACATAGATCGCATCAAGAATATCTCCGGTGCGGTCAGGGTAAGTTTTTTCGAATAGATCACTGATGTGTTTCGGCATGCTTTTACGTACATAGTCACGGATAAGCAATTTGCCTTTGTAGCCGCCAGAACCTTCATCGCCAAGATAAAGACCAAGAGAATTGATATTTTCAGTGACGTCTTTTCCGTCATACAGACAAGTGTTTGAGCCTGTTCCGGAGATGCAGGCAATACCGGCTTTGTCGCCGAATAAAGCTCTTGCGGCCGCCAGCAAATCGTGAGAAACGAACACGTTTGTGTCAGGGAACGCCTGTCTGATACCAATAGCTACCTCTTCGCTTTTATGTGGTTGCTCGCAACCCGCGCCGTAGAAGAATATACGTTCTACAGGCTCATTAAAAGTTAATTTCGGAAGTAATTCTTCTTTCAGTTTATCGTAAATACCGCTTGGAGTTTGGTAATATGGATTGAAACCAACAGTTTGGTATTTGAAAGAATTGTTTTCTTTGTCAATGAAAATCCAGCTTGTTTTAGTAGAACCGCTGTCTGCAATTGCAATCATCCTTTAATGAGACTTTAGGGTAGAAATTGGGACCTGAAACGCAAATTACGAATTTTTTGCGGAGCAATCAAGCTTCGGATTCGCTCGGCTACCTGCTTTAAACAGAGTTCAACTTACCATCGGGCAGAAGTAGGTAACAACCTCAACATAGTATAATTATAATGCATCAGTTCTGCCCAAAGTGACTGAGGCTGTGGAGGTCTTAGTGTTTCAGCCTGCCCACTACTTTAAACTTATCAAAAACATTTTCAGTGTGCGGAGCATCCTTTAATTCGTCGGTCAGGTCCTGACCTGCCCAATGTTCATAATGCTTACCGTTCCTCCAGAGCTTTGAATTGGTCACATCGTAAATGAGGCCTTTATAAGCACACCATATTTCGTCCTTATCCTGGCCATTCCGTAGTGCCAGTTGCGATTTTGTATATTCCCTGAGTGTTGGTTCGCTCATTATATCGGTATTAAACAGATATGGCACGGGATCGCCGTGCCATATCTGAAATTTTGAATCAGCTAAGAATATTATCTCTGTTCTTCTGCTGGTTTTGGTATTTCCTGCTGAGGAGCATCAGGGGCTTCTTCCTCCTCAGTGTCTTCTTCCTCTTCCTCAGACGGAACATTTTGCTCTTCTTTTGGTGCAGTAGGTTTGTATTCCTGTACTTCACTCTGGATAATTCCTGTCACTTTAAACTCTGTACGACGGTTACGTTGCATATCGTCCTCATTTAACTCAGGAGAAACAAGTAGTTTGGTTTCACCATATCCTTTAGCAGTGATACGCTCTTTAGCGATGCCTTTACTAATGATATATGCTACAGCAGACTCCGCACGGCCTTGCGACAACTTCATGTTGAAATCATCGCTACCACGGCTATCGGTATGTGAGCTTAGTTCAATTTTGATTGCACGGTTTTGTTTAAGAATTGTCACAAGCTTATCTAGCTCTTTAGCAGCATCGGCACGAATTTCAGTTTTGTTATAATCGTAATAGATGTTCTCAAGCACAATAGCTTTGTTAAGTTCAATGCTATCCATGATCACTTTTGTGTCAAGGTGGAATATATTCAGCCCCTCTTTTAAAAGCTTTTTATCAACAGACTTTCCGAAAGTAGAGTAGGCTTGTGTTTTTGTGAAGTAGCCTTCTTTTTGTGTCTGGAAGAAATAATCCTTATTTACTTCCAGAGGGAAAGTGAAAGTACCGTCAGCAGTAATTACAGAGTCAATAAGCTCCTTATTTGCGTTCAGGAATTTTACTAATACGTTTGTAAGGCCAATTTCCTGGTTTGCACGGTTCACGGCAATGGTTTTGCCATCTATATAATAGATAACCTTATAAACCGGCTTGTAATTAAACTCATATATGTCATCGTCACCTTTACCGCCTTCACGGTTTGAAGAAAGGTAGCCCGTAGTATCAGTGTCAAAAAAGATACCAAAATCATCCATTTTAGAGTTAGCAGGCATTCCCACGTTCTCAATCGTCATTGCTTTTGAGTTACTGTCTCTTTTTGCAACAAAAATATCAAGACCTCCGATACCCGGTTGTCCATCAGAAGAGAAATAGAAACGGCCGTTTGGCGCTAAGTAAGGAAACAACTCGTTACCGGCCGTGTTAATTTTAGAGCCAAGGTTGGTAACGTTTGTGAAAGAAGTGTCGCCGGAGAAGTTTGCCTTATACAAATCAATTCCGCCGTAACCGCCTTTTCTGTTTGAAGAGAAATAAAGCGTTTTGCCGTCAGGAGAAAACATTGGTGTAGAAGTCCAGGCATTATCGTCATTGATATCCAGCAAAATCGGATCACTCCATTCATTGCCACCTTTATGCGTTGAAAGGTACAAATCCGTTTCTTTACGGCCTTTTTTACTGCCATCGTTACTTCTTGCAAAAACCATAATACTGCCATCAGGAGTAAATGTCGGGCTACCTTCGTTGTTATCGGTCAGGTTGATATTTGTAGGGAAAGGACGATCATAACCTGATCCGTGACCATTTCCGTCAAACTTAAATCTCCATATATCAGAAAACCCAAGTCCGTTTGCACGATACAGTTTGCTTTGTCCTCTTGTTGAAGTAAAGGCCAGGCCGCCGTCAAAAAGCACAGCACCGTAATCAGCCCCTTTTGTATTCAGGTAAGTAGCATTTTTAACTCTGAACGGACATTCTTTTTTCATTAAAGAAGAAAGGTCTTCCAATGCTTTGATCTCCAGCTTTGCTCTTTTACGGTATTCGTCGTTGTTACCAACTTTCAGATAAGCTTTGAAACGTTTCAGGGCAGGTTCATAGCTTCCTATTTCTTTCAAAGAAAGCGCATGGTAAAAATAAGCAGTATCATTAGCGGCGTTGGCATCTACCACTTTCTGATAATACGGAGAAGCTTCTGCCAGACGGTTAGACAAACGATAAGACTCTGCCATCTTATAGTTCAGGTAGTCTTTCTGACCACCTTTCGAAAGGGCATTAATATACATTTGGGTGGCAAAGTCATACTCGCCCATTTTAAATTTCTTATTGCCTTGTTTGGTATAATAAAGCGCCGATTTACACGCGCCAAGGGAAAATATAGTTAAACAACAAATCCCTACAAAAAACCTGTTCAGCATAAAAATGCAGTTGTTTGGTAATTGTAGCAATTTATGGAAATAATTTAAAAAAAGTAATATTTAGAGCTTTACACGGCAAAGTCTGAGAGCTGTCAGAATAATAATATAAAATTGAGTATCCGTGTTCATTTTACCTTGCCCGACTCGGTTAACCGGGAATTCTGAATTTTGCCTGCTGATCTCGCTGATAGCACAGGTTTTATTGATTGTTAAACTTACGGGGTTTGCAGAGCCGGAATTCTGAGTTATTGCGGGAGAAAAATCTGTTTCTTATGAGAGAAATGTTTAAAAACTAAGTGAACAGATAAGGGGTTTCAAATCCCCTTATCTGTTCCGGGCTGCTTTCGACAATACCTTCATTCCCTTTGGGAAAGTACTGATTGTGTTATAAATGCTATGTTTATACTACTTTCTGGAAATACCTTGCCAGCCACGAATCAGCTGCTTTTTGTTGCCATTGACTATTCAGTTTTTCAATACTATCGACCAGGTTATTAAATATGATTGTTTCCGGAGTGATTGTTCCGTCTGCTACAGCTGCTTTAATTTCTTTCAGATCAAGAGTGGCAATTTGTCCATCGGCCAGGTAAGCAATCTGCATTTTGTCTAACAGCTTTACATTTAGCTGTTGCTCCAGTTCTTTCATCAGATTTACTGATTTATCAATAGAACAACCACTGGCGCCATAAGCAGTTTCGTCTACAGCCACCACAAGAAACTTGTTGAAAAAAGTCTTATAGGAGCTTTTCAGGCCATGACCGTGACTATTCCAGTCTTCCGTAAAAACAAGTAATGCCTGTTCTGCCAGAGAAAGTTCCGCAGCATTTAAGGTTCTGTTTGCCTGGTAAACCCACACACGGCTATGGCCCGGCATATATTCAAATGGTGTTTGCATTTTTATGTTAGTATTGAGTATTGAGTATTGAGTATTGAGTATTGAGTATTGAGTATTGAGTATTTTCTCTATTTACTAATTCAACTCTGTAAAAGTACAGAAGGTTCGGGGGGTAAATGTATTTGAGTGTTTAAGTGTTAATGTTTGCAAGATACTTCACCTGCACCTTTAATACATAAACACCCAAACACTTTAAAAACAACAACGGCCAGATTTCTCCGGCTGTGTT
Source organism: uncultured Bifidobacteriaceae bacterium (assembly GCA_964572965.1). Taxonomy (GTDB): domain Bacteria; phylum Bacteroidota; class Bacteroidia; order Cytophagales; family UBA9547; genus CAZNHL01. The sequence continues at coordinate 37,206 of CAZNHL010000026.1, forward strand.
TATATATAAATGGTTTTGGTACAATTCAATTAATACAAACCTTCAGCTTTAGCAACAAGTTCCGCAAGGTCATACACTCTTACTGCAGCTTCCTGATTTTTATTTTTTACACCGTCGGCCATCATCACCATACAGAAGGGGCAACCTACTGCAATGGTATGTGCTCCGGTTTCCAAAGCTTCTTCTGTACGTTCTACGTTAACATCTTTAGTTCCTTTTTCCGGTTCTTTAAACATTTGTCCGCCACCCGCACCGCAGCAGAGACCTTTCGCTTTAGAGCGTTTCATTTCAACCAGGTCAGCATCCAATGCCTGAATAATGTCTCTTGGCGCTTCGTACACATTATTGGCACGGCCTAAGTAGCAGGAATCGTGAAAGGTGATTTTCTGACCTTTAAATTCTCCGCCCGATACTTTCAGTTTTCCTTCATTGATCAATTGTTGTATCAATTGAGAGTGGTGGATTACCTCGTAGTTGCCGCCCAACTCAGGATACTCGTTTTTTAGTGTGTTAAAGCAATGCGGACAGGCAGTCACAATCTTCTTTACATTGTAGGCGTTCAGTACCTGAATGTTGGACATGGCCATCATCTGAAACTGAAAATCATTACCGGAACGGCGCGCTGGGTCACCCGTGCAGCTTTCCTCCTGGCCAAGAACGGCAAATTTGATTCCTACTTTATTTAAAATGCGGCAAACCGCTACTGTTACTTTCTGATATCTTTCGTCAAACGAACCGGCACAACCTACCCAAAACAATATTTCAGGTGATTCTCCTTTTGCAGCCATTTCGGCCATGGTAGGTACAAAGCTCATTTCGGTAAGTGTTTTAGTGTTTGGGTGTTGAGGTGTTATTCTCAGCACCTAATCTTGTAAACTAATATTCAAGTATTTAATCAAGGCCAAAATCTGGCTTCTCGTTTTATCTGTCAGTGTATGCAATTCAAGTAATTCCTCCTGAGTGGCATAATTCATATCTTCCATTACATACAACATGCTTTTAACTTCCGATGCAGAACTTTGGGCGATGTCTAAAAATCTTCTGAAATCTTTCCGATGATACCGTGCAAATCCTTCTGCTATGTTATTCATTATAGAAACAGATGCTCGTTTAATCTGTGATTTACTATCAAAGTCTTTGACTATTCTCCCTTGTTCACATATTTCAAAAACTCTTTTGTTTAGTATTCTGGCGCCCTGCCAGCAATGTAAGTCCTCAAAGCGTTCGACTTTTGCCATGTTAAAAAGTATTAATGTGGTAGCTGGTTTAAAATACCAAGCTACTCAAAAACATTAACACTTAAACACCTTCATTATTCAACTTATTTGCCCAGTTGAAGCGATCTGACGGAGAGAATTTCCATGGTGCAAAGCTTGTTTCCATGTTCGAAAACATGGCGTTCCAGCTTTGTGGCGCTTTAGACTCTTCCATGATCATGTATCTTCTTAACTGTACAATAATGTCTAATGGGTTGATATTGATCGGGCAGGCATCTGTACAAGCGTTACAGGTTGTACAAGCTAATAATTCTTCCTGACTCACATATTCTTCACTGAACAATGCTTTGCCGTCATCAACAAAAGTACCGTTGTTGGCTTTCGCGTTTTCACCGATTTCTTCAATACGGTCACGTGTATCCATCATTACTTTACGTGGCGAAAGTTTTTTGCCTGTTAAGTTGGCCGGACAAACCGCAGTGCAACGCCCACACTCGGTGCAAGCATAAGCGCCAAGTAGTTGGTTCCAGTCCAGTTCGTTGGCATCACGTGCGCCAAATCTCAAAGGAGCATTAGGGTCTAATGCCGGTGCGTTGGGGTCTGCAGGCATGCCAAGCATTGATTTCACTTCGGCAGTTACTGTCGGCATGTTGTCAATTTCACCTGCGGGGTTCAGCTTCGCGAAATAAGTGTTCGGGAAAGCAATGAATATGTGCAGGTGTTTAGAATAAGGAACATAGTTTGCAAAAGCAAGTACGCCCAAAATATGGAACCACCATGCAGTTCGTTCAAAAGCAATAAGTGTATTTGTACTGAAATCGAAACTATTAATAAGAGGTATCAAGAGGCCGCTGAAAAAGAACCCTCCCGTCTGATGGTAATGTTCTGCACCGCGGCTTTGCAATATCTGATCTATTGCATTCATTTTTAACAAAGCGATCATCAATACAATCTCAAAAGTTAAAATGAGGTTTGCATCCAGCAATGGCCATTTAGTCAGTTCCGGTTTGTGAAAGCGCGAAATATTCAAAACATTTCTGCGAATCAGGAATATGCTGCAGCCTATAAGAACCGTTACTGCGAAAAATTCAAAGAAATTGATCAGGTATGGATAAAGAGACCCAAAGAACGGAGCGAACAAGCGGTGCGTTCCGAGTATACCATCGAGCACAATTTCAATGATTTCCAGGTTTACTAATAGAAACCCGAGATAAACAAAGAGGTGTAGGATGGCCGGAATTGGTCTTGCGAACATTTTTTTCTGTCCGAATGCCAATAAAATCATCTGTTTTAAACGCTCTCCCGGACGATCTTTTATCTCTTTCTTTTTGCCCAGTTTAATGTTGCCAACGATGCGTTTCACGCTCATTGTCAGGAAGTAACCTGCAACTCCAAGTGCTACAATAAATGCTATTTGAGAGATATAACCCATGTTTTTAAAAAATAAAGCACGAAACTAATCAATAATTTTTTCCTAAATAATTTTTTATTTCAAACAAAAACCCCACCTTTGCAATCCCAAGTCGGTGATGTAGCTCAGTCGGTAGAGCAAAGGACTGAAAATCCTTGTGTCGTTGGTTCGATTCCAATCATCACCACTCTAAGAATCCCGCCCTAAAGCGGGATTTCTTGTTTTTAACGTTTTCGTAAATCTTTAGTTTAGCCGAAATCCTAATATAAATCCATTCTAAACAGTGTTGCGACATGTTTTTGAATGATTCTATTTGAAATTCAGAGGCATAAAAAAATCCCCGGGAATCATCAGACTCCCGGGGATTTTTGTTGAAGCTTTTTTATACTAGTGACTATGTGGCGCTGGCGTTGCTTTCATACCGTCTCCCGGTTTTTGCAGCACATTTGAAATGATAGTAACCTGAGTTTGGTTGTTTGTTGCATTACTCAATACTGTAATCACTTTATTTTGTTTGCCCATTTTGCCTGCGCTGTTGAAAGTGGCAGTAATTTCACCTTTTTTGCCCGGAGCAATAGGTTCTTTAGGCCATGCTGGCACTGTGCAGCCACAAGTTGTTAATACATTTGAAACGATCAAGGGCTCTTTGCCTGTGTTTTGGAATTTGAATGTATAAGTAACGATTTGTCCTTGTACAATGTCTCCAAAATCATGCGTAGTTTCATCGTAAGTAATTTGTGGGCCATTACCTGGGGCAGCTTGCTGAGTATTGTCCTGTGCCTGAGCAAAAAATACTCCCAGCATCAGACAGAAGGAAATAAAGAATTGTTTCATGTGTTATTTGGTTTTTGTAGAGACAAATTTAATCTTTTACTGCATTTAGCAAGACAAATATGCTGCCAATTTTTGATTCAGTACCTAAGCGGGGAGAATCAATTTTTGCTTTTTGCTTGTGATTTATACCTATATGAACGTTTTTTGGTTCAGATTCTGCATTCTCACACCTTCATATGTCCGCAATTCAAGAAGAAATAGTAACTGTTTTTGGCAATCGTTTACGCACACGCGTATCCGGAATTTGTGTGCAGGATGATAAAATCTTATTGGTAAAACACCATTCACTTGGTCCGTATGGTATTTTATGGGCGCCTCCCGGCGGGGGCATGAATTATGGAGAAAAAGCAGAGACCAGCCTTAAGCGTGAAATGCAGGAAGAGTGTGGTCTGGAGGTAACAGTAGGTCCATTACTTTTTGTGTACGAATACCTCGACGAACCTTTACATGCAATAGAATTATTCTTCGAAGTAAAAATTGTTTCAGGAGAACTTATCCAAGGGTTTGATCCTGAATTAAGCAAAGAAAATCAAATTATACACGAGGTCAGCTGGGTTGCATATAATGAGATAAATCAGGGGAATAAAGCCGTTTTTCATGAAATATTGACTAAGGTTGACTCGGTGAAAGAACTTCTGAAACTGAGAGGATATTTTACTGCTTCCAATCCATAGGATATTTATTACGGATTTTGTACTTTTGGCATTATAGATATAATGCCGTGGAGTTTTTAGAGTTAATAGAGCCAAGTACCAAAATTAAGGACGAGAAGCTGAACGTTGAGTTCATCTCGCAATACAATTTGCTATTGCAGGTGAGCAATGATTATTTCCGTATGTCGATTGTTGATTCGCTCAACAATCGTTGCCTGCATTTGGAGGAATATAAGCTTGAAAACACACATGGTTTTGCCGGTAAGATTCTTGAACAGATACATGTTATCTATGACGAGCATCATTTGTTGAATGCCGGTTTCTGGAAATCGATTAAACTTAATATTGTCAACGATAAATTCACTTTGGTACCTTCTTCTCTCTTCATTGAAGAAAGCGCCAGAGAATACCTGAAATTCAATTGCGATATTGACAGTATCTTCGATACAGTTTCTTTTTACCGCCACAGAGGCAGTGATATCGTAAATGTTCACGCTGCCGATTCTAAAATTGTGAGCTGGTTTAAAGGAATTTATCCTGCAAAGAAAATAGAACTGATACACCAAACCAGTGCTTGCATTGAGGGGATGCTTCAGGGCATCAAAGACCTTGATAAAAAATCAATGCTTATAAGTCTTGATAATAGCCTGCTTACGGTATTGGTTGTTGAAAACAAGAAGCTGCAGTTCTGTAATACATTTAGCTATAAAGCAGAGGAGGACCTGATTTATTTCATTTTATTAGTAATTGATGAATTGAAAATAGACAGGGAAAATGACCAGGTTATTTTGTTCGGAGACATTGAACATGATTCTGAAGTTTTCAGCCGTCTCTACCAATATATACGCCAGTTGCGTTTCGGCACAAAACCATCCAACATTATCTTTAGTTTCTGGTTTGATGAAGTATTTGACCACAAGTACTTTGATCTTTATAGCCTTCACCTTTGTGAATAAGTAATGCCAAAAAGAATTGCGATTTTCCCCGGCTCCTTTGACCCTTTTACCAGAGGTCATGAAGACATCGTTTTGCGTGGTTTAGCCATGTTTGATGAGGTAATTATTGCTATTGGAAATAACAGTTCTAAGTCAAGGTATTTTGCAGTTGAACTGATGGCAGCTAAAATAGCTGCTGTTTTTAAAGATAACCCCAATGTGAAAGTGCAGACTTTCCAGGGGCTTACTTCCAACTATGCAAAGTCTGTTGGTGCGCATTTTATATTGAGAGGTCTGAGAAACACTACAGATTTTGAGTATGAGAACACTATTGCGCAGGCAAATAAGAATCTGAACACCGAACTGGAAACAGTTTTCCTCATTACCTCACCACCTTTGGCTTATATCAGTTCTTCTATCGTGCGTGAAATTCATAAATATGACGGCGATGTAGAGGCATTTCTCCCTTACAAAATTTAGAAAGGCATTTTATTTGTAAGGGAAGCAATTTGATAATATCGGCACTGAACTTTTAATAGAAAAATTGGGTTATAACAAACGCTGATCAGGCTATGGTCGGAGTAGCATCTTAATTTATAGAATGAACGTACAGGATAAAGTTGCCGTAGTTACCGGCGTGAGTAAAGGGATTGGACTGGCCACTGTGAAAGCACTGGCTGAAGGAGGAGCAAAGGTATATGGTTTGGGGCGTTCTGCACCAGAGTTCAGACATCCTAATTTTACATTTTTACCATGTAATGTGAGCAACATGGAGGCTGTGAATAAAGCGTTTGATGCTGTACTTCATAAGTCCGAAGGTAAGATCCACATTTTGGTAAATAATGCGGGAGTTGGTTATACAGGGAAACTCCATGAAATGAAGCCTGAACAATGGAAGGAAATGTTTGATACCAATGTACATGGTGTTTTCTACGCTTCCCGTCGTGCTATTCCTGCAATGATTGCGCAGCAGGAAGGTCACATCATTAATATTTCTTCAATAGCAGGTAAAACAGGACAGGAGAACTTCTCCGGTTACTGTGGTACTAAATATGCAGTAAGGGGTATTTCTGAAAGCTTATTTAAAGAAGTGCGTAACGACGGAATTAAGGTAAGCTGCATTTTTCCTGGTTCGGTAATGACAAATTTCTTTGATAATATAGATGCCATTACTGCCAATGAAAATATGATGATGCCTGAAGATATTGCACAGACAATTGTAGAACTGATAGAAACGAGTTCTAATTATCTTCCCGCAGAAATAGAAGTAAGACCTTTAATGCCTGCCGGCAGAAAATAAGAATACCGTGTTATAATGTAAAAGGAAGCTGTCGCTTTAAGCGGAGGCTTCCTTTTTTTTGTTTACAAATATTGCGCTACAAACCGTATTTTGCAGCTGAATTGAATTAGTCCTGATGAGCGAACAACTTCCTGTTCTGGAGATTATTCCGGAGGTAAAAAATATTCTTTCAAAGCATCATACACTTATTTTACAGGCTCCTCCGGGAGCAGGGAAGAGTACGCTTTTACCATTGGAAATATTCAGAGAAACCTGGCTGAAAGGGCAGAAGATAATTATGCTTGAGCCAAGACGCCTGGCAGCCAGGTCTGTTGCAAACCGAATGGCTTCTCTGCTTGATGAACCCGTGGGCAAGACTGTGGGTTACCGTGTTCGTTTCGAAAACAAAACAGGCAAAGATACTTTGATTGAAGTTGTTACTGAAGGTATTCTGACAAGAATGTTGCAGCAGGACAATGCCCTTGAAGGAGTGGGACTGGTTATTTTTGATGAATTTCACGAACGCAGTTTGCATGCCGACCTGGCCCTTGCTTTATGCAGGGAAAGCCAACAGGTTCTGAGAGAAGATTTGAAATTGCTGATCATGTCTGCAACTCTTGACGGAGATACATTATCGGCCTTATTGAATAATGCACCCATCCTGACAAGCAAAGGCAGGCAGCATCCTATTGAGACTATTTATCTTGGGAATGATGATGCTCCTATTGCTTTGCGAATGGTGGGTGCCATTAAAAAAGCATTTGCAGAACAAACCGGGGACATTCTTGCTTTTCTGCCGGGAGCTGGAGAAATACAGAGGGTGCAGGAGCAGTTGGAAGGGAGTCTGAGAGGAGCAGTCATACATCCGTTATACGGAGATTTACCGCAGCAAAAGCAACAGGAAGCAATTCTGCCGAATACTGACGGTTACCGGAAAATTGTACTGGCAACATCTATTGCTGAAACGTCATTAACGATTGAGGGGATCAGGGTTGTAATTGATTCAGGACTTGCCAGAGTTCCTCGTTTTGAGCCACGTTCAGGTCTTACAAGATTGGAAACAATAAAAGTAACCAGGGATGCTGCAGACCAAAGGGCCGGCAGGGCGGGGAGGTTAGGTCCCGGGGTATGTTATCGTTTGTGGAGTGAAGGGACACAGCATCAATTAACGGCACATCGCACCGCAGAGATTTTAGAAGCAGACCTGGCGCCAACCATGCTGGAGCTGGCTCAGTGGGGTATACATGATATTCGTTCTCTTACCTGGCTTACACAACCCCCGGCAGGATCTGTTAGTCAGGCGAAAGAACTTCTGGAACAATTGGACGCTACTAACGAAGGCAAAATTACTGGCAGAGGAAAAGAAATGCTTCGTTTACCAACACACCCGCGAATAGCTCATTTGCTGCTGGAAGGCGAGGCCGACAATCTTTTAGCTTTGGCAACAGACATAGCAGCATTGTTAGAGGAACGTGACCCTTTGTCTAAAGGAAGTGGAGCAAATCTGGGAGAGCGTGTTGAAATATTAAGAAAGTGGCGGAGTAAAGAATATGTGTCTGCCGACCGGGGCACATTAGAGCGTATCGAAAGATTGGCTATTGCGTGGCGAAAAAGCTTTAATGTAAATGCAGATAATGCTTTTCCCGATTATGGAGATGTTGGCTTGTTAATAGCAGCGGCTTACCCTGAACGTATAGCCAAGCAACGCGATCCGTCGGGAAGTCGCTACAGACTGGCCAATAACCGTGTGGTGAGAATAGAAGATCATGATCCGCTTATTAATGAAGACTGGCTGGCTGTAGCGCAGCTTGATGCAGGAACCAATAATGAAGGCCGCATTTATCTGGCTGCCCCCGTAGACCCAAAGAAATTGAAGCATCTGATCAGGGAGCAGGAAGAAGTAAGCTGGGACCAACAAAAGGGGGTGTTAGTTGCCAGAAATGAGAGGCGCTTAGGTGGTATTTTGGTAGATAGTGTTCCTTTAACAACAATACCTGAAGAGCAGAGGGTTTCTGTTCTTTGTAAAGCAGTTGCCGGAGACGGGCAAAAACTGCTGAACTGGACCGGGGAAGTTACCGAGTGGCAGTCAAGAGTGCAGTCGCTCGCAATCTGGAATCCTGAAACAGCATGGCCTGACGTGAGCACGGGGAACCTGCTTGCTACAGCAGATACCTGGCTGGCTCCTTATTTGACAAGTGTCAGAAAGAAAGAGGATTTTCAGCGTCTTGACCTCAGTACTATTTTATCGGGGCTTTTATCATGGGATCAGAGCCAGGAATTAGAAAAATTGGCTCCGGCCAAACTATCTGTACCAAGCGGTTCTTTGATTAAGCTGGAGTACTTCAGTGATGGCCGTGACCCGGTATTGGCAGTGCGTTTACAGGAATTGTTTGGCTTGTCAGATACACCGACGGTTAACGCAGGAAAGGTAAAAGTGTTGATTCATTTACTTTCTCCGGGCTATAAACCGGTACAGGTTACGCAGGATTTGAAGAGTTTCTGGCAGAATACTTATCCGATCGTAAAAAAAGAGTTGAAAAGCCGTTATCCTAAACACCATTGGCCGGACGATCCGTGGACTGCAGAAGCGGTGCGTGGGGTAAAGAGAAGGGTCTGAAAATAAGGATTGTGGGGTGCAGGAATTGCCCGATTCTATGAACCTTATTGTGTTTTCCCGCAGATAACGGAGAATTTTGCAGATTAGGGTTTAAAACTCCGGTCCTGTAACCCCTAAAAATATAACAATCAAAATAAGGACTATCCGCTTCTATGAACCTTATTGTGTTTCCCTGCAGATAACACAGAATTTCGCAGATTAGTGTTTAAAACTCCGGTTCTGTAAACCCTGAAAAATTAACAATCAGAAATAGTGACTATCTGCTTCTATGTACCTTATTGTGTTTTCCCGCAGATAACGCAGGATTTCGCAGATTAGGATTTAAAACTCCGGTTCTGTAAACCCTGAAAATTTAACAATCAAAAATAGTGACTATCTGCTTCTATGAATCTTATTGTGTTTTTCCCGCAGATAACGCAGAATTTCGCAGATTAGGGTTTGATCACCCGCCGCTGCATGTAGTGATTCCTGGAAATTAGTGAGGATGAATAGCGGGAGCAATACAAAAAAACACCTGAAATGTGTTGAGTATTCCAGGTGCTATGGTCTTAAGACAGGGATAATCCGCAATCTATTTTATTACAAGTTTTTCGGAGAATTTCCCTCTGCTATAATTAACAACTACATGGTAAGTGCCCGGAGTAAGCTCATTTGGGAGGTCTATTTCATAACTTTCCCGTTGATCTGTGTTTATTTTTTTATTGTATACAGAACTACCCTGCATGTTGTAGAAATTTACAATGAAGTTCTCTTCTTCAGTGTTTCCTGTAGTTAAAACAATAATGCCATCTTCTTCTGCCGGATTCGGATATATCGATATTCTGGTTGTTGGTTCGGCAATTGCTGCTACATAAATGACTTTTGAAGTATTATTGGAGCCATCGTTGTCATAGTTTACTAACCTGTAGTATGATGAAATACTTGGGGAGTAAACATCCTGCAAGCTATATTTTGATATAGAAGAGGAATTGCCTTTACTTTTTACCTTGTTTACTTCTGCGAAATTCCTTCCATCGTGGCTTTTTTGGACTGAGAAATAGCTACTGTTTTTTTCTGAAGCAGTGCTCCAGTATAAGGTCAGTTCTTTTTCAGCAGTTATTCTATATTCAAAGTTTATAAGTTCAACCGGTAAAACAATAGGTCCTGCAGCGGTACCGCCCCCTGCAGATGTACCCGCGCTGCCATTTACGCCATTTGTTCCGTCATTGCCATCGTTTCCGTCCTGACCTATACCTAGTAAATTCAGACCGCGGCCTTTCAAACCTTTTGTGCCGCCTGTTCCTCCGGCTCCGCCCGATCCGCCTGATCCGGAAAGGCCGTTAACAGATGTACTCAGGCCTGACCAGCCGGTAAAGTTTAAAGTTTGAATATAAATAGCACCGCTACCACCGCCGCCGCCTGCATTTCCGCCGCTGCCGCCATTGGCACCTTTACCGCCGCCACCGCCGCCGCCGCCATTCAATGGTACCAGTCCTGTAAGTTTTTCACCACCTTTACCGCCACTGCCACCTGTTCCGCCTGTTCCGCCGCTGCTTCCATTGGTACCATTAGTTCCGTTAGCAGTTACTGTTCCGCTTCCTGTCAATACAGCAGCTCTTATAAATACAATACCGCCTCCAACACCACCATTGCCACCGTTTCCGCCGCTGCCACCATTTTCGCCCGTAGTGCCATTTCCGCCAATAATTGTTAATAAGGAACCACTACCACCGCCGCCGCCACCTCCGGCACCGGCGCTGCCATTTCCGCCTCTGCCACCACCACCGCCACCGCCCATCATCAGTGACGATGGAATAGTGGAAAAGTTGTTACCTGCAAAACCTGCTAGACCGGCATTAGTTCCTCCACCAGCTGTACCGTTCGCACCTGTACCACCTGCAGCGCCGACACCACCGCCGTTTCCGCCTGTTCCTGCAGCAAGTAAACCAGGAACTAGTGGTCCGCCTTCTCCACCTACACCACCACCTGCACCTAGGGAGCCATTTCCGCCGGCCTGACCACCAATAGCACTGCTTCCGCCTGTACCACCTGCACCTCCTGTTCCTGCTGTACCTCCAATACCGCCTGTACCACCCGGGAAACCAATACCTGTTACATTAATTCTACCTCCGGACTGGATATTTAATGTTCCGTTGACATAAAATATTAATATACCACCCGTAGCTCCGTCCCAGGCAGGAGCAGTAAGCGTGCCTGTGCTTGTAATAGTTACATTGGTGTATTGAGGGATTTTTACAATTTGTGCCAGACCCGGCGCAACCGTAGAGTATGAATTGGTAAGAACAGGGGTAAAAGAAATAGTGGTACCTACTATAGTTGTAATAGTCAGCTCATCATATTTACCCTGGTTTGTCCCGTTCATTTGAATGAGCAATATTTTATTTCCTGTGCTGAACCCTGTGGCTGAAGCAACGGATATACTGCCTGCTCCTATTGATGCATTTGTAGCTAAAGCTGTTTTTATTGTATTGACAGATGCAGTTGTGCTAACTGTCATTGTTCCGTCAACACCTGTTCCTTGTCCATAAGAACTGATAGCTGAAATTCCGCACGTGCAAAATGTTAAAAGTATTAGTAAATGTTTTTTCATAGATGAATGAGTGAGTTTCCAACTCCCAAAAATGTATTAGCCCAACACCGCATAGCTAAAGATATCTTAGCATGCCTGTACGCTAAACGAAGTGTTTTAGAAAAGGTTAGCGGTTATAAAAGAAATGCAAAAGCAATATTTAGAGTTTAACTTTTGTAGAAATACAAGTATTTCTTGTTTTACTCTACATTGCGGGAGATATATCATGGTTTATAACTTATTGATTCGTCGCCTGTGATGCATCCCAGGTTCAAGGAATCATCGGTGCTTTCAATTCAATGATTGGAAGCCATGTCACGACATTCCGCACTTACCAGAAGCCAAAGAGGCGAAATTCGCTTCATCAGAGATTGCGTTATATTGAAACCATGAAATAGCATATTATGTTCGATGCGCGTCTGATAGGCAATG
>CAZNHL010000027.1:0-1702 GCA_964572965.1 uncultured Bifidobacteriaceae bacterium
TTATTCTATGTACCTATGAGGTAAAGTTTTAATATTTAAATGGGACAATCTAAATATTTTAAAACACTTAGAAACATAGTTTTTGTTTACAAAAACAGACACAAAACGCTTAGACTGATAGATAACATAAAAAATTAATTTTAATTGAGTATCCGTTTCAGCACACCTTACCTGATCCGCTTAACCGGAAATTCTGAAGTTTGCCCGCTAATTTCGCTGATAGCGCAGATTTTTTATTGATTTTAAATTTTCAGGTTTTTTCTGAATCGGAGTTTTAAATCCTAATCTGCGAAATTCTGCGTTATCTGCGGGAAAAACATAAGAAGGTTCATAGAAGCGGATAGTCATTTAATTTTTAAACATAGAAGCCATTTAAATCTGGCGTTACACCCTATGCATCTATGTGTTAAAATTAAAACGAATTGGATATTTCTTAATATCTATCCGGGGCAAACTATAATTGCTTTAAAACAAAAATTCCCGGTCTGATGCAGGCCGGGAATTCCCAATTACTAAGTTTTGGTCTCACTAGGTTCTAAAGGCTGATTTTCCTAAAAAAAACAGCTACTCTATGCTTTATCAATAAATGATAATTTTCTGATTGATTGCCCCCTTAACACTTTGACGGAGACTTACAATGTATGTTCCGGGTTCAACACCGGAACTGAAATAATCAAGTATGGTATTTAAATTTCCATTGTCATCGCTCTCCAGCTCTCCTGAAAACAGCATCCTCCCCAGTACATCGTAGATATACAATGGCATTCTTTCATTAGGCTCAACTCCTGAAATACTCACAAACACTTCCGAATTGACTGAAGCAGGGTTAGGGTAAAGGCTGAATGAAAATACAGACCCATTACTGCTTACTGCTACGACCCTGGAATAAGTGAAAGTTCCGTTAAAATCTGTCTGTTTCAGCCTGTAGTAAGATATTCCGGAAAGGGCATTCGGATCATAGGCATGGTATTTTTGCGACCTGTTGCTTGTACCGGCTCCGGCAACTGTGGCAATATCAATAAAATGAATACCATCAACAGAGCGCTGTACAGTAAAATACTGATTATCCTTTTCCACCGCAGTTGCCCACTGTGTCAGAACATTGCCGGGGCTCTGGAATGCCGCTGTAAAGTATAACAAAGAAACCGGCAAAGGTACAACCAAAATAGCTGTCACAGGAGTTCTGGCACAACTTGCTGCCAAAGACCCCTTGCTGATCTGCCAGTCAAAAATTCCCGGATACTGACCCTGATTTGCAATTTTTATAGCAAGTTCAGGATCCTTTGTAATATTCGCCCCGGGTCCTGTCCAGCCTCCGCGCGGCCCCACAAAGTCATAATAAAGAATACCTTGCGCACTTCCTGTACCTTCATAACTGATAGTATAAGTATGTGTGGCAAGTATGTTGTAATTCAGGTTAACAAGTATTGTGCGCCTGCCCACTGCCACCCCTGTAATTGGCACATTTACAGTTGTAGATAGAGCCGGATTGGTATTATCCCGAATGGTTAGAGAAACAGTTGTACCTCCAGCCTGAGGAGATGCAGTAATATTCACATCAGTCCTCACAGACAGAAGGGTAAAATTCTCCGTTGGTGTTACGTCCATATACAATACCGCCTTAGGCAAACCTAATTCTACCTGTGTATTGTTACCTCCCGGTCCGTAGGCATTGTTGTTAACGTAGGCAACACTTTTTGTA
>CAZNHL010000027.1:1712-33374 GCA_964572965.1 uncultured Bifidobacteriaceae bacterium
GCAGTATTCTTAACATAATACGTCTTATCGGCAGTTAAGCCGGTTGGAGTAGTAAAAGTAGTTCCTGTCCAGACTAATGCCCCTCCCGTGGGAGCATCATACCATTCATAAGTACCTCCGCCGTTATCAACACTAAGCGTGGTAGAATTTGGTGTGGTAAAGGTATTATCATGGCCTATTGGTAAGCCCGTAATGGCACTTACTGTGGCACTTCCACTAACAACACCATTACAGCCCGAATTATCTGAAGTAGCGACCAGGGTATAAGTATGTGCACTTTTGCCTTGTATAATATAAGGAGAAGTAGTGATACCGGTAATTTGCGGGGTTTGCGTAACGCCATCTATGGCATAGGACAATCTCCATGGCGAAGTGCCTGTTAAAGCAACCGACAAGGGAGTTGTTGTTACACCATCATTACAGATAGATGCTCCGCCACTCAAGGTTGCAGTTGCTCCGCTAGTGTTAATGTTGAAGGTAGCTTGTCCCGGACATTGACTTGCCCCCTGCATCTGAATCACATTAACAGTATATGTACCCGGAACAGTTGTACTAATTGATGGTGTTGTTGCTCCGTTAGACCAGGTATATTTCAGATAGCTCCCACTAACTCCTAAAGTAACCGGATTGGTACAAATAAGGTTACCTCCGGTTGTTGTCGGAGTAAAGGGTGTACAGCAAGAGTTTGCACCGCACTCCCATGGGATAACCGAATTATGAGGCGCAATCCATTGTTCGTTTGAAGCCGAACCTGTTGCCGCAGTAAAACCCCAGTAAACCTCTGAAGCACCGCCGAAAATTGTATTAATAATGTCTCTGGTATATGTCAATGTCAGTACCCCCTCTTCATATAACTGCAATGTTCTTGCTGTCGGGTTCCAGACTACTCTTATTGTATAATAATTATTTGCGTTTTCTGCACAATCTTCCAGATCGCGTCCGGAAGCAACCGGCTGAACGGTAACAGGTGTACCTGCAGAACCTATAAAAAAGTTATTGGTATTATTGACATCACCATTCACATCAATAGCAATATGATCGGCAGGGATTTCGTTAGCGCCACCTGCAGCTGTACCGTCATAAGTATCAAATTCTATAGATATTGCAGGAGTAATAGGCGCACCTCCGCCAAGGCCAAGGTAACCTCCGCCGGCGCCAAGCGCATTGATACCCGCATTCTGAAAAGTAAATGTTATCCCGTCACCACCGTTAGGACCATTTTCACAACCAAAAAACATGTCAAATGTCATATCAAAAGGTTGATTTAAATCGTGCTTTGTAGTACACCATGCAGAAGCCACCTGCCACGCGCCCGGCACAGCAGGAGACGATGACGTTAGCTTCACCAATCCGCCACCAGCATTAACGGCATCTCCGTTAACCTGATAAGTTTGAGAATAAACTGAGGTTATACTAGCCACAGCCAGTATAAATACTGTAATGATCCCCCAAGTTTGTCTCAATAATTGTTGAAAAACAGCTTGAACTTGCATAAGGGTTTTAGTTTTTTTTATAAGTTTTGTGTTAATGCTTACCAATTAATACGTCAAACGTAGTAAAAAAATAATCCAAATAAATGCCCATAAAATCCTGTAAAAAAGAGCTTAGCACTTAAGTAACAATTGTTTAAATCGTTTCATAAAAGCCCTCTACAATCATCAATATTCAACGTTTCTCTTAATTCAAATAATTTTTTCCGCTTTGTGACTTAGGTGTTTTTACACTTAAAAAACAATAAAATATTTCGGAAAAAATCAGGACATCCTGAAACGAAGAACAAAACGGGCAAAAGCTACTTGAAATTCAAAAGAAAATCAGAGAGCGTTGTATTATTTTCCAACTCCATTTTTTCTCTTAAACGAAAGCGTCTTTTCTCCACAGCGCTGGTGCTCATATTGAGTAAAGAAGCTATCTCTTTGTTAGATTTATTGAGCTTCAGGTATGCACAAAAGAGCAAGTCCGTAGGCTTCAGCAATGGAAACCTCTCTCTTAAACGAGTAAGAAAGTTATTATGAGCTTTATCAAAGTTTAACTGAAACTGCTCCCAGTTATTATCAGCTTCACTGCCTTTTTCGATCTCTTTGATAATCCTGTTTAATGAAGAACCGGACGAACCTTCTTTAGAAGCAGTAAGCAATTCTTTTTTAAGGTTTGTAAATAACTCATTGTTCTGGGCAAGGTTTGTTGCCAGCATTGAAAGTTCGTTGTTCTGGTAAACTATTTCGGCTTCAAGGTGTTGATTTCTTTGCTGTACTAACTCACTTTCAACCCTCAGCCTTTCTTCCCGAAGCTGCTGCTCCACCATTTTTTCATTTTCTTCTCTCAGATATACCAGCTTACCTCTGATCCCCAATGACATAACAATTGCATCGACAACAACGGCATAATTGAGAATATACTCAATAAACCAACTCCACTTTATCAGCCCCATATAGCGCAACTTAAGTACAAGCAGTGCAGCTAAAATTGCGATAATGCTGATTAAAAGATAACCGGCAGGTTTGTAGTTTTTAACTGTATAATACAAAGCCAGTCCGAACAGCCATATATAGCTTACCAGATACACAATAGGTAGTGGGTTAAAAAAGCCCGGATCTATAATATTGTAAACAAAATACAGTAAGTCGACAACTATAAATCCATTGGTAATCTTAAGTGCATCGGGATGTCTTTGTCCTAATTCCAGGAAATTGACAGTGTAAAGCATAAATGCCATCAGGAGTAAAAACAAACCTGTTGAATGATGATAGGTATTAATACTTGGCAAATGCGACCAGATAAATTCAAAACCTAAACCATCTTTCCATGAAATAAAGAAAGCCGAACTGAGGGTATAAAAGATATAGTAAAGGTAAATTTTATCCTTTATAGACAAGTACAGAACGAAGTTATATACTACCATCAGGAACAAAATCCCGTAAATCAGACCCAGCAAAATATACCCGTTAGTATGTACTTCCAGATAGCGTGAAGGAGACGAAATAACGACTGAGCTGTCATAATGTTTGCGGGAAATAACATGCATATAAACATCTACCGGCTTATTTTTGTACATCGGCAATTCAAACACCAATGTTCGCAGGTGAATCGGGCGCGACTCGAAATCAGTTTGCTGCCCCGTATTATATTCATGGTAAGTGCCATCCGGCATTAATATATATATTGAAGCCTTCTCGGTGTGCAAAGGCAATTGCATATACCACCTTTTATCTTCTTCTGACTGATTAAGAACTGTAAATTTTATCCAATAATACTTATTAAGTTTAAAGACCTGATCAGGGCTGTATTCGGGGAGAAATTGCTGAAACGACGGAGCCGAAACTGCTTTAAAAGAAAGGCCGGTTCTATCTTCAAGAACTCTGAATTGAGCCAGAGGGATTCTTATATCTTCAATTGAATCTGTGATGATAACTGGTTTTTGCGCATAGATAAGGTGTCCGCTAAGTCCAAAACAAATAAGGGCACTCAATATCCGGAAATACTTAGAAATTGTTCTTTTGTGTAGTTCCATATATTTTACTCGGTTATATTCAGGCTATAAGCTTTTCAAGCTATGGCACAACAATCATGTTGCGCCATAGCTTGAAAAGGCTTGTATTATTTCACTCTCAATAAATTTTATGCATTAAGGTGCTTTACTAAATTCTTTATTAATCAATGTAAACTTCTCAGATAACTGATTGATCATCACTGTAAAATCACCGATTTCTGATATCCACTGATTGTTTCCGTCTACAAACTGCAGGTCTTTATTGCTTATTTTAAAGTGTACTACTGCACTTTCATTTGGTTTCAGTGAAATCTTTTTAAAGGCTCTCAGACGTTTTACTGCAGGTGCAATACTTGCAAACTCATCTCTTACATACATTTGAACCACTTCTTTACCTTCCCGTTTGCCGATATTTGTGACTTTAACACTTACATCAATACTATCGGCCACAGTCAACCTGTCGTGACTGAGTTTCAGGTTACTATATTCAAACTGTGTATAGCTTAACCCAAAACCAAAAGCATAAAGCGGGTTTACTGCATTAAACCCAAAATTAGGGTCTCTTGTTTCAGCAAATTTATGATCGTATGTTACTAAAGAACCGGTGTGTCTCGGATATGTAAAAGGCAATTTACCACTCGGATTGGCATCTCCGAAAAGCACCTCTGCAATAGCTCTTCCACCTTCGTTTCCCGGCAGATAAGCCATTACAACACCATCAACCAGTGGTTCAATTTCAGTTATAATTCTAGGTCTTCCTTCTGCCAGAACCAATACTATAGGCTTACCTGTTTTAGCAAGTGCAGTTACCAAATCAAGCTGGGCTCTATCCAGTGTCAGGTCGTCCAGATCCCCCGGCTTTTCAGTAGCCGGCTTTTCCCCTAAACAAATAACTATATAATCAACATTCTGAGCTTCTTTAACTGCCTGCGCTGTATTAACATCTTTGTTATAAGTTGTTCCTTCTACATAAACAGCATGCTTGCTGCCAATCTTATCTTTGATAGCCTGATAGATTGTTTTCTTGTCTTTTGGATTGTGCTCCGTTACTAATCCCTGCCACGTATATGTCCACCCTCCGTTCAGAGGGTTCAACAGGTTTGCAGCAACACCTGTAACCAAAACTTTTTTATGTTTATCCAAAGGCAGAATGTTTTTGTTGTTTTTCAACATTGTCAAACACTCAAGCGCCGACTGAAAGTTAACTTCACTGAATTCTGCAGAACCGAATTTTTTATAATAGCTCTGATCATAGTATGCATTTTCAAATAAACCTAAACGGTATTTCACACGAAGTATCCTTTTTACAGCATCGTCAATACGGCTCATTGGCACACGGCCTTCTTTTACCAGCTCAACCAGGTATTTACAATAAGTAATATCTAACGGAACCATGCTCATATCAATTCCGGCATTGATTGCCATTGCAATTGCATCTTTATAATTAGCTGCAACTTTATGCACTGTATGAAGCATCATAATATCTTCCCAGTCAGTTACTGCAAATCCATCGAACTTCAATTCCTGCTTTAAGATTTCCGTGATAATGTGATAATCGGCATGTACAGGAGTACCGTTTATTTCAGCAGAATTGACCATTACAGTCATTGCACCACTTTTGATAGCCTGCTCAAACGGTGGCAGGTAATATTCTCTCAGCAACCTTTCAGGCAACAAAACCGGAGTACGGTCTTTTCCTGTAAAAGGGAAACTATACCCTACATAATGTTTCAGACATGCTGCAACTTTCTCCGGGTTGTTTACATTGTTACCCTGGTATCCTTTGATCATTGCAGTGCCCATAAGGCCGGCCAGATAAGGATCTTCTCCAAAAGTTTCAAAAAAACGTGACCATAACGGCTGGCGTCCTAAATCAAGTACAGGAGAGAAGTTCCATGGAATAGCAGAAGCTCTTACTTCATAAGCTGTAATACTGGCTGCTTTTTCTGCAAAGTCAGGGTTCCAGGTAGCTGCCAAAGCCAGCTCGTGCGGGAACATAGTAGCGCCGGTAGTATAAGTAGCGCCGTGAATTGCATCAACACCATAAAGCACAGGAATTTTAAGACGTGTATTGTTCAGCGCTGTATGCTGAATTTTACCGATCAGTTCATTCCACTTTTCTTTCGTAAGTGTGTGCATGCCTGTATTCAGAATAGAACCGACATGGTTTATAACCAGTGCAGAATCAAGCTTTACAGGATCTATTTCCATTTGCTTGGACATGTCAAACGACTTCCCTTTACAAACAAAGTCCAAAGTAAGCTGCGTCATCTGCCCCACTTTCTCTTCCAGGGTCATAGAAGAAACCAACTTGCCTATTTTTGCCTCAGTATCCTGTTGCTGCGCCCATAATGTAGTGCTGCAGCCGGCCAACATTAGCCACACTAAAAGTCGTACTCTCATTGTTGTATATTTATTAAATGCGTTATTTAATTCTTCTCAGGGTTACATCATCTTACTTGAACCATACCAGCCCCTTAATTAAGGCTTATATGGATGATCAATTGTGAAGGTGGCATGATCAAATGATGTCTTCACTGTTTGTTTTGCAGCAAGATCTCCTGAAGACGACAGTAGCGTGAACTGCACAAATTTGATTCTATGAGGGGTTGCTGCAACTCCTTTTTTATCATCAGGCACTTTCAGATCAGAATAGCGGCAAGTCACCAGCTTCCAGCCCACCCAGTCTGGTTTGATCTCAAGCGTTCTGTTTATTCCCTGTTCTTCAGAAAACATGATCTGTAACCAGGCATCCTTCGTTGATGTTGCATAAACCATCAGATTGAAATAAACCTTGTTTGGATCCTGGATCAATTTATAGAACCCTGTCGTATTAGTGCTTGTATCTGAATACTGTGGTTTGATCAATAAATAGTTCACATAAGGTGTGATAGGGCTCCCCTGCCATGGCGTGCCTGTCATAGTCAGGTAATTGTTACCGTCAGGTTTGGGATACGAACCATCGCCAGTCGTAATTGTCTGCCAGTCACGTTCCCATCTAGTATCAAGTGCTTTAAAAGCACTAATGATGATTGCGTCTTTATCGAGATTTCTGGTGCCTGCAATAGCAAGTTTTGTGTCCAAACTATCTTTATAACCATTTTTGAACGTAAGCCATGCTGTTACACTTTCTTTTTGAAAAGAAGGAAGATCATCTGCTCCTCCATTCCACACTGTATTGTTAGCATTCAATTCGCGGCTGGTTCCCGAAATAGTCTTTGTTGCTCCGGAAACATCGCCTTTAATAGTCAATACCCAATTCGTCTCATTTTCAAACTTCGCAGAAAATGTTACAATCTGATTGTTCGACGAAAAATCAGGACTTGCATTGCTGTTAATCAAAGGCTCTACTACAACTACAGGGCCATACAAGCCATTAATTGACGGACCAACAGGATCCTTTTTCGCACATGACAAACCCGCAAAAGCAAATACTGTCACACTTATAATGGTTTTAAAATTGATATTTTTCATATTCTTTCTCATTAAAAGTTCATGTTGAAAAGAATCAGTAACTGATTGAGCGAATAATCTCTCAATGAGTCGCTCTTGTCTTTATAATCTAAAATGTGATTCTGTATTGTCAGGTAAGTGGTAGTACTGAAACGGTACTTTAAACCGATTGCAAAAAGATTCTGGCTTACGTTGATATTGTCTAACTGCTCATAGTTAACAACGTCATTAAAGTCGTTTCTTATTGACATAAACTCATTTCCTTTTGCCATCAGCATTTTGGCACCTAATAACAAATCAAGTTTTTTCAGTGTTTCAATCTCAAGACCAAGGTCTATCAGATTAGTTTTTAAGTTTATCTGCTCAAGTGGTCTGCCGCCACGGTTTGTGGACTCGTAGCGGTAACCTGTTGTTAAAGTGAGGCGTTTTTTGAAATCCAGGAACTTATGAATATTGAAATCAACTCCGGCTTTCAAAACAACAAACTTGCGTAATTCTGTACTACCTTCACCTGCAATATCAGACAGGTAAGCTCCGTCAAGGTCTACAATCACTTTCTGAAGAGAATCTTTGTATTGCACACCCAATTCCAAACCGGTTCTGTTAGGAGTTGCTTTGCCGTAAGGCTGGGCATTGCCGTAAATCGGGTTGTAAGACATCAGCTGTCTTCTGACCGCCGCGTTGTAAACCGAAGGGTCTCTTACCTGATCAAATATGCTAATATCGCGTCTGATGGGATTATAACGATCGTTGCCATATTGAGGGAATACAGATGGAGTCTTTGAGTAGTCAATTCTTTTACTCTGTGCACCGGCACTTAAGTAATTAGGATCCACATAAGTATAATTGGCTGTTATTAGCAAATTAGCCGGCTTTACATTGAACTGCAGACCTGCGTCATAGAAAAATCCGTCTTTTGTCTTAACAGAATCATTTTTGAAACTCAACTGAGAAATACCACCTTCACCAAGGAAGGTTAAAGCAGTGCGCTCATTGTTCCACAGTTTATACTGTACCTCCAGTGAAGAAACCGGATTACGTGCCTGATTAGCCGTATTTAATTTCGAAGCTGTTGAGGTAAGGTCATAAAGGTTAAGGTAATTAAAGGCAAATTTCAAACGTTTGCTTTGCGTTACAGTCAATTTCCCGCCAGCCTGGAATACCGAAGGCATCTCTGCAAAATCTGTTGTTCTGTTTCTCAGGAAAAAACCGTCAATTCTGATTGTATCAATAATACTTTTCTCAAAAGCCAGTGACATATCAGCATGAGCCCCCTGCTGCCACCATGCATTGCCGCGGTTGCTCAGGTTTTCATAATTGGTATAGTCCCTTCTGATATCTTTGAAGATTGTTCCTTCATTTACAGAGCCTTCAGAATTATTGTTAAAGAAAGTGTATGGTGTCAGCTGCATGTACAAATCACCAACCTGGTAGTTCAGGAATTTGCCGATGATACCTTTTACATACATCTGACGAAGTGTTGCCTGTGCACTTGCACCATAGAAACCTCCCATATCAGTTTTTAACCTGATAATCGCCTGAATTTCCGTTTTCTTATCAGGGTTGATATTCACACCCAAATCAAGTAAAACATGACCTGTGTTTGTCTTATCTATATTAACGGTGTCTTCTTTATCAAGCGTATTAGTCTGTTGAAGGGCACGTGAATATGCACCAAACTTCACCTTTCCGTCGTCCTGCTGCGCTTTCAACACCAACGCATTAATCAGCGACAGGAATAGTAATACTGTCAGTTTTTTGATCATTGTATTTGTATATATCTTTTTCATGGAAGTTCTTTTAGAAATATATCTTCAATTCAACACTGCCTTCGTTTCCTGAGAATTGTTCTCCGGCGAAGTTTTTGTCATCAAAAGAGAACCAGCGCTGTCTGAAGAAAAGTGTAGTCGCCGCACTGATCGAGAAATCAAAACCAACCCCGATGGCTTTTCCGGTTTGGTCTCTCGGCAAACCATTGGAGCCAATATCGGTCGACTGATTACCCTTTATTCTCTCCAGGCCACCATAAAGTGTCAGGATAAAGCTTTTATGCAATTGGTAGTAAATATCAATCTCGTGAAACTGAGCTCTGATATAAGCATCATTATTGAACTTGGTAACCGCAGAAAACTGGTTTTGTACCGAGTTGAACGATCCCAGGTAATTGATATACAAGTCACGGTTAAACAGACGGGCTTTGTATTTCAACTGTAAATCCATTGCATTGAAAAAATGTCTGTACATCGCCTTTCCATCCGCTGTAGTATCCGATTGTTTTACTCTTTCATAGGCTCCTCTGTAAAAAGTTCCTACACGTTCATTGGGACCTAGTGAACCGCCGGCTACAGGAAAGACACCCGGCAGCCTTGACCATACCAGGTTATTAATTCTGTGGTTGTAAAACAGATAACGGTTTTGATCCAGACGTTCCATTTCTGCTGAAATTTGTGTCCCTAAAGACACTACCAATTTGGAAATCTTGAATGTGGTATTAATAGCACCACCTCTGCGATTGTTGGCCATATCCCCAACATTATCCATACTTGGCCCAAATGGAGTACCTACAGGGTTTCCTTTCCCAAAGGGGCCGGAGGTAACCTGCTGAATACTTGTGTTATTGAAATTGGCTACGTTACTGGTAAAGCTTTTACCAATCTGGTAGTAGCGGAAATCCAATGGAATAAGCGTGTATTTCTTTGGAATTGAAAGATCTAATAAAACCGCTTCACTCCAGCTTTCAGGGTAAGTAGGACTTACATATCTTCCGGCTCCAACCTCCCCGTTCAATATGATCCCCTGTTTAGTTCTGAAAGAAAACTCTGTTGTGTAGATGTTCCATTGAATGTCATTACTGCCGTTGATACTGTCCGACCTGTTGATAGAATTGAAAGTGTTCAAGCCTACGTAGTTATCATTCTTGAGATTCTTTTTAATTCTAACTGCATAGTTCTGAGTTGGCCTTACAACAGCTTCTCTGTCTATACCACCATTTGGTGCCGATCTGCCATAGAAAATGTCAACACTGGTATTGATGTCCTTCAAAAAACCATTGATCATAAAGCCCTTGAAAGCCTGGGTTCCCCAACGTGTATCCTGGTTAATGTTACCGTTGTAATAGTAACCTGCATAGCGGCTTTTGATATTTCCGACAGGATCCCATGGCCTTCTTTCGAAAATACTGTATCTGTTGTAGCCTACATTTGCCCCAAAAGTAAAGGGCGTAAGACGTGTCCATTCGATACCACCTGCAATAATGGAGAAGTTACCGATACGCGTATTGGTATTACCTCTCAATACCGCAGTATAGTAAGGGTTTACCAATCCATTTGCATTGCTACCCGGCGCCGGACCTCTGTAAAGCTCAAAAGGATTTGCTACAATAATTTCCGTTCCGAAACTTGTATTAGGAGTAGGATTTCCTCCTACATATAAGAACAAAGTAGGATCATAGTATCCGTCTCCGACTGTTGCCACTCGTTTAGCACCAACTGCGCCATATTGCTCATACATATTTCTGCTGTAGAACAAGCCTCTGTAATATCCACCTACAGTTAAGCCGCTAAGGAAATTCTGAATAAGTCCCTTCGCTACAGGGATAATAATACTGTCGGCAACATTGTCTCTCACCAGGATTGACCTTTGGGTAATTCCCAGAGAAGAGTTCCGGATCAAGGAAATTCTCGCCTTCCTTCTCTCGGTAGAATCAGCTCCCGGTTGTTGTGCATTCACTGTAACAACACAGCTAAAAAGCACGAATAACAGTAGCGGGATCGATTTTTTATAAAATCTGCTATACATTATTTCTGTTTAATAGTAGATGAAATTATTTTTTCTGGTAAACCCTTACATAGTCGATGTACATGTACTGAGGAAATGTACTTGTCTCGTCAGGTGGCCCTGGCCAGTCTCCTCCGATTGCAAGGTTCAGCAGCATGTGAAAACTCTGATCGAACGGCCATCTGTGGGGCGTCAACTCAGAAGGGACACGTGTAGCAAAGAGGGAGTCGTCCATATACCAGCGAATCTGGTTTTGTTCCCATTCAACAGAAAAGACGTGAAATTCAGAAGAGTAATCTCCTTTGGTAACATCAATCGTATTCCCGATGTGCTTATTGTTTGGCCATGGATCTCCAAAATGGATAGTACCATGCACTGTAGAAGGTCCGGAACCGATCAATTCCATAATATCGATCTCTCCACTTTGTGGCCAGCCGCCATATGCAAGATCTGTCGGCAACATCCATATTGCAGGCCAGCAACCTTGTTTTACAGGCACCTTTGCCCGTATGTCAAAGCGACCATAAGTCCAGTCAGCCTTACGTTTAGTGTTCAACCTGGCTGAAGTATAAAACTTCCCTTTGTAATTAGTCTTGATTGCCTTGATGACCAGATAGTCATCTTTGATGTATGAATTAGCTTTGGAAGCAGTGTAGTACTGTAACTCATTGTTACCTCCCCCGTTTCCATTGACTTCGTGTGTCCATTTAGTTGTATCGATCTCCGGCTCCTTAAATTCGTCTGTCCAGATCAGCTCCCAACCTTCTCGTTCAGCTGACGATTTATATCCGACGTCCGATGTCTTTGTAAGATCCGGCTCGATGTATTCTTCATATTTCTTATAAAGGTCTGCCTGCTGAACCAATGTTACTTTACCGCATTGTATTAACGGCAGTGTAACTACGGCAAGAGCAAGAAACCTCTGATAGGGCTTTAGTGGCATAAATCAGTTTTATTGGCTATTTCTTTTTCTTTTTTACAAATCGAACTTCGTCCATGTACAGCGTACCCACAGGCATTGACATGTACAAAAGCGTGTTTACTCTTTTAAAATCGGCCCCTTTAAGGCTAATTGTATATTTTTCCCATTCAGGACTAATTTCCAGGTAAGTATCATCTACCTTTTCTTCCGGAGCACCTCCGCCTCCTACTCCTATTTCAGTAAGGATGTAAGGAGCGCCGTTACTTGTTTCTGCTCTGGCGTAAAATTCCAGCTTATCATATTCTGACAGATTAGCCAGTGGTGTGTTTTCATCGAGAGATACATTCCATCCGCCGGTATATTGAATATGAATGCCTCGCCATTTTTCAGTATTGTCTACTGCTATCTTAATGCAAGTTTCGCCTTTATAAGGCTTAACCGCCCATTTATCATCAATCTTAATGCTCTTCCCATCTCTTTCTCCCATAAAGCCCGTCGGAACTCCATGCTCCCATTTATCAGAAAAAACATAGTAAGCATCAGACTCTTGCTGTGTTTTTTGTGTATATGACGAAATGATAAGGTGAGTCGCGATAAGCGTGATTGAAAATAAAATGGTTTGTGAGATGCTTATAAGCTTTTCCATCCAAGGTTAGTTTAAAAGTGGAGGTGCGGCAGTTGCCGCACCTTGCACCATTACACTCAATAAATTAGTTAATTACCAATTTCTCTGTTTTTACAGGAGTACCGTCGATCTGGTAGCTCACATAGTAAATGCCAGAAGAAAGGTTAGATACATCGAATGAAGCAGCATAAGCATCTGTATTCTGTTCTTCAAGTGTTCTTACTGAATTACCTAATACATCGCTAACTACTACTTTCACTTTTGATGAAGTTTTAAGAGCTAATTCAACAGTAGCTGTAGAAGAAGCAGGGTTTGGATAAAGTTTAGCATCAGAGATACGGCTCAACAATTCATCATTAACAGATGTTGGAGTAGATGCATAACTACCGGCATTGAAATTGCTGATTCTTAAGTGAGCAGCAGAAACAGGAGCGCTGCTAGGGCATGAACTGTATAAGAAAATGATTTTCTTAACAGAAGAAAGGTCTTTGCCGCTGGCAAGATGGCTCGACAGATCAATATTGAATGTTTGAGTAGTACCTGTAACATTCAATGTTGCTGTTTCATCAAGTAAGGAATTGTTTGAGATATCTTCCAGTCTTAACGTGTAAGTTAACGGCAATGCGTTGGTTCCATCGTCACTCTTAAGATCTACTGATATTTTTTGATTTGCAGCAGATGATAAATTCAGAGGTGTAGTTAAAAGAAAAATGCCATAAACATAACCAGATATTCCCTGTCCCCAGCCAAAGTCTAATACTTTTGTTGCTGCTTCGCTATAGCCTCCATCACCAGAGCTGCCGGAAAGAGAACATTGTGGGTACCATCCCTGCCAAAGAAATGCAGCATCTTCTTTATTCTCGCAATCATAAGTAAAACCGCTGTTATCAGCTGCTTGTGTGAATACCTGAGCTGTAGACATAGTATAGCTCAGTAAAAGTGCGGAAATTGATAGTAAAATCTTTTTCATAGTTTATGGATTAAGTTTGTTTGGTTGATAAAATTATCCTGCCCTACAATTAAAACACTCGTTATAATTATGGACTACAATGCAATTTTATCTACTTATTATACCAAAAGCAATAGCCAAAGTTTCATAACACGCTGACTTTGTGATACTTACACAAAAATGATTTACACTTAGCCAACAAAACGCAAAAAAAGCTAATGATTTGATTTATAGAGGGAAATGAAAAAACAGAGGTGCTACGTGCGATTTATATTTACACTTAAATCGCAACAAAAAAGGCTGAAAATAATTTAAATTATTTTCAGCCTTTTTCATGTAAAGAGTTTGATACTCTATAAAAGGTAGTTGATCGGCAAATAATATGGTTTCGTCGTAGTCTTTTTTTGAGCAGCTGAGTTTATCGCTTTTCTAATTTTTTTACACTTAAAATTAAACCCTTCCTGAATTACTTAGGCAATATTACAAACATTACACATTAAAAACAAACCTACTTTTTAAATTTTTACACAAAAATTTAAAAAGTAGGTTTGTTTTTAAACATGATATCAAATAAAGTATACATTATAAACAAAAATGGCATTGATTTCAAACCATCAATGCCATTTTTGTTTATAACAACTTCTATTTATTCATCATTTTCAGGATCCAATACCAGCTGGCTCCAGCCATCCAAATCATTATCGTGTACTTTCTTTTTCGTTTTAAGAGCCTCTGTTATCTTCTTATTGAAATTCCAGCAAGTGCTTTGTCTTAAAGAGAGAATCTGTGACAATTCCAGCGAGGTAATCTTTTCTTTATTGGCATAAACCAGGAAAAGCATATAAAAAGCCTTATTGATCGGAAATTTCAGTTTATGAAAAATGGTATAGGCTGTTGGTGATTCATCATAACGGCATTTCGTACAACGTTTAGAGTTTTCCTCTTTTCCATCGCACCATTTAGTATTGCCACACTTCTTGCACTCATAACTTTTTGCCCATTTCAGATTCTCAAGGTATTTCAGGCAAGCTTCTTTGTCGGGAAAAATTTTGCTGAATTCTTCAAAATTAACATCCTTCATCAAAACACGTGCAGTAGTCAATTCCTTCACATTGGTTTTCAACACTTTATTATCAGCATCAAGCAACTCATTGATCCTGTTTATTTCGGCATAAGCATCTTCCAGCTCACGGTTCTTTTCATCAAGATCCCTGGTACGCTCCTTCACTTTTACTTCCAACTCCCTATTGGCCTGATCTTTCAGTAATTCGTTTTCTTTTAGCTGCACAATGGCTCTTTGTTGTGCTTCTTCCCTCTGAGCCCTGATTACTTTAATCCGATCACCCAAAGCAAATGACAGAATAACAATCTCAAATACGAGACCTATATTAAATGAATAAACAAAGAGAATGTGATCCCAGTGAATCAAGCCACTCATTCTAAGCACCATAAATATAATACTGACCACCATAAATGAATAACCGACAATATAGTACCTGGCCTGACGCAAGCCTTTCTTCAGACACATCAGAGACGCGGCATATATCAACAGAAAAGGGATAAGGTAAAGCTCCACGTTCAAGCCAATATTGAACACTGAAATATCAAGGATAAACAGACCAATACAGATGAATATGATCACATCTAACACCTTGTTAATCTTTGGCAGGAATGTTTTAAGCTCCAGAAAACTTTTGGAATAAACCACAAAGCTGATCATCAGCAACAAAGGGGCTATGAGTGAAATCAAATTATTGATGGCAGGAAAAGAAGGCCACAGGTATTGAAACCCCGTACCGTCTTCCCCCAGAGAGATCAATCCGCAGCAAACAACATAAGCCACGTACTGTATATAAACCTTTTCTCTAAAAGAGAAATACATCAGTAAATTATACAGGGCCATAATAACAATAATCCCATAAAACATTCCCAATAAGTAATATTCATTGAGCGCGTAATGGGCAAAGCGCGAAGTAGACCTTATTTTAAATATAAAAGGGTTGTGATTATGAGATTTGATGCGTGCATAATAAACCTGAGTATTTTCACTAGGAGAAATATCGAATACAAAGTTTTTATGAGGGTATTCTCTTACACTAAAAGGCAAAGCAAAACCTGCTTTCTCAGAAATAAACTGACCGGGATTTTGCAAATCTGCTTTGTACAATTCAAAATCATCAACATGCAGATCACTATTTTCAAGAACATAATGCTTATCTAAAGCACTACTACCCTTTACGCTGAACCTAACCCAGTAGGTATTTTTAGGATGAACCACATAAGCAAAATGCTTTTTGTCTTTGTGAGGTACAAACTTTGTTTTATAAGCAGGAGAGCTAACATCAGCAATTGTCAGATTATTGGTAGTGTCTTCCAGAATCTCAAGAGTTTTACCCATCAACAGCACATCTGTCGGGGTTTTCTCATTAATTTCAATAATCTCCTGCGCCCAGGCAGAACCAGTACTTATTATCAGTACTACCCAAAAGAATACTCTATAAATAAAACTTTTCATATGTAAGTTAAGGCTACCTTGCTAAGTTAAAGATTAAACAGTTGTTTTGTTGGTATTATCACCATAATTCCCTCTAAGTATACTGCTGAATGAAGCATTTAAGAGTTCAAACACTATTTTATACTAAAATACTTTTTTACTATTATTTGTTCACTTCTTAAAAGCTTTAATCCTATAACAATTAATACAAAAGAGTGAATAGCCCTAATACGCGGGTAGATATATATAATGTTTCTTTTACTGGTTGATCCGCTCTTCCGATTCAGAAACTTATATAAAAACACCTTAGTGTAAAATAAACACTATAACACTTGCTATTCACAAATGAACAACACACCTTTGTGTTATATTAACACTAAGAAATGGGTGCTACAAAAAAATTTCAATATGAATATGCCAGAGCTGCATTAGCGACAGACTGTGTGATCTTTAGCTTTGACGGAACTTCCATAAAGCTTCTGCTTATTGAGAGAGACAATGAGCCTTATAGAAACGAATGGGCTTTACCGGGCGGCTTTTTATCAATCTCAGAAACGGCATCAGAGTGCGCACTAAGGATCCTGAAGGAAAAAGCAGGGCTGGAAAATGTATTTATTGAGCAGCTGTACACTTTTAGTGATATTAACAGAGACCCCAGAGAGCGTATTATTTCAATCACCTATTTCTCTTTAATTAACAAACATCAATATGAACTTGTAGCAGGACGCGATACAATAAAAGCAGAATGGTTTAATATTTCGGAATTACCTGTTCTTGCATTTGACCACAAAAATATCGTGGGCTACGCTTTGAGCAGACTAAAAGGTAAAGTTCGTTATCAGCCGGTCGGTTTCGAATTGCTCGAGAAAAAATTCACACTGCCACAGTTACAGCAACTGTATGAAGCCATACTTGGAACTAACATTGATAAGAGGAACTTCAGAAAAAAAATCCTGGGAATGGGTCTGTTAAATCCCTTGGAAGAAAAAGAAAAAAATGTAGCGCATAAAGCAGCAAGGTATTACAGTTTTGACAAAGAGGCTTACAAAAAACTGACAGAAACAGGGTTCAACTTCGAAGTCTAAAACGACAGTTTTTAGAAAAATCGAACAAATAAATGAAAGATCTAAAACATATAAGCAAATTCCTGAGCCTTGTACTGAGACACAAGCCTGAAGAAATCGGTATTCTGATGGATAAAAATGGCTGGGTTGGAGTAGATGAGCTGATTGAAAAGTCAAAAAACAAACAGGTGTTTTTTGACTTTGAAACTTTGGAAGAGGTAGTCTATACCAATGACAAGCAACGCTTCGCCTTCAACGATGACCATACGCAGATAAGAGCCAATCAAGGACATACTGTTGAGGTTGACCTTGAATTTACACCAATAGAGCCTATTGAATATCTATTCCATGGAACTGTTGCAAAGTACCTGGACGATATTAAAGCAACCGGTTTACAAAAAATGCAGCGTCGGCATGTGCATTTAAGTAAAGACCTGGAAACTGCTTTGAAAGTAGGCAGCAGAAGAGGCGAACCGATCATTTTAAAGATTAAAGCGCTGGAAATGTACAAAGACGGCTTCTCTTTTTACCTCGCTAAAAATGGAGTCTGGCTCTGTAATGAAGTACCTTTGAGATATATAGAATTTTAAAACCATGAAAAAAACAGAGTTCAGTGAAGAGGTATTTATTATTGAAGATTTCTTCACAAGCGAGCAATGCTTCGACTTTATTGCAGAAAGCGAAAAAATTGGTTACGAAGAAGCCAAAGTGCTGATAGATGGTTCCGAAGTCATGTTTAAAAACATAAGGAATAACTCAAGAATTTTATACAAAAATGAAGAACTGGCCGCTCATTTATTCAGTTTGATCAAACCTTTTTGCCCCGAAATAATTGAGGATAATATAATCGTAGGCCTGAACGAATTATTCAGATTTTATAAATACGAGCAAAACCAACGGTTTAAAAAACATAAAGATGGCTCATTTAAGAGAAATGATACGGAAGCAAGCAGACTGACATTTATGATTTACCTGAATGACAACTTTAAAGGCGGAGAAACCAGTTTTGATGACTTCATAATTGCGCCACGAAGAGGCACAGCAGTGGTTTTCAAACACGAAGTAAAACATCAGGGAAATGAAATTCTGGACGGGGTTAAATATGTGCTGCGAACAGATATTATGTACAGGAAGTTATGAGAACATTTGTTATAGGAGATATACACGGAGCGCTGAAAGGACTTCATCAGGTCATTGACCAAATTAAACCTTGCCATAGCGACACACTGATTTTTCTTGGGGATTATGTTGATGGATGGAGTGAATCTTCAGGTGTGATTGACTATTTAATCATACTTCAAGGTCAATGTAACTGTATTTTCATCAAAGGAAATCATGATGCATGGTGCGAAGAATGGCTTAAAAGTGGTGAAGTAAACCAGACTTGGTTCAAACATGGTGGAGAATCAACCATTAAAAGCTATAAAAACCACACCGGAACTCAAAAAGAGCAGCACCTTGTGTTCTTCGAAAGGATGAAAAACTACTTTGTTGACGACCAGAACAGGTTGTTTATACATGCCGGTTTCAGCTCCATGCATGGGCCCGCTCACGAAATGCACGCATCAAATTTCAGCCGGGACCGCACTTTATGGGAAATGGCAGTAACAATGGACAAAAGAGTGCATAAAGATTCTGTTTTATATCCTAAAAGATTAAAGCTGTTCAATGAGATTTACATAGGACACACACCTACTTTATACTACAATGTAACTGTGCCAATGAACGCTATCAACGTCTGGAACATTGACACAGGCGCAGCATTTACAGGCAAAATATCAGCACTGAATGTTGAAACAAAAGATTACTGGCAGAGTGATACTGTCAAAGACTTATACCCCGGTGAAAGGGGAAGAAATTAGAATAAAATGCAATTAGAAAAATATACTGATCAAAAAAACAGGTTACCAAAAGCCGGCAGGCAAATTATCGGACAGACAGACGGTAAAAATATTATAGTTTATCAGGCCTTTAATCATGAAATAGCTGCTTATGCAGTAGCAAACCAAAAATTTGGCGGTGCACATTACAGCTTTAACCGCATGACCTGGATTAAACCGGGCTTCCTCTGGATGATGTACCGTGCCGGATGGGCAAGTAAAGAGAACCAGCAAAGGATACTGGCTTTAACCTTACCCCTGGAACATTTTGAAACAATACTTGAACAGGCAACAATTTCCTCTTATTCGGAAGAACTATTTGCCAGCCATGAAGAATGGAAAGAAGAGTTAGCTAAAACTGAAATCCGCCTGCAGTGGGACCCGGATCATGATCCATTTGGAAATAAACAGGAAAGAAAAGCAATTCAGTTGGGAATGAAGGGTGAAATACTCAAAAAATTCTGTACAGAATGGATTACCGGAATTGAGGACATTACTGACTTTGTAAAACAGGGACATGAAATGGTCTCCGCCAAAAACATAGAAGAGCTGGAAATTCCATATGAGCAAACTATCACTATTCATAAGGAATCAATCAACAAGAGAATTGGGATAACAAAAACTAATTAAACACAGATATGATGAAATACTCTATCAAATGGTTACAAGAAAACAAACAGGTTGAGTTCCTTTTTTTCTGGGGACATCAACCGAGCCAAGACGGCTCCATTATCAAAACATGTATGAGCCAGTGGTGGCCTTCTGAATTTACAGAAAACGGTATATTGTATAAAACAGCTGAACATTATATGATGGCAGGCAAAGCTCGGTTGTTTAATGACATGGATGTTTTCGAAAAAATCGTTAAAAAGGAATCTCCTAAAGATGTAAAAGACCTGGGACGCCAGATTCAGAATTTTGACCCAAAAATATGGGACGAGCATAAATACAATATTGTACGCCAGGGAAATCTCTTGAAGTTTTCACAAGACGAAAAACTCAGGAGTTTTCTGATACAGACAAAAGACAAAGTTCTCGTAGAAGCCAGTCCCGTAGATGCTATCTGGGGAATAGGCCTGAAAGATGATCACCCGGATGCATTAAACCCTGCCGCCTGGAGAGGAGAAAATCTCCTTGGTTTTGCACTGATGGAAGTAAGGAATTTATTAAGGAACTAATCATGAGCTCAATTACAGTCTTAAAAGCTGACATCACGTTACTCGATGTAGATGCCATTGTAAATGCAGCGAACAACTCTCTCGTGGGTGGTGGTGGCGTTGATGGTGCTATTCACCGAGCCGCAGGTAAAGAACTAACGGAAGAGTGCCGTTCCTTAAAAGGCTGTGAAACAGAAAAGTCTAAAATAACTAAAGGGTATAATCTACCTGCCAGATATATCATTCATACTGTTGGGCCTGTTTGGAATAATGGAACCCAACATGAAGAAGAGCTGCTTGCATCCTGTTATCAGACAGCTTTAGAACTTGCAGTAGAAAATAACATAAGAACTGTTGCCTTTCCGGCCATAAGTACCGGAGCATACAGATTCCCATTTGAAAAAGCTACCAGTATTGCTTACAAAACAATTACTGCATTTCTGAAAGACCACACAACAATAGAACAGGTGTATCTGGTTGTTTTCTCAGATAAGGATCAACAACTGATGGAACGGGTTCTGGAAAAAATATAATATAACTTTTTAAATCGTCATTATGAGCACAACAATAAAACTCTACAGACCGATAGGTCAGAAAGAGCTCAACTTAATAAAAGAATCAGGGTTTAGGGCATTCCCCCCAAGATTAACCTGGCAACCGATATTCTATCCTGTTCTGGATTTTGACTATGCCTGTACCATTGCACGTGACTGGAACACAACAGATGATACTAACGGGAGTGTGGGATATGTTACTGAATTCGAAATTCCTGTAGAATACTTTAATAGCTTTGAAGTACAAAATGTAGGTCTGAAAAACTACAATGAAATATGGGTTCCGGCAGAAGAATTGCCCCTTTTTAATTCGAAGATCCTGAATAAGATCAAAATTGTAAAAGCGTTTTATGGAGAGAAGTTTACGGGTATAAAAGAGTACGAATAGCTGGTTAAGTTTAGTACCGGCGAACTCCCTCGCTTGCATAAAAACGGCTCACAAATTCTGGATTTGTGAGCCGTTTTTATTGTATATTTTCAATTTATTTTGCTTCAGCAATCAGATCTTTTCTTTTCAAAAGAGATTCCATAAATCTCATATCATTATCAGAATTGAAAGCTTTTAATGGCAAATGAATATACTGGCCTCTTGAAATTACCAACACAAAAGCATCCTTAGTTCTTCTGGCATCTTTGATTTGCTCCCACTTGATCTGCATTCCCTGCTTTTCATTAAGTTTCATCATAATCTGGCGGCTGTCGATCTCGTAAGTCAACTTTTCAAACATTACTTTATTTTGTTCCAGTTGTGTAACACCGGTAAACTGGACAAACCAGAATAAACCGTAAAGTAAAACAGCCACAACTGCGATAACGATGAACCACACAGTTTCCGGATAGAAAATTGTCATCGCAGCAATCAACACCGGAATACCCGCCCAATACCACTGGTCTTTTACCACATCAATCATCGCCATTTTGACGTAAGTGTTTTTCTCTAACTGTGTTTTTTTTGTTTTAATAATCATTTCTGAAATGAGTTTATAATTGATTTGCCTAAACTTTGCGTTTAGAATATTCTAGTTCTTTTTAACTCTGATTGCCTTAAGACTCATGTCCAGGCTTTTAATAGAATGCGTTAACGCTCCTACAGAAATATAATCTACTCCTGTCTCGGCAACTCCTCTGATTGTTTTTTCTGTAATACCTCCGGAAGCTTCCACTTCATATTTTCCGCCTATCAGCCCAACAGCTTCACGCATCATCTCATTGCTCATATTGTCAAGCATAATCCGATGAATGCCTCCCGTAGCCAACGCGTCTTTCACCTCTTCCAGATTACGGGTTTCTACTTCTATTCTAAGACTTAAACCTTTTTCTTTCAAATACTTCTGTGTACTCTCAATTGCCTGACGTACGCCACCGGCATAATCAATATGATTATCCTTAAGCATAACCATATCAAATAAACCATAACGATGGTTCATGCCGCCGCCAATTACTACAGCCCATTTTTCCATCATCCTGAAGTTTGGGGTAGTTTTACGGGTATCCAAAAGCTTCGCGTTTGTCCCTTCAATCAACTTAACCAATTGAGCAGTCTTTGTGGCAATACCGCTCATACGCTGCATGCAGTTCAGTACCAGACGCTCAGCTTTCAATATGTTACGGGCATTACCTTTTACAGTGAAAGCGATATCACCATATTTTACAGCTTTGCCATCCCTGATTTTAAGGTTGAATTCTATCGTAGGATCTATCTTGTGAAAAACCCTCTCGGCCATATTAATGCCGGCAATAATGCCATCATCTTTCACAATAAGTTGCGCTTCATCAATAGCATCGGCAGGAATAGAACCATTGGCAGAATGATCCCCGTCGCCCACATCTTCCATGAGTGCCAGGTCAATGAATGACCGTATCGAAATTTCAGACAGATAATCTAGATTCACGTGGCAAAAATACGAGTTTTGGCGATAAGCCACTAGTTTTAAAGTATCAATTTGAGGTCTTCTCGTTTTTATAATTTAAAACAACACCAAAATAAAGCCCGGACAAAATTACCTGTCCGGGCTTTACAATAATAGCAGCAGAAAGCTTCGCTTTACAGCTTTTTTAGTATGAGTATCAGATGGTACATAAACCTACCCCTGAGCCTTGATTTTAGCAAAACTGTCGGCCAGATAGGTTAACACTTCTTCCTCCCAGTTATCCATATGTGATATGTATTTAATCAAACGATCATATGCTTCTTCTTTTTCCTTATTAGTAATATTACTATCATTAATCACACCCAAATCGGTCATTAATTGTTTTTTCAAAGTAATATCCCTGCTTTTATTAATAAGGTAATCGAGTGCATTAGTCATATCCTCTGCATAAGAACGAGCCATCGTATATAGAATTAGGGGTGAATAAATACTTAGAATATTCAGCAATTTAATGCATTTCTCGTTTTTGATAAACTGAATAAGTAGTTTTACGGATAAACGAAGAAGAAAAGGCCGGATTTTATGAGGAAAAGAATTGAAATACTGCTAGACATTGTAAACCTGAATGGCGACCTGGCTTCTTTACTTATTGAACTTGAACCATATAACTGGGAAGAATCAGCACAGGTTTTTGTTACTTCTGAACACATTAACCGAATTCTTAGAAGGGTAAAATCCGGAGAAGTTTCATTTGGCACACTGGAATATTGGGCCAAAGCCATTCTAATGCGTCAGGATATCGACTTTGACAATGAAAACGACCAGGAAATAATAACAGAACTGGCAACACCTGAACTGTTTGGCTACCTCATTCACGAACGACTCGAACGCCTCTGATTATTCGAGATACTGTATGCGCCAGTCAAAAATTCTGTGAAGCACTTTTAGCCTGATTTGCGACTCACCTTTAACTCCACTCATATTAGCAAGCCGTCTTTCTACTTCGGCACGATTGTAAAACAAAGCAAACGCATACGCCAACTGCTCTTTTTTATAATCTACTACATATGCTCTCATAGATCCCATATCAAAAGCCGCTACTTTTTCATTCTCTTCCTGAATATATTTTACAATTTTGATTTTAGTCAGCAGACCGGAATCAAAACCTTCATAATTACTATCGTAATTCAGAATCATCATGAGCACGTCGGCAATAAACTTATCTTTTGAAGAACGGGCAACTGAGCGCATCTGCGAATACCAGCTATTAATATACATCTTCAGGTTATCCTCATAGTCGGTCAGTTTGTAATTCATCAAAAATGACAGAATTCCATTTTTCATTTTCAACGTTGTGCTGTTTTTAAAAAACTCACGCATGATCAAACCAACCTCTTCTGTTTCATTTAAGCGAACATTCTTTTTAATGATGGTATCAAGCATTTTCAGCTTCCATGATTCAGACGACTCCAGCCAGACTTTTGAAAAGTTTGTAGAAGATTGTGCCTGAAAGCCACCTATAAAAAGTATACAAAATAATAAGAGTGTTAATCTCATAAGGGGTGTATTTAATACTAAGTTATGAAATTGAAGCTGTTTTAGTCGCAAAAAATGTTTTCTGACTTTCAATAACCGGCATCAAAGTAAACAAAAAGGGCTCCGCAGAATCTCTGCAGAGCCCTTTTTAAAGAAAACCAAGTCTATTTCAATACAAACTTTACATCCACTTTTACTGACACATTAATTTTCTCAAATTCTATGCTAGGAATAGTTTCATTATCATACGTCAAGCGTTTGGCCTTTCTGACAACTACCGAACTCAAGTTATTAGTAAACTTGTCTTTCTCTACAATATAAATAGCAAGCCCTACACTTTGGTTCAGAGGTTTTGTAAGTGCTAAAGCCTTTAACTTAGCATCTTCAATAGCTTTTGTCCTTACCAGATTTTCAATTTTTCTTATCTCTTTATGAGAAACCCGATCAATTGAAGTATTGCCAACTCCCAATGTCTCAAGTTTCAGAAACACTTTAGTTACCATCTCTGCTGTGGCAACCTCTAAAACATAATTCTTTTCCTTCTGAACATCTTTACTCTTTAAAAGATAATATTTATAGTTACTTGTAAAATCGCTCAAAGCCAAAACCTCTTCGGTGTTTAAACCCAAAGATTTCAAGTCTTGAATCATTTTACTTTCCAACTCTTCCAAAGACATTTTCCCTTTTGTGTCTTTCTCTGATAAAACAATCTTTATAAAAATCTGATTAGGAATTACTAATGAATCAGCAAACCCGTCAACTTCAACATAGGGTTGATCAATGTAATTTTTTGTCTGTGCCACCCCATGCTGCATGACAACAATCAAAGCAAAAAAGCAGATAATGTATCTCATGATTTATAAAAACATTTCACTAAACATACAAAAAAGGTCTCAATAGCAATGCTACCGAGACCTTTCTCAAATACTTATATTTTTTTTACAGTAACTGATAAATAAAATCAGGGTAAACTCCTAGTAAGATAATTACGATGGAAGCCAATACCAATACAAGCTTAAATGCTCCGCTTACTGCAATTGCATCCAACTGGCCGTTGCTATCTTTGAAAAAAGCCGCAATAACTAGTTTGAAGTAATAGTAAACACCGATTATCGCGTTTACGATACCGAAGATTGCCAGCCACAGATAACCACCGTCAATAGCCGTTTTAAGGATAAAGAATTTAGCAAGGAAACCGGAAGTCGGAGGTAAACCAGCCAAAGATGCTACTGAAACACCTAAAATGATTGCAAGGAACGGGTTAGATTTCACAAGGCCATTCAATGACGAAACTTCAGTTGAGCCGGTAGTCTGCTCTGTAGCCATTACGATAGCGAATGTTACTACTGAAGCTACTGCGTAAGCCAATGTATAGAAGAACACATTGGCACCTGCATCCTGCCCTGCGAACATGATCGCGATGAGCATATAACCTGCGTGTGAAATACTTGAGTAAGCCAATAAACGCTTAATATCACTCTGATAAACTGCTGTGATTGTACCAACTGTCATTGTCAAAGCTGCGATAGCACCTATTGTTACCATCCAGAACTCGCTCAATGGCAGGAAGCAAGATGAGAACAAACGGAAGAAAGCACCGAAACCGGCAATTTTTACCGTTGTTGACATGAAAGTTGTTACGAATGTTGGTGCACCCTGATAAACGTCAGGAGTCCAGAAATGGAAAGGAACTGCAGAAACTTTGAAACCAAGACCGGCAATAAGAAAGATCAAACCAACTTTTGCCAACATTGAAGCATCTGGATTAGTAACGAAGTAGTTCTTAATTTCAACCACATCGAAAGTGCCTGTAGCGCCATATATCAAAGCAATACCCATTAAAAGGATACCTGTAGCAAATGCCCCCATCAGGAAATACTTTAAAGAGGCTTCATTAGAAAACAGGTTCTTCTTTTCGCTACCTGCCAATACGTACAATGGCACAGACATTACTTCAATTCCAACAAACAACATTGTCATGTTTGCGAAAGAAACCATGCAGATCATCCCTATTAATGAAAAGATGAACAAGGTATAACGCTCTGTAACGTATTGTTTGATGTGTGGAAAAAAGAACTCTGACAACAAAAACAATAATGCCAGAATAAAAAGCAAACTACCTGTAAAAGCTACAGAATAGTTATCGAAATTCAACATGCCGTAAAACAATGTTTCAGCACTGTTCCATGCTAATGTGTTTGCAAATAACAAGGCTACAAGTCCGGCAACAATAACACCAAGAATTGCTTTATTGCTAGTCTGATACAGACCAGCCATCATTGAGAATACGCCTAAAATGGCAAGAGAAATTATCGCAATCATATACTATTACTTCAAACCAAGTGAACTACTATTAAACACATTAACCAGTTCTGTTACATCATGCTCAGAAAGCTTCAGGATTGCATCAGGATAGAAACCTATCGCCAGAATGGCAATCACAATCGGAGTCAATGTGGCAAATTCAGTAACTGTCAGGTCTTCAAACTGAGCTAATTCAGGACGGGCTTCACCAAGCATTACACGCTGATACATGCGTAACATGTAGAAAGCACCGATAATTACTGACAAACCAGCCAAAGCAGCATAGTATTTATTGTAAGCAAATACACCAGACAACAACAGGAATTCACCAGGGAAACCGTTTGTCAATGGTAAAGCTACGTTCGCCATCATAATGATCACGAAGAACACAGATAATACAGGGGCCTGATTAATGATACCACCCAAGGAAGGGATATCCCTTGTTTTTGTTCTTTGGTAAATGATTTCAATGATAGCAAAAATACCAACCACGTTAACACCATGGCTGAACATCTGGATCATTGCCCCTTGTAACGCCTGAGTATTTACTGAAAACAAACCTGCTGCAATCAGACCAACGTGAGCAATAGAAGAATAAGCAATCAAACGCTTCATGTCTTTCTGCTGTAAAGCAATTACAGAAGCGTATAAAATTCCGATAATAGATAATACAATAGCAGTTTCACCATACACTGAGAAACCAAATGGTAAAACCGGGATCATCCAGCGTATTACACCATAAATACCCATTTTCAGCATGATACCTGACAACAACATTGTACCAACAGTAGGCGAAGTTGTATAAGTATCAGGTTGCCATGTATGGAAAGGGAAGATTGGCATTTTGATAGCAAAAGCTAAGAAGAAAGCCCAGAATAACACTTTTTGTGCTTCAGGAGCAAGGCTCAGTGCCCTGAATGCTTCCCAGCTGAACGAATGCTGCGGGCCCGTCTGCAGGTAAAGAAAGATAATTCCCCCCAGCATAAACAAAGAACCGAAGAATGTATAAAGGAAAAACTTCAATGTTACCTGAATTCTGTTTTCACCACCCCACATTGCACAGATGAAGTAAATCGGAATCAAAGTAATTTCCCAGAACACATAGAATAAGAATGCATCTTTTGCAAGGAAAACACCCAACAAACCGAACTGCATTAACAGAATCAAGCCGTAAAATGCAGCGCTGTTTTTGTATTCGTTTCTGAAAGAAGAAAGGATAATGATTGGAACTAAGAAAGTAGTCAGCAACACCAATACCTTACTGATACCATCTACACTGATGTAGAAGCTTATTCCTAATGAATTAATCCAAGGAATGTTCAGCGTAAGCAGATCTTGATATTTACTGCAAGTGCAAGGAATGGTGATCAGATATAATGAGATCAGGAATTCAATCACAGCCAATCCCAAAGCTACATTTCTTGCAATATTGCCTTTCAGGGCAAATACCAGCAACGCAGCAATAAAGGGTAATATTAAAAGGATACCAGCAATCATTTACTTACAGATAAATTAGACTAACAAAGTAACTATCAAAATAACTATCAGGCCGGATATCATACCGAAGATGTATGACCCAACCACACCAGTCTGAACGTTTTTCAAACCACCGCTTAAAGCTTTAACGCTTCCTGCAACACCATTTACGATGGCATCAATTCCCAGTAACTCAAGGAATTTATAAGCGAAATCAGACAATGCATACAGAGGTTTTACAAACACAAATTCATAAACCTCATCAATGTAGTACTTGTTGTAAACAAGGTTATGTACAGGAGAAAGCTTAGTACCTTCTTCAACAGGAACAACTTTTTTACTTACATAAATTACATAAGCAACAACGATAGAAACAATCACAATACCTACAGAGACACCCATCAGCATATACTCTGTAGCATGATCAAGGTGAGCGTGCTGTACCAATTTGTGAGAGTTAGCAAAAACAGGTTCAAGGTAATGATCTAATGCCTGAGCAGGCAAACCTAAGCTTAGCGCTTCCGGTAAATTAAAGAAACCGCCAATAATTGAGAACACTGCCAATACCATCAATGGGAAAGTCATTGACAATGGAGACTCGTGTAAGTGTGATTTCTGATGCTCTGTACCGCGGAACTCTCCGAAGAAAGTAAGGAAGTACATTCTGAACATATAGAAGGCTGTCATAGCAGCGCCAATCAATCCAAGAATCCAGATTGTCTGGTTGCTTACAAAGGCATTAGCCAAAATTTCATCTTTAGAGAAGAAACCGGCGAATGGGAAGATACCTGCAATTGCCAGTGTACCGATTAAGAAAGTAGCATGTGTAATTGGTAATTTCTTAGCTAAGCCACCCATCTTACGAATATCCTGCTCACCGCTTACCGCGTGAATCACAGAACCCGCGCCAAGGAACAACAATGCTTTGAAGAAAGCGTGTGTCATTACGTGGAACATACCCGTTGTGAATGCGCCTAAGCCCATTGCAATGAACATATAACCTAACTGACTCACTGTAGAGTAAGCCAATACTTTTTTGATATCATTTTGAGCAAGACCGATTGTTGCTGCAAACAATGCCGTTGCAACTCCGATACCTGCTACTACAGACAATGTTGCAGGAGACAAAGTATAAAGGATATTAGAACGGGCAATCATATACAAACCGGCAGTTACCATGGTTGCAGCGTGGATCAATGCAGAAACCGGTGTAGGACCAGCCATTGCATCAGGCAACCATGTGTACAGTGGAATCTGAGCACTTTTACCTGCTGCACCGATAAATAGTAACAATGTAATTGTGATCAATACCGGCTGATTAAACTCAGCTATCTGAGCAGCTTTCGCAAAAACTTCAGTGTAGTTAACAGAACCAAATTCCCCGATCAATGCGAAGATACCAAGCAGGAAGCCCAGGTCACCCACACGGTTCATAATGAATGCCTTTTTAGCAGCATCGTTATAGTTCTGATTTTTGAACCAGAAACCGATCAGTAAATAAGAGCACAGACCTACACCCTCCCAACCGATGAACATGATCACATAGTTAGAGCCCAAAACAAGCAATAACATGAAGAACACGAACAGGTTCAGGTAAGCGAAGAAACGGTAAAAACCTTCGTCGTCATGCATATACCCCGCAGAGTACACATGAATAAGGAAACCAACACCTGTAATGATCAATAACATCAATACAGAAAGCTGATCTACCAGAAATGCAAAAGGAATGCGCAGAGAACCAACACTGATAAAGTCAAACAGTTTCACTTCAGTGGCTGCTTCCGGCAAATTCAAAAATACCCCTATTACAATACAAAAAGCAGCAAGTATAGTACCGCTGCCTATGATGCCTACCAATCCTTTGGATAGCTTATTTCCGAAAACTCCATTGATAAGGAAGCCTATCAGAGGAAGAAGAGGGACGAGCCAAATGTTTTCAATCATAAACGTATTCTCTAAAAACTTATTCCCAAATAATTACCACTTCAACTTGTTAAGCGTGTTGATGTCGATATTGTGTGTATTTCTGTAAATCATTACAATGATCGCCAGACCAACCGCAACCTCTGCCGCCGCTACCGCCATAATAAAGAATACAAATACCTGTCCGGCAGGATCAGACCTGTAAGACGAGAAAGCCGCCAGCAACAAGTTCACAGAATTCAGCATCAGCTCAACTGACATGAAAATAATGATCGCATTGCGACGCAACAAAACACCAAGCACACCGATACAAAACAGTGTAACACTTAAAATGATGTAATGATCTAAAGGGATTAATCGGATGATGCTATCCATCGGGAAATAATTACTATTGCAAAAACTCCATTTAAAACTTGTGCGAGCCACTATATCAACTAAACACAGGGCAACACACTAAGAGCGCAAATTTAGCTAAAAGGATAGGATAAATACAATGAAGAATAGGAATTAATAATCGTTCTATTTAATCCGATAGTATTGAGTAGTGAGTAATGAGTATTAAGAAGGATAAAAGGATGATTTTATGTATGGCCGGTCTCCTGTTACAAGAAGTTCCACTTTTTTGAAAAGTGGAACTTCTAACCCCAATGTATATCCTACTCCTCTTCAATCATTATATCATTTAAACCACGTAGGTCAACACTTAAGCTATCATGGAACTTCTGATATTCCACTTTACCTCCAAATCAGTCTAACACCTCTTTTTTCAATAACTTCGTTGGCCTGTCCAATATTATTCGCCCATAAGAGCTATAAGGGTATTCTTTATAACTATTAAAGATTTGATGCTTCTTTGGATTTGAATGAATATACCATACCAAGCGAGTAAAATAGCTATCAGAAAGTACTGCCTTTCGCTTGAAGTTCTTCTGAAAAAGACTACCCTTCCGAGACTCCTGTTTATTTACACTCTTTGAATATGAAGTAAAGAATCTTCGAAAAAGCTCGCTAATAATTTTATCTGTATCTACCAGATTCGAAGTTCCTGTTTTCAAAAAACGCCCCTCATAATCTTTGCTATCTTTTACCCTGATCAACAAATGGAAATGGTTAGGCAACAGACAATAGGCATAAGTTTCAAGATAATCCGAAAGATACTCGTCATACTT
This sequence comes from uncultured Bifidobacteriaceae bacterium, assembly GCA_964572965.1. Taxonomy (GTDB): domain Bacteria; phylum Bacteroidota; class Bacteroidia; order Cytophagales; family UBA9547; genus CAZNHL01. The sequence continues at coordinate 32,357 of CAZNHL010000027.1, forward strand.
TCGAAGGAAGTACCAATAGTTCTCCTCTTTGTAAAAGAGATTTTCGCCATTATTACCTCGATTATAAATATGATAGAAGGTATTTTCCTCTAGCGGTTGGTGATAAGCTGTCATAAAAGTCTAAAAAATAATTACAGACTTAATTTAAAGGGAAAACTTGTTATTTACCAGCAAGAAGTTCCACTTTTTTGAAAAGTGGAACTTCTAACCCTCAAATCAATGGCTTCGTTAGAAATATTAATTCCGGCAATGAGATTTAAATCGCCACGCCACATTCATATCAGACAGTCAGCACAAAATCCAGATAACTTTCTTTATTGATAATTGTAAATCCGGCATCCGGATAGTTCTTAGCGAAAAAGGCCGGCACTTTTTGGGTTTTATCTCCATACTTAAACTCAAAAGCATTCATAACAGGACCAACCTTTTCTATCAGGTCTATTTCCTGCTGGTCATAAGTGCGCCAGAAAAAATACTCCGCGCCTGTATTCAAATAACGATTCAGCTTTATCCTTTCATAAATACAGTAATTTTCCCACAACAAACCCATATCCTGCCTCACAGCCGGCAACCTGAAGTCATTGATGATTGCATTTCGAATACCATTATCAAAGAAATACCATTTTGATAACTTAGTAACTTCTTTCCGTAAATTGGAGCTATATCCGCTCAACTTAAATAGTATCTGCACTTTTGTCAAAAGATCAAGGTAACGCTCAACAGTATTTTTGCTCATCCCTAACTGCTTACCCAATTCCTCAAGCGACACTTCGGAGCCTGCCTGATAGGCTATAAGCTTCAGCAGATCAAATATCTTACTGCTATTCTGAATATTTTCAAACATGAGTATATCCTTCAGCAGATAAGAATTCACCAGGTTTTTCAGGTATTCAGCCTTCTCCTGCGTTGTTTCCAATGAGAACAATTCAGGATAAGAACCAAAGATCAACCGCTCATCCAGATTTTGTTTCGTTTGAAGCGCGTTCTCAGAAACGGCTAATTCTGCCTGCGCAACCGG
>CAZNHL010000027.1:33384-48884 GCA_964572965.1 uncultured Bifidobacteriaceae bacterium
TAGATAATAGGTATAGCTTCTACCCGTAAGTGGTTCTCCTGTCTGGTTTGATAAATCGAAAGCCGAAGAACCGGTAGCAATGATGGTTAAATCATCAAACTCATCAATCATAAGCTTTAATATCTTTCCAATCTCAGGTATTACCTGCGCCTCATCAATTACCAGCAGCCGAATGTCTCCTAGTAATCTTTTATAATTGGCCACACTTCTATTTTCCAGCAAGATCGCAGTTTCTGTATCTTCTGCATTTAAATGCAAAAAAGGCTGACTAGAAAGCTTTTCAAGATTTTTTACAAGATGTGTCTTACCCACCCTTCTTGTTCCAAAAAGTAACAGGACTTTATTTTGGCCGATTCTTTTAGCTATCTGACTACCGGCAAAACGCTGAATTTTTGCAAACATCGCTTTTCCCCTTTGAGTTTCTATACCCAAATATAAACAAAAAACGTTAATTCCGTCAATCAACTGACGCAATTAACGTTAATTCCGTCAATCAACTGACGCAATTAACGTTAATTCCGTCAACCATAATTAAGGAATAAGTCTTAAAACGTTCCTTTATGCTTATTCAACTCCTTCAACACACGTGCATCCTTCCCATAAACGTCTCTGTAGAATTGCAGCTTGCCTGTTTTAATATCCGTATAGCAAGTCCAGTAAGTAATATAAACCGGCAGCGATTTCTCCATTGCTATATTATAGTTTCTGCCTTCCGCAACAAACTGTTCCAGTCTGGCTTTTGTAAACCCTTGGTCTTTCAGGAGTATTGCTGCCAAGTCAAGCGGATATTGAACACGAACACAGCCATGACTGTAAGCACGCTGCGGATAATCAAAAATATGTTTGGCAGGTGTATCATGCAGGTAAATTGCATATGGATTTACTAATCCAAACTTAATAACACCTAAAGAATTCTTTTCACCCGGTAGCTGTCTCACCATATAAGGAAAGTTATTTTTGTTCAAACTGGCAAAGTTTATCCCAGAAGGGTCAACCGGAGTACCGTCGGGAGTCAATATCTGCATTCTGTTTCTGGTCAGGTAGTTCGGATCTTTCAGAATATCCGGCAATATTTCACCAACAGCAATTCCTCTTGGTACTACCCAGTATGGATTCATTTCTATACCTGTCATTTTGGTAGCGAAAACAGGCGTCTGCCTTTGCTCTTTACCAACAACTACCCGCGCAGTATGTATCACCTTGCCCTTCTCAACCAGCACCAGTTTATAATCAGTAATATTTACCTGGATATACTTTTCTGGTAATTTGGCGTCTAACCAGCGACAACGTTCCATATTTACCCGGATCTGGTCTTTCGCTTGCTTTAATGTAAAGTTCAGTTGCTTAATAGTTGCCTTATCCAGCTGACCGGTAACAGGTAAAGCCAGCAACTCCTGAAATGCTTTTAAAGACTCCTGCAATTGTTCATTAAATTCATTTGTCAGTGAAGTATCCGGATAAGAGCCAATGTTATGAAGCCTTCTCTTTACTTCGATAATTACAGCATTTGTATCACCCAGTTTCAGGTTTTTTTTCCCCTGATAAACTACAGGCAACCAAACCAATCGTTCTCTATCCAATGAATCCATGGTTTTTAATGCTTTCTTCAGTAAACCATAAACCGGAAAAGTCGGCCTCATTTCTTCCGACGACTTTTCCAGCGACTGACTCATGTAATTCGAAATATTCTCAGCTGTAAAAAGAGGATCACTCCTTTTCTCATAGTTCCATTCTTTAAATAATTTATCAGGATCCACTTTTCCCAGAACCATGTCATGTACATAGTGAATGTAAGTTTTAGTGCAGGCCAGCTCTAACGATGTAGCCGAATTACCTGAAGCTTCCCGGAGATTTGTTACCTTCTTCAGCAGGCTATCCAGTTTATGGGCCCCATAATCTTCCGGAGAAAGCCCGTCAATAACGACACTATCTATTGTGCTGATCAGTTCTTTGACACGCTTTGTGTCTGTCCAGTAGGGCTTGAAGTCATTTTGTGAATAAATCGCCGTTAAGAATGTATCCGGCTGGCTGGCAAGATTTTTCACCAGTGAATCGTGTAAAGCTACTACATCAGCTTTCCATACATTTTTGAAAGGCCTGCGTCTCGGCTTCTCGTCCGGCTTGGGCTGAGCATGGTCACCACTTGCAATTGTATCTGTTTTACTGCGATTATCCGAAGCAACCGGCACCTGTTTTCTGGCACATTGTACAAATAGTATAAGGCCCGACACTAAAAATAAATAACTCCTCAACATACAACAGGCTATTAGATTAATATATAATATTGAAGTTAGCGCAATTAGCTGTCAATTAAAACACATCAACACAGATAATCTAATGCAAACTCCGGCCTATTTTAACCATACCGATTGAGCCAGGTATTTTTGTGTAGGATGATAAATAAAAAGCAAACATTTATCCTTTAGGTGTGCAGAGATTTTGGCAAACCCCTCGTCTGAAAATGCAGGACAACCCTGGCTTCTTCCCAAACGTCCGTACTGAAGCACAAAATTTTCTGTAGCATAATCAGCAGAATGCATTACCACAGCACGCTCACGGGCATTGTCATTAAAACCTTTGTCCAAACCATCAAGACGGATTGCTTTGCCATGTTTACCGCCATAGCATTCGCCTGTCAGATAAAAACCAAGACTGCTGCAGTAAGAACCTACTGTATTAGAGAAATTTTCTGCATATAAATCTCCGGAGTTTCTCCCGTGTGTCACCATGTCCGCGTAGACAACACTACTGTCTTCCAGATTAATCAGGTAGAATCTTTTTTCCGTTGACGGTAAAGAGAAATCGGCAATTGCCAGGTATTTAATAGAAGTCTTTAAACTATCTGAAATATGCTTATACCCTTTTACAGCCAACTCAAACGGACGGAAAGCCAAATGATTGTAAGCGAGTTTCTGATAGAAAATACTGTCTGAGGATCTGATACGAACAACCGCAGGAGCAATGTCCTCAGCTTTCTCCTCCTCTGCCGGTACAAATGACGAATAACTTAGCCAAATCAGGCCCAATAAGCTGATTACCAATCCTCCCCTTGCTTTCATGTATAGCGTTGTATATCGGTACAACGCTACTTTTCCATGAAATAGTTCAATACATTAAAAAGTCTTTATTCAATAATGATTTTCCTTAACCACACTTTTGCTCCTGATACCACAGTTAACTGATAAACACCGGCTGTTAAATCTGATACATAAACCTGCCCTTCACCTTCAACCGATCCTTTTTTTACTTCATTACCGTTCAAGTCATGAATAGTCACTACAGCTTTTTGCCAATACAATGCATTCAGTTTAACAGTGATATACTCCCTTGCCGGTACAGGATATACTGACACCGGCGCTTCTTCATCTATCAGACCATCTTCCAGGGCAGCCACAATCTCGCTTGACAAATAGCGGTGTATGCGTACGCCTGCAGCAATCACCATATTACCTGTAACACGTAGCTTATTAATTCTGGCGCTGTTATTATAAGAAATATTAGACCAGCTGATACCTCCGTCTTTTGTTTCCAGGAAATTAATTTCGAAACCGCCGCCTCCGATCCAACCGTGATTGGCGGTGACAAAGCCAACACTCTGGGCCAGGAAATTGTAGTTACTGGCCGAACCCAGATTTGGAGTAACAATAGAGTTCTTTGTCCATGAAGCTCCTTTGTTTGTTGTTTTATAGTAGACAACTGTAGAATAAGTAGCTGTATTTCTTTGCAAAGTTGTATATCCGGTTTCTCTTGTCGGGAAATGTATTTTCCAGAAATAAGTAGGGTTCTCATCAGCAGTGAGTACCGTTGACCATGACAAGCCACCATCAGTGGTATAAACTATTTTACCTTTATAAGTAGCTGAAGTACCTGTAGCATAGGGCGTAGCATCCATACCTACCACATAACCGGTATCCGGGCCGAAAAAATAAAGATCCATTGCCGCCCCAAGTCCAAACGGGCTTAAATCAATCACACTCCATGTCTGGCCGGCATCTTGTGTTTTAACTAAATGTGCCGGACCACGCACTCTGCCCACGGCATAAAGCGACTGGTCATTTACTTTAAACATAGCACAGATGCCTTTCAACGCATTTGGCCCCGGGTTGAAAGCTGTCCATGTTTGCCCGCCATTACTTGTTTTATAGATAGGCATTGTATCTGTTGAAGCTACATCATAAGAGCCTTTTCCCAAATTACCGGCAAACCCGATTTTTGAGTTCAAAAATGTAATGCTTCTAAAATGGCAGCCAGGCTGTACCTTAGAAGTAGTCCAGCTCACACCACCATTTACCGTTTTATAGATATAGCCGTTTTGTTCAGCAGTATTGAAAAATACAGCAAAACCCGTATCCTTCGATACGAAATAAGCATCATCATGCCTGTATGCCGATGCACCAGAAGCATCACTCAGCATACTCCAGGCATCAGTAGCTTGAGCCAAACCATTAAAAAATACTGTCAGTACTAATAAAATACTGATTAAACTGCTTGATAAAAGCCTCATATGGTTTCCATTAAAAATTCCTGCAAAAAAGTTATAATACCTTTAAATATCAAGACACAAGCCACCATATTAATAATCTGCTACTCCAATGTTAACAAAACTTAACATTAAATTAACATTGACCTATTCCACCCTAAAATTGAAAGACGGATATTTGTGCAACTAAAAATATAGGAGAAACCTAATCTACTTCTTTATCCTCATTAATTCTAATTACCTTTGTCCCAAATATTCATAGTAATCACAAACCTTTATGTTTGAAATCTTTCAGGATCTTGACTTTACATTGTCACTCGTCCTAATCTTTTGTATTATATGTGCCTGCGGATTTGAATTTGTTAACGGTTTCCACGATACCGCCAATGCCGTTGCAACAGTAATTTACACACACTCTCTTGAACCAATGCAAGCTGTGGTCTGGTCCGGTATATGGAACTTCCTCGGAGTATTTGCCGGAGGTATAAGTGTAGCAATGGGAATTGTGTATCTCCTGCCGATCGAAACACTCACGGATCAGAATGTCTGGCATAGTGTTGCCCTGGTATTAGCAATTCTTTTCTCAGCGATCATCTGGAACCTTGGAACTTGGTATTTTGGCATTCCTTGCTCAAGCTCTCATACATTGATCGGTTCTATACTTGGTGTTGGTATTGCTTACTCAATGCTTCCTGAATCTATGGGAGCTGCCGTTAACTGGTCTAAAGCAAGTGATATCGGGCTTTCATTATTATTCTCCCCATTATTAGGCTGTGGCTTTACCATCTTCCTGATGTATATCCTGAAAAGAACTGTTAAAGACAAAAGTATTTTCAAAGAACCACATAAAAGCAAAAAACCTCCTGTGTGGATCCGTACAATCCTGATCCTTACCTGCACAGGTGTTAGTTTCTCTCACGGTTCAAATGATGGCCAGAAAGGTGTTGGCTTAATGATGCTGATCATGATCAGCATTGTTCCTTCGTACTTCGCATTGAACAGAGACAAAAACATATTTGATGTTGATAAAAACCTTATCGTTGTTGAAAGAACAATCAGCGAAATTAACATGAAAGGAATTTCTCATAAAGATTCTACTGCAATCGAAAAAATCAACAAGAATATTGCCAGACTTAAAACACAATTACTTGGTACTGACAGCAGCAATATCCGTTTGAAAGAAAACCGTTTCGCGGCACGTGCTGAACTGTTAACAATCAACAAAGGCTGTGAAACACTATTGAAATCGGAAAAAGTAAAATTGAGCGAAGAAGACAAAAAAGTATTAAAAGATCAGGTTTACTCTTTGAAACAACATACTGACTACGCACCATCATGGATTGTATGGATGATCTCTCTGTCACTTGGTTTAGGTACAATGATTGGCTGGAAGCGTATTGTTGTTACAATAGGTGAAAAAATCGGAAAGCAACACCTTACTTATGCACAAGGAGCCAGTTCAGAATTAGTTGCCTCAATCACAATCGGTTTATCATCATGGGTAGGTTTGCCTGTAAGTACAACACAAGTACTTTCATCAGGTATTGCAGGGTCTATGATAGCAACAAGCGGTACTAAAAACCTGCAGCCAGCAACTATCAAGAGCATTATTATTGCCTGGATACTTACATTGCCTGTTTGTATTTTCCTTTCAGGAAGCTTGTTCTTCCTGTTCAGAGCAATTTTTTAAACAACATAATCAAACACAAAAAAGCCCGAAATAAATTCGGGCTTTTTTGTTTACAACTGTTCTGCAATCTGGCGCATTGCCTGCCACCAGCGCAAACTAAGATTAGCGTGTTTAAAATCCATTAACGCAACAATGATCACATTTTTTTCAGGATTAATATATATCTGTTGCCTGTACATCCCATAAGCACAATAATCTCCCACCTGCCTGTCACCTATAAACCAGGTATTGTTATAACCCACTGCATCACCAAGGCTATTAACCGGTCTCGTCGATTCAACCACCCAGTTGCTGTCTAACACCTGTTGTCCTTGCCATTGGCCTTTGTCCATATACAGCTTACCAAATTTTGCAAAATCATAAACTGAACCCACAAAACCGCTTAAACCTCTGGTATGCTTCGAATCGTCGTCATAAGCCCATAAAGAATAATAGCAGGTACCAATTTTAGACCAAATATTCTTTGAAAAATATTGGTATAAATCCTGCCCGGTAGCCCGCTCAACAATCAACGACAACAGGGTACTATTGATGTTAATATATTCTAACCGCTCTCCCGGCCTGGCACGAAACTCTATATCCCAAAGAACCTGTTCTATATTACCATAATAAGCAAAAGACAAATTCCGTACCGTTGAGCGAATACCCGATTTCTGGTTTAACAGATGATTGATTGTTAGGGATTTAAAGTACTCATGATAATTAAGCTCCGGCAAATATTTCTGTACAGGCTCATCAACAGAAGCAATATACCCTTGCTGTATAGCACAAGCCAATGAAGTAGCTACAAACGTTTTTGCTATTGAAAAAGATGGAAGCGGCACATATGGGTCGACCTTTTCACCTATATAATCATACACAATAGTATCACTCTTAATCACAAGAAACCTCTTAGCTTTATGAGATTCCAGGAAATCAGTCAGCTCACCCACTTGTAAAGGCACCATAGGGTTCCAGTTGGTGAGATAAATATTTTGCCCGGGTTTTTTTTCAGGAAAACTAAAACATGTTTCTGCATGCTTCACCTCTTTATATTCTTCTCTAAAACGATCAAGATCTTTAGGATCAGGCACAATATACAGGTATGCATTGAGCGGCAAACAACCCGAACTCACCAAAAGCAAATTTATCACCAAAACCTGCTTCAAAAGTTTCAAACACCACATTGGTAACATTTTTGTTCAAAGTTAAAACAAATCAAAAATTAACCCCACTTACCAGACTTTTATCTCAAAAAGCATTTGAACACCTAAATACTTTTCTGCATTTTTGCTAATAATGGATTCACTTACACAAGTAGTACTCGGTGCCGGTGTCGGCGAAGTTATTTTAGGACGCAAAGTCGGCAATAAAGCCATGCTCTGGGGTGGTATTGCAGGTACAATTCCTGATTTGGATGTGCTTGGTGCTCCTTTCCTGACAGACTTGCAGGAAATTTCTTTTCACAGAGGTTTTTCACATTCCATTCTGTTTGCGGTAATGTTTGCCCCTATTCTCGGCTTTTTAATTTACTCTCTCTACAAAAAAAAAGAAGCCAAATGGTGGGAATGGGCCTTACTCTGTTTTGGCAGTATTTTCACTCACCCTTTGCTGGACTGCTTTACAACTTTTGGCACTCAGGTTTTTCTTCCATTCAGCGACTACCGTGTAGCCTTCAATTCAATTTTTGTCATTGATCCATTATACACAGTTCCTTTTATACTCTTGCTGCTGATTTGTCTTTTCCTCGACAGGAAGTCTGCTGTAAGAAAAAAAATCGGCCGCTATGCGCTTTATCTGAGTACCGCTTACCTGCTCTTTACTGCCGTCAATAAATTATGGATTAACCACCAGTTTGAACGTTCACTGGAAAGGCAAGGTATCGCTTACGATCGTATGATGTCGACACCTACGCCTCTCAACAACATTCTCTGGATGGGTGTAGCTGAAGGAAAAGATTTCTACTATATCGGCTTCTATTCCTGGTTTGATGATACTCCTGAAATTCATTTTTTTAAAGAGCATAAAAACCACAACTGGGTTGAACGTTGGCACAACACTTATGCAATGCAACAGCTGAACTGGTTTAGCAACGGTTATTATTCCATTACCAAAGCAGACAAAGACTTGGTCTACAATGATCTCCGTTATGGCAAAACAAATGGCTTATGGAGCAATAAACAAGACTATGTTTTCTCATACAACTTGCTTCAGAAAGCAAACGGTAGTTTAGATATTGAGAAAAGAGAGTCTCCTCTTTCTCTCAACAAGAAGAATTTCGAAAGATTATATCAACGCATTAAAGGTAAACAGTAGATAATGAGTAACCAGGCAATACAAATGGTTGACCTAAAAAGTCAATATGATAAAATTAAGGATCAGGTAAATGCTGCAATTCAGGAAGTACTGGACACTACAGCTTTTATCAATGGTCCTCAGGTAAAAAAATTTGAACAGGAGCTTGCTGCTTATCTTGGGGTAAGACACATAATAGGCTGTGCAAATGGCACAGATGCATTACAAATTGCTATGATGGCGCTTGATATGCAGCCCGGCGATGAAATTATTGTCCCTTCCTTTACCTATGTGGCAACAGTTGAAGCTGCGGCTTTGTTAAAAATTACTCCTGTAATGGTGGAAGTTGACGCTGACACTTTTAATATTGATCCGGAGGCTATCAAGAAAGCGATTACTCCTAAAACAAAAGCAATCACAGTTGTTCATCTTTACGGACAATGTGCCAATATGGAAGTAATACTTCAGATTGCGAAGGAACATAAAATTGCAGTGATTGAAGATACTGCACAGGCTTTGGGTGCTCAGTACACTTTCAAAAACGGCGAAAAACAAAGAGCCGGCTGCATGGGCACTATCGGGACTACTTCTTTCTTCCCATCGAAAAATCTTGGCTGCTACGGTGACGGCGGCGCCTTGATGACAAATGATGATGAGCTTGCTAAAAAAATCCGTATGGCAGCAAACCATGGTCAGGAGAAAAAGTACCACCACGATGCTGTTGGTGTAAACTCTCGTCTTGACACCATGCAAGCTGCTATTCTAAGTGTAAAACTGAAAGAACTGAATACTTACGCTGCTGCCCGCCAACAAGTAGCTGCTGCCTACGATGAGGCTTTTAAAAACCACCCTTATCTGCAAACACCAAAACGTGACCCACAGTCAACACACGTTTTCCATCAATATACACTTAAGCTAAAAAGCGGCAACAGAGATGAGCTAAAGAAAAAACTGGAAGCCGCAGGCGTTCCATCAATGGTTTACTATCCATTACCAAACCATTTACAAAAGGGCTTTGCTTATCTGGGTTACAAAAAAGGTGATTTAGCCTTATCTGAACATCTTTGTGAAAATGTAATCTCTTTGCCGATACACACTGAAATGACTAAAGAGACTCAGGACAGGATTATTGAAGCAGTGAATAAAGCGTCTTAAAACCACATTAATCTATTATAGTTTCACAAATTCAAATATTACGCAAAAGTTTTAAGTATACTTAAAACTTTTGCGTAATATTATACATATTTTAACCATAGTTAATATATGTATAAGAACTATATTCTTAGAGAAGAGTATTTCAACCGTGTAAGCCCATATATCGGTAAATCCATCATCAAAGTTTTTACAGGTCAACGCCGCGTAGGAAAAAGTTATCTGATGTACCAGATAATGGATCATATAAAACAACAAGCTCCGGATACAAACATCATATATATTGACAAAGAGCAGCACGAATTTGATCATATCAATACGTATAACGACCTTCTAAGCTACATCATCTCTAAAACCCTGAATGGAAAAAATGCGATATTCATTGATGAAATACAGGAAATAATAAGTTTTGAAAAAGCGCTTCGAAGTATTTACAGCAACACCTCATACGACATATACTGTACAGGTAGTAATGCTAATATGCTTTCAGGAGAGCTTGCCACCTTCTTGAGTGGGCGCTATGTAGAAATTGAGGTTCACAGCTTATCATATCTGGAATACTTACAATTCCACAAAAAAGCAAACTCTACAGAATCATTATATACCTACTTAAAATATGGGGGATTACCCAATCTTATCCATCTTGAGATGGAAGAAACTATTGTTTTTGACTACTTAAAAAACATCTATACGTCCATACTTTTCAGAGATGTTATTAAACGTCATAATATTCGTAATGTAACATTTCTGGAAAACCTGGTAGTGTACCTTTGCGACAATGTAGGGAGTGTTGTATCCGGAAAAAAAATCAGTGATTTTCTTAAATCACAAAATATAAAAATCTCGCCTGGTGTTGTACTTGACTATCTCACCTATCTCAGCAACTCATTTTTCATCTACAAAACCCAAAGACGGGATATTCATGGAAAAAAAATATTCGAAATAGGTGAAAAATACTTTTTTGAAGACTTAGGACTAAGAAATAGTATTGTAGGTTACAAAATAACCGACATTCAGAAACTCATGGAAAACGTTGTTCACTCGCATCTTCGATTTAAAAAATATGATGTAAAAATAGGGGTACTTGACCAATATGAAATAGACTTTGTTGCAGAAAAGTCTGGAGAAAAAACCTATGTCCAGGTTTGTTACCTACTTCAGGAGCAAAGCACCATTGATAGAGAGTTTGGTAATCTCCTAAAAATAAAAGACCAGTACCCGAAAATAGTAGTGAGTATGGATGAATTTAGCAGCACATCCACATATCAGGGAGTCCAACACTATTCACTAAAAGAGTTTCTTAGCAATTTCTAAAACCTAAGAGTTTCAGGATCAGATTATTGAAGCAGTGAATAAAGCTTCATAATGAGATTGAGAAATTAGACTATAGATAATTAGACCTGTACTGTGTCTAACATCTATAGTCTAAAGTCGTAAATCTAATTTTACCCTACCAGATCAACACTACGTTTGATGAATGCAGTCAGGTCAGCGCCCGTCAGCATGTTTTGAGCCAACAGTGCCAGGTCATAAGCTTGTTTTGCCAATGCAGTTTTCTTTTCTTCAGAATCTGCTTTCAGAATTTTTTGTGTAAGTGCATGGTTGGCATTTACAACCACATTATAAGTATCCGGAAAATTACCCATGAAACTCATACCGCCCATGCCACCCATTTCTTTCATACGACGCATAAATTCAGGCATTGTGATAGAAACAGGTAATTCATCAGTTGGAAGAGATTCAACTTCTACCTTCATAGTGTCTTTACTAATGGCTTTATTGAAGATTTCTTTTACCGAGTTTTTCTCATCCTCTGAAAGTACGCTCTCGATCTGGGCATCTTTCTCAATCAATTTTTCAACGATGTCTGAGTCAACACGCTTCACAGAAATTTTCTCTTCCTTCTGCTCAATATACCCTACAAAGTGAGGATCAATCGGATGATCGAAGTTCAGTACATCATAGCCTCTCGCTTTCGCAGACTGGATGTATGAATCCTGCTTACCTGCATCGCTGGTGTATAACCAAACCAGTGTGTCGTTTTTGTCTGTCTGTAATGCTTTTGTAGCTTCTCTGTATTCGGCGAGTGTTTGTAGTTTGCCATCAGTATTTTTCAACAGGCAGAAGTCTTTTGCTTTCTCAGCGAACTTCTCATCGCTCAGCATACCATATTTCACGAATACTGACAAACTATCCCATTTCTCTTCATAAGCTTTTCTGTCAGCTTTGAATAGTTCAGCAAGTTTGTCTGCTACTTTTTTGGTAATGTGTGCGTTGATTTTCTTCACATTACCGTCAGCCTGCAGGAAGCTACGAGAAACGTTCAAAGGAATGTCCGGTGAATCAATAACACCATGTAATAACATCAGGAACTCAGGAACCACATCTTTCACTTCATCAGTGATGAACACCTGACGCGAATACAACTGAATCTTATTTTTCTGGAAATCCAAATCTTTCTTTACCTGCGGAAAATAAAGAATACCTGTCAGGTTGAATGGATAGTCTACGTTCAGATGAATCCAGAATAATGGATTTTCTGACATAGGATAAAGTTCTTTATAGAAGTTCAGGTAGTCTTCTTCTTTCAGCTCGTTTGGCTGCTTTGTCCAGATTGGTTGAGTATTATTGATAACAGCACCGTCAAACTCAATTTCAACAGGCAAGAATTTGCAGTATTTATCAAGGATTCCCTTTAGTCTGTATTTGTCAAGGAACTCTGTAGAATCATCAGCTACATGCAAAACTACATCTGTACCTCTTTCAGTTTTGTCAGCCTTTGAAATTGTGAATTCAGTAGAGCCGTCACATTCCCAACGAGCTGCTTCGTCTTCAGTTCTGTATGATTTTGTGATCAGTTCAACATTGGAAGAAACCATGAATGCTGAATAAAAACCAAGGCCGAATTTACCGATGATCTGTTTTGCGTCTTCATCTTTGAATTTCTCAACAAATTCCGCCGCTCCTGAAAATGCAATCTGATTAATGTATTTTTTAATTTCTTCAGCATTCATCCCAAGACCACTGTCACTGATTGTGATAGTCTTCGCCTGCTCATCAACGCTTACTTTTACTTTCAATTCACCCAAGTCACCATTGAACTCCCCGATAGAAGCCAGTTTTTTCAGTTTCTGAGTCGCATCAACTGCATTTGAAACAAGTTCTCTCAGAAATATTTCATGGTCTGAATACAAAAACTTCTTGATAATGGGAAAGATGTTTTCGGTGTGAATTGAGATGGTACCTTTTTCTTGCATAGTAATATAATATTGAATGATCTGTTGTCTTAAATCGGGACATATAAAGCGTCCTGCAAGTTGCAAACAAAATGCGTTCCATCCGGCCAAACCTGACAAGGTGACAGTTCATAGATTTAAGATATGAGATTAAAGATTTTCAGAATAAGGAGTCCTGTAAATGATATAGGACCATGGCTCTGATGTGGCAAAGATTGAAGTGGATTTTATATTGTTGATATAAAACCATAAATTTATATGCTATATTTTCTAAATCTCCCATGACACTTTATCCTTTACTTTTCAAGACTATCTTCAAAGACAAAATCTGGGGTGGCCAAAAGATCAAAACTATCTTAAACAAGGACTTTGGAGCACTGCCAAATTGTGGCGAAACATGGGAAATATCCGGAGTAAAAGGTAATGTTTCGGTAGTGCGTAACGGAGCACTTGCCGGACAAGAACTTACTGCGCTGATTAAAGAACATAAAGGACAATTGGTCGGCCAAAGTGTTTATAAGCAGTTTGGCGATGAATTTCCTTTATTGGTAAAATTTATTGATGCCAACGATGACCTTTCTATTCAGGTACACCCTGACGATAAACTGGCCCGGGAACGTCATGACTCTTTCGGAAAAACTGAAATGTGGTATATTTTTCAGGCAGACGAAGGAGCAAAACTTAATAGCGGCTTCAACATCACAATAGACCAGAAAACATATCTCGAACATCTGAACACCAACACTCTTGATGAAATTCTGAATTTCGAAGATGTGGCAGCAGGAGATGTTTTCTTTTTACCGGCAGGCAGGGTTCATTATATAGGCAAGGGCATTATGCTGGCAGAAATCCAGCAGACTTCTGATATCACTTACCGCATTTACGATTTCGACCGTCGTGATGATCAGGGGAACTTAAGAGAACTACATACAGAGCTTGCTTTAGATGCAATAGATTATCGTTCGTCTCCTGAATACAAAACGCTTTATACTAATAAGCCTAATGAAACTAATGAACTGGTAAGCTGCCCCTACTTCACAACTAATTTATTAGAGTTGAATAGGGAAATAAAAAGAGATTACAATAAGCTTGACAGCTTTGTTATTTTTGTTTGTTTTGAGGGTAGCACAACTATTACATTTGCCGGGGGAGAAATTACTATACAAAAAGGAGATTGTGTTTTGGTGCCTGCTGCTATGAAAGCACTTGCAATAAAACCGACAAATGAAGTGAAATTATTGGAAGCATATATCAAATAGAATTATATTGCATTGTCATATGACCATTAATTTCCAATATTCCAATGCCCTAATCTGACTCTGTAACTTTTATGACAAAGACCAAAAAACTACTTTTCTATATCGGATTTCAGATTTTTGCAATCATTTTGCTGGTTGTAACCTATTTGAGTATCCAAAGCAAAGAAAATGCCCCTCAATATGACCCTGTTAATATCATTTTAGCCAAACAGCAAATTGATAAAGCAAAAGAAATAAGGAAAACGATAGAACACTTAAGCAGTTTACCGGCAGAACTCCGGAATCAGGAAGTTCTTGAATTGATTCTGAAAATTTCAGACTGGAAAGAAGCTCAGGGCAATATTCAACAGGAAATTGAACTTGGCAATTATAAACCAAAAACTAAAGAGTTTCTGCGTACACATCTGAAACATGCCAGCAACTATCTTAACCATATTGATTTATCTACCCGTCTGATCATACAAAAATCCGCTTCACATACTGTTGTTAATTCTTTTCTGGACGTTGTCAATCAAAATGAATCCGGTTATATAAATGAAATGCAGGATGTCACCAACCACCTTCGCGACATTGACACCAAAGCGCGCCACGCTGCAGATCTTAAAGAGCAAATTGTTTTTTTTCTTGCCCTTGCATTGGTACTGATCAACATTATTATCCTGGTTTCTCCTTTGAAGAAACATATTCTTGATTAAGCAGTAAAGCCAGTGCTGGTATAGGCTAATGTCACGCTTCTTCGACACAAATATTGAGTTCCTTAAAGGAGTAGGTCCACAGAAAGCTGACCTGCTAAAAACAGAACTCGGAATATTTACATTTGGAGATCTTGTACAGCATTACCCTTTCCGCCACGAAGACCGCTCACAAATACACTCTATCAGGGAAGTACATGAAGACATGCCCTATATACAGGTAAAAGGCAGACTCACAAGCCTGATTACCGCAGGAGACCCAAAGAGAAAAAGACTGGTAGGTACTTTAGAAGACAGTACAGGCAGACTGGAACTTGTCTGGTTTCAAGGAGTTAACTTTGTTGTCAAAAACCTCAAAGTCGGAGAAACTTATATCGTTTTCGGGAAACCCCAGCTTTTCAACAGGCATATTAATGTCTCACATCCTGAAATAGAAGTTTTTGACTCGAATAAAAGACAAACGGGCTTTCTACAGCCTGTTTACCATACTTCTGAAAAGCTCAAGAAGCATTTTGTTGACAGTAAAACCATCAGCAAATTTCAGCGGAGCCTGATAGAGATCGCTATTCCGCATTTCAAAGAAAGCCTGCCTGATTACCTTCTACAAAAGTATAGGCTGGTTTCAAAAGTGCATGCGATGATCGGGATTCACTATCCTGAAAGCATTGCCCAACTGGAACAGGCAAAAAGAAGGTTAAAGTTTGAAGAGCTGTTTTA
>CAZNHL010000028.1:0-21336 GCA_964572965.1 uncultured Bifidobacteriaceae bacterium
AATCATTTGCACTATCAGGAAATTATTAGGTAAAATTCAGAATCTCTGGTTAAACAGATCAGCTAAGGTGCGCTGAAACGGATACTCAATATAGATTATTAACGTGAACGGGTTCTTGGGTTTATTTACCCAAGAACCCGTTCACATTTCAGACGTTAATGCAACGTCTCTACTATTTTTCAGCAGCGTCAAGAAATGCTCTGATAGCCTCCATTTTTTCCGCAGTATAGCTTCCATAGGTACTATAAATCACCTTACCTGTTTCGTCCAGCAAATAAAAATATGGTTCGTCTTCCAAACCTATTTTCAATTTATCGAAATACCTTCTTACAGGACCGTCATACACATAAATCCGTTCCTGATAACGTAAATCAATCTTACTAAAATAGCGTTCTTTTGCTTCCGGAATAGTCAGGCCAATAAGATTGATCATTGGCACAAAATACAAATCCACATTATAAGGATCTTCAGGCAAATAATTAACCTTGGGAGGTTCTACAAAAGTAGTGTACAGTGGATAAAACCAACTCTCAAGCTTTCGTTGTGATTCTGCAGCGGCAGCAACTGCTAGCAATGTATATTTTTGGTGGTCCAGGTCTTCGGGTAAGATCAACTGTTTACCGTTCAAACCGCGCGTGGTAATCACAGGAAATACCGAACCAACCTGAGCCATTGACTGGCAAATGAGGATAAAGAAAAAAAACGTAGCAAAAACTAAGGTTCTGAACATTATATAAAGAGGATATTTCTCAAAAGATATACCAACAAGCCTAAAATAGCAAGTTTTCCGGCTCCAGGTTTTCCTCCTATGGCTGTAAAGTAAAATGGGATTCATATCTTTGTATCGCTCCTTTCTATACGCTGGCAGACATGAATAAATCTAAATTTCTTCTTCTCGTTTTATTATTTAACATAATAGTTCTACTATCACTTTTCCCAATAGGAGCTGCATTTTACGGAATGGACCTGCTATTCAAACTTATTTATATCAGCATTGCCTTTGGGTATCCTGTTCTGCTGCTTATTCCGGTATCGGTAGTTGTTGCTCCTGTTTCATTTTTCTCTGCCGGTGAAGAGGGCTTCCTAAAGACATTTCAACGTCAAATAATCATCCCTTCTATCGTTGTCAGCTCACTATGCCTTGTCTTCAATATTCTGATATTTGTTACAGAAAAACGTAGCGGAAGCAAAACGTTTAAATTGCAACAATATAATGACCTGGAAGCATTCCGGGGGAATACCGATGATCTAAAAAATGGGCAGTTCAAAATTCAGTCGGGGAAATATATTATGCGCCATGACAGTCTTCAATATGAATTTGACCTAAAAGATACCGACACTACCAAATTCAAAATTAAATGGATAAGCGATTCTGAATATAGCATTGAGAGGCTGGACAAGAACTATAATGGAATGCAAACCAATATCAGTACTGTAAAAATCATTTCAAACACTCCGGATTACTATGAATGTTATGTCAAATTCGGGGACTATACTGACTCAAGACCAATAAAAATCCTGAAAATAAAATAATCACACTCTTAACAGGCAACCGGGCTACTTACCAGCAATTACCTCACTTATCAAATGGTTGAAACTATGAACTTTGCCTACAGTCTGTTTATATAAAGCGAAGGTCAATAAAAAAGCAATAAAGGCCTTCATCAGAGACCGGTTAAAATTAACGCGAAAAAAGACTCTCATACTTACAACCATTAGTGAAAAGCAAAAATAAAGCGTCATATTTTTGCAAACATGACGCTTTATACAGATTTCTTACATCGTTAAGGAATCTGTGCAAATCGCTCTTTAAACTTTGCGTTTGGTTCCTTGGCTTTGATATCTTCTCTCAACTCAGCAACACCTTCAAGTTCCTTAAATGCGCTTATACCTTTGTAAGCAGCAAATTTTGCATAAAAAGAAGTATTAGTACGGGCAATAGGCTCCATCACTTTCACTGCTTTCATTTTGTGAGCATTATTCAGCTTTTGCGCATATTTTGTAAAATCTGTCAAAATATAGTACAGCTCACGCCCACTGCCTTTATCTATTTTTTCTACAAACCAATCAAACTTACTCGAATCACCTTTAGTCGCATAGTATTTTGCCAGCGCACCGACAATCTCAACATTGTCTTCTTTCTCAAACTTATTAATCAAACTTGAAGCGTCAGCCTTATTCAATTTCAAATAAGCACTTAATGAAGCTCCGACTACAGAATAGGCACTATCATTCATGCCTTTCAAACAAATATCCTGGTATTGGCCCTGATTAGATAAGCTAGCAAGATACCCTATTGCGTCAGCTTTAACGCTTGGTTTACGATCAGTCATTGCCAGAGCTTTCACCAAAGCCTCCACAGTATCTTTCCCTGTACCTTTATAGGCCTTGAAGTTCTCAATAGCTGCAGAGCGTAAAAACCAGAATGGATCATTCAATGCCGCAAACATCATTTGGCGATTACTTGCTTTATCTAATTTCGTTCCGATTAACTTACTGACAGCTTCATAACGTGTGCGATAGTTCTCTGCGTGTGCATACTGAAACACAAGCTCTTCATCGGTTTTATCATGAATGATTTCACCGACTAACTGCTGTTCTGCATCAATCAATACGAGGTCAGGTTTATCGGTAACATCAAAATCAAAAGACTGCACCAAATCTTCAATCCATACTTTGTGACGTACTTTCTGATCTTTTACCCATACATCAATGGCCAATGGCATCCTATATTTCGGAGTGTAAAGAGTGTCCTGTAGCTGCACCGCATCAATATGGAGTTTGCCCTCAGTGTACTTCGTTTCTACGGCCAGCTTCACATGTCCCGGCGACATAAAATACTGATCAAAAAACCAATTCAGGTCTTCTCCGCTGGTTTCTTCCATTGCCAAACGCAGGTGACTTATCTCTACAGCTTTAAACTGATTCTTTTTAAGGTAATTTGAAAGCCCGGCAAAAAATGCGTCATCACCTAAATACTTACGGAGCATGTGTAAAACACAACCACCTTTAGCATAAGAATGCCTGTCAAACATGTCTTCTCTGTCATTATAATAGTATCTGATCAGAGGTTCCTGCTTGGCTTTAGACTCTTCCATGTATTGAGACAAATCAATCTGCAAATGATAGTCTGCCTCATCCTGGCCGAACTTATGCTCAAACCACAGGTATTCTCCATAAGTGGCGAAAGACTCATTCAATGGCAGGTTTGACCACGACTCACAGGTCACAAGGTCTCCAAACCAATGATGGAATAATTCATGAGAAATAATATCGTCCCAATTCCTATCTAAAAGCTCTCGGTCAGTAGACTGTACAGCTTCCATGAAAGTAGTAGCTGAAGTATTCTCCATAGCACCCGAAACATAATCACGGATTATCACCTGAGAATACTTATCCCAGGCATAGTCATAGCCCAGTTTTTTAGAGAAAAACTCCAACATTTCAGGCGTATTCCCGAAAATGCTTCGTGCATAACGTTCATAAGCAGGTTCAACATAATAGTTTACAGGAATATCACGCCACTTGTCTTCAACAACAGCAAACTCACCAATAGCCATTACACATAAATAAGGAGCATGAGGTTTATCCTGTTTCCAATAATCAGTACGCGTCCCTCCTGCATTCTGTGTTGAATACATAAAATCGCCATTAGACAATGTTTTGTACTTATTCTCAACAGTTATGTAAAGCTCCTGAGTCATTTTCTGATTAGGGGCATCAATTGTCGGAAACCAGCAGGAACTTGCCTCTGTTTCACCCTGTGTCCAGATTTGTTTAGGCTTATTAGCATCTTTACCGTCTGCATTAATAAAGTACAAACCTTTATCTGACGTAATTGCCTGACTACCGCCTTTAGGAAGCTCATCCGGCTTGGCAATATAATCGATCAAAACTATCAGACTGTCATTGCGGGTATATTGAGTCCCCAGGTTGACAACCAATTGTTTTTGGTCATAGGTAAAAGATGAATTTACCGTTTCACCTTTTGCTTCTACCGTCAGTGTTTTTATTTCAAAACCTTTCGCATCAAGCACCAATATGTTTTGAGGATGAAAATGGGGCTTCAAAGTAAGCTCGGCATGACCAATTAGCTGTTTCTTTTCCCAGTCAAAGCTAACTTCCAGCTTAGTATGTTTCAGATCAAAATACTTAGTTTCTGAGGGGTTGTACTGAAATTTCTTTGCAGCCCATACAGGGCGGTCAGATTTTTTATAGTGCTTAGATTTTGAAGCAAAATGCTGATTACTGTTAGTCGCACACGAAAGTAGTAGTCCTGCAGAAAATAGCAAAAACAGGTAATTGAAATAATTTTTATTCATCCTCAGTCAAAAAAGAAATCCAGAAATTGAATTTAAGTGATTTTTTATGATAAATCATAAAACGACAACATCATTCACATTGTTGTAGAAAATTCCTCTTTAATGCTATAATTACCTGAATTAAAAACCCTGTAGCCCGGGCAAGGCCAGTCTCCTTCAACTGTATCTGAGCCCGCAGGTAGTGACGAAGGTTAGGCAAACCTTTATTTCAATAGTATTGAATAGCCTTCATAAATTTATATTCCCAATTCTTTGCCAAATCGGCACCAGAGTTGCTATATTTGCTCAATTTGAACTATTAAATCTTTCCCCATGTCGGTAAAATATAAACGAATTCTTTTAAAACTTAGTGGAGAAGCGCTTCAGGGAGAGCAGAAATATGGAATAGAGCCTGAAATTCTTCAACAGTATGCAAAAGAAATCAAGTCAGTTTGGGAGCTTGGCGTTGAAGTAGCAATCGTTTTAGGGGGAGGCAATATTTACCGTGGCAACATGGCCGAGCAAATGGGCATTGACCGTGTTCAGGGTGATCATATGGGCATGCTTGCAACAGTAATCAACTGTATGGCATTACAAAGTGCCCTTGAAAATGTGAATGTTCCAACACGTCTAATGTCAGGTATTCGTATGGAACAGGTCTGCGAACCTTTTATCCGTCGCCGTGCAGTACGTCACCTGGAAAAAAACCGTGTTGTTATTTTTGGTGCAGGAACAGGAAACCCGTTCTTCACTACTGACTCTGCAGCAAGTTTACGTGCTATTGAAGTAGATGCCGATGTAGTACTAAAAGGAACACGTGTTGATGGTATTTACACGGCAGATCCGGAAAAAGATCCGACAGCAACACGTTTCACTAAGGTAACGGTAGAAGAGGTGTTTGAGAAAAACCTTAAAATTATGGATATGACAGCCTTTACTTTGTGTAAAGAAAACAAGCTGCCTATTATCGTTTTCGACATGAACAAAGCTGCTAACTTATTGAACCTGGTAAACGGGCATGAAGTTGGTACTTTGGTAACAATGGAATAAATTTAAAACTTGTCTTTTAGAAAATACAGAACATTAAAATGGAAGAGATACAATTTTACCTCGACGAAGCTAAATCCGACATGGAAAAAGCGTTAGGTCACCTTTCTACAGAATTAGCAAAATTACGTGCAGGCAAGGCGACTCCTAATATGATCGACGGTCTTACTGTAGACTATTACGGTTCATTGTCGCCTATTTCGCAAGTAGCAGCAGTAAACACTCCCGATGCAAGAACTTTGATCATCAAGCCTTGGGAAAAATCGATGCTGGCTGCTATTGAAAAAGCTATTAAAGACAGTAACCTTGGTTTCAACCCTCAGAACGACGGAGAGCAGATCCGTATCAATATCCCTGCTTTAACAGAGGAAAGAAGAAGAGATCTGGTTAAACAAACAAAAGGAGAAGGCGAAACAAGCAAAGTTCGTGTTCGCAGTATCCGTAAGGACACTAATGAAGGTTTGAAAAAACTTCAGAAAGACGGTGCCTCTGAAGACGCCATTAAAGATGCGGAAGCCAGAGTACAGAAGTTGACGGATACTTTCATTGCAAAAGTTGACGACCTTCTGGCCAAAAAGGAACAAGAGATCATGACGGTATAAGTGATACCTTACCTCTATTCATTAGGGCGTCATCGATTAATTGTCGGTGACGCTTTTTTGTTAAAAAACAGAGTCAGAGTTTATAATTCAGAAAATCTCTGACAAATATTCCTTAATTTTACAGAATTACTCATATCATATCATGAGACAGCAATTATTAAGTGATGGTGCAAAAGAACTGAGCTACGAAATTCGTGAAATCGTAAAAAAAGCTCAGCTGATCCAGAATTCAGGACAGAAAATTTATTGGGAAAATATCGGTGACCCGATTCAGAAGAATCATCAGTTACCCGCCTGGATGAAGGATATCATTGCTGATCTTGTGCAGGACAATTCAACCTACGGCTATTGTCCGTCCAAAGGCGTTTTGGAAACCCGCGAGTTCCTTGCTAAACAAAACAATGAAAAAGGCGGCGCTCAGATTACTGCTGAGGACATCCTGTTTTTCAACGGATTGGGAGATGCTATTGCCAAGGTATACCAATACCTGACGCCAACTGCGCGTGTTATCGGTCCATCGCCGGCATATTCAACGCACTCATCAGCTGAAGCTGCTCATGCGAACCATACGCCTATTACATACAAACTTGATCCGGACAACCATTGGTATCCTGACTTGGACGATTTGTATTTAAAAGTAAAATACAACCCAAACATTGTCGGCATCCTGATTATCAATCCGGATAACCCTACAGGTATGGTTTACCCTTTGGAGATTTTAAAACGCATTGTGGAAATTGCACGTAAATTCAAGCTTTTCCTTATTTGTGACGAAATCTATCTGAACATTACTTACAACGGCGCTATTGCTCACCCTCTGGCTGAAGTAATTGAAGACATTCCCGGCATTTCTATGAAAGGTATTTCGAAGGAATTGCCATGGCCTGGCTCGCGCTGCGGATGGATGGAGTTTTATAACAGAGACAAAGACCCTGAATTCAGCCGTTTCTGTTCAGCTCTTGACAATGCAAAAATGATTGAGGTTTGTTCAACTAAACTACCTCAGCTTGCTATCCCTAAAATTTTAGGAGATGCCCGTTTTAAGCCTTATCGTAAAGACCTTAATGAACGTATTGGCCGCAGAAGTAAAATTATTGCAGACATATTAGGCCAGGTTCCTGAATTGCGTTTCAATGAAACTTTTGGTGCATTCTACAATACTATCATTTTCAAAGATGGTGTTATGAAACCGGGACAGAAACTAAAAATTGCAGACCCGAAAATCAAAGCAATGGTAGAAAGCTGGACTGACGGAGAAGATATTCCGCACGACAAGCGTTTTGTGTATTACCTGCTTGGAGCAAAAGGTATCTGTGTTGTCCCTATCTCTTCATTCTGTTCTGACCTCCAAGGCTTCAGAGTAACTCTTCTTGAAGAAAATGAAGAATTACTCAGCGACATCTTCAATGGAATACGTGATGCTGTAAAAGAGTACCTGGCAAGCTAGTTTTTTCGAAAAAACACAAACATGGGGCACTTAAAAAAAGTGCCCCATGTTATTTTTCCAAGCTACACATTATGACAACAGCTAACCAGAACATATTATCAGCACACAGGCTTTCAATAATAGTTAGTATTGTCTTTTCATTATTTTTTATTTCTTGTAATAAGAAAGACCAAACACACAAAGCTGAAACTCCCTTAGCAGATCAACTATCCCAATCGGCACAATCAACAGCAGACAACGACTCTATCACTACAGACACAATACTTCATCAAGAGGTAAATCCTAATAAACCGCTTTTACGCCGAAAGGGATTTAACTTTCATAAAGAAACAGATGAAATTATTTTTAACGATACCGACCGAACAGTCATAATACCTATAGAACATACCGGACGAGAAATTAAAGCAACCGAACTAGAGTCTTACAACTGGAAAAATATGCGTCTGATGCTTCAGGACTATGAATCAATATTTAAAGAGAATGATTATATCACGGGAGAACAGCTAGCCATATTCATACACAATAAGTCAACAGCCAGCAATTCTGTAAAAAAACTTACTCGTTGGTTTATTACCAGAAATATCGATAAAATTGAGAGGTCTGATAAAAATTTATTGATCCGCACGAAAGACAATAAAAACATCGACCAAAAGCTGCATATCCCGGGCCTGGTGAATGTTCGCCTAAAAATAAACGACAAGACTACAATAGCCTTGGGTAACAGCTTCCAATCAACAATAGACCCTTTTAACAAACGCTATATGCTACCAATAGATATTGATGGCATTGAAATAGTTAATCAGGGCAACCAGATCAACCTGAAAGGTTTTGTCTGTGGAGATCTCCTTTATACAAATTATCCTGAAACAACAGAGGGTATTCCGCTCCGCTTAAAGTAGAAACCCTCAGATGTTCCACTTTTCTGAAAAGTGGAACATCTATCCTCAACAACCTATGTGCCTTATCTAAAAACGATAACCCATGCTGAGAGCAAACTGAACCAAAGGTGCATTTTCATAATTGTTGTTTGAGTAAGTATAGCTGTTATTGTAAGAAGAAGATGATGATGAGTTTGAACGGACCAAACCCTCATTATCATTGAAAGAATACCCTAGTCCCATATCTATTCCTATATATAATTTGGGCAAAGGTTGAAAATTGAGAGAGCCGCCTGCCATCATCCCAACTACAAATTTATTATCCCATGCATACTCATAGAAGCTATTCCCTGTATTATTACCTGCATTATAATTATAGTTAGGGTTATACCTTGTCACAGGAACACTCCCTACACCCAGAACCAGATTAGACCCAACAGCGAGAGAAAATTTTCTCTTGTTTCTAACCAGATAAATTTTCACGCCAGGATAAGTCCAAAACATCTGTCCTGTCCTTCTTGATTTATTAGAGTAACCCTCTCTTTGATCT
Organism: uncultured Bifidobacteriaceae bacterium; assembly: GCA_964572965.1. Lineage (GTDB taxonomy): Bacteria > Bacteroidota > Bacteroidia > Cytophagales > UBA9547 > CAZNHL01. The sequence continues at coordinate 8,826 of CAZNHL010000028.1, forward strand.
GATTTTATAAAGGAAACAGAAGCAGGGATACGAATAGACAAGAACTGGGTTTTACCAAGAAATCTTTCGTACTGAATGCCAAAACCATAAGGAACCGACTGAATGATATGAACCGGAATAAAAGAAATAATATTCTTCCCATAAACTACCGGAGAACCCGACAGCACCTTTGAAGAGTCTTCTGACCCTGCTGAAACAAGTACAGGATCTTTAAAAACATCAACTGTACCGTTCTCGAAAACAATCTTCCTGACAAACCTTGTCAGAATTACATAATCCGGCCCTTCCTGATTATCGTAACGTTTATAGACAATCTCAGTTTCACTAATCTCTTTTACTTTTGCAATAGTAGAATCGCCACTTTTCTTATATATCACATCCTGAGCAAAACCACACTGAACTACAAATAGCAAGACTGTTACCCAAAAAGAAAACGTACTTTTCCCCATTAGCTTATTAAAAATTTTCACAAAATACTACAAGAGCGCTTAAAACAGCAATTAAACATTCGTCATTCTGGCAAACTTGTCCACAACAATCTGCTGTACTGTTTTATTTTCTATTTTACTTTCAAGCCACGAAATGATATCAAAATAAATGAAAGCCCGTTTTTCATAAGGATTATTCACAAGTGGCATTAACTGACCCTTCAGGTTACTGAATCTCACAATCAGTTCTTTGTCACTTACGGGTTTACTTAAACTCTTCAAGAAGCTTAATATGTATTTTTGAAAACGATGTAAATCGTCTCTTTTAAGCAGGAAACGGTAAGTAGAAACGATATAATAATTGATCACATCAAAATTGCCTAGTTCATAATGACAAACCAGGTTCAAAATCCTTGCAAAGCAGTGTAAATCTTCACGCATATCAATATTGGTAATATTGATCAGTTTATTGAGCCATCGGATCGACTGGCTAAAATTGCCGGCGCCAAAGTACAGACAGGCTATTTTATATGACAAAACCATTGATGAATGCTGATCCAGCAAATCAATCAGTTTTTCCCCCTGCTCACTACTGATAAACTGTACACCCTTGTCAAAATCTCCTTGCATAAAGAATTTATTGATCTCGTGTGTATAGTAATACTTCAGCAAACGCACCCTGATACTTTCACTGATATGCAACAGGTTCATTTCTTTGACCGACTGCAATTTCTTATTCGTTTCCAGAAATTCACTATACCTCAACAGCTTATACTGTGCCGTCAACATATTATTCAAAGAAGTAATATAAACCTCTGTATGGCTCCGGATCATTGACGGATTACTATCAAAAACGTCTTCCAGTTTTTTGGCATATAAATATCCATTGTCAAAATCCTGAATAAAGAAATAGTAACCAATATAAAGCCTGTAAAGGTGCGTACGTTCACTTACAGAAAGCCTGTCTTCTTCATACAGAGGCATATTAGAAGTAAAAAATTCCCGAAGCTTCTTAAAATCATCTTCATCTCTCATGTAACCGGTTTTCCGGTAGAGCGAATCGAACTTCACTGAAAGATTGGAGAAAATACTGATATTATTAATTTGAGAGTTAATGTTCCTTGCTTCAGCAATTATCTCATCCACTTTCTCACTGTCGTCCCCCGAAGCAGTCAGGCTAACTTTTTCAAGCTTTATAATTTCAAGCTGAATTTCAAGGTTATTTTGGAAATTAGCCATTTTTTTGGCTTTTCGCAGGCTGTTTTTCCCTAAAGAATATAAGCGGCGCTCAAATAAAAGCTGGGCAAAATCAATTTGCTCACGAATCTGGATATCCGGAATTTTAGCAGCATTATACTGCCTTATACTCTGCAGTATCTTTTCATATAAATAGGCCTTCATATTCGAAAGCTGCGTCGCTTTCAAAGAAGGTTCTTTTTCAAGAATCAACTCTTCGTCAAACTGATCCTGCTTATTAATATGATCAAAAAGCAATACAATTTTCCTATCCTCCGCTTTACCGGAAGCAGAACACATCAGCTTAAAATACCTTTTCTCATTCTTATCTAAAGATTTTATAAGATCGAAAAGGTTCCTTGATTTTATTCTTGACATCGTAAATATAAAATACCACAGACGCTCTTATGCGACATGTAAATATGAATAAAATATTTTTGAAACCGTAATTTGGTTTTATATAATTTCAGCTTCCAAAGTCTTCATTTTTAAACTCAGGAAATTAAGTAACGTATAAGAAAACAATTATCATCAAATCTATAAAGCAGTTTTTATTATCCTAACACTGCACTATGGTTTCACCTTAACCATAAAATCGTTCTGATTTATTTTTACTCTTAAGCCATTATTTATGAAAAAACTACGAGCATTCTTCTTCTATTCAGTCTTGTCTTTATGGACCGTTTCATGTAAACCCACTAATGACAAGCTTCAGTCTACTTTAAATACTGCACTGGGTAGTTCAGGCGTAACCGTACATGTAAAAGACGGTGTTGCTTCTTTGTCAGGAGAAGTAGCCAATGAAGCAACACGGGACGCTGCTGAACAGGCAGCTAAAATCAAAGGGATTGATACTGTCATTAATAATATCACAATTAAACCTATCCCTTCTCAGATAATAATCAACCCTGACGACGTATTAAAAAGCGCCATAGAAAACGACTTACTTAAAGCCGGCTATAAAGGCATCAATGTTTCTGCAAGCCATGGAGAAGCCATACTAACAGGAAAAGTAAAAAAGGCCGACATAAAAGATATATTAAAAGTTGCCCATCAGGCAAAACCCAAAAAGCTCATCAATAACCTCACTGTAAAGTCATAAAAAAATAGCCATGGTATAAACCATGGCTATTTTTTTATGACAATTATAATATTTCAGAGTTTACTATTCTGTAATTGTAAACTCAACTCTTCTGTTTGTTCTCATATTAGCAGGAGTTGTATTAGACACAATGGGTTGTGTTTGCCCAAAACCTTTTGACTCTAAACGATCAGCACTAATGCCTTTTGACTGAATATAGTCTTTCATAGTTTTAGCGCGCGCTCCAGACAGAGTTAAGTTTTTATCTGCTTGTCCTGCATTATCGGTATGGCCCCCGATCATAATTTTTACTTCCGGATTCTCAATCAGGAATTCAGCTACCTTATCTAACTCCAGGAAAGAAGAAGAGTCGAGAATTGCGCTGTTAGTTTCAAAATTCACATGCTTCAATACAACTTTTTCTCCTTTGACGATTGGAGTCAGGTAAAAATCTTTTGTCGACTCAGTGTATTCCGAAGTACCATCTTTGACAAAAGACACTGTATCAAACACCGCAACATAAGCATGTGCATGTGCTTCAATAATGAATTTCTCTCCAAAAGGTAAAATCACGCTATACTTTCCAGTTTCATGATCTGTATCTGTTGCACCTTTCACGTTAGCCTTAGGATAAGTATGGTAGACGATTTTGGCATCAATTTTTTTCGTTGTTTTAACATCATATACATGACCACTCAACAATACTACAGGATCGGGCTTATGCTCTTCTGCCAGTTTGATCATCACAATATCAGCTTTACCAATGGAGTTTTTATCCGAAACCATGTAAGCATTCTCTCCTTTTGCATCAAGTGTATAATACCCGTCACGACTAGGTCCGTTTACTTTTGGCCCAAGGTTTACAGGTCTCGTCCATTTCTGCCAACTATCATCTTTTCTTACTGTTTTGTAAATATCTGTTCCACCAAACCCTCCTGCTCTGTCACTTGAAAAGTAAAGCGTTTTATTGTCTGAAGCTAAAAAAGGTGCAAACTCCATTACATCTTTTGTATTAACAGAATCTCCTAATAAAATCGGCTCAGAGTAAGTTCCGTCTTCTTTTTTGAAACTCACATAAAGATCATTGTCCATTACCCCTTCCTTAGGGCATAACGAAAATATGATCACTTTCTCATCTGTAGAAATACAGGCATTATTAAAATCTCCTTTATCGAGATGCGGATAATTCAATATTTTAATAGCTTCAGGTACTGTCCAGCCTTCTTTTGTACGCTGCGCTATAGAATATCCTTTTTCATGAAGCTTCCCTTTTTTATAAACACCTTTAATCATCACCCTGTTTCCATCGGCAGAAACAGACACAATACTATTTGAAGGCGATGTATTTAATGGTTTTTGAAGGCGGGTCGCCAGTTGCCATTTTCCATCAGCACCAAGCTCTGACACCCAGATATCCTGGTCATTTTTATTCCCTGAATAGTTTTCCCTTACAAAGAAAAGTTCTTTACCGTCGGCTGTAATATGCGGGTTAAGATCAACGGCTTCGGTATTTACATTGGCTCCCAAATTCACTAATTGTCGTTCGTCATTCTGAGCAAAACCAAGGTTTACAAAAGCAGAGAAGAGTAAAGACAGGCAACTAATCTTAAATGTCTTATTCATGAAGTTTTAAATAGGTTGAGAGAAAGGGTATTACTTTCTCTCATAAAAATATCAATTAAACTAAGATTTGAAAAATATTGCCTTAAATAATACCGGCTAGCAAACGATATCAGATCTTAATCTGCAAAGTAAGGTAATATCCACGGCCGTCAGATGGAAGAATGCCCGGACCCGGATAACCCGTTGCCCTACGGGTAAAGTACATTTGATTAGTAAGGTTATTGACATTCCCTTCCAGTTTGAACATTTTATATTCATAGGAAAGGCTTAAGTCCATAATAGCGTAAGCAGGTATTAATCCAACTACACCCGAACCGGACTCGTCAACAACAGCATTGGTACTTTCCGAAAACTGGTCAGACATATAGGTATATTGGAAAGAACCTTTTAACTTTTTATAGCCGAAACGTAAACCGGCTTTGATGTTCACATCAGGCACATACTCTACTCGCTTACCTTTTACACCAGAATATCCACTTTTTGTATATTCAGAATGAATAAAAGCAGAATTCAAAAACACCAAGCCATTCCAGTTTTCTGCCTGAGGACTCAATAAGCGTAAAATATTTGCTTCTAAATATGACTCAACGCCAACCATAATCGCCTGACCTATATTCGTTCTCAATCTATAAATACGATCGGCAGAGTCTTTCTGAACTTCGCCAATTCTATTATCATAATTCAGATAAAACAAGCCTATATCATAACGATAAAACTTCGTATTCTCACTTCTTACACCAAAATCGATGGAATAACCACGCTCATCTGTCATATAAGGATCAATCCTTGCAGAAGGATTTGAAATCCTCATATCACTAAAGGTAATTGAGCGGTAGTTTTGTGAAATATTAGCATAAGTATTGATCTTATCTGATGGCTTGTAGCTAAGTCCAATGCCCCCTATTACAAACTGACGTTTGTTTTCCCGATACTCCTCCTTTTTAGTAAAATCTATTACATTATTAGCCAGATCGTAATAAAGATCTCCATAATACCCTGCAGCAGCCGTATTGATATATTCATAACGAACTCCCGGAGTTACTGAGATCTTATCTGACAAATAAAAAATATTTTCTGCAAACAAGGACACATTCCTATTTGGGAAACTATAGTCATAGTTCATTACCCCACCCTTTACATAGTCAAAGTCAGCATCTCTGCCTTTACTCCCCTGGCCTTGCGTACTGGCATTATAACCATGATAGTATCGCGCCCCGACAAGCAACACATTATGTTTATTACCGATCATATAACGCTTCAAATATCGTGCTTCTCCTCCCCAGTTTTCAAACTGACCTTTAATCAAATCCCGATATTGTATGCCGTCATCAATCGAATTCACTTTGTATGACCTGAGCCCTACAGAATATCTGTATGCCGCCAGACCAAACAATCTCAGATTAAACTCATTAGAAGCATTAAACTTATGATTAAAATGTATGGCTGCCATATTCCACTGCACCTTAAACCAGTTTCTGTCCCTATTACTCTGGCGAGGGTCTGTTTCAAACATTTTATCAGACAAACCGCCAGGCTGTTTAGCCAGATAGTCCATGATGGTAATATCAAAACCTACAGTACTTTTTGCTGATAGTTTATAATTGATGTTTGTATAAAAATTGTAATAGTCAAGGTGAGAGTTGGGTCTCCAGCCATTTGCTTTTTTGTACTGGAAATATGTATAGTAGCTCAACCGGCCTACTGTACCACTCAAACTGGTAAAAGCATTGTAAAAGCCAAAAGAGCCTACACTCTGGCGAGCAACCAGTTGCACTTTTTTATCGGCAACAGGTTTCCTTATCACAAAATTAAGTAAACCTCCGAATTGCGTTCCATATTGCAAAGAAGCTGCACCCCTTACAATCTGAATTCTATCTATGGCTTCAATAGGAGGCGTATAATAACTTTCAGGATAACCTAAGGCATCTGCGCTGATGTCATAACCGTTTTGACGTGTATTGAAATTTGCTGTTCTGTTAGGATCCAGGCCTCGTCCGCCAATGCTTAACTGAATACCGGCACCGTCATTTTCCCAGATATTCAGACCTGCAATACTTGAATAAACCTGACGGGCATTATTAGTGGCTGTGTTTACTGTAAGCTGGTCCGGTATAATCACTTCAGATTTCTTCCCTTCATAAATACCCATACTTTCGACCGCCTTCATATGACCGGAACCTGCATCAGTACGTTGATCAACAATGGTAACTTCTTCCAGTATCTTATGAGTAGGTATTAACTTTAAATGGATAAATTTATTATGCCCGGCTATTTTAACAATATGCTCATGACTTGAGAAGCCCCCATTTTCAGCCATGATAACATATTGACCATCTGCCAGATCTATAAACTCAAAATAACCTGTACTATCACTTTTTGTCACATATTTCCCTTCGTTTAACAAAACACGTGAGCCTGTAACAGTTATACTATCTGATTTCAACACCAGTTTCCCCGATAATTTATGCTGAGCATTTAAAGAAAAAGCAAACAAAACTAAAGCGAGAACTACACCAACTTTTAACCTAATCATTTCGAGACTCTATCCAGGGCTTATGTTTAAAGGAATCATTTTCTTTTGCCAGATCTACAGTAGCACTTACTAACCTTTTACCTAAGCGGCCATTACATGCTACATAAGAATCGACATATACCTCGGGAGACTCAAATCCCTCTCCGGCATAATGGTCGCGCAGTAAATGCGCATATTGTAAAATCATATCTGGTTGAGTGGCCATCATTTTTTCCTGCAATGGTGTCAGGAACTCATAATTATTCACGATTATCTTTTTGCCATCAGCACTCTTAACAGTAAACTCTGCAAAACCTGCTTTTTCCATTAACATTACTCTCCATGAAAAACGATACCCCTGCTCAGTCCAGAACAGCTCTCCAGGGTAACATAAGTAACGCCATGGGAATAATAACTGAAAGGCAAAAAACAGAGCAAAAAAAGCAATTACCGCATTTTTCAAAAATACAGGATATGCATAGGAACGATGCTGTTTAACAACAAATAAAGAAGGAATTCTAAAAAGTGCCCCAATATACTCCAGCACTCTATGATGAAAATCAGAAGAGAAGAAGATCAAAGCTGTTACTATCATAATATAAGGGAACATGCCGATAGGAAACAACAATGAAGTAAGCAGATGAAATACAACAACGGCAACATAGCCAAGCCCCCTGGTTGTTTTATTCCACAATAAAAAAGGAATAGTCAAATCGTATAAACAGCCAAACCAACTAAACGCAAAGGCAAGCCATTTATAATTAAACAAAAAGCCTATTAGAGGGATATCATTTTTTGCCGGCAGCCAGATTTTCAGTGGAATGGCTTCTAATAACCAGTCTGTATTTATTTTGGCCAGACCGGCATAAAAATAGAGAATACAGACAAATAGTTTTAACGCATCCAGGCACCAGAGCGGTATACGGTCAGCAAAAGTACCCCGCTTGCGCCAGGCATCAACAGAAAAATAAACATTTGCCGGTAAAAAAATCAGCATGAGGCTAATCATGCTTACAAAATAATAATGGTTCAGATAGGTAGTTTTATCTATCAGTTCAATATAAGTAAAACTAACAAACAGCGTAATTATTGCTATCCGGTAATATGCTCCTATTGCTACCATGACAGCTGCAATCCCACAAACAGCAAATGCCCAATAGGTAAAACTTCCCAAGGGCACTACATATTCAAAACCATAAAAAGGGAAAAAGTACTTCGGCTTGATATACAACTCCTCAATCCAGCCATTAGACCAGAAACGTATAACGCCAATAAAGAGCATCAAACCAAAAGCCATCCTGAAAACAGCTAACGGAGCAGCCGAAGTATCTTTTCTTAAATACTCAATCATCTGCTCTTAATCGCCGTCGTTATCAACATAGGTAATAATGATGCTCATGTTTGAAGTCATATCCACTTTAAGCATACGTACTGCAGATTGCATTTCATTAAAAACATCAATCATACCCTGATTATTGGTCAAAACCTGCTGACGTAAATTATCCGACAACAAAGCTAATTTACCATTAGCTTTCGAAAACTGAGCGTTTATTATTTTTGTTAATGACTCTCCGGTTTTGCTGTCTTTGGCATCAAGAGCATCCAGATACGATTTAAAAGATGCTCCCTCAGTACCGTCTTTAAAGTTTTTCCCGTTGAAGAAATCAACAGAAGCCTGATGAGCTGCCTGAGCCAGTTTTTTTGAAATATCTTTTTTATAAAAAGCTTCTATTTTTGTTTCATTAGGTTTACCGCCTGCCATAATGCCAGAAGGAATCCCAAACTTGCCTGAACGAATAAAACGTTCATAATTCAATACGTATCCATTCGTCAGTTTTGAAAAAGAAGAGCCTACGTCTGTACCTGTATTGTTAACGAATTTATCACGGAAACCACTTTTCCATTCTTCCAGCACCTGGGTACATTTAGCATTCAACTGCGCTGTAAGCTGCTTTACATACACAATACGCTTTGAAGCATCAGCATCTGTAGTATAAAGAGTAACAATATCTGCGTCATTTGCCGCAAGACCATTAATCAGGTAATCAAATGCAGGAAAGCCCTGAGCATCATATGCATTTGTAAGCTCAAGATTTGCAGTTCCGTTGGCAGCAATATTGGTAGTAACCTGATTTACATTTACCGGATAAATATTCACATAACTTCTTGTGATATGTTCTGCTGCAGGCCCCACATCAAACAGCTCCACTTTTTCCCAGGCAATATAAGCGTCTTCCCATGCCTGGCGAAAATCAGACAGTGTTGTAACAGATGGATTATCTGTAAACGCTTTTGATTTTGTAACGAACACAGATTTCTTTTCATCAAAACCTTCATAAGAAGGGATAATAATATTGTCGGCAACATTGACAAGTACTTCTTTTCTGTCTGCTCCGCTTTTATCGCCCGGACGGGGATTACCGCTGGTGGCTTTATCACCGCATGACCATAACATCAAACTGCATAGACCTATTGCAGAAATTCTTACTAGTATTTTCTTTACCATATCACTATAAATCAAAATAGCTAAGAGTGAGGAAAACACTTCCCTCACTCTTAGCTGATAAACTTATTAATCTAAGTCTCTCTGTTCTTTTAAAAATTAATACGGACGAGCTACACCGAATTTTTCGGATATAGCAGTACCTGCTGTATTGATTTTTTCATTTGTAAGATCCCAGAAACCACCTTCTGATCCCAACAAACCGTCAAGTATATCATCAGAGAATTTATCAGAACCACCATTAAGCTTTGCAGCACGCAATGAGTAAATAAAGCCTGCACCTTCGCCAATTGCGTGTGCAGCAGAAGCAGTATTAGTACCTGCATCTTTCCATTTTTTCAGGTATCCCAAAGCTGCCTGAGCCACCGCTTTTTCAAAAGCCTTTCTAATGAAATCAGCCTGAGTTTTCAACTCATTTCTATCATTGTTAACAATAGCGATACGACCTCTTACAAATGCCTTATTCATTTGTTTAAAAGCATCCTGATTGTATTCCCATACATAAGAGCCCAGTTGAGATTCGCCACTTGTTGCGCCTGTAGTACCTGGAGCCAACTTAGCATCTTTACCATAATAACTTTTCTTAGTAAATGTAGAATAAGCAAGATCCCAGTTATGCTCCAATTCTGTATACTTTTTACCTGCCACAAGCTTACTGTTATCGGCATCAAGACCAGAACCAAGCAAAACATTACCAATATAATCCATTTGGAAGTTACCGATCAAGCCTTTTGCGATCAATTGTACTCCTTCCAGACCAGCTTCATTTACAAGATATGTTCCTAACATACCGGCCTTCCCTTTTGAAGCTGTATTGCCACGAGACTTACTAGCTTCAGCCTGAAGATCAAACAGATCTTCGATATCTGTACGTATAGCTTCTGATTCTGCATTAATTTCTCTGGACGAAGCCGTCAGACTACGTACACCCTTTCCTGCATTATTAGTAGCAGTATATCTCTGTTTCAAACCGGCAACAGTTATTTCTTGGGCTGTTCCCTTCCTTGCATAAGCAACTAATGAGTCAGAGAAAAGTACCAATAGAGCGTTTCCGTCATTTACATCAACAGTAGATGCTCCTTTTTCATCAACAAACAAACGAGCGTAAGTAGTTGTGTCTGTAGCTTGGTTTACATCGATTTTTGTTCTTAATTGAACTGTAGGAGTTGAGTCATCATCTTTCTTTTTACAAGATGAAGCAACGCCTGCAACTGTAAGCGCAAGCAATACAAATTTAAGAGTGTTTTTTAACATGAAAATAAAATTTGAATTAAACAGTTGGAACAAACCTTGACCCTTCTAAATATTTTGTCTTATTTTTTAACTTGACAAGTTCTATTTTAAAGCCTTATCTTTATCTTTCTTTAGACTTAGTCTTAATAAGGAGCCACAAAACAAAGACTGGATTCTAAAAAAATTCTAAAGATTTAGAAAAATCAAAAAAAAAAAAAATCTGATCCTCAAAACTGTTTCCTTTAATCTAAACAACTACACATGAAACTATTACTCATTGAAGATGAGCCGGTTTTGCTTGATGAAATGGAAAGCTATTTATCAGAACAAGGCTATCGCTGCGAAAAAGCTACAACTTTTGATGAAGGTGAAGACAAAATTGCACTCTATAACTATGATATAATAGTTCTTGATATAACATTACCCGGGGGAAGCGGATTAGACCTGCTTCATCTTCTTAAAAAACAGCAAAAAGACTCTGGTGTACTTATTGTTTCAGCAAAAGATTCACTTACTGATAAACTGGAAGGCCTGAACCTCGGTGCCGATGACTATGTAACCAAACCTTTTCACCTTGAAGAATTAAACGCAAGGATCAACGCTCTTCTCAGACGTAAATCTTATCACGGCAACAATACTATCAGCATTGATGATCTGCATATTGACACAAGTGCTAAAACTGTGTTTTTCAAAAATACTGAGATTGCATGCACTAAAAAAGAATATGAATTACTCTTGTACTTTGTAGTCAATAAAAACAGAGTTGTCAGCAAACAAGCTATTGCAGAGCACCTTTGGGGCGACCACTATGACATGGTGGACAATTATGATACGGTATATGTGCACACTATGAATCTTCGTAAAAAAATCAAGACTCAAACCGGCGTAGACTACCTCAAAACTGTTTACGGCATGGGCTATAAATGGACTTCTAATTAATGAAGCTTTTACATAAAACCATACGCAATTATCTTATCAGTACAGTTACTATCATGTTACTTATGGGAGTAGTACTGTTTTTCATGCTCCAAAAAGAGGTTTCCCTTGAAATGGATGAGCAACTCGAATGGCAGGCAGAGCTGGTGGTTGAGCAAATAGAGGCTGGCAAACCTGTTCATTTCCCTTTAATTTCCATTAACAAAACTGATAAAGCGCTGCACGAAAAAAAGGTAAGCGGTGATACATTGATTTTTGACAGGCTTCAACAAGAAAATGAAGACTATCGCTACATGACAATCATTAAGGCAATTCATGGTACTAATTACCAGATTACAGTAATGACTACCCATATTGGCTGGGACAAATACTATAAAACGATATGCTACATCTTCGCAATTATGACCGCCATGCTGATAGTGGCCGGGGTTTTGATTACTTACATTCTGAACAAAAGACTCTGGAAACCATTTTTTCTTAATCTCGAAAACCTCAAAGTATTCTCTGTAAGTTCCAGCAGCCCATTAAAACTTCATAGTTCCAATGTGATTGAGTTTCAGGAGTTGCAAAGTTCTCTTAAAGACCTGACGGAAAGGGGCAGACAAGAGTACGTAGCACTCAGAGAGTTTACAGAAAATGCTTCTCATGAGATTCAAACGCCACTGGCAATTATCCAGTCAAAACTGGACAGACTCAGCCAGATGTCGCTTAATGAAGAAATGGCCGAAAACATTGAACAGGCCAAAATGGGAGTTGAACGTTTGAGTAAACTCAACAGGTCGCTTTTGTTGTTGGCAAAACTAGACAACAAAGCTTACTCTAATAAGCAGAAAGTTAATTTACACGAATTATTACACCGGCTTATTGAACAAATGAGTGATTTGTTTGAACGTAAAGGCATCAAAGTCAACAACTCGTTTACTAAAGAAATCATTGTTGATACCGATCCATACTTGTGC
>CAZNHL010000028.1:21346-48351 GCA_964572965.1 uncultured Bifidobacteriaceae bacterium
TTTAAGATATACACCTGCAGAAAAAGAAGTTACAATTCAACTCAACAACAATCGCCTGATCATTTCCAATCCGGGTATTGCTCCTGACTGTGAACCGGAACAATTGTTTAACAGATTTAAGAAAGATTCAAAAAGTAGTAATTCTACAGGGCTCGGGCTTGCCATAGTCAAACAAATATGTATTCAAAACGGCTGGAAAATCACGTATCACTATACCACTGCTCAACACATCTTTACTATTAATTTCTAAAACAGCATAAATAAAAAAAGTCCACGCTATCAGAGACAACGTGGACTTACTTAAAGTTTCTTTACTTAATCAGGCACATTTCAATTCAATGATAGTGATTTCGGGAGGCATACCTATACGCCCCGGATAACCTAAATAACCATAACCTCTATTTACATAAAGATGTTGATTACCTTCAGTATATAAACCACCCCATTGTTTGTACATATACTGCACAGGACTCCATTTTATTACCTCACTGTCAATCCCAAACTGAAAACCATGTGTATGCCCTGCCAGCATCAGATCAATGTCTTTATAGTCTTTATTTACCTGAGCATCCCAATGGCTTGGATCATGAGAAAGCAAAATTTTCACAGGAGCATCTTCAGTTCCTTTATGTGCCAGGTCTAGCTTACCATATTTAGGAAAGTTTCCTTTGGCACCATAATTCTCAATACCTAAAACAGCAATATGCTCATTCCCGATTTTCAACTCACGATGTGTATTGTTCAGCAGATCCCAACCCATTTCTTTATGAGCAGCTTTTAACTTTTCAAGATTTCTGTACTTTGCTTCCTGCGACTCCCACTGTACATAGTCACCGTAATCGTGGTTACCCAAGGTTGAGTAAACACCCATTGGTGCTTTAACTTTATTGAAAATATCAATATACTCTTTTACTTCGTCCGCTTTGTTATTTACAAGATCCCCTGTAAAAAACACAGCCTCGGGCTTTTCTGCCAGTAGCATATCGATCCCCCCTTTTACAGCAGTTCTGTTAAAAAAACTACCTGAATGAATATCAGAAAGCTGTGCTACTTTAATGCCGTCAAAAGCTTTTGGTAAGTTGGGCAACTTTAGAGTTACTCTTCTTATTCTGTAATCATGCGCTCCTGAAATTACACCATAGGCCATTGTTACCAATGGAATCGCACCTGCTGTCAATGCTACTTTGCTCAAAAACTCAGCTCTGGGAATACCCGAATCAGCTTCGCCGGGCTTTACCGGATTGAAATAATGATCTATTGCCTGATAAGACCAACGCCCGAAACGTACCAGGTCATCAATAAACAGAAACAACACTACAAACAATTTGGAGAAGTAATTGGCAAATACCCCGAACAGTAAGAAGTTTTTAAGAGAAGTCGACATTTTATCTACGTTACCAAAATGATACACGAAGAAGCCCCCTAACGTAATTGCTGTAAAAGACCAGTAAGCAATATAGATCCACTTTCTCGTGGGATCGCTTAAAGTCTGTGTAACTGTCTTTAATGCCTGAAATGCATACAAATCCATTGCCAGGAAAATGACAGTCAGAATCGGAATTAAAATAAGTTTATTCATTTTATTGAGAAGTGAGATATGAGTCGTGAGTAGTGAGACTGTCCACCATAAAGACCCTTTGCTATAACATCAATTGAACAAAAAAAATCCCCTGTCAAAACTTATTTCAACAGGGGATTTTATTCTAGTCTTGAGTTGTGGGTCATGAGTCATGAGAAAATCTCACTAATCACTACTCAAGACTCACTACTACAAATGAGGTGTATGTTTAAAATGTTCAGGATCATGCTTCTCATCGAAGTCATAAATATGCTGCACATCTTCACCTTTCATTTTCAGTTTAATTCTTTCACTGATCAGGTACATACAAGGTACCAATACCAATGTGAGGAATGTTGCAAATGACAGACCGAAAATAATTGTCCAGGACAAAGGTCCCCAGAATGCTACCGAATCACCACCAAAGAATATATGTGGGTTTAGCTCAGTGAACATTTTAACGAAGTCAATATTCAATCCTACTGCAAGTGGCGTAAGACCAAGAATTGTTGCAGTTGCTGTCAGCAATACAGGAGCAAGACGAATCTTACCGGCATCTACAAGAGCTGGATAAAGTTCTAAACCTCTTGACCTTAGTTCATCTGCAAATTCTACAATGATGATACCGTTTTTAACCACAATACCGGCCAGCCCTACAATACCGATACCTGTCATCAAAATCACAAATTCCATATGGAAGATGGTATAACCCAGCAATACACCAATGATTGAGAAAACAATCTCGCTCAGAATAATAATCGGCTTACTTACAGAGTTAAACTGAGTCACAAGAATCAGGAAGATCATACCAAGTGACATCATCATAGAGAATCCTAAGTAATCAGAAGTCTCTTTTTGATCTTCCTGCTCACCTGTAATCTTGATATCGTATCCTTCTTTTACTTTGAAGGCCGGAATTGCTTTCTGGATCTTGGCAATGATTTCGTTGGCATTACCGTCAGACAAAACGTTGGAAGCAACAGTTACCACACGTTTTTGATTGATTCGCTTGATACCGCCATAAGTATTGGCATAACGAATTTTAGCAACAGAAGACAAAGGAACCTGACGTACACGCCCCCCCATACCCATATCACGGAAAGTAATATTCAGGTTAAGCAATTCGTCTATCTTATTTCTCTGGTCAGCCTGATAACGAATCATAATCTTGTTATCATCTTCGCCATCTTTGAATTTAGCGCCTACTTCTCTACCAAAAATTGCAGAACGGATTTCCATACCGATTTGTGCAGTAGACAAGCCTTCTCTGTTAGCACGCTCACGATCAACTTCAATCAATATCTCCGGCTTTTTATCTTCCAAATCAGACTTCAAGCCTTCAATCCCATAAATATCCTGTTCGTTGATATACTTAATAAAGTCATTAGAAATATGTACCAGATCGTCAAACTCATCACCACTGATCTCGATATTAATAGGCTTACCTGTAGGTGGGCCATTCTGTTCCTGATCAACCGTTACTATAGCACCAGGAATACCTTTTACACTCTCCCTGATTTTATCCAGGTAAGCTGCTGTAGACTCTCCCTTACGATGACCAAATTCAACGAATGATACAGCCACTTTACCTCTGTGTGGTTGCGGGCTCTGATCCTGCTCAGAAGGATCTTTTACACCAATGGTTACATTTGATATAATAGATTCTACAATAGGGTTATTCTCTCCAACCACTTTAAATACTCTGTCTTCAACCTTTCTTGTAACAGAATCTGTCACAACCTGATCAGTACCAACCGGCAACTGGATATATACATAGATAAAGTTAGGGTCAGCACCCGGGAAGAAAACTACTTTCGGATTTGACGCTCCAAAGAAAATCACAGATACAACCAACAGCACAACTGTACCTGTCAGCATTTGCCATGGTCTATGCAAGGCCCAATGAAGTAGTTTTTCGTACCCTCTCATGAATTTTGGCCAAAATCCGTTCTGGAAAGCATTAATCATTCTAGTGAATACAAATTTGTTCAACCAAATCAGTATGATCATAAATATGAAGAAGTTTCCAAAACCAAAACCTCCTACGCCACCACTCAGATAGCAAATCAATGCCAAAGCAAACATTACAACACTAGAAATAATCAAACCTTTGTTCTTCTCAAAGAAAGAAGCTGTAGGTGAATACTCCTTCTCTTTACGCATGAAAGAAACTGCAAACACCGGGTTAATAATGAATGCTACTATCAACGATGCAACCAGGGTAATGATCAACGTAATTGGCAGGTAGAACATAAACTTACCTACAATACCCGGCAGGAATGCCAATGGGATAAAAGGAGCCAACGTTGTAAGTGTACCTGCAAAAACAGGAACAAATACTTCACCTGCCGCTTTTTTAGCAGCCTCGGTAATCGGAATATGCTCGTCATGATAAATACGGTGTGTATTCTCAATTACCACAATAGCATCATCTACCACAATACCCAAAGCAAACAGGAACGCGAACAATACAATCATGTTCATAGAGAAGCCTATACTTGGCATCAGAATGAAAGCAATAAACATAGAAAGCGGCACTGATAAACCAACAAACAATGCGTTGGTCGTTCCCATGAAGAACATCAACACAATGGTTACCAGAATAAAACCAATGATGATCGTATTGATCAGATCGTGTAGTGTTACTCTCGTCTGGTTAGATTGGTCACCGGTTACTACCACTTCAAGATCTGAAGGATATTTATGCTCTTTCAAGTCATCAACAATTGCACGAACACCGTCAGAAGCCGTCAACAAGTTTTCACCTGAACGTTTTACAATGTTTAATGTAATTACGTTACGGTGATTAAGACGAGCGTAACTTTCTCTTTCTTTAAAACCATAAACCACAGTTGCGATATCCCTCAGGTAAACCGGAGCTCCATTCGGAGATTTAACAATGATATCCTTAATTTTTGTAGGATCTGTGTACTTACCGTCAACACGAACGGAACGTTTCATTTCTCCTACTTTCACAAGACCACCGGAAAGTGTTCTGTTCTCTGCGTCAATGGCATTGTCAATATCATACATGGTAATCTCTGCCGCCTGCATTTTGTACATATCGACATCAATCTGAACTTCTCTTTCCAAAGCACCCACCATGTCGACACGGGTAATTTCTCTCATACCCTCGATACGGTCTTTAGCCAGGTCAGCAAACTTCTTCAGCTTGTCCATATCATATTCACCGGCAATGTTTACAAACATAATCGGGAAATCAGAGAAGTTGATATCACTTACACTAGGATCTGTCGGCAAATCATTAGGCAAGTCAGAGCGGGCTTGATCAACCGCATCTTTCACCCTTTGCTTAGCAACTTCCACTTTAACGTTTGCATTAAATTCTACTACTACGTTAGAGAAATCCTGAATAGAGTTACTGGTAACCTTTTTCACACCGTTGATCCCCTTAATCTTTTTTTCAAGTTTACGGGTCACAAGGTCTTCAATATCAGTAGGAGATGTACCCGGATAAACCGTACTCACATTAATAGTAGGAATAACGATATCCGGAAAGTTTTCTTTCGGTAAACTCAGATAAGAAGAGATCCCGAACAATGTGATGATGATCGTCACAATGTATATACTGGTCTTATTATCAATAGACCAGCTGGTCGGCTTAAATTGCTTAAAGTCTAGCATTATATTAGAGTTAATATTTTTGATTGAAGACTCTCGTCTTCAATGATTATACCTATCGCTTAATACTTTAAAGTCTGGCCATCTTCAAGGTCAAGGTAACCTACAGAGACAATTTTGTCTCCAGCCTTCAGTCCTTTCAAAATTTCCGCATCAGAACCATAAGTCATACCAACTTCAACAGGTTTTCTTTCTGCTTTATCACTACTGTTAGCAACATAAACAAACTTCTCTCCTTTAGCCCCGATCTGTACTGTATTGATCGGAACAACAATTGCATTCGCATTGCTGTAATCATTGATCCTGATTTTTGCTGTCATATTCGGCTTCAAAGCAAAACCGGCATTGCCTAATCTTACTTCAACAGGAAATGTTCTTGTTACCGGGTTAATTACATTCCCTACAGTTGTCAATCTCGATTTAAGCTGCTTTCCAATGTCATTAAACTCAATCTCAGCTTTATCGCCCTGATTTACTTTTGAAGAATATGTTTCAGGTACCTCTGCCACTACCTTGAAAGCAGACAGGTTCACAACTCTGAAAACCGGCCCTGGCGCTACTGCTTCACCTTCATTATATAATACCTGATCTACAGTACCGCTGATAGTAGCTTTGATTCTGCTTTGGTCAAGTTGTGCATAGATTGTCTGAAGCTTACTTTCTAAAGCTTCTTTATTATTCTTAGCCTGAAGATATTGTACTTCAGTACCAATCTTCTGATCCCAAAGGGCCTTTTGACGATTATAGACATCTTCAGCAAGTGAAAGAGAGCTTTTGATTTCAGCAACACCTTTTTCAATCTGAGCAGCATCAATTGTTGCAAGCAACTGGCCTTTGCTAACATGATCCCCTTCTTTCACATATACACGTGTAAGTGTTCCGCCCATCTTGGCGCTTACCATCACATTATTATCAGAATCAACCTTTCCCTGAATATCCAAATAATGTAAAAAAGATTTATTTTCAAGAACTTCAACCTGAACTAATGACACCTTAGTTTTATCTTTTTTACCTTCTACTTCCTCTATCTTCAGTCGAAGTTCATCAATAGACTTTTCAATTTTGTCACGGCTTGTTACCTGCTCCTCAAGCTCCGCTTTCAACTTTTCAAGCTTCGCCGCTTTGTCATCTTTGTTGCAGGCAGTAGCCAATACAGCAAAAGCACCTGCAAATATTAATGTCTTAGTAATTTTTTTCATTTCATTATTTTGTAAAATCCTTAAAAAATTAAGCAACAGCTTCCAACTGATACTTACCATGCATTAGTGTAAGAGCAACCAGTTTGTGGTGTAAAAAAGCTTGCATCTGGTTTAACTGATTTAGCAGGAAATAAACATCTTCAAACATCAAATGTCTTTCAAACACCATCATCAGAATAAATTCATTACACTTTCTGTTAATTTCAAATGCCTCTTCATAATATCTGATGGCTTCTTTCTCTGAATCTAAGGACAAAGCCTCGTTCAGAATAACTACCAACTCAGTTGTCATTGATAAAGCTACATAAGCTCTTTCTCCCATTTTCTTTGGGCATTTATCTATAATATCAACTACCTGCTCCGATAGTTCTGCTAGTGAAAAGCTTAGTTCTGCTTTTGTTTTATATCCGAATTTTCTCATATCAAATAGCTGTTATTGTTCCTTATATAATGTTCCTTTTGATTTATCATAATCTATGCGAGCTAATAAAGCATCAGACACCGATATATAATAATTAGTCTGAGCATCTTTCAACTCATTTTCTGCAACAGTTACTTCTAAGTTTGAAGCTAAACCGTTTTTAAATTTAATATTGATCACCCTGGAAACTTCAGCTGCCAAGTCCATATTCTTTTTATTGATCTCAACCGTTTTAAGAGAATTATCATAGCTCACCTTTGCATTATAGACCTCAAAATTGATAGACTGTTCTAGATATTTCATATCATTTTCAGTCTTTTTAATTTTAAGCATAGCCTGTTGAACTTTGTAGTGTCTTGAAGAACCTGTAACTAAAGGTGCTGCCACATTCAATCCGTAATTACCATATTGATACCAAGGAGTTGATTTATTTAAATAATCAACAGGCTTCATTGTCTGATTATACCAACCCATTGCTCCAAATAAAGAAATTGTCGGAAGAATCTCATACTTCTTTAACTTCAGATCATAGTTATTCAGTTTCTGGTTAGTTTTAAGCAACTGGTATTCAATTCTTGAATTATAATCCACATCAGAGCTATCCAGGGAAACATATTTCACAGCCGCATCTTTTAACGACTCACTAGGAGCCAGCTCTTCAGTCAATGGCATACCCATTCTGTATTTCAAACCGGCAATACTTGCTTCCTGTAATGCCTGGGATTTTTGCTTTTCTGCCAAGAGATTGTTAAACGTAACTTCCAGCCTGCTCACATCAATACTTTCAGCAAAACCGCTTTTATTAGTAGCTCTCAACTGGCGCAGGTTAGAATCAATTCGGGCAATATTCTGATCCAACAAATTCATTCTCTCTGTTACAGCTACACTTAACCAATAAGCCTTAGAAACGCCTTCTACAACATCTACTTTAGTTTTGAAAACGCCCTGGTTAGCTAATTCTATATATGTCTTAGCGCCTTTCACACCAACAATATAAGAACTACTCAACAGCAATTGAGATACCTGTGCATTCAAATCGCCACTCGTAGGTGCCTGAAAGAAATTGGGAGTACTAATAACTTCTCCCGGAGGAGCAGACTGCTGGAAAAATGGTGTTCCTGGAGTATTAGGGAAAAACATTCTTCTTAATGGGTCATTATGCATTAATTGGAAATTAGCCGTTACCTGTGGCAACCCCTGGCCTATCACTTCGTTCCTTTTAGCCCTTGATGTTTTTGCATCATATTCGGAAGACTTAATAGTTAAGTGGTTTTTCAATGCGTAATCAACACATTGCTGCAACGTATAAGCCTGCTGCGCCCATAAACTCTGAAACATCAACACCCCTATCAGGGTGAGTAAACTTCGCTTTCTCATATTTATCAAACAGTAAATCAAAACAATATATTAATCCTTGTAACCCCATTTCTTATTTAACTCTTCATGCCCCCTAAGGGTCAGAATACCATACATAAAATGTTCAAAAAGAGCAATTTGAACTTCTGAATTATCAAATTCTGCAGTACCGAACACATCGGGATTAAACCCCATCTCAGTTTGCTCCACTCTTAAGCGTGCCAATATCTTAGGATCTATGTTTGCTCTAAAAATCCCCTCTTGCCTGCCACGCTCAAGCACTTCTATTATAAAGTTTTCCACAAAACTGCGTTTAAACTCTATAAGCCTTTTATAAGTAAGCGGGTAGTATTTTTTCATATCATACACAAGAGACGGATTAATATTACAAACCTTTTCTCTCAGGTAATCACCTGTCATGGCTAATTCTTCCAGCACACTTCCTGCTTTTTCTCTCAAGCCTTCCATCTCACGTTTCTGCATTATTAGAAAACCATCTAACCCTGCATCTACCAACTGAGTCTTATCTTCAAAAAACTGATAAATAGTTTTCTTCGACATGCCTAAATGGCGAGCTATATCATCCATTGTTATGCTTTTAATGCCATAACGACCAAATAACTCACCAGCTCCCAATATGATTTGTTCCTTCACTTCCACTATATACCTTGGTTATGAAACAAAACTATGGAAACTTTTTGAACAATAAAAGTTTCCATAAATATTTTTGTTTCCTAAGTAATTCTCCACAATGCGCTGACACTATAGAATTTACGCCTGTACAAGTGCTACAAATCGGCCTTATTAAACCCAATTCAGGCATTTTAGTTTATTTTGAATAAAAACTATCTTTTTTTACCACGATTATGCAACTTTACCAACGTGTTCGAAGTATCGATGAATAAGCACATTTCTTCGATCAATGCTACTCAGAGCATAAACCAATAATTTGAAAACTAGCAATTTATATAACACCCAGATTTTAGATTGCATTCAGGACGGTATCATTATTACTACCCTGAGCGGCTCTATTGTTTATGCCAACTCTTCTTTAGGAAAACTGGCAGAACAAACGCATGAAACGCTTTTAGAAAAAAACATCAATCCATTATTGATTAGAAGCAGCGACTGGGAAGCTATTTTAAAGTTGGTAAAAAACGGAGAAAACTCTGAAATACGAACCACACTTCAGGTAAATGGCTCAAAACAGATACGTATTACCATAAAATCTATCTTACTGGCAGGAGAGTCCAGGGAAGATTCTTCTATTCTGCATAGTTTTCACGATATCTCTTACAGTACAGGACAACCCGATCAGCTACAACAAAATGACGAGCTGCTTCAGGCTCTTTTTGCAAATGCTTTTGATGCTTTATTCATTATTAATCCCCAAACGAAGAAAGTCATCAATTGTAATGATGCGGCAATACGTTTATTAGAGGCTGGCAGTAAAGACCAAATAATCGGAGATGAACTTCTCAACTATTCACAAATTTTTATTGATGGCGATTACAGGCGTAAGATATTAGATAATATTGATCAAAACGGAGAGTGGAAAACAGAAACAACTTTCCTTTCTAAAAAAGGGCGTATTTTTTGGGGAGCGCTCTCAGTAAAAAGGATCAGAACAGGCCAGTTAAATATTCTTTTGACCAGTATCCGTGACATACATGACAGAAAAATTTCCGAAGAACAGCTAACCCTTCGCAAAGCAGAGATAGAAAGTGCCAATCAAAAACTTACTATCTCAGAAGAGAACTACCGCCTTATTGTAGAAAAAGCCACAGATATCATCTATAGTACCGACGTAAACGGCCTGGTTACTTATTCAAATGAAACACTCAACAAGCTTTTAGGGATTGAAAGATCTGAAGGGCAGGTTATTGATTTAACAATATTGACTCATCCTGACTATAAGGAAGAGATACTGGGCTTTTTCAGGAATCAATTCCAGAACAGAATACCTACTACGTATTACGAATTCCCGATACATACTAAAGACAATAGAACAATCTGGATAGGTCAAAACACAGAACTGCATATTAAAAACAACTGGGTTATCGGTTTTCAGTGTGTAGCCCGGGATATTACAGAAAGGAAGAAGTCCGAAGCGGAAAAAGAAGCCTTGCTGAAAGAAATAAGTGAACGTGAGTTAAAGATTAATGCTATTATCGACAATACTCAGGATGGTATCTGGGCTATCGACAATTTAGGTCGCATAACAGTATTCAATGAACCCATTAAAACGGCGTGGCCAATTTTTACAGGCCAAAACATTAGTATTGGCTTTCACTGGCTCCACCATCTTGCAGAAAATCAAAGTAACCAAACCAGCTTCGACTGGATCAGGAATATACGGCGGGTTTTAAAAGGAGAATCCTTTAAAATAGAGCAAAGCTACGAAGTAGGCTCCAAAACCTATTTTTCAGAAATCACCATTAACCCGATTCTGAATGCTGAACGTGAAATTGCAGGAGCCATTTTCATTACTCATGACATCACATCGCATAAAGATGAGGAAAAAGACCTGAAACTCGCCAAAACAATGGCGGAAGCCTCAGTTAAGGCCAAAGAGCAATTCCTCTCAGTAATGAGTCATGAAATCCGCACCCCCATGAATGCGATACTTGGAATGTCCCATCTGCTGGGTCAGGAAGAGCTCAATGAGGGCCAAAAAGAATTATTGCAGGGAATCCGCTTTTCAGCAGAAAACCTGCTGGTTATTATCAACGACATTCTGGATTTCTCAAAAATTGAGGCGGGAGGGATGACATTCGAAAACATTGATTTTAGCCTTGAAGAAACTGTAAAAGCTACTGTAAATACGCTGAATATATCAGCAAACAATAAAGGCCTGCCACTTATCTGCCAAATTGACGAGTATATACCGCCTTTTCTTAAAGGAGATCCAACCCGTTTAAATCAAATACTTACAAATCTGATCGGCAATGCCATCAAATTTACTTACAAGGGCATGGTAAATGTTAACGTTCGGCTACTTACTACAGTGCATAACAAAAACATTATACGATTTGACATTGCCGATACAGGAATAGGTATTCCGGAAGACAAGCTTGGAAATATATTTGACAGTTTTACCCAGGGAGACACAGCCACTACACGAAAATTCGGAGGAACGGGTCTGGGGCTTTCTATCACAAAAAAGCTGATCCAGATGCAGGGAGGTCGCATTTCAGTAAGTAGCAATGAAGGAACAGGCTCTGTATTTTCTTTCGAAATTGCTTACGAAACAGGCCAGAAACAAGAATTAAATTACTCTCCAAATACGGCTGCGGCAAAATTTGATCATCTAAAAGTATTGCTGGTGGAAGACAACAAAATGAACCAGCTTGTTGCTACAAAATTAATGCAAGGCTGGGATGTTGACGTAACTGTAGCTGAAAGTGGTTTCGAAGCAATAGAGTTTTCAACTTCAAATGCTTTTGACATCATATTAATGGATCTACAAATGCCGGAACTGGATGGCTTTCAAACAACAAAAATATTACGGACTAAAGCAGATAGCAAAGCAACAACAACACCAATCATTGCCCTAACCGCATCTGTAACCGGAGATGTGCAGAATAAGTGCCAACAGGCAGGCATGAATGACTACATTTCTAAACCTATTGACCCTATAGCCCTGAATAATAAACTTCAGGAATATGGCTTCCATAAAAAAATACAGATTCCGGAACCAGAAGAGTTACAGGAAAAAGTTACTGATCTGGCATATATGGAAGAAGCTGCAGGAGGCAGCAGCGAATTTATGGAGTCAATGATTGATATCTTTTTAAAACAAACTCCTGAATTTATTGAACAGCTACACGAAACATTAGCAGCGCGTGACTGGACAAAAATGAAGGCACTTGCTCATAAAATACGTCCAACCTATATTTCATTTGGTATCAATAGTTTAAAACCAGCATTGGAACGTTTAGAATGGATTTGTCAGAAAGAGCAATCTTTAGAAGAATTACCTAAAATTATCAAAGAGATTGAACAAACCAGCGAGATTGCGTATAATGAGTTAACCAAGAAATTGGCTGAACTATAATTTATTTTTTATGAGAAAAAAGATATTGGTTGTCGACGATGAAATCGGCATCCAAATGCTTCTGAATCATTATTTAAAGACGGAATACGACGTTTTTATTAAAAGTGACGGTATGGAAGCTATGGAGTGGCTGGAAGAAGGGAATCACCCGGATTTGATAATCCATGATTTGTATATGCCTAATATGGACGGTTTTGAGCTTTTAACAAACTTAAAAGCCAGCACATTTTTTAAAACCATCCCAACCATTACCTTATCAAGCAGTCTGGATGAAAATGACAGAAAAACATGCATCCATCTTGGCTGCTCAGAATTTATTACTAAACCTTTCAACCCTAAGGACATAGTTTTCCGTATACAGAATATAATATAGTATCCCTACTTTTTATCTATTTCAACGCAACGTTAAATATGCTATGAATGGCTCTGCTGTCATATCTCCATTAAAGAAACTTTTATACGTTGGCCAGGACTTTGGCTTCAATGTACAATTGATGGAAGATTTCGCTGATATATTTGAAATCAAAATCATCGATGAGGCATTAGACGTTTATAAAGAATCGCGAAGAGGTTATATCCCTGATATGATCTTAGTAGACTATGACCAGACCAGTAACAGCAATGTAACCAGCATACAACTTCTGAAAGCTTCCAAAGCCGATGAGGTTTTAGGAGCAATCCCATTTGTGTTTCTTACCAATCAGCTTAATAATGAAAAAATAAACGAAGCCAAACGCTATAAAGCTGAAGATATTTTCAATAAGGATTATGACGTTACCGTTTTCCGCACCAGACTTAAATACCTTGCAAACAGAAACAGGCAGACATCAAATGGCATCAAAAAAAGTAAGCCTAAGGCTACCTTTGCTGAAATTGGCATAACTAAAGCCAAAAGAGCCCTGGACTTAACATCAGCGACTTTCCTCATTTTCATTTTAAGTCCGGTAGTGCTTCTTATAAGTCTGCTGATCAGGTTTACCTCAAAGGGTCCGATATTTACCCGTTCGAAATTTGTCGGAATGGGGCACTCTGACTTTTATTTACTCAAATTCCGAACAGCTGAAATCATTTCGAGCAAAACTGAATTTGACGAAACTGAAGAGGGTTTCAGTTTTTCTTCAGCCAAATATAACAAGACAACCAAGGTAAATAAGCCTATAAAAAAACGAGAAAATATCCTTAATTCAGTATCACCACAAAATATCAAATTCACTTCAATAGGGCTTTTCCTTCATAAAACAGGAATGGAAAACATTCCACAGCTTATAAACGTATTTCAGGGAGACATGTCACTGATAGGTATACAGCCAGTTAGTGAAAATGAAGTATTTAAATTATCCGAATTAGAATGGGCAAAAAGGCTATTAAAACCAACAGGGCTTACATTGTTCAATCTTAAAAAAGTTGCCAAAGCAGAAAGCGGTAATTTAAAGAGTAAAATGTCGGTGAATACACCTCAAGCGACCTAGAGGGGACCACCATTTTTAAGTCTGCCTTCATCAGACCATCCATCGTTTAGAGTCTATTAATTATGAAAAAAAGCATTGGTCAAAAAAGTTTTGAATATGAAGGTGCCGTAATTCACTATGAAAAATTTGGTCATGGCCCTAAAAACATGCTCAGTTTTCACGGATTTGGACAAAACAATGATCAATTTCGAAAAATAGCCCAAGCATTACAGGACGAATATACTTTCTATAGCTTTGACTTATTTTTCCACGGCACTAGTTTTTGGAATAAAAAAGACAGCCCTATCAGCAAAGACTTCTGGCTGGAAATGATTCGTTTATTTATGGTCAGCCAAAAGATAGAAAAATGTGCACTCATGAGCTTTAGTATGGGAGCAAGGTTTGCGCTCACTATAGTAGAAGGCTTACCAAGTAAAGTTGACGGGTTAATATTAATTGCTCCTGACGGCATCAAAAGAAACATATTTTACAAAATGGCAACCTCACCTTCCTTCTTCAGAAAACTCTTCAGAGGTGTCATTATTAACCCGGCACTGTTTAAACAACTAACCAAACTGGTATATACTCTGCATATTACAGATAAGAGTATTATCAAGTTTGTGGAAACTCAAATGGATACCCGCGAAAAGCGTCGTAGGGTATATTACTCATGGACCGTATTCCGCAGATTACGTTTTTCAAATAAAGTAATAGCTGATACTATTAATAAATACCAGATACCGACAACCATGTTCCTTGGTCAATATGACAAAATGATGACAGCTAACCATATGGCGCCTTTAATCAACCTTATCAACAACTCTCATTTATATACTCTGAATGCAGGCCATAGCAACCTCATGAATGCCGTAGCTGCTTATTATGAAGAACAATACCCACAACAATCTAAAGCCGTTTAAAAAGCCTGACTTACAAATAAATTTTACCTTTGGGAAGAAGATTTTTCATTTTGCAAGGATTGTCATTTTTCATACCTTAGTGTGAAAATTTTCACCCTAGGATAACTTATAATGAAAAGGACAATATTTAAATTAAGCTTTACCTTGCTGGTTGCAGCAATCGCATTTACTTCCTGTACTAAAGACAAAGAAATTCAAGTAAGCCCTCCTACTAAAACAGAATCAGATATTTATGCTTTAGAACATGAAAGCAATTCTGTTGACAACATGATTGAAGCTTCGCTGAGCAGAAGTACAAATACAAGAATTGACACTTTTATTTGTGACTCTGACGAAATTGTTGCTCCGGGCAAATTAGTATTTGACTTCGATCAATACCCTTCTTGTGATAACAGAACTTATTCAGGCGGTAAAATCACTGCCTATTTCTCAGGAAGCAAGTCTGCAGGTACTTATCGCGATTCTGTTGTCTATGATAACGTAAAGCTAAATGGCCGTACCGTTAATGGCAAGCATGCTACAAAACAAGTAAAATCAGATGGGTCTAACAGCTGGGTATTCAGTATTACAGTAAGGAAAGCAATTACTCTTGAAGACGGCAATGTTATTACATGGAACTCAACAAGAACAAGAACAATATTTGGAGCTTCAACACCAGAGACAAAGGATAACCTAACAAGAGTTGAAGGATCTGGCACAGCAAAAGGCGTTAACGGCGAAGATTATAAAGTTGAAATCACTTCCCCTATTCAGTATTTCAATTATACATGTGACACATACCCTCGCCTTCCACTACAAGGAAAAGTAACATTCACCAACAATAAAGACAAATCTGTACGTACTGTAAATTTCGGTATCGGCGAATGTGACAACATTGCTACTTACACAAACAAACTAGGAGAAATAACTTTCCAGTTGAAATAAAGAACAGTAACATATTTACAAAAGCAAGAAGCCCCGGATTCCGGGGCTTCTTGCTTTATGGCCTCTTTTGATCCTATAAATATCAGGATCTCATGTCAGGAAAATAATTCAACTATTAAGGTAAAACTCATGAAAGCAGTCAAGCTCGCGAAAACAATATAATATCCTGAAAAAAAAAATCGCACAGCTCATTAAAAGCATATGCGATTTCTATCTTTTTCAAATTACACTTTGATTATCTAGCAACCGATGTTTCCGGATAAAGCTGCTTATAAAGCTTGGTTGCTGACTTTTGAAAATTAAGAATACTAACCGCTATAATAAGCAGACCTACAGCTATAATCATTGGTTTACGTTTTACTTTATTAACCAATAAGGCCGCAAATGGAGACGCAAATACTCCGCCAACGATAAGGCCAACAATTACTTGCCACGATTCTACACCTTGAAAAATTGCAAATACAGCGCCACTAGCCAATGCAACAAAGAACTCTGCAAGATTTACAGAACCAACAGTATAGTTTACGGCACGTCCCTGGCTTAAAAGTGTAGAGGTAACAATTGGTCCCCAGCCACCGCCGCCAATGGCATCCATAAAACCGCCTGAAAGGGCCAATGGTGCAAGACGCTTGGTTTTTGTTTTCTTGTTTACTTTAAATGCTTTACGTAAAATAAAAAAGCCTAATAGAATCAGATAAAGTGACACAAATGGCTTAATCCAGTTTTCATCAAGCCTGTCAGCTAACAAATAAGCTCCGATTATTGATCCAATAACGCCAGGTATTACAAGGTTCTTAAACAAACGCATATTTACATTTTTAAAATGTAAATGCGACAAACCGGATGCTCCTGTTGTAAATACCTCGGCAATATGCACTGCTCCACTGGCTGCTGCCTGAGAAACACCTGCCGAACCGAGCAAGGCTGTACTGGTAGCCCCATAGGCCATTCCAAGTGCGCCATCTACCATTTGAGCACCAAGCCCGATGGCAATGTAAATCAACAAGTTCCTGTTAAAAATATCACTAAAAGTAACCGTAAGACTGCTGATTGTTTCTTCATCGGCAGTTTGTAAAAACCAGGTTGCAGCAAAAGCCACAAGCAGAATAACACTGAATACAGCTATCAGAATCTTAATAACAGGACTCTTTCTATTCTCTTCATTGATTTCATCAATCAAATGCTCCTGAACCGCCTCTTCTGCTACCGAATTCTCCAGCTCTTCAATTATTTCATTATGCTTCATTTCCATACCCCTATTGATTTTTTCTAAAGTCCATATTCTGAATAATGCTTACCCTATAGCAATCAATACTATTAATGGTAACCCCATCTGATTTTTGTTGCCAGATATGCTGATAACCGGCAAGTACTGCTGCTCCTTTTGTCATCTGATACCCCACTCCTGCAAATACCCTGTTTTGATCAAACACATTATAAACTATATCCCCTCCAAAATTGATAAAGATTTCATCACTGGCCTGTATATAGACTGTATTTTTC
This sequence comes from uncultured Bifidobacteriaceae bacterium, assembly GCA_964572965.1. Lineage (GTDB taxonomy): Bacteria > Bacteroidota > Bacteroidia > Cytophagales > UBA9547 > CAZNHL01. The sequence goes on from CAZNHL010000028.1 coordinate 38,375, forward strand.
TCCAATGTCCGATGATTAACAGGAACGATAAACCCTAATTGATAAGCCGCCCTAAAGTTAAAATGATGCCCTGGCAACACTTCCGTTTTATTAGCATTTCGAATGAATCTTTCCTCCAAACGATACTTTTGAAAAACCAGGAAACGGTCATAAGATTTATTATAATTGAAGCGCTGCCACCCCCTTTGTTCAGGCACATTTACATCATTCCCTTCAGAGTTTGTAAAAAATGCCTCAAAGTGAGCATAACCCACCTGAAAATTCAAATTAGGAGTAATATGGTAAGTCAAACCAGGCCTTACAAAAGCCACGCTATGTCCACTAAAAACACCCCGTGAACGGTAACCCATATCAAAATGAAGACTAAACTTGTCGGATAAGCGTGCTGCTAAGAAATATTGCGTCCACACTTGATCACTGTGAATTGTTTTTCTTGACTGAGCCTGAGCCATAACTCTCCCGTTAATAGCCAACAATCCCGACAAAATACTTATATAAATAAATCCCTTACTATACAATTCTATAAAATTGGTAGACAAATATAAAGCATATTTTTATTTCTACCTAACCAATAGACAATACTTATTTATCATGAGCTTCGAAAAAACCCAAGGGCCTATTAAGACTTTCCTGTAAAGAGATTAGAGTTTCGGTTCTCTCAATGCCATTCACTTTTTGAATTTTATCATGCAGCACCTGCATCAGATGCTGAGTATCTTTACAAATAATTTTAGCAAAAATGCTATAACTACCGGTCGTATAATTCATGCTTAGCAATTCCGGTATCTGCTTTAATTGCTCGACTACACCTTCATACAAAGAGCTTTCTTTTAGATAAATACCCAGAAAGGCCTGTATATCATAACCGAGCTTTGTATAATCCAGAATTAACTGCGAACCTTTTACGACACCTGATTCATGTAATTTTTTCATTCTTACATGCACTGTACCACCCGAAACATGGACTTTTTTGCCGATTTCAGTATATGGCATAGTAGCATCCTTCATTAATAGCGACAGTATCTGCAGATCTGTATTGTCAATTTCTAAATTTTGAGCCATGATTTTTAATGATTTTTCAAATTATGAAAACGAAAAGCACAATCTATTGAAATTCATCTAAATTTTAAAGTAATTTATTATAAAATTTTGAACACAAATACAATTCTATTAAATTTGCATCAACAAAAGGGACAAAAGAGTGAAAAAGTCGCAAAACCCTAATTGTTTTAAAATGTGAGGTGTTGAAATTGGCAGACATGCCCGCCGGTCTCGCGGGTGAGGAACTGGGATAAACCTTCGGGCTAACCTCCTCGTGGTGGTTCGAATCCATCCCTTACAGCAAATTTATTTGCTGAACAAATAAATTTCCACCCTGTAGGGTGTTGAAACTGGCAGACATGCCCGACGGTCTCTCGGGTGAGGAATTGGGATAAACCTTCGGGCTAACCTCCTCGTGGTGGTTCGAATCCATCTCCTACAGCAACAAAAAAAAGCCACGATTTAAATCGTGGCTTTTTCATTTATTTATATATCCCCTTATATCAGCTTCTGAATAAGTTCGTCATCTAGTTTTATATAATTTAACGGACTAAAAAAGGTAAAATTATCTTGCTTAATTTTCTCAAAAACAGTTTTTAATTTCCCTGACTTAGCTTTGCTCTTATCTGTAATTACTATTTTCAGTGCTTTCAGGAAGAAGACAATATCATCACAATTCTCTTTTCCAAGCATCCTTATTTGTCTTTGTACACTGCTCATCATCTGATTGAAAAGGTCTTCATCCTTCATAACACAGTATTGTAACAGTAAAATGATCTTAATCTCCAGCTGTGCATGAGGAAAGCGTTTCATGCTTACCTGATTCAATAGCGTATAAAGCCATTTTGACGACTCTTCATATTTTTCTACATAAAAAGCACTTAATGCTCTATAAGTATAATATACTATAAATTTAGGTGTGTCATTTTCATCACATTCAAACCCTTCAAAAGTCTTCACACTATCTTCATAAAGACCCTTTTGAATATTGAGACGTTGCGCTCTCTTCATTTTGGTCAGCAGAAACTGCACCGGAAAAGTATATAGTCCATAATTGGAAATCAGATTAGCGCTATGACTATTTACTGCTTCATAAAACTTCTCTGCCTTCTTGTATACTTTATAGTGATTATAATATTCCAGTTTAAGGAATTCGAAAACGATCTTAAGGTGGTAATAAGTAGTATCCAGATAGTATTGTTCAAAGATTTTCTGGATTTTCTGAAGAATATCCTCAATGGCTTCTTCTTCAATATTTTCTTCCTGCGGATCAACAAACAAACGATGGAAAATATACATGCAGCTTTGATATACATACAAACGATGTGACTCATAAAGTTTGCACACATTCTGCATTTCCATGAAAAGAAGTCCTAATTCCAGCTTAGAAACATCCTCTCCGGTCATTATATAATAACCATATTTTTTAAAATACTCTGCTAACAGATCTTCAGCTTTATCTAAAGCCAACATATAGGCAATATGCCTGTTGTATAACTGAGAATAATAAAAGTGTTCCGGATAATTAAGATGGAGTTTTTTAAGTGTTTTATAGATAATGGTCAATTCATTTGAAAGATCATAATCTATTAACTCCTTTTCCAGTTTTTTTAAAGTAGCAATTGCTATTGCTCTCTTTTTGGTATATAGTATATCCTGAATATTAGCAACTTTCTTAAGCAAATCAGTTCTTGGATTTTCCATTTGCTGCAAAAGAAACTCTTCTATTCTTTGGTTAAGGCGAGAACGAAGTGTGTAATAAGCATTGTTATTAACATCCAGCTCTTCCATTATTTTAGAGTCCGAAAGTTGCTTTTCCCTAATAAATCGAAGAAGGTATGCTGATTTCTCCGCACCTCCCTCCATCATATTATCACATATTGATTTATAGTCCTCTTCCGATAACTGTTTGATGATATTTTTTAGCTTGGACATAAAAAAGTCTTTATAATATAAGTCGGGCTACAGATAATAAAAATCGGTATTTGCTCCGTTAACGCAAAATATGCGCAATATGTTTTCTTGACGGCAATGTAAGTTTACTTTAAACTTTGTAATAATTATTGTTAATAGTTCTTAAAACCACCCTTTATAAATAGCCCCAAAACACCAGAACAATTATTTATCGATCAAAATCCACTCCTCAGTGCCTTTAAACAAAAAAACACCTAATTATTCCACAAGGTAATATTACGCACCAGTTTCTTTATTTCAGCTGCTAATTATTAGCACTATAGACAGTAAAAATACCTAAAGGAATATTACATAGAGAGCAGAAGTTACAATAACAATAAAAATCCCCCAGATAAACACAAGTAAATTTCTTTCAAACCGCACGTTGGTTTTATCCGGAACCTCAGCTGGTTTTGGAAGAGGAGCCAACAAAGTAACAAATATCATTATAGCTACTATCACCAAAAAGGTGATACCCATTTTATTGGTACCGGATAAGGTTTCCGGCAACACTTTCAACATAGATATATAAACTATTGGATTTAAAATTAAAGCTACAATTGCAGCAATCGGAGGCGTTTTAGGTGACAAAAAACCAACCAGGAAAATTGCTACTATACTTGGCGAAATTACCCCCCACAATGTTTGTACATAATCATACCCACCCTCAGATGTTGCAAAGAAATTATGGACATCCGGCAGAAAGTGCGCATAAAGTGCGGTACAAAACATAAAAAACACTGTACTAATGCGTGCTACTTTTAATAAAGTACTTTCTGCAGCATCCTTGTTAATAAATCTCTGATAAACATCTAAAGTAAAAATAGAAGATGCAGAGTTAAACATATTATTAAGTGATGCAATAACACCGCCAAACATGGCTGCAAAAACAAAACCTTTTAAGCCGGTTGGCAATAATTGTTTCACCAAAGTAGTAAAAGCGTAATCCTCATGAGGAATTGAGTCACCATACAACTCAAAAGCAATGATTCCCGGAAAAATCAGAATAAATGAATAAAACAGCAAAATAGTAGCTGTCAGCAGCATTCCTTTTTGTCCGTCAGACAATGAACTTGCCGCAAAAGCTCTTTGTGTTGTAAACTGATTAAAACCCCAGAAATAAATATGTGCAATCCACAAGCCACCGAAAAACACCGATGTCCATGGCAAATCAGGATTATCAGCAGGTAAAATTGCATGTAAACGCCCTTCTGATAATCTTGAAAAATTTTCAAAACCACCCAACTCAACCAAACCATATACAGTAACCAGTGTACAGCTCAGAACAACTGCCCCCACAAACACCAAATCGGTCCAGACAACGGCAGAAAGACCCCCATAAAGAATAAACAAAGCCGAAGAGCAGGCAATGACCCAAAACATAAAATCCCTGTCAATCCCAAGAAATGATTCAAAAGCTTCGGCACCAAGATAAGTAGCAGTAGCCATTGGCCCCAGCACATATACTATCAGAATTGCTATTGCCATAAGACCACGTGTAAAACCATTATAGCGGTATTCCAGATATTCCGGAATAGTCACAATTCCGGCACGCAGGAACTTAGGAAGAAAAAACAGAGATATAATTACCAAGGCGATAGAGCCCATCCACTGATAGCTGCAAATACCTAAACCGATTTTAAAGCCCCTACCCGTTACCCCAACGGTTTGTTCCGTTGAAATTCCTGTTGCCAATAAAGCTACTCCAATAATCCACCAAGGGAGCTTTTGACCTGCAAGAAAATAATCTTTAACAGTTTCACTTTTAGTAGAAAAGCGGATAAGAATAAATAATGCCAGGGCAAAAAAAAGGACAATAACTATATAGTCAAGCAGCGTGAAGTTCATAGGTAATAGGTTTTGCAGCAGTCATATCTGGTCAATTGCTACAATATTTAAACAATATAGCGCAAAATAAGAAATCATTTGCCCACTGACAAGATTGAATTCCAAAGCATGAATAATAAGCCGTAGAAAATCAAAAATCCATATCTTTGCACAAAGTTTTTTTTATGGCAATTAATAATCCGTCACGATATACAGTAACCGCAGCGTTGATTTACGCCAACGGCCCTATTCATATTGGTCACTTAGCAGGCTGCTACCTTCCTGCCGATGTTTATGTCCGTTATTTACGTTCAAAAGGAGCCGATGTAGCATTCATCAGTGGCACCGATGAGCACGGAGTACCTATTACAATAAAGGCAAAGAAGGAAGGAGTTACAGCACAACAGGTTGTCGACAAATATTACAACATTATTAACGACAGCTTTGAAAAATTCGGAATCTCATTTGATATATACTCCCGTACTTCCAAACCAAAGCATCATCAGGTTTCTCAGGACTTCTTTAAAAAGCTTTATGACAAAAATGCTTTTACAGAAGAGACTACCGAACAATACTTTGATCCTGAAGCCAATCAGTTTCTTGCTGACCGCTACATTATGGGTACCTGCCCTAACTGCGGCAACGACAATGCTTATGGCGACCAATGTGAGAAATGCGGAACCTCACTGAGCCCTACTGATCTGATTAATCCCCGCTCAACGCTTTCCGGCTCAAAACCTGTATTCAAGGCTACTAAAAACTGGTACCTGCCATTAGACAAAATGCAGCCACAAATTACAGGCTTTGTAGAAAGCCACCCTGAATGGAAATCGAATGTTGCAGGCCAATGTAAATCATGGCTAAATCAGGGGCTTCACCCACGTGCCATGACACGCGATCTTGAATGGGGTGTTAAAGTACCACTGAAAGATGCTGAAGGCAAAGTACTATATGTATGGTTTGATGCACCTATCGGTTATATCACATTCACGCAGGAATGGGCAGAAAAAGCCGGAAAGAACTGGGAAGATTACTGGAAAAAAGAAGACACAAAACTTGTACACTTTATAGGCAAGGACAATATCGTTTTCCATTGCATTATTTTCCCGGCAATGTTAATGGCAGAAGGAAGCTATATCCTTCCCGACAATGTACCTGCCAATGAATTCATGAACCTTGAAGGAGACAAGATCTCAACTTCACGTAACTGGGCAATATGGCTACATGAGTACCTGGAAGAGTTTCCGGGTAAAGAAGACGTATTACGTTACGCTTTATGTGCGAGTGCACCGGAAACAAAAGACAATGACTTCACCTGGAAAGACTTTCAGGCAAGAAATAACAGTGAACTTGTTGCCATTCTCGGAAACTTTGTAAACAGAACACTTGTACTTACTCACAAGTATTTTGAAGGAAAAGTTCCTGCAAAAGGCAACTACAGCTCTGAACAATATAAAGATGTTCAAAGTAAAATCAAGGATTACACAGCTTCAATAGGACAATCTATTGAAAACTACCGTTTCAGAGAGGCTCTTAACAGTCTCATGGATCTTGCCAGGCTAGGTAATAAATTCCTTGCCGATGAAGAACCCTGGAAAAAAATCAAAGATAACAAAGAAGCTGTTAAATGGTCTATCAATATTGGCTTGCAGATTTCAGCATCGTTAGCAAAACTAATGGAGCCATTTATGCCATTCACTGCACATAAACTTGCCAATATGCTTAACCTGAACATTAACCAGCTAAACTGGAACGAGATTCAGGGCCAGGATTTACTGACTGCCGGCCATCAGATCAACGAAGCAACATTGCTATTTGAAAAACTTGAGGACGATGTAATTCAGAAACAAATCAACAAGCTGGCTGCTATTAAAAAAGAAAATGATGCAATCAATACACCTTTGAAAGAAGCGAAACCGACTACCTCTTTTGACGATTTCAGCAAAATGGACATCAGGATTGCTACAATTATTGAAGCCGAAAAAGTAGCAAAGTCTTCTAAATTATTAAAACTGACTGTAGACACAGGTCTTGACAAACGTACGGTTGTTAGCGGCATTGCAGAATATCACAAAGCAGAAGACATCATTGGCAAACAGGTTTGTTTATTGATCAACCTGGCTCCAAGAGAAATCAAAGGCATTGAATCGCAGGGCATGATTTTGATGGCAGAAGACAAGGACGGAAAACTGGCTTTTGTTTCGCCAAGCGACAGCATTGCCAATGGAGGAATTGTTGCTTAACACAGAGAAATACTCAATACTCAATACTCAATACTCAATACTATAAAATTATGCTTACCCATCACGTTTTATTCTGGCTGAAAGCCGATACTACTGAAGAGCAGAAAAAAGCTTTTCATGCAGGTTTGGAATCACTAAGAGGAGTTGAATCTGTACAATCTATGTACATCGGCACACCGGCACCTATCAGCCGTCCGGTTGTTGACACTACTTATACCTTTTCTTTACTCATCGTATTTCAGGATCTTGCCGGACACGATGTATACCAGGTACATCCAATCCATAAAGCATTTCTTGATCAGCACAGAGAACGCTTCGAAAAAGTAGTAATCTACGACGCACATTAAATTACTGTAGAGACGTTGCATGCAACGTCTCTACTACTTTGTATTAAAACTATTCATCGTTTTTTCCATTCCCAGCGTCACGAAAGACAAAACGCCATCAATAGCTTTGTCCATAAAAATGGGCAGTTCCGCAAACTCATCTTTAGTAAAGTTGCCTAATACATAATCAATTTGTTTGCCTTTGGGATAGTTATCTCCGATACCAAAGCGAATACGGGGATAGCTATCACCCCCAAGCACCTCCTGAATATTACCAAGACCGTTATGTCCTCCATTAGATCCTTTTGGACGCATCCGAAGTTTTCCAAAAGGCAGTGCCACATCATCAGTAATTGTAATCGTATTTTCTACAGGGATCTTATGCTCCTTCATCCAATAATTGAGCGCCTTTCCGCTAAGGTTCATAAAAGTAGTTGGCTTCACTAAGATAAGTGTGCGCCCTTTATGTTTAATTTCAGCAGTAAAAGCCAGACGTCCACTTTCAAACTTCCCGTCAAACTTTTCAGCAAGCCTGTCAAGAACCAAAAAACCTATATTGTGACGAGTTAATTCATATTCGGGTCCAATATTACCCAAACCAACCACTAAATATTTCATCTTAAATCTGAAAGTATTAAAAACTCTGACAAAGGTAATTACATAAAACAAGAAAGACACTCTAAAAAAGTGCCTTTCTTACTTCTAAACCAACCCTAACCTATTACTGTATAACTATCTCTTTTTGTACTTTTTCTTCTTCCTTTTTAGGAATAGACACCACCAAAACGCCGTCTTCATATTTAGCCTGAAGATCTTCTGCTTTTACATTGTCAGAAAGTGTAAAACTTCTCGTAAAAGCTCCATACTGTGTTTCAATTGTATGGAATTTATCATTTGAGTCTTCTTTCTTCAATTTACGCTCTCCGGAAATCGTCAGCCTTCCGTTCACAAACTCTAGCTTAATATCTTCTTTACTTACTCCGGGAACTGCCACTTTCAACTGAAATTCTTTCTCATTTTCAACGATGTCAACGCTTGGCACAAATCTGTTCAATCTGTTATTGGCTGTTGTTTCAGGGAAAAAGCGATCAACAAAGCTTCCGAAATGTGATGCAGGATAGTGATTATGTTTTGTAAGTGTCATGTCTTTATTTTTTTGATTTGATACACATATTGAAAAAAATATACCAAACACGAAAACAAGACAAAATGACACCAACACAACATGTAAGCAGTCAAAAACAAGACAAAACGACCGAATTTATTAAAAAAGCCATAAAAAAAGTCCTGCTTCTTTCGAAGCAGGACTTTCATTTTGGAATTGAGTAAAATTACTCAGTTTTTCCTTTAAGAGCTCTTGGCACCAAGATAGCCACAATCGGCACTTCAGGAGCATTCAAGATTTCGAATTTACCTTTCTTAGTATCACGCACCCTTGCAGATTTACCCAAGTCAAGGTTAGTAATATCTAACTCAACAAACTCAGGAAGATCTTTAGGCAAAGCCTTAACTGTAACTTTCTGAAGTTTTTGAGCCAATTTACCCCCCTTCATCACACCAGCTGCAGTACCTACCAATTTAACAGGAATAGCTACTTTTACTGCTTTATCATCATGCAACTGCAAGAAGTCAGCATGAAGGATCATGTCGTTTACAGGGTGGAATTGAATATCTTTAAGGATAGCTTTGAATTTCTTTCCTTCAACGTTCAAATCAACGATGTAAGAATGTGGTGTGTAAACCAATTCTTTAAACAAGAACATTGGTACATGGAAGTGTACTTGTTCAGTACCACCGTACAATACGCAAGGAACGTTTGAATCTAATCTTAAGCTCTTAGAATCAGTTTTTCCGAGATTCGCTCTTTTAAACCCTACAATCTCTAAATGTTTCATTATGATTTATTTAATTTTAAAATACAAGGCTGCAAAATTAGCAAAAAGAATACAATTTATCAATCCTAAATTCTTCTAATACCAATTCGTTCAATTAATTATAAAAACAGATTACTGATTGACTCATTATCCTGTACTCTATTGATTGTATCAGCAAACAAATCAGCCACAGTCAAAACCTTAATTTTAGTTGATTTATTCTGAGTAGGGATAGTATCCGCAACAACCAGTTCCGTTAATACGGAGTTTTCAATGTTTTCGTAAGCATTACCAGACAAAACAGGATGCGTACAAATTGCACGTACAGAGTTTGCTCCTTTATCAAGGATTACCTGTGCAGCTTTACACATTGTTCCTCCAGTATCAATCATATCATCCACAAGAACAACATTAGCGCCTTTTACATCACCAATCAATTGCATCGAAGCAATTTCATTTGCCCTCTTTCTGTGTTTATCACAAATAACAAGTTCACATTCCAGTTTCTTAGCAAAATCTCTTGCTCTTTTCACACCTCCTACGTCCGGAGAAGCGATAATCAGATTTTCAAGATTTAAAGACTTCAAATAAGGCACAAACAAAGCCTGACCATCCAGGTGATCTACCGGAAAATCAAAGAAGCCCTGAATCTGCCCTGCATGCAAATCCAATGTCACAATTCTGTCAGCACCCGCCGCATCAAGCAAGTTTGC
>CAZNHL010000029.1:0-5635 GCA_964572965.1 uncultured Bifidobacteriaceae bacterium
TATCAACAGGTGAAGTAGTCACAAAAGAGGTACTACCGCTAGGTGGGGTACAGCAGCCGGGAATAGTAACTGCAGAACCTACTTTACAATCTACAGTTGCAGTTTCATTATAAGTAGTCAATGAATAACCATACGGCTCCTGACCAGATATACTTACAATACCAGAATTAAAAGATGTTGTATAAAGCCTCCCTATTCTTAATGAAGAATTCGGCACAGTTACCTGTAACGTATAAGTTTGTCCTGCGCTTATCATCCAATCTGTAGCTGTAAAATTAAGAGTGGTAAGAGAAACAGCACCTCCTGAAGTATGTGAAACAGTTCTCGTCAAAGGAGTACCTACCGTATTATTTGACGCATCTTTTAATGTAACTACAAAATTACCATTAACAACTGCAGGACTGACATTATCAGAATAATACGATAACTTAAATGAGTTTATTGAAGCTATACCAGAACTTAAAGTGATGGTAGAATTAGAGGAACCAGTTTCCTGAACCGCTGTTCTTGTATCATTAACGGTGGCCGTAGTTACCGAGCCAGCAGGTTCAACCCACATTGTTCCTCCGGCTGTTCCTGCAAAGTTATAAGTTGCACCTATCCCCTGAACTGTTCCCCCAGTAGCAGGACTCTTATCATACCACTTATATTGACCAGAAGTACTTCCAGCACCGGTCAATACCCTTGGACAAGCACCAGAAACAGTTGCGGTAGCAGTCTGCTGAGTTTTTACTGTTACATCAAAGGACAAAGGTCGTTCTCTCCCACAATCATCCGTTACTACAACTTTAATAGTAGTAAGTCCTGCATTAGTCATTACAACATTAAATGTAGTACCTCCTGTTTGGGTCTTACTATTAGTCCCTGAGGCAACCCAGGAAACCGCTGCTGTTGAAGAACCTGCAACTTTAATAGTAAAGTTGACGCTTTCTCCTTGGCATACACTAGTTGTTGTAGAGCTTGAACCATTAATATTCAAATCTACAGATGATGAAACAAACGATTTTAAAAAGTTGGGTAAATCCATCGCAACAGACTGCCCCGGGATCGTAGTAGGAGACCATACGTCTGCTTTTGCTGTATAATAACTACTATTATATGTTGCAGTAGCGCCATTATCCGGATTTGTAATTCTACCTATTTTCCCAGTGCCTTTGTTCGGTCCCGCATCACCTTGGACAGTATAATAAATGTTCTTATCCGGGCCTAATTGCAAATGCCCCCCACGGACCCCCCCTGTTGTATGTGCTACTGCTGCCGTACCTGTACTAATAGACCCAGAAGTTACATCGAAATGATAAATATTTGCATTCCCTGAGTTATCCTGCCCTCTCAAAACATACAAATGTCTTCCGTTAGGAGAAAACTCTAAGCCATATGGTGATGAAATTGATGTATTTACACCTTTTGCGGTAATAGCACCGGTATTCGCATTAAAATCGAAAAGCATTACTTTTCCTCCAATTGCGTAGGCAAATTGTGTATAACATGAATTAAATTTAAGAACCCCAATTTCATCATAAGTAGGAGCAGAGCAGGTTAGTGCTGTTCCGACAGGTATGGTTTGGGCCAAAGCAATACCGCTTGATGTTACTGAAAACAACTTAAAATTATTAGTACACTTTTCATGTGTTAATAACCAATACTCATCTCTTACATTCCCGCTAGCATCCAGTTTAGGACAACCCGCTTGAGCTTCTGTAAGATTTGCTGCCAAAGTTCCCATATTAGCTTTCGTAATATTGCCAGCACCAGTACCATTAACAGTTATCTTGTAATAATTTAAAGCTCCTACAGTTCCGCTCGCATTGGAAGCAGGCATTACAGTTAAGAAATATTCATTCGCTGGCCCTGAAGGTCTTGGAAAAACTAAGGTTCCTTGTGCAGCATTCCAAGTATTTGCAGGAAGAGCAGGAGTTAAAGCACTAGTAGCTTGCCCTCCATCATACAAATCAGCTCCAATAACTCCAAACAGAAAATTACCACTGGCATCAGAAATGGAAGTAGTACTCTCATATTGCCCGATCGTTACATTTATACCGGAACTAAAAACAGGAGCTCCCCCACCGGAAAAATCCATCTTAATATTAGAACCTACATACCAAATATTTGCCTGCTGTCCCCATGAAATCATAGAGAGCAGCATCAGGCATAACCATGCATAAAGTGTTTTGAAAAAGTTACCCTTCATATAAGTTAAGTTTACCATATAATTTCAAGCATATTTAGACCAACCCTAGTAATTCCTTAAATTCTGTTGAGCCTTACCCATTATGTAATAAAATAGACAGAATTATCGAAAATCGACAAGCAATTTACATTTTTTTCCTGTTTATTCTCCAATAAACCCAATAGTAACCTATGTAAGTTCCGCTCAGAAAACAGGTCACTGGATCACACACATATGATTATTTAAATACAATACTTTCATATATTAATACACAATAAACACCTAATTGAACTTTAAACACATCACACTAAAAAAAAATAAATGAAAAATATAATAAACAATAGAGAAAAGAAAAGGAATAAAGCCAACTAAACTGAATTATTTATGCTCCAGACTCCCAAACAAACAGAGTAAAACCGCTTTAACACATCTCTGCACCACATTAAAAATGACTAAACTTACAAGCTTCTTTTAATGGCTTTACAATCGGTAGCCCCCCATAAGTGGCAATAATCAATTTTCAGTTCTATACCTCCTACTTGGCGCAGCCATAAGAACTCCCAGGACAGGGTATTTAAATATGGGCAGTATTCAGTATTACTAATATCGCAAGAATACCAGTTGCCTAATTCCACAAAAACAACAGACCTGCTCTCACAGACAGAGTAACAGAGGATCTAAAAAAACTTTCCGAAAGTAAAAAGCAGACTTATTGTCCATCAATCTTACAACTGTAAAGTTTTATATTAAAAAATATCTATGTCGAACTTTAGCTGGGTAACAAGGCAGGGCATTACTTTTGTGTAATCCTCTCAAATTGGACAAAAAGAGCAAGTTCGTCACATCTCATGGAAAAACAGGAACTAATATTCCTCATAGCTAAAAGTATTCCAAATTGATTTACCCAAACGTCCTTTCATCAGCAAACTATAACATATATTCTGGCAATAATTTATTTACCTAATAATGGTATAATCTCGTCTTTGTTTGTCTTCATTGCGGGACTTAACAGATTAAAAAACTTTATTACATCAAATTTTCCACCAACAATAGACTTACTTATTAGATCATTAAGTAGCAGACTATTAGACTTCTTATTTACTAGTATATCAAACAAATAATCAGACTTAAAAAGGAAGAATAAACTATTATAATAAGACGAAATACCGCCTGTTATAATTACCCATCTATTATTAATTTTTTCTAAAGACATTGTAGCATTAGCAGGCCCCTCTTCTGTTTTGTCATCTATATAGTACTTTACTACACAAAACTCCCTTTTCTGTAATTTAAAATACAGTAAATCTTTTAACTCATATTTAATCCCATCCTTTACGTCTTCAGATCGCTTAGCTATCGACTCATCATTAAAGCTACTTGTATTATCTTGATAAAATGAGTTATACCACCCCAGGCTATTAGCAGACAAATATGACACAACAAAACTTTCTACGTTGCTTCTATCAGTTTTTGAAGAATCTGAGACTATTTTATCAATTACAAAATCTGAATACTTTACCAACTTCGCGCTTTGTATATCATTGCCTAATTGAATAATGAATTCTTCTTTGTTACTTTTTGCAATAGTATGATTCAACACCATTGTTAAAAAAAAACCTAAGCATACTATTTTTATTCTTTTCATATAATTCTTTTAGATTTAAAACTCTACTATCACATACTCATCACTTGTCAAATTAAATAGTGCTGATTCGTAAAAATATACTTTTGTTCCTTTTTTCAACTCTAGTTTAGGTTCAAACGTAACCGGTTTAATTACCCACTTTCCACTAAATTCTGCTTTTGCAGGATTATAATTAAGTGGAAGCTCGAACTTTCCTTCTGTTTTACCACTGGCTATTATTGAGTAGCCTGCAGTTTTAATTGACATTTCAGGAGTCAAAATCAAAGAGAATGAAGGGGTAGCTGTAAATTTAGGAACTTCTTCTGAATTAGTCGAAAGTGGCCCATCAGCAGCATCTCCTAAATCATCAATATAGGTCTGACTATATGCAAAGTTAAGCCCAAGAGCAGCATCAATTTTTGCCCCAACATTGATTTCTACCCCTAAAAAGTCAATACCCATAATTACCGACTGCAAAGCAGGGGGAGAATAATCTAACAGATTAATAACTTTGGTAACTTTCAAACTTGCATCAGCATACTTTATACTATACTCTGTCCTTTTCTCATACAAACGAGAAGCTGCCTTTTCACAGTAATAAGAAGCATATGATGGTTTTAAGCTACCGACTTTAATCTCGATCTTATCATCATCTTTAAATAGCACAGGCATCTTTAAAAGCTTTTTCCCAATTTTACTGATCATATCAGGAAATTTCTTCATTGCAGCAATTTCGCTCGCTTTATGAGAATCAGAAACTTCTAAATCATCAAAAGAAAACTCAAAAGCATTCTTAACATTGTGAACAAATACAATATTTCCTACTTTTTCCTGGTCAAATAAACTCGCTGTTGCCGTTAATGTTAGGTTCGGCCCATCTGTGGCGAATATAGATTCAAGAACTCCTTTCGTCTTAATTTTTATATACTTCCCTATAAAAAACGAAGTTGGAGTCGCCGTCCAGGGAACTAATTTGCTTAAATCTGTGGTAACATTATCACTAATTTTCATCGAAGTAAACTTCGAGCGCGACAAATTAAAATCCCTTAAAGTATAATTAGACATATCTTTAAGATATTCATTCTTAAAACTCCAAGTAACCGGCAAATTACTTTTGTTACCTTTATCAGTTGTTAATTCAAAATCGAAATATTTTTTATCTCTGGTTACCGCTCCCACTACATCCGGGTGATCACAGAGAGGCGAAACTACTATATATAGTTTTTTTCCATTTTCGGCATATCTACTTGTATACTTATCAAAAGCACAAGTACTAGTCTGGTCTGTGATCCTGATTTTAGTTAAAGTTTCTTTTGGGATAATTTTAACCTTGATTTTTCTTACCGCTAACTCTTCACCAGTTGACTTATGTACTAGCTTCACAAAAAAAGTCGCATATTCAATAGTGGTTGCTGTTGCACTACCTATACCTCTTGAAGTCGAAAAAGAGCCATCAGTACCATAACCAGCATTGTACACTTCTGAAAGTACAGATGTTCCACTACTAGTAATATTTTCTCTATATACAATCACATTAGTTTCTGTTTTTGCATTATCAGGATAATCGTTAGGAATTGTTGTAATATAGTTGACAAAAATATCTTCACCAGCCCCTATCGAAATATTATAATTACCAGTATTGTCCTGAGCAGGGTAAACCTGCTGAAGTACATTAGGGTCTTTTGCCACATTACTTAGATATAATATGTGCATGCTAGCTATGATAGCATAGCCGCTATAAGCATTTTCCCCGGAAACAGCATCTATTCTATTTCTCCCCTTTTTAAGCGTCCCATTATATATTACAGGATTAATATCCCTATTTTTTGTAGATGGAGTAG
>CAZNHL010000029.1:5647-47807 GCA_964572965.1 uncultured Bifidobacteriaceae bacterium
ATATATAAGAAGAAGGAATCATTTCCCAGTCAACCGCCAAAGGAGTATCCGCTCCTTTTAACTGAAATGAATATCTACTTCTTGTAATATCCACCTCCGGCTCTTTGATGTATATATTCTCATAGGTATGGTAATCCTTCCCCTCATAAGTTACATACAGAATACTTTTATGAGACGGATCTAAAGAAGCTGTACCTCCAATTATATATTTATTAATATAATCAGACGATGCTAAACCCTTATAGTTTTTAACCCCATCAAGTTTGTTAAATGTATAATCAACCATAATACCTCCAAACTGGCCTTTCAAACTATAGTCGAGCACACTTTTTCTATAATCAAGACATTGATCATTTGCAACTTTTGGCAACGTAAAGAACCGGTTTTCCCACGGCCCAGAAGTTTGTTCATTAAATGATTTTAGAGCAAGCGGAGTCCAGCTTTTTACATCTTTTTCTGATGCAAGAAGCCTATATGACAACATACTATTATCACCATTAACATTATTTGGATTCATCTGTTTTAACCTACCGCTCTGGAACATAGCCATAACGGGCACCTGTGTCTCATCCCCGGCTGCATTGGTCTCTGGTTTTAAGAAATCAAGCACCACATTTATGGCATCTGTCGCTTCGTTAAAAGTATTTGTTGGGTTATATGTTGTAGTAGCGCTAGCATACCCTTGAAAAATGCCTTGAGAAAAACGAGCACTATACAAATCATATTTATCACCATTCTGTAGTTCAAATGCAACAACAGGTCCACATTTCAAAGTAGCAACTATTCTGCTATTAGCAGGTAAGTAAAACGGTATTCCTGAGAAAGAAAAATAGAACCCTGCAGAGCTTGACGTTATACCTTTCTTTTCTATAGCAGAGTAATCTTTTACATATACAGCCTGTGCATCCTTATCTTTCTTCAAGATACCCCATACATGGCCGGGATCATGAATAATATCCCATTGTAGTTTCCAAAGCTGGTTAGGAGTTACCTTCTCCGGCCCAACAAGAGTAGTTGTATAATCCATCAGGTTTGGAGTAAGACCTTTTGAGTCTTTACCTAAATAAATACTTATAAAACTATGCTCAAGATGGTACGCTCCATGTCCTATCTCATGAGCTAATGTTCGATTCAGCCCCTCATCTGATGCTCCTCCTACATAAAGGAAACCAAACTGCTCTTCTGCCGGCATTTTACCTAATAAGCCATCGTCCAGATTTGAAGCTTCATAAAGTGCCAAGAAGTAGGCGGTTGCTCCATTAATAGCCGACTCCCCTCCTTTTGAGCTTACATAAGCCTTAATCATTTCAGCCTCTTCTCCTTGATAGTCATTACTTAAAACCTTACTTCCCTTAACCTGTACCAAGCCATCACCATCAAGATCCCAATCCTTATTGTTTTTGAAAGATTCATCAACTGTTACTGTATATGTAATACCAACCCGCTTATAGGCATCATTTAGCGCTGATTCATATTTCGCTTTATTGATAGATGCTTTACCAACAGGAATAATGACCACCTGTTTTTGCTGTGGAGCATAGCTAGGTACCAACAATTTACCTACAACTTTTTTAGTACTTCCATCTATATACCAAGCATAAACTTCCTGCGCATCGTCAGCAGGTCCACCAGGAATTGTGATTGTAAATGTGTTGCCATTAGGAACACTATTAAAAACAGCGCCTTTGCCATTGGCAAATTTTATCTTTGAAGCAATATACCCTGTTACTGTTGCTGTAACGACATCAGTTTCTCCCGGCAATAATAGTTTTGCAGGAACATAATAATTCCCGCTAATCAATTCATAACTCTTAGTCAATTGAGGAGATGCAGAAAAAGCAGGTATATAAGCATCAAAATCATAACGAGCCTGTCTGTTTTCACTAAACACTACACTTCCACTACTTAACTCTACTGCAGGAACTGTCGCAAATTTGTCATCATATTTACCGACGTTAGTAACTGTACCACCGGATGTTACCTGGAAAATATTACCATCTTTATCGCTAACTAAAGTCGGGAATGATGAAACGCGAACAGTCTCTCCTCCTATTGTTACGCTATTGCTCGTAACCGGGGCCGACCTGGTTCCCTCCGGAATAGTGCCACCGACCACATTCTCTCCCAAACCACCGCTTTTCACTTTACCGGTATTGCCACCACCCTGGAAATAATCAATGGCTTGCTGATTTGCTTTTTGAGCCTCTGTAAGTGCGTTCTGAACTTCAGCGATGGCTGCATTGGCCTGATCAATTGTATTATGAATCTGCGAAGCAAGATCCTTCACCTGGTTACGCACATCAGTTGGCAACAAAGAAGCATTAATACTATCAATGTTTACTGTTCCTTCATATACACAAGTAGTTGGCGCGGCATTGATTTTAACATCCTGAAAACTCACACTAACTGTGGCAAAATCCGAAATACCGACAATCGGCATCGGCATCGTGCCTGTACCTGAATAAGTTCCTGACGACGGAGTTGATGCTGTCAATTTCGTTACAGTAATTTCATAATCAGCACATTTAAACTTGTCACCTTCCTGAAGGGTTGTAAGTGGTGCTTTATTGGTTTTATCACATAACATTGCTCCTCCGCAACCTCCTCCGCTTTTAGCATCCTGCAGGGTAGAAACTGTATACGGTGCATTACGCATAGCTTCATCTGTTCCACATAAAGCCTGCAATTTGAAAATATACGCGGTACCAGGTCTCAGATTATTGAAAGTATACCTGGCTGTATCGCCAGTAGCAACAAGGTGATCTTTCTTAAATGCTACTATATCAGCAAAAACTTCAGTATATTCTTCAGAAGGAGATTGATCTGCTTCTCTATATGTAAGTTTATAACCAGTATGCTTCTCATCAAATTTCCAATACAGCCTGATTTCTGTAGTTAATTGTTTGTCTGAACGAAAATAGGCGCTCGAATCACAATTAGCATTAGTCTTGCCTTTACCAAGATCAACCAGGGCAGTATCAGAATATATACTGTATTGGTTGCCACAACGGCAGCGTACTACAAATTTATACTGAGACGACTCTGCAAGAGGGGAAATTTTTGCCGATTTCGATGTTGTGTTAAAAGGTTCAAATTTTTTAGAACCGACTTTGGTGTAATACAACTGATATTCGTCAGCTCCAGATACTTTACTCCACTCAAAGAGTGCCGATGTAGTTGAACGGGCTTCTCCTTGTAGTACTGCCGGAGGAAAACAATCTGCTGTTTTGGGATTTGTAACCACTCCTCCATCTGAAGCATCAATACGGAACATGCCCTCCGGTGTAGTAGTAATTTTAGTACCACATTTATAAGTAAGCTGATAAACATATAATTTATCATCGAAGACCTTATAAGCTGTTACGCTAGGATGAGTTGAAGTAACCGTATATTTACGGTCAACAGAATCTTTATGCCAGTAAGTAATTGAATATCCGTCATGGACGATATTGCTACTACTCCATGCAAGTGTTGCCGTATCTCCTTTTACTCTTTGTGCTATGAGCTTGAAAGGTCTGGGAACAGGACATGGTCCAAGCAGACCATTATCATTATAAGCAACGTCATATTCTTTACCTGTACCAACATCTGCATCACAAACAGCATCAACCCTGATCTGGTATGCACCTGTTGCTAATTTTGCCAAACTGGCTTCTACTTTTCCAGTAATAGGATCTAGTTTACTATATACCGTTTCTCCTGTTTTCTTATAATAAACACTATAGGATGTAGCCGGCTCTACTGCTGACCAGCTTAACTTCATGTCTGTTGGCCCGCTATTATCCACAATTAATGGCTCCGGAGCAGGGCAGGCAGACGGCTCAAGCTTAAATGTTCCTCCGAAACCATAATCAGTCCAGTTCTTACACATGGCTCTTACCCTATATTCATAGGTAATTCCCGGCTCAATATTAATACTTTCCAGTGTTGCAGAAGGAGTTGTTCCTGTCAATACAGGTACCCATGCGGCTGTAGTCCCTGCCGGACGATAAGTTAATTCATATTCTTTATGGCTGTACTCCTGATCCCAGGAAAGTGTAACTGTCTGGTTAATGATCGTCTTCTTAAACCCTGATACAACTTTACAATCTTCTTTTACAGCAAAAGTAAACACCTCACTTTTTCCCTGGTTTTTAAAACGTTCAGAAATTTCCTGACCATTAATAATCTCATAAGCTGTTACCTGCCATGCATACACATTCCCTTCTTCCAGCTGCAGTTCGGCAGGAGTATAAATAAAAGTCGGGAAATCAAGGTCTTTAGCCTCTACTAATGCCGGCAAAGTCACATTCATCGCATCATAAGGGTTACGATCGACCGGCATAACTTTGATAAGCCTGAATTTGTATTTGATCTGCTGCGCAGATGAATAAACAATATGGCGAGGTGTCCAGTTAAAGAAGAGGTTCTGATTAATCATCTGCAGATCAAAAACCTGTCCTGTTGCAGGCATAGCCAGCATTGGTGGATCAAAAAGACTAACAGTAGTAATCACAAAATCAGTCAGTGCATTTGAAACTACAATATTGTTGGTAGCTCCCGGCACATATAAGCGTTCATCATATGCTTCAAATGACAATGTGTACACCCCTTCCGGCAATTTTGTAACCGGACCTTTAGATGAAGTAGTATTATTAACAGAAAAAAGGTCCTGTAGTTCGATACTGTTCAGAAATGCAGCCTGTCCTCCATCAAGTGTTAAGACAATACCATTCGTACTTGTGATACTGACGTTACTGCTACTGAGCTTGAATTTCAATCTGATTTTATAGTCCTGCTTCTGTAAATCTGACAGATAAACCCTCACATTAAGATTTGAAGGATCGGTATAATCAGACAGGAAAACTGGCGCTGCTTTAATTGTTGGTTGTACCTGTACAGGGTATTGCTGTGCATCGGCAACCTGTGCTACCAATAATGCAAGAGCAAAAAAGACACTTTTGAGCCAGGTATTACCTGACACAAAACCAGTAAGCGAATTCAAAAAAACAGCTCTCATAAAACGGCTGCATGTACTTTTCTTAATCATTCTCTGAAGAATTATATCGTCAATATTGTTATTCTGCCGAAACCCTTATTAGAAGGAGAAATTATATCCCAGCATACCTATAAATTCGTTAAATGCGGTGTTATAGCGCCCCAAAGTCGCTTCCCCTATTTTAGCACGACCTGAATATCTGAGACTCGCACTTAAAGCATGTTTTCTGGCCACTCTCAATGAATAAGAGTTGGTAACAGAATAAAGCCTTGCCGTCAAAACTCCTTTTTCATAATTCTGATTGCCATTCAGGCCAAGTGAAATTCTTAGTTTTTTATTAAACACCGGAAGTGCGCCAGTAACGCCTAAACCAATAAATGTACTATTGCCCTGATCGTACTGTATCTGGTTTGCATTGGTATTTACCCCAAGATTCAAACCTGACCTTTTCCAGACCTGATTAAATACCAGGCCTGCATTAACCATTTCATTCCCCTGTGCATTCCCTCCTTGTTTTGAAGCTGCTTTCTGCATGGATGAGTTCATGCTTATTGTTCTTCCCACATAATCACTTTCCGAAATTTTATATGATACAGAACCATTCAAGGTTTGGGAAATCTGTATATAGTTCAGGGTATCTATTCTGTCATATGGAGTGTTCTGGAGGAATCTCACATCGACCGGCTTGACATTAGTATAACTATTAAAGTTTGAATATGACAAATTCAAATTCAGGCGTTTAGTTATATTCCAACCTAAATTTACCGAGCCAACAATTCTTTTCATTTTTGACGCTTTCTTATTGTCAAGGTCATCACGTTGTACCCCTCCGTTAGCGCTTAAAGTGATCTTTTTCTTGAGCAATGATGTACCGGCATTCAAGGTTACATTTTCCAGATCATTATTGAAATAATATGCACCCAGGGTTCTGTATTGAGGATCTATCCTTTCATACCCTGCACCCAAGGTCATAAATGTAAAGTCATAGGAGAGGTTTGCTTTTACAGCATTATAAACTACAGTAGAGCTTTTCCAGGGAATAAAATAAACACTAGAAGAGATCCCTTCATTCTTTTTTACTGATTCAGCAGAAAGGTCGCTGGTCCAGGCCGACCGTGCTCCTTCCATTTGCAACACCAGTTTTTTGTAAAGTTGCTTTTTAAAAGAAAGGCTCCACACCATGTTCTCCTGAGCATTGAGACCTATCGATTTTGGAGGTGTTTTAATGGAGTTCTGATCGTCTTTTGCATAGAAACCTACTAAAGCAATTTCATCCCCGTCTTTTTTGTAGCCGATTTTCACACCTGCACCATAACGCTGATAAGCAGGCAACGCATTTGCATTTGTACTATCATATTCAACGGCTTTCAATAAACGGCCGCCCATAGCAGCTATATTTAAAGCGCTGCCACGATACTCAACACCACCACCCAAAAAGTTGTGCCCGCTTAGTGTATAAGGAGAAAAAGACAGGTTCCTGTAACCGGCATGAAAAGTCCATTTCTTGTAAGTCGGACTAAGCCCTACTATATTAAATGGCTGGGTATATGAATAATTCTGGTTTGAAAATGAGAATGTAAACGGCAATGAAAAGCCATAGACATTAATATTGACATTACCGGAAAGTACATATGAATAAGGGTTCATACGATTCGCAATTCCATCCGAAGCATAAAAGTTGTTATTGAAGCCAACACCTCCGCTTACTTTAACTCCCTTCTTTTTCCCTATCTGGTCAAGTTGCTGTGCCTGCCCTATTGTACCTACCAGACACAGCAACAATACTATATAATTTTTCATAAAAACTTGAAACGTTCCCCAAACCATCAAATGGCAAAAGGTATTAAAGATGGTTTAGTGAACTAAAATTTTAAATACAATTACCTGCTCGTTGGTTGTCAGTTTTGCTACATAGAAAGTAGCATCCCCCATGAATAAATAATCAGGTAAAGGGACATTATAAGCCGTTCGGCCTGACAATTCTTTTTGATAGAGTGAAACGCCTGTAGCATTCAGTATCTCAAGCTGAACAGCATCTTTTGAAGCTACTTTAATCAAGGCATTTATATCATCAGAGCTTCCTACAGGGTTTGGATATACTACAAATGATTCAACCTCTCCTGCTACAAAATATGGTTTCTTATCATCAGGGTTTTTCGGTCCGGCATTCAGCGTCTTATCCATTTGCACAAAACAACCATCTCTGTACGATTTTTGAGTAACAGTGAATTGCCCTGAATCAGGTAACACAAACTGTACATATCTTCCTTTTGGATAAGTCACGCCATCGTCACCGACAAAGTTGTCGTCATTATTACCTGAAGCTATAATTGTAACACCTGCTGAAGTAGCCCACTGGTATGATGTAGGGGCAGGCATAGACACGTCAACCATAACAATGGTATCGTTAGCATAAACAGTATTGCTAACAATAAAGTCAGGATTGTTTGGCCGCGGTTTAAAGGTGACTTTGGTGTTTTGTATTAATTCACAATTTTCATCATCCTTTATAGAAAGCTTCACTCCTGTTGCACTGGTATCTTTGAAAGAAATTATTTTACCATCTTTAGGATCTTTCCATTCATTGGCTGTCCAGGTATAAATCAAACCTTCTGCACCGCCTAAACGACCGTCAAGGTAGAATAGTGGTCCCGGACAAGGCTTATATTCTTCTTCCAGTATTTTCACATTTACAGTGCCTTTTTCCATCAATTCAACCAAGTCACACAATAGTGAATTGGTTTTCTTGCTATCACTGAATTGAGAAGAAAGCGTTACATTGTGTGTCTGTGCCAGGAAGTAATTCTTCTTTCCATAATCGAAGAATGCTCTTGGTACATTTAGTGTCCAATCACCAGATGCATTAGAATACGTTTCATTTACATAAGCAAGCGACTGGCTGGTATCTGCGGCAGCCACAAATACTTCCACAATTGAACTGGCAAGAGCCTTCCCTTTCAATTCAACATATTGAGTATCTATCAATCTTCCTGAAGTAACTTCCGGCCTTGCATAAGCGCTATTCGACTCTAAAGGAGTAGCAATATTAAGGTTGATAGCCATATCCTTCACTTTTACCGAATGAATAATATTTCTATGCATCTTAATATTTCCGGACTTCCAAAGCTCTATACCGGATTTGTCATAGTTTACAATCACATTATCTGATGCTTCACTACTATTGCATGCTTCAAGATGAATACCTATTGAGTCTAAACCATATACTACAGTCTTTGTTGAATCCGTTCCGATAAAGTTTTCGCTGATCACATCTCCGAAAGAACCTTTAGCATAAATCGCCACTTTCTTTGTTCCGACAATTTCATTGTTGATAAGAGAATTACGCGATGGTTGTCCTCCTGCTGAAGCAACGAGAGAGATACCTCTGATGTCAGGACTATACCCTCCTGTAGCAGTCGAATCCAAACCTATTCTGTTTTTATAAACAAAGTTAAAAGCTGAATTACCGGTAATTGTTACCGCTGCTGATACTGTCTCGTCATTTGCCGACGGTTTCACAAAAGCGATCCTGTTATTTCTGATTGACTGACTTGCTGTATTGCTGATCAAGAAACCGTTTCCAACAACAGGACTGTTTTCTTCTCCAAGTACGTTTTTATAGAAGAGATTATCTCCTCCTGCTTTTTCTGTCAGAACCGCAGCTTTTGAACTTTTCCGGATTTTGCTTTTCTCAAACTGGTTTAGCTTGGCACCGTCAGAAACAACCACACCATACACTGTACTGTCAATGACACTACCTGTAATAATATTTCCTTCTCCGGTTTTAGTAAGTAACAAACCTGTATGGTAGTTGGAAACTGTAATCCTTTTCAGGACACTTTCTACTCCTTCTATATAAATTGCAGTATCCTGCACCCTTGCTGCGCCACTTGTAAAGAAATGCAGTCCTTCAATGTTGTTTTTATTGTTACTCAGCAGTAACCCTTTTTTAGCATTCAGGAAACTGATGTTTTTAACTTTACATGAATCGGTTTCTTTTACAATTTCAAGACCGAAACCTTCATCAACCAAAGTAGCATCTACAATAATTCTCTGATCTTTGCCTACACCACTGCCTAACTGAGTATTACCATCCATTATAAAGCCCTGGTATGCTTCAACCGGCGCCAAAGCAGAATCCAAACGGATTTTATAAGGGCCTGGCTGGAATACTGCAGCGTCTATCTGATAAATCACCTTTGTTTTCACATCAGATGAATTTACCTGCAGAACAGCATCTCTCAATGAGTTACTTCCATTGTCATAGGTATTTCTTACATAGACAATATTTACCAAAGGCGGTACGTGTAATACGCTTGATGTGCGGGAAGTATTACTATCCGGTTTAATAGCCACTGCTACAAAATGATACCAGGTAGAATCATCATTTTTATACTCTTCCCTCGGAACTCTGATTTCCCAAAGTCCATTTTGATCTGTAATAGTTGAAACAATGTATTTATTCATGGTTCCAACTGTTGAGTCAGAGAAGAATACCTCAATCTTATCATTGGGTTCAGCCTTCCCTTGAACAAATAAACCTTTACGCTCTGTTTTAGACGGCGACTTAACTGATCCTAATAAATCTGTAGGATGCTGCTTACCAAAGTTAGATACTTTTGTCTGATCATTTCGATGGATGTTTATACACCATACAGAGTCTGATTCTGTTCTTGGATAACGTACATTTGTAACAACGTTTCTTGATACCAGTACTTTTGCAGAAGCTACCAGGTTGAATGCATCGGCAGGTGCACTGTATACGTTGTTCTCAACAATACTTATCTTTTCAGATTTGTTCACCAGAATCGAGTGGTTTTGCGGGCCTGTAAAGGTATTGTTCACCACATTACCATGCCTTGCTTCTTCTATAATCAGATAAGTATCTGATTTTTTATTGAACTTATTATCCGATATATCAAAGCCATCTGAATTCTTAACTTCTACAGGTTTATAGGCAGAGTCACAGTTAAATGTATTGCCTTTCAATCCACCCTTCACGTTATGCCAGACTACAGCCTGCTGCGTTTTTATTTTGGAATTAAACTGGTTGTTAGCGGCATTAATAACAGTGGCATTATTTACATCAAGAGCTGTAGTAATAC
Source organism: uncultured Bifidobacteriaceae bacterium (assembly GCA_964572965.1). Lineage (GTDB taxonomy): Bacteria > Bacteroidota > Bacteroidia > Cytophagales > UBA9547 > CAZNHL01. The sequence continues at coordinate 15,731 of CAZNHL010000029.1, forward strand.
CCTGATCGCTTGTACCAAACGTACTACCCGTTACTGAAATACTATCACTATTATTAATGCTTACTCCTGTTTTTAATCTATCAAAACTACTGTTGCTGATTGCTATCAACTTGGCTCCCGGCATTATGGTAACCCCGGTTGATGCCATTTTAGCAGATGTTGTATCTAATGCATTTACATTGAAGCTAGCATTTGACACAATTAATTTAGTTGCAGTCGGCTCAACAATCAAAGCACTATTAGCATTACCACGGAAATTAAACCCGTTTACCTTAATACTATCAGCTACTACTTTTATCCCGTTTTTGAAATTCCTTACTGTAAGGTTCTCAAAAACCGACAATGGTTTTAGTTCAGCAGGGAGTACCCAACCTAAAGTATCTGCATTTTTAGGTGCTCCAAGCTTAATACCATCTATGACAGCAACTGACTGATCGGTGATCATGTTTTTACCATTGAAAGTAATCCCGTAAGTATTTTTGACAGGCAGCATGGTTGCTCTTAACGGAACCATTTTTTCTCCATACTGATCAACCCTGAAATAAATACCCACCGGGTTCTGCTGCCCATTTGCACATTTCACTGCCATTCTCAATGAATTGGCCATTGGGTAATCATTATCAGCAACATCTGTCAACTTCGTCACAAAACAATCTCCTGCCATATATAAATCACTCAGCGGAGAAGTATTCATCTGGTCATTTGTTGCTGTAGCAGTAAGATAAATTGTTGTATAAGGCTTAACTTTCCCCGTTGTATCAAGATCTATAGCCCACGTACCGTCAGCAGCTGAAAGTACACTTCCCATAAATACCCTTGCTTCTTCATAACCTCCATCACCATTATACACATGAACGGAGTCTAATGAACCTAATGTAGTAGTACCTGTTAAATGCAGTTTGCCGCTTAGCCACTGATGGCTCGTGATCGTAGGTTTAACCTTCTCTTCATTACCTTTATTAATCAGGCTGATTGCCCTTGCCGATGGTTTACCGGCACTGGTGTCATTCTCATAGAACTGATTATAAGTAATCAGGTTGCCAACACCGGTATCAATTACAATACCTCCTTTTTTATTATGGAAAATATAGTTGTAATCTGACTTAACCGGAGAGCCTCCGATTCTATTATTAGACGAAGAAATGTGTATACCTTCTCCTTCACTGTAATCCTGTGAAGCAGCGTAAGAAGCGCCTATGTAGTTCTTGATCAAAACAGAATTATCAGAACCTTTTCCTACAATAATACCGCACTTCGTTATATGAGAAATGTAATTCGATCTGAATATTGTATTTGTAGAGCCCAATGCAGAAATACCTACATTGACAGAATCCATTGTATTGGAATATACTTGAGAAGCCTTGCAATCACGTAGATTAATGACTGCATTTCTTACTTGTTTCGGTTTAGTATTACTTACCTGAACGCTGTCAGAATTACTAATAACAATTCCGTTTAAAGTACCATTAACAACGTTACTGTATACTTTAATTAAAAGGGTCTTATCTACATATATTGCTTCATTACTTACAAAGTTATTTGCATTATCCCTTGTACCGATAACATTAGCAAATATGCTTGACCTCTCACCTTCATTCAGATAAATAGCCTGATAAGCATTTGTGATCGTATCCTGGTAAATCTGTGTGAAAGACGTTTTATCCAGTTTAATACCTATTGCTGATGTGTTATTGTCAGCACTGATGTTATTGTGCCCTATTCTCAAAGCATTTGCTTTTGAGTAGATACCAAATTTACCAAAGCCATGGATCTTGTTTCGTTCAATGGTAGTATAGTCACCATCTGCCAGCATCAAAGCATAATCAGCTGATGATGATGTAGTAATCTTATTATTAACGATGTTACCCAACAGATGTCCTTTTCCAACATATGAAATAGCCGCTTTGGTAAAGCCAACAAATTCGTTGTCTTTAAACTCTGTAGATATCGACCTGGTCACTGCGAGAGATGTATCATAACCAACAACCCTGATACCATACACATTAAACTGATCCGTTGCTTTTGAAGTTAATCCGAAAGTTTGGGATGCACTTGATTCGAGCTGAATTTTAGGGCTTCCTGTAACATAGCCGGGCTGCGACGTCGCATCAATAATTAACAGAGGTGTTGAAATAACCGGCAGGTTTGATGTCGGCTGAATCTGCGCCAGGCTCGTACCCGGTATTTCAAACTGAATCAGGTTACAGAACTGATTATTGGCTTTTTCAATAGCATCTCTGAAAGAACCTTCGCCTATATCATCTTTATTAATTACTTTACACACTTTCAGGTCTGTGTTGAAAGTATTAGATGCTTCAGATGTTCTGCCCGAAGTTCTGCTTGTTGCTCTGAAGAAGTAGTTCTTTGCATCATTTGCAGGTACTGCCATTTCATAAACCCATAAACCAGATGTATCCGGCGTAATATCTGCCAGGAAACTTGCGAGATCACTTTTTACAGCATTTGAAAGGAACAGCTCTACTTTATCATCTATTTCTGTTCTTCCCGTCAAAAACAGCTTATCGTCATGATAAGTACTTTTAATGATAACCGGCGCTTTTTTCTCCTGATTTGACTTAGAAGCTGTTCCAAGGTTCAAATCGATAGGTTTACTGCCTGATGTTAATCCGGCAATTGTATTGCGGCTCATAATGATATTGTCTGACGATACCAGATCAATACCTTTCGCTGTAACTTCTGTCAGCTGATTTGATACTACATTTCCGGAATTACATGAAGTCAGTTTAAGTCCGGTTAAACCTATTCCAATCTTATTATTCGTGAAGCTGAAATTATTTACATTATTCAGGTTTACTACAGGTTGTGCATTGTCGTTTCCTTTAATATCATTGCCTGATATATTTCCGGCTGCATTTCTGATATATAGTGGCACTCCATTATATGTTGCAGCAACTCCCGAAGTTGCCGGAGTGATGTTCCTTAGCGTATTATTTGTTACTACAAGACTTGCCGCATTTTCTACTACTATACCATAGCCGGCAATAGTTCCTGACTGGCCGCCCTTATTAACTCCTATTGTATTTCCGTTAATCACCGCAGCCCCTTGCAATGAGCTGATAGCTGTCTGCCCTCCGGAAAAATAGTTATTGGTAATCGTATTTGTTGAACCTGCAGCAGCATTGATTTTCACTGCATCTGTATTATTCACAAACTGATTAGAGTCAATAACTGCATTATTACCAGTACCATTCAGCGCAGTAACAAAGCTATCAAACGTCAGGTTCTTAATTTCAAATCCCTGACTAGCCCATGTAAAGGCATCATATGCTTTCGTTTGAGCCTTTACAGCCACCGGTATCTGGTATGGGTTAATTTTTACGCCATACTTATTATCAACTACTAATCCCGGACTTGCCAACACAATTTCGTTACTGGTTGCTGTAGGCAATATGAATCTCACCAAAGCTCCTATTCCTTGCGTACCCGCGTTGTTCACACAATTGACAGCTTCTCTAAGTGTTCCTTTTCCGGCATTCAATACATTCGTTACATAGCAAACCTCAGTAAAGTTACCTACTCTTACCGGCTGCGATAATTGTGACGTATTACCAGTACCATCTGTAGCTGTTGCAACAAAATAGCTGTTTTCATTAGTCTTAATAAAGCTTGCAGGAATAGTTGCGGTCCAGACTCCGGAAGTATTAGCTGTTACTTCCGTTGCATAACCAAAAGCCTGTTCTGCAATATAACTTGTACTCGCAAAAACCTGAACGCGGTCGCCTGCCGGAGCAGAACCACTCACCGTTGCCACTCCACCAACTAAAGTACCGGTGAGGTTGGTTGGTTTACTATGTATATTATTACCGTTATTCACTAAAGAAATAGACAAAAGAGTATTGTCATAAATACTGTTGTAAAGCAACTGATTACCCTTACCTGCTGACACCAGTATACCCGCCTTATTAGCATTCACAATCTTATTACCGGCGTTGAGAGCTCCTATGCTGTTATTGTTCCCGGATATATACAATGCAGTATCGGCAAAATAAGACGAAGAACCATTTAAGAAAGTGTTAAGCCCGGAAGATACCAACCTGTTATTGTCACCTTCGACCCGAACCGGCTGTACCGTTTTTACGATATCCAGTCTTTGGAACTGATTGTAATGCCCTTTAACCAGTAAGCCTCTTCTGAAGTCGGTAAGGCCTAAATTATTAATAGTTATACCTTCTCCAACAGCTGTAAATCCATTAAATGCAGAAGTACCTTTTACAAAAATCTGAGGAGTTGCCCCGCCTGTTTTTCCGTTGATCGTAACCGGAACAGAAAGATCCCTGATGGCCGACTGCAAAACAATAGTATCAGGTGTATTGATGTTAAAATTGATCACAAGGCAAGACCCTGCATGAGCAGAATCTACTTTTGCTCTTAATGAGCCATCTCCATGATCATTTTTATTTTCAACGACACAGATACAATTGAAACAACCTGTAAGGTATGGATCAGATAACTCTGATGTGTTGAGTCCGGTGGTTAAAGTATTGACAAAATAGTTTTTAGTATTAGGGTTGAAAAGCGCTCCTTCTTTTACATTAAGTTCCCATACACCATTAGCATCTGTCTTGGCTGACCCTGCATAAATAAGGGCTTGTTGTTTTATATTATTATTTACAAAAATTTCAACAGTGTCATTGGCAATACCTGTTCCTCTTAGAACAATACCATTCGCTGATCTTTTATACAGGCTGAATGCACCAGGTTTTTTTGCTGCATTACCGGCAGGCAATGACGTATAGTGAAGGTCTATTGCACTGATTGTCTGATTAATATTGGTAATAGTATTTTTAGAAAGCTTGTTATTGTTTCCTTTCACATAAATACCCTGTTTACCATTATTGCTGATATTGTTACTAATAACACCTGTATTTGTTTCTACATAAACACCGTAATCAGCATTGTTTGCAACATTATTGCTCACAACAGTGGTACCTATACCACCGGCTGCAACATAAATACCTGACTTAGCATTAGCAGTAATGTCCTTGTTTTTATTCGCTCCTACAAAATTATTGCTGATGTACTGATCTTTGGCTTCAATTAAAATACCATTCTGGTTATTATAGCCTATCGTATTCTGCTTTATAATTGTACTGTCAGCATTGGCTCCAATATGAAGACCGTTTTGCATATTGGCAATGTTTATACCATTACTGCGTACTCCAACAAAGTTGGAATCGACAATATTTTTAGATGCGCCGTCAATGAATATTCCGTCTTTTGAAGACAGGCCAATGGTATTACCTTTAACAGTATTGATTTTTGAATTTGTGTATATATATACGCCTTGTTCTGAGCTATTCAGAATTTCATTGGAATAAATATGATTCAATGTAGATCTGCTATAAATACCAACGCCTATTCTCGAATCTGAAATAGTATTTTTCTGAATTGTATTTCTAGTAGCATCTGCAACAAGTACAATACCGTTACCTGATGACTGAATAATGTTACCTGTAATTGTATTGCCTTTGGTATTATTATTGAGTTCAACAGCTGATATAGCATTGTCTATAAAAGTATTCTTTTCAACAACGACATTGCCAACTAAAGTTAATAACGACACCGCATTCTGGAATTTTGTAAAAGTAAGACCAGAGATTTTTGTATTTGCCTGATTGTGATCAATTTTTAACGCATTTACACTGTAAACAGATCCGTCAAGCACCACCGCAAAAGTACCTTCGCCGGACTGAGAAAAGCCATCGATAAATACTGAATCTGTAATTACCGGAAGCGCCGCTAAAGGCTTAATAACAAATGGCCCTGTTCCGGGAATTGCAAATTTAATAACATCTTTTCCCGGTTTGGAATTAGAACAATTTAAGGCTTCACGTAAAGAGCCTTCCCCATCATTGTCAGTATTGGTTACATAGCATGGGCATTCTAATGCAGTAATGATCATTGTGTCAGAATAAGCAACACAACCTTTGTCTGTAAATACTTCTAAACTGTATTTACCACTCTTTGTCGGATATAAATTGTTATTATTAGCAGCTCCAAACTTCACTCCGTCTACATACCAGTTATATGTAGGATATGAACCTAAACCTGAAAAAGAAATCTTCTCACTTCCACAACGGGTATAAACTCCTTTCGGCACAAAACTTACATTTGGCAATTGATTTTGAGTTACATTAAAGTTAGTGGTTGACTGACACCCACTGGCAGGATTTGTAGCAACTACTGAATATACGCCACCCTGGCTGATAGAAATACTTGTAGTAGTAGCACCTGTACTCCATTTAAAATCACTTGAAAGGTTTTGCGTTAATGTTACACTGCTACCAGAACAAAAAGATGCCGGCCCTGTAATTACAGGCTTACCAGGAGCTGCTTTCATTCCCACCCCGGTCTTATTTGATGTAGCACTACAACCGTTAAGGTAATTAGATCCTTTAGTGGTTACTGTCACATAATACTCTCCAACGTCAGATGACGAAAGTTGGGTAATATTAAACAAAGGTCCGTTGAAAGATGTAAGGGTATTATCCTTATACCACTGGAAACTAAAATCAGAACTACTAAGTGCGGTGTTTAACGCTGTTGCTGTACCTTCACAAATTGTATCTCCTTTGATTTTCACAATAATCTGAGGAGCTACAGCTATATTTAACTTATCGGATTCTGTATAACATCCGGAAGTATTGCCGGTAACTCTGACCTTATAATTACCTGATCCGGTAACATTGTTCAAAACATTGGTTACTCCCACACCACTGATAGCCGTCTGCTCTTTATACCAGCTCAACGTATTGCCTGTTGCGGAAGCATCAGTACTCAACGTTACACTTCCCGCATAACAAACCTGAGAAGCATCTGAGCTAATTAAAGGTTTTGTTGGTTTAGCATATACTGCAATATTATATGCTGGTAAACTTGCATAACAACCACTCTTAATATCTGTTACCGTAGCTATATAACTTCCTGCATCTCCGGCCTTTGTATCATTAAGGGTTAATACTGAACGGTTTGATGCAAGAGAAGTAGTGTTAAACTTCCATGCAAATGAATAAACTGAAGGATCAAGGTTAGTATTAATAACCAAAGCATCACCTAAACACACTTTTGGATTACCGGAAACCTGATTAGGAACAGTGAAAGTAGTAAGGTCAACCGCTTCAGTAGTTGCACTGCAGCTTGTTGATACCTGATAAGTGGCTGTATATGTTCCACCAACACTTACAACGATACTTGATGCTGTTGAAGCCGGTGCCGGAGATACGGCTTCCCCGTTTCTTTTCCACTGATAGGACATCATCCCGGCAGGAGCTGCCAAAGTTGCGGTCTTTCCGTTACATAAAAGCTTGTCTCCTGTTACAACTAATTTTTCAACTGTTACCGGAGCTGTTACTGTAAATGACTTTGACAAAGAATTAGCGCAACCATAAGCATTGGTAACGGTAAGCTTCGAGGTTTGATTACCCGGGGCAAATGTCATAACAGGGCTTTCAATACTTACTTGTGCACCGCTGCCAAACTCCCATAAATATTTTGCCTCTGTACTATATTTCGTACTTTGATTCGTAAATGTATAATTACTACCTGTACACGGAGGAGTGCCTATCGCAAATGCAACAGAAGGTGCATTCTGTAAATTGATTGTTTGCTCCGACGTATGAGCACATATGTCTCCTGCCTTATTTTTGGCTCTTACGGTTAATGTTATTGTATATGGTCCGGCACCGTTAAAAATGTGGGTTATGTCACGGGTATTGTTTCCTGTACCGGTAACAGCCGGTGTACCATCACCGAAATTCCATGTCCATGATTCTATTTTTCTGTCCGGTATATTGACAGAATAATCTTTAAAGGTTGCTGTCTGTCCTATACATGCAGGAGACTCCAATTTAAATGATGATGAAGCCGGTACCTCAACATTTTTAGAGACAGAACGACATAACCTGTTTAATGTAATCGTATAAATACCTGCAACGTCATATGTTTTATTCGCCGGCGTAGGTTGCGTAGACACCGTTCCATCACCAAAATTCCAGTTAAATTGCCCTGAAGCTGCTGTATTATTCTGGAAGGCAAACGGTTGACAATTATTGTTTACCTCAAAAGCTGTCGCAGGTTCGGTACAAGGATTTCCTGTTCCGTTACAATCAAATACACTCAGTACTACCGGAGCAGATGTGCTTTCACAGGTTTTTAATGTAATTTTTACATGATATTGTGCACTTGATGCTGTTGCAAGCGACAGTGTTCTGTCAAAAGTAAGTGCATTGGCTCCTGCAATTGCCTGTCCGTTCAGATACCACTGGTATTGATAGCCGGCTCCCTCATAGGTTTTAAGCTGTAGGTTCCTGGCTTCATCTCCTAAACAATAGCTCAGAACATCATCAGAAAACACCTTCGCCAAAGGCAATGGAATCTGATCTATATAAGCTGTTGCAAACGCTTTACAACCATTGGCATCCGTAACATTTACACGATATAGTCCTTCAGTAGTTACAGCAGGATGTTGTGCTGTTGAAAAATAAGTTGTATTAGGTTCTACATACCATTCGTAGCCGGCATAAGATGCCGTTGTTGACAATGCCAGGGGCTGAGTACCACAAATAGTAGCTTTCGTAATCTGCGGCACCGGCAGAGCAGCCACATTAATAGCTAAGCTGGCAGTCCGTACACCAAATCTCTCATATTGTAAGCCTATCGAATATGGACCTGTTTTATTCCATTCTACTATAATGCTGTTCCCATTATTAGTAACAATAGTTCCTCCCCCAGACAGAGTCCAGTTGAGCTTATCAGTATACTTATCGGTTACAAAACTGTAGGTTACTCTTGCATTTAAACAAGCGCTGCCTGCACTTATTATCTGATTACTCAAGGCTGGCACTTTAGTAACCTCCAGGGTAGCAGGCACACCTGAACATGGCAACCCTTCGCCGGTTGCTGTGATTTTAAACGGAGGAGTTCCACCCCATACCACCGTTAATTCATTCCCATTTTTTGTAAATGTTCCACCTGTAACAACCGCTGTGTAAGCAATATTTTTTGAATTGGTTACAGTATACTTGTATGTACCTGTACCAGCAGGGTCAATTTCTGTCGGCCCGGTCACAGCAATGTCAGTAACAGTAGCTTTTACAAAAACTTTTTTAGTAAGTGTGTAAACCTTACCGTTTTTCGTAATAGTCAGTGTTATCAATTGCTGGCCAACGCTATTGAAGCTTAAACTGTAATTAGTGCCAGATGGCTGGCTTTGACCTAATGTAGAAGTCCAGCTGTAAGTCGCTGTACTTTGCAGATCTTCATTGACTGTATAATTTGAACTTTCTCCAATACATACTGTATCGGCTCCGGTTATTGCATAACTAAATGCTTTTTTAACATTCAGGATAAATGGAGATGACATACACCCCTGATTAGGATCCACAGCCTGCACTGACATCATAAATGGTTCGTCAGCCCCCCATGTTACAGCCAAAAGATTTGTATAAAAGCTTATTTCAGGGTCTCCTCCAATAACATTCCAATTCCCTGGTAAAGGTGTTCCAGCAGCTACTTTCAAATTATAAGAATATGTTTTGCCCGGATCCACTTCAGTTTCTCCATCTATTGCAACAACTTCAGGCCCTTTGATTACAGTAACTTTTACCGTATCAGTCAGATTACATGTTTTACCAGGTGTTATTGCCTGTGCAATCACTTCATAGCTGCCTGGCACAGTTGTCCATGTCACAGAGCCTCCGCTATTCGGGTCAATTGTAGTACCACTACCGGTAGCCGACCAAAGATATTGCACTGCAGGCAACCATGGTGACGATGAATAATATGTCTGTTGACCCGCACATGCCTTGTCAGAACCCTGAACAAAAAACTTAGGTCTGGAATTAATAGTAAGAGAGTCGGTCTTACCGCAACCAACAACCTCATTATAAACAGTCAGATAAACTTTACCTAAAGTGTCATTCTGAGTTCCCTTCCACTGTACAGTTATCTGATAAAGACCATAACCGGAAGATTGTCCTAATATCGAACCACCTTTAACACTCCATTTGTATATAGTAGCGGGAGATTTATCTTTTAACTGAGTTTCATAAGTTACCATTGCTCCCTGACAAACATCCACAGGGCCTTGCAACTTGAAATTAACAGGCACTATAGGTATCTCAATAGATACAGGGTTTTCACAAAAACCTGAACCGCAACCCGTTGCTGCTAAAACAACTTTCCCGTTTCCGGTAGTGCCATCACCCCATAATACAGAAATTTTCTTTGTATTATTTCCACTCACAATTGTTCCCCCGGTAACAGACCAGTTAAGGTTTGTACAAACAGCATCTGTTGTAAACTCACTGGTAGTTCCCGGACAAACTGTTGTAACCTGGCTGATGGTTGGCGTATAAGCAGATCGTATTGTTATCGTTTTGCTTGTTTGAGATGAAGCTCCACATGCATTGGTAGCTTTCAGTACAATAGTATAAGTCCCTGCTTTTGTATAACTGTGAACAGGAATTGCGTCAGATGATGTTGTCCCGTCACCAAAACTCCACTCAAAACGGGTATTTTCCAGCGGTGTAGTCGTGTTTTCAAAAGTAATCACGTCGGCGATACATGTAGTAGCCGGAATAGAAAAGCTTATCTGAGGCGGAGTAGAAACCAGGGTCGGATCTTGTGGAAATTCGTATGCCCCCATATCAACAACCCCTGCAAATATCCTGGCTTTACCATCCAAATCATTTGAAGCAGGGGCATATTGATTTATACCTTTGTTTATCAAAGGAGACTCACAACTTAAGCGATAGTCTCCTGCCTCATAATCTGCAAATTTAGGATCGACGTTTAAGTTATTACTTCCTTCACCCTGATAACCACCCTGTACATTACAATTCATTAACCGGAATCTCGTTTGCTCCGTTGTACTGATAACTGCATTAGGATAAATATTTCCCCAGACGATACAATTCGATATGATATTGTTATTACCATAATCAACCCACAAAAATATGATATCACCCTGAGTTGAGGAAAAAGCTCCTGAGGATTGATTTTTTACAATAGTGCAATTCTGAATAGTTGATGTCATTGCGGTAAAAGCAGCACCACTGCCTGCCATATTCCCATCAAATAAACAATTGATTATATACTTTGTACGGGATGAACCATCAGTACTATAACCTCCTCCATAATTGGCAGCTTTATTTCTGATAAACTTGCAATTGGTCAGACCTCCTCCTCCTAATAAAAAAACTCCTCCGCCTGAATTGGTAGTCTCATTTTCCTTAAAAACAGAAGAGACAATATCTGCTCTCATCGCATAAACGGCACCTCCTTGAGAACTAGAAGTGTTTTTAATAAAAGTACATCGGTCAATCAGACAAACCGGATTGCTATATAAAGCACGCCCTTTATTACCTTCGAATAAAGACTGCGTTATCTTGACATCAAAAGCACTCATAATTGTTATACCTGAAGCGCCATAATTTGCTCCCAATGCGTTATTTGATAAAAATTTACACTCGGATACATTGATTTTATTCCCGACAAAATAGATAAAACCATTGTTATAGTCTCCTGTTAGATTTGAATTAGTAACTTCTGTATTAATTAAATCCAAAGAACCTATAGAGGCGTCTCCTGCGAAGTCCAGGAGACGCCCTCCATCTATATCACTACTGTTCCCGTCAAATTTACACCCGCTAATAGTAGTTAATTGTTCAATACTGTTGCTAATTGTGAATAGTGCTTTATAACTGGCGGAGTTTGTAGCATGTATTGAATTTCTAAGAAAACTTGAATTCAAAATTTTCAGTTCAGAATCCTGACTTATCAGCAGCGCCCCCGAGTTGTCATTAAAAACTGTATTATCAAATTGTGCTTTTGCAGGAGCACTAACGACCATAAATCCCCCTTTATTATTGCTCACAGTACAACGGTTCATTGAAAAACTACCGCCAAGACTCTGAAAAACAATGCCTATACTCTGGCTGAAATCATTTCCTGAAAACCTGGACTCAATCACCTCCAAGTTAACTTTAGGACGGGCCAATATCAGCGCCTGTACACTTCCTGAAGAATAATTTTGAATAGTTATATTAACAAATTTCAGGTTAGATACAGGGTTCTCTTCGCCTGCAAAAGTGCTATTATCCAAAAGTATTGAACCACTGTTGTCTAATACACAATTTGTGATTTCTATATCACTTGAGTATGTTAAAATTACAGCCCTGGTACTCTGATTTGAAAAGTAACAATTATTAAGGTTCAAATAATATTTTTGACTTTTCTGTACGATTAAGTTCCCTTCAAAATCATACATGTTTGCGATAGCATAAACCCCATTGAGAAAATTTACTCCATCAAAGGCCACCTTAATCTCCGGAAGCATACAAAAGGATCGATTCGGCCCAGTCTCCACATTGGTTACACTAAAGATTGTTTTGTTGTTAACATAATCTCTTAAAAATACACTGGCTTCATTTCCATTAAACCCACCATAGAAGCTTAAGCTTTTTTTCAACTCAAAACCTTGAGTCATGCTGACCGGAGGGGTATATGTTCCTTTTGCTACCCATATCTGGTCATCGCTTGCAGCAGCAGCAATAGCTCCTTCAATAGTCTTGAATGGTGTTACCCAGGATGTCCCGTTTTCTGTACTTCCTATATAGCTACCATTTACATAAACTACCTTTGCAAAAACCGATAGCGGCAATAAAAAAGCTATTAAAAAAACCAGTCGAATAAATTTGTTATTCATATTCCTTAGCTATTTATGTTCTTTAAACCCCAAAAGGGCACGTTTCCTGTTAATATTTTATATCTACCTGGTTGCTCATCATAGATGTTCTTCCTCCCGGAATTTCAGCGATAATGGCGTAAGAATAATTTGTATTGGGAGTTAACCACTTGTCATAAAACTCACGGTTTGCTCCGGGAGTAAATTTGTATGTCTCTACAGGCTGTCCTTTCACGCTACGCATGATCTTAAATGACTCTGCATTCATATCAAAATCCCAGGAAAGTTTAACCATTTTATTTTCCCGGCTAACAACCACCTTTAGGTTTTTAACTATAGGGTATGGATTCTTTTCCGGTTGCTGTATGCGATAGATATCGGACATTTTAGATTTTAAGCCGGCAGAATCTTCAGCAATCAGTGCATACTGGTACCAGACTCCTGTCTTTGTTTGTGTATCCTTATATTTTGTTATTTTAAGGCTGTCTCCTTTTAATTTCAGCAAAGGCTGCCAGTCAAAATCAAATTCTGATTTTTTAACCAGATACTGATATTTCAAATCGGCAGACGGGCCAACAATCCATTCAAGTTCTATCCCATCATAGGTCGTACTATAGGTGCTGAATACTGCATTTGAAGGTGGGTTTTTATCCGGGATCTTCACCACAAAATACTTTGATACTGGAGATCCGTTAAAATGCTGGTCAATGGCGGCAACTCCGTAATAAACTTTTTTATAACCGCTTTTTACTTCAATGGTATCAGTAAGCGTAGTATCCGAAATATGCTCAATTGTGAGCCTGTCAGGTTCTTTGGTATTATAATAAGACCTGAAAACCCTATAACCCAATATATCAGGCTCTGTTCCTTTTTTCCATGTCAGCTTTACTACACCATTGGTATCACAGACACCTGATACTATTACAGGGGAAGCAGGGGGAATAGAATCTATCAGAAACACACTTCTAAGTACTGCACAAACTGAATCTCCATAGATACCATGCGCACATACTGTATAATAGTTTGAAGCTGTTTTTTTCTCCCTGGTATCTGTATAGCTCTTCGTCTCAGGGCTCAACAACTTATTGGTCAGCTTTTTGTATTTACCTTCTCCTGAAGTAGCATGCCATACAGAAAGCCCTTTTACATAAGGACGTTCTTCTGGATAAATCCCCCATTCCAAAACAATATTTTTATTGTCAGGAGATTTCCCTTCTGTTATCAAAGGAGCCTTCTGCAGAAAATACTTTGCTTCAACGGCAATTACAGCTGTTGGCGGACTTTGTTTCTGGAAAGCATTATTAGCTACTACTTTATAATAATATGTTTTCCCCATTTCAGGGAAAGTATCGGTATACATAAAACGGTTCTTGTCAAGTATTATCCCGACATCACCGACGTAAGGTCTTTTATTTAGCTTTTCGAAAGCTCCATTTTTAGAGGAAGAACGATAAATATCATAATAAAGGTATCCGGAGTTAGCTACGTTTACCCAATACAACTCTACGCCTTTATGGATATTTTTTGATTTAAATCCCGGGATTTTTGTAAGTACTTCCTGTTTGTTTCTTTGTACCAGGGCCTGTCCTTTGACTCCACCAGGCATACTTACTGATACTGTATAAAAGTAAGTCCGTCCCGGCTGTGCTGTTTTATCTTCGAAATAAACAGCCATTGCCTCTGCAGCCCTGTTTCTGAATAAAGAGGTATAAAGAGAATAAATAAAAGTGAGGTCCCTCTGCGTCTGTAACTCAGAAGCTTTATTGAAATTCTCAGGCTGCTGTGCATCCAGCTTTGCTCCCATCAAAAGCAATTCAGCATTCCTGAGGTTAGGATCAGTTTCTGCTTCCTGTTTAAGTTTATTAGCGTCCCAGGCTTTAATAGGTTCAGGTGTCAGGTTTTCTTTTTGTACCACTTTCCACTTTCCTGCCAGCATCTGTACTTCAGTACGCTCAATAGTATAACCATACTGATAACCATTGATCCATAGCCTGTATGTAGTAGGAAGCCACTTGATCTGCACACTTCCAGGGTTATTTTGGGTAACGACTTTTAACTCTTCCTTTTGCTCTTGTGCAAATGCAAAAGTTGTAAACAGTGTGCAGAAAATAATTGTATATAATAATCTCATTTTAGAACTCTAATTCTTGTGGCAAATCAAACGACATCAGTACTTCAGACGTTTTTATACTACGCCCCGGCAAATAATAACCCAGTTTATAATTGTATTTGTCAACCGGGATCTTGATTCCTGTCAAGTCAGCACTACTGCCTTCACATTTAGCGTTGGTTGCTTCAACAATACAGGAAATCTGCTGCTGATTATTATTGCGGTTTTGTGTATAAATCTCACTAAACACTTCATATCTCACTACTACAGCATCAGAATAATAGCTATAGGCTACACTGTCAGGAATTGCCCCTTGCAGTTTCAATCCATTAGAAAGCGAAGGATTTAAGCTTGCTCCCAGTGTTCTTACCAGTTTGCCTGTTGTATTTATTCCGGCCATAGAGTAACCCTGAGTTTCGGCTGTAGACAGCCCTTCTGATAATTTTGCAGTTATGTCCTTTGCATTTCCTGATAAAGTCTGGACTACTGTATAACCCATCATTTCAACTTTTGACTGGTTGAAATAAGCCATTTTCTGAGCAAAACTACTGAAGCGGCTGGTTGTAAATTTATACTCCAGAATAGTACTGTCTTCTGCCGGCGCATCATTGTATCCTAATGTATATTTTTCTTTGTCCTTATCGTCCTGTTTCTGTCTGACAAGCGGCGCCTTTACCAGACAAAGGGTATATACTTTTGAGTTCACCAGTTTATCATTAGGAATAGTATAAGTAAATTGTTCTACACCTACTCTATTATCAATTTTGACATCAGTTGCTCTTGCGACTTCTGTGCCTCCGTCTTTGAACACAACATTATAGGCATAGTCAGAAGCAATCATCATTGGCTTTATTGGCAGTGTACCAAGTCTGATATAACCTGTTGCATATTCCATACGGTAGTAATTCTTCATCTCCGGCAAAGGATAGGCATAATACACATTGGCTACATCAATTTTAACAGGTTCAAACACTGTATTGAAGTAAGCTGTTTTTATTTCCTTCTTACCTGATGCTACCCAATTATTACCTTTTTTGGTTTTAAGTATAACAGTTACACTCACATCAATTCTTGCTCCTCCCGGCAATACTGTTTTTGGGGTAAGCAGCAATTCGGTATTACCCTCATTCCATTTATAGGTTACCGGAATCGGATTCCCATTGTGAGTAACTAAAACATCTTTCTGAGCGCTGGTAATGTCAACAGTTCCTTTATAAAGTAATTTTCCGCCCTTCTCATTTGTTTCATCAGCCATTTCGAAAGTGAAAGTTTCTATAGACTTGGCAAAACTTACTTTAACAGATTCCGTCACCTTTACTTCAGTACTTTCAGTCACCGGTGTAATCATAGAGATGAACACAATATCTTTGTCTTCATCAGGGTTTGCACATTGTTTACCCCAGGTTACATTATAATTGGCACGTCCGGAGAACAAGCCCAGTAACGAGAACTGAAACCCGACAGCTCCTTTCAGGTAACTTGGTTTGGGCAGCTGAGCAAAAACATAGGCGTAAAAACTTGCTTCCAAAACGGTTTCGTGACCACTATAACTCACTTTCAGCGGCCCTATACCAATAGAGCAATCATATTCATAGCCAAGGTTAACTCCTCCGCAGATAAATGCCTGTCCTGTTGCATACCAGTTGTTAATCCCCCTTACATTATCCTGACTTCCACAATAAACAGGTTTGTTAGATTTCGAGATCAAGACATCAAAACCTGCTTCTAAAAAGAATTTAGCAAAAACGGCTCCGCTACAACCCAAAACTTCTCCGCCAACCCTGAAATCGCTATTCAGTCTTACGCGCATACCAAACGATAAACCTGCACCGGTTTGAAGTGCCGCTGCACTTACCGGTGGCGGATTAGGAATCATAGACGGCATAGGAGCAATAGGCGGATCGGGTAATGTACTACCTGCACATAAGTAAGAACTACACTGGAAGAGCCCCAGCACATCTATCCCCATCTGGTCAACAGGCATCCCTAAGTATACATACTGGGAGCTCGGAGAAAAATAAACTGCCACATGGCCTGCTTTATCACCGGCTCCGATACCTTTTACTACCCCTGCAATATTTACATATAAGTCAAAATCTCCCGTAAATGTTGAATTAGGCACATCATACTGGACAAACCAGGTAACTCTCAGAGAGCCTTTGTTCGCTTCTGTTGCAACAGGAGTTGTTTGTTTAATAGAATCTTTACTGGCTGTCAGGCTTACTTTTGGCTGCATAGAAGCCATTAGTGCATTTGCTCCCGGTACGGCAATAGGAGGCGTTAAAATAGTTACACCACCATAAAAGGCAACCATGTTCAAGCCGCCATTATTATTAAATTCAAGGCCAAAAGTGATATTACCATTATAGACTGCATCGGTAGGTACTGACTGTATGCCAATACCAGCCATTAGCCCTAAGAATATTGTGCTGTCCGGCACATATGTTTTTCCTGAAGCTGTCTGGCACTTAATAGTAGTAGGGAGTGCTACACCATTTTTCACCAACTTCATATTGTGGTATAAACCACCATTGAAACCGTTAATACCGATCATAGGTGTTACAATAATTGGTGCCGGAAGGATAACGGCTGCATCGACAAACCAATACCTGTATTCCTTTTTAGTTTCTGCAACATCGGCATCTGTTAAAGGAATGTCCGGATTGATATTAACCTGACCTTTCCTTCCAAAAATAGCTCCTGCCTTTACTTGTATTTTCTTAATAACTTTTAAGTCCAGGTATCCGCAAACACCGGTACCATATACCTGGTCTTTATCAAAAGTGGACAAACTACCATAAAGCTCGAAGGCTCCGTTTTTAACTTCAACGATAATCTCGTCAAGATTAAAGTTATCATACTCCCATTTCTGAGAAGTGACATTTCTTTTTGCCCATACGGTAAAACTCGCCGATCCCCCAAAACCGGAGCTGCCCTCACTATCATCACCTCCTGATTTTTGAAGCTTAACATTCAGGGTCATCCCGATTCCTATGCGTTGCCCGCCAGACTCTTTCTTAAATGCAATTTTTGAAACAGAAACAGGGAAGTTTGACATGGCAGAGCCCATGCCTGACATCTGAGCAAATCCTCCGGGTTCTATATCCAGGTAAGGTTCTCTTGTAGTAAGAGAAAGCCCCTGAAACTGAAGGCCAAAATTGGCAAAAGAGCTTCCCCCGCCTCCCGGCTTATCTCCGGCATCTTTATCTTTTGAGGGGCTAAGGGTAATACTTCCGTCCAATACTACACCCGGATAAAATTGCTTATTTTTATACTCAAACTTAAAAGTAGTCTTAGTCAAGGAAAGGCGGGCTACTCCGAAAGCATTGGCATTCAGGTTTCTCTCCAGAGAAATTCTGCCGGCATAATCAAGATCTGCACTTGCAGGAGCCTTTGTTACGGACAAATAAAAGCCAACTTTCGATTCTTCTTTACAAATTGGCAAGGTAATCCGGCCTCCTATCTCCCCTTTGGACAAAGTACTTGCCAGCAAGTCTACTCTTATCGAGTCAATAGCATACGACCATCCTTTTAATTTTCCATCCAATAAAGGACTCATTCCTTTACCTCCTGCCTTCGTTTTGGCAGTAACACCATTCTGGTCAATAATAACATGTTCAGATACTATAACAACCGAATCCCTGCCTGATTCGGCTGTAAAAGATTTGGGAATCTGAATTACAACCTTGGGCATGTGAATACCCTGCCATTCAAGCCCGGGTTCTTTACCTGTTTTATCCTTAATTGAGCTGGTATACCAAACAGGGAGGCTTCCCACATTTTCTACATCACTTTTGTCAAGACTAAACTCGTTTATGGTACATTTAAAGCCGGGCAACGTTTTAAACTCAAAGGTCGGAATACCTTTCAAACTCAATGTAAAATTTGAAAGCTTATCAATAGAAGTAGTAAAATCTATAGAAACAGGCTCATTCTTATCAGTGTCTTTTACCAGCAAAGTCGGATCAAAATTAACTGTCCCTCCTAATGCCAGCCTTTTAAACCCTTTACATGTAAAAGTTACCTGACAGCTTTTATCAACACCACCTTTTTCAAGGCCCAGAAAATCGATGGAGTAAGCTTTTCCAATTGTAGCAGTAGCCGTTTTAAGCAGGTATAAAGTAGCATCGCCGGCAATACCTCCTGATCTGTTAAAAGGAATCTTATCTGCAATAAAATATAATGACTCACTTCCCGAAACAGGGATTTTCATAAAAATTTCAGCAACCATCCCATCAGGGGTAAGCTTAACACTATTGAGCACCAGTGCATAACTGTGATCGCCACTTTCGGGTAAGATACCGATAGGGAAAGTAAACTCTTTCCCGTCTATAAGAGCCTTATACAAATTGTTACTTTCCACATAATTCACAGCTGCTTCAATCTTCGCAATTTGCTGTGAGGTCTGACTAACTAAAGTCTGAGCTGAACTTAACCCTTTATCAATTGTTCCAAGCGTCTTCAACTGAGAATAAGAGTTAAAGCACTGCAAAACAATAAGTAATGATAAAAAAACCTTAAAAAAACGCATTTTATAATTTATAATATTCCTAAGCCTTTCTAAAAACTTCTATGTGCAACAGCTGGACTCTATTAAACCCTATTTAACAGAAAAGTTTCCGCATAGCACAAAAACAGCTTGCAATATAAAGGAAAAAACACAAAAATCTATATAAAACAGACTAAGGGCATGTGAGTTATAACTCATTTTAACCGAAAAGCCTTTTTCATAGAAAACCAGCTTTACTATAACTCTTCATATAACCAGATCAGCCCATTTTGTTCCTACTACAACCGATACCTTATAATGTAACCCACTTTTTTAAAAAAAACTAATATTGTCCAATTCTCTAAAAAACCTATTAAAATACTTAAAAATGACTATCGGTTTCGACGTATCTTTTATGTTTTTTCTCCCGCAGAAAGCGTAGAATCTCGCAGATTGGGCTTAAAAACATATGATTATCTGCACTACGTCACAGATGAGGTTAGCGGGAAAAGCTGAAATTCCGGGTTAAAACAAACCTGATAAGGAAAGGTAAAACGAATACTAATTAGCATGTTTTTCTCCCGCCGAGAATGCAGAATTGCGCAGATTAGGCGTAAAAATATATGGGTTTATGTAAATCCTCTGGTTTTCATAAACAAGGGAGATATTGATAATACCCGGCAATCTATTATCAAGCAATCCTCCCAAGGCCGTGCCTCCTGACCGACCTCAGTAACAGAAACCTTTATTTACTCAAGTATAATTTTTCTAACGACTTGTATGTCTCCTTGTTGAAGTACCAAAGTATAAATCCCTTTCTGTACAGTCCTCACATCAAGCAGCAATTGATTGTTTTCACCCTGTGAAATTATTGCAGGAACCGAAACTCCCAATACAGAATACAGCTGTACTTTATCAATCGAAATACAGGCCTGGCACTGAATGGTAATAAACCCGCCAAAGCCGGGTACAGGATAAACTATCAACTTATCGTCCAGGGTTTCCGGCCTTTCAACAGAAGTCACAATCTGGTCGCATTTGATTATGCCCTGTGCATTATATAAGCCAAAATGCTTTTCACACTCAGACCACCCGTCAGGGAAATCCTGCAATTCAAAATAGTAAAGTTTTACCCCTTCTTTGCTGTAATCAAATGCACTTTGGGCAAAGGTACAATGGTTAGCAGCAGTGGCCTTTATACTGCACTGGTCAGGCCAGCCTGTCTCTATAACACGAAGAGGTAAGGTAGCTTTTCCCGCAGGGGCTAATTTTGCCAGATTTACCAGCACTTCATTGATGTCACTTGTAAGTGTTTGCAGACTTGCGTCCTGTGTCCCATAATAATAAGGATATACTGTTACAGCCCAGGCAACTTTTCTCCCTGTTGACTGCAGGTCATACAGAGTATTTACGATACGGGTCAGGTCTGCGCAGCCGGGAGTCCCCAATTGACCAGCTATTACAATTTCAACAGATTTATCTGTCACAAGCTGATCAACCTGCCTGATTCTTTGCTCGAACTCCTGCCCATAACCCGTAAGCCAGTCCTGGCAAGGGTTTAACTCACTCGGATTCATCAAACCGGGCTGGAGTTTAGGATAGATCTGTAAGCGCCTGATAAAAGGGTTCTGATTGATTGAGTCAGCAATTTTTGACATATCAACCGGCGTAGTGGTGTAAGTGTAATTGATCGGTATTGCTACCATTACATCGAGTTGGGAGCCATACTTTTTAAAAACATTCCAGGCCGATTGTATAGATAAAATCGCGATGTCACGAGAACGGAAAGTATTGACCCCTCTGGCAATTGCATCTTCAATAACAGCATCGCTGGTTGCCTCATCCCAGATAAAAAAACCGGTCTTGTCTGTTACCTGCGCATATGTACTGTGCAAAATACAGGCAAATAACACTACATATAGTAAAACGTTCTTCATTATATATTTAAATAAGCTTCTATAAGTGCCACCGTGGCCGTGTTTACAACTGAGTGAAATCAAGTTCCTGACCGACTATAGATAAGAGCATCCGATCGGTCAGGAAACACGACCAGGGCCAGTACCTGGATCATTCAATATCATCAAAAGAAAAAAACCTGTTAAAGAACTGATTTGAAGCTTCTCTAAGTATTTTCATGTCATTTATAAAAGTACGGTTATCAGTAAACTTGCCAATACGATTATCTATATATTCACGGGCGAATTGTTGCATTTTGCCATTTAAGTCTAACAAGTCATTCGGTAGACCTTCATAAAACTCTTCGAAAAGTTGCTCTTTGCTAATAATCAAAATAAGTGGTTCAAAATAACTAAACTCCTGAGGCACTTCTGTTTTTCCTTTATTATTTTGATATACTTCATACAACTTCCCATTGTTCTTAATAAGTTCTAAGGACTGATTTTGAAAATATTCTAAATCTTCAAAAAAGTTATCCTCCCTATGAATTGAAATGTACTTTTCTTCTATTAACTGAAATATCAGAGTAGTATAATATTTTTCATTAATAGTGCCAGGTTCCTTTATCAGCCATTCTAAAATATCTGATTGCCGGTCTTTATACTTATCATAAATTCTATCAATCAGTTTATCCGGCAGACTATTAATAAAACTTTCTCTTTCAACTTGTTCATTGAAAGGTATATATAACAATAATTCAAAAAGCCATGATAAATTCCCCGGAAATTCTTCTTTAGTTAATGCTGGATTGGACAAATATCGAACTGTCTTAACCTTATTGTTTTTGAATAACTGCTCTATAGTCTCCATAAAGTCTCTGTCTTTTACTAGGAATCTTGTATTCCATCAACCTCACTTTAAGTTCCGGTTTAAACTTTTATCAGTACCGTTTTTAAATGTTTGAATCTCTAAAAACAAACCATTTAAAATGGAGCATGAAGATTGCTGCTCCATTTTTATAAAAAAATCATGGAATGTGAAAGATACCCCCTATCCTATCAGATTTCGATATTAACGATTCAGGCTTGCTTTTGTCGCACTCCGATAATTATTGATGTCAATAATACTATAGAGTAGGCCCACATTAGCCAGGAACCAAATGCTGCAGCTCTGCCGGATGGCATATTTGGAAAAATATCTTGAAAAAATTGAATAACAAAAGTGTCGATAATCATTCCTGGTAATACCAGAAGAACTCCTGCGACTACATTTTCAAGCCCTGACAGTTTAAGTTTTTTGAACGTAATAACTGAAATCAAAGCTAATGAAGGTATTACCGCCAAATATAAAATAGCAAGTATTACCGGTGACTCGGTGATAAAGAAGAATTGTCCCGCAAAACGAAAAGCCAAAGTTGCTAAAAACCAAATTACAAAACCTACACCAAGAACCGGTACGATGAATGGTATGTTCCCTTTATTCATATTTGTTTTTTTTGCTAAGATAATAATATGTTTTTCAAGGTAGCTTATATAAACTTCTTGTCTATATGTCCATCCCTATACAAAACCGGGACAATTCTATATTTATCAATATCCTGCTGTAAAACGAACCTGATGATGCTTGGGATTTTCTACTTCATCAGCGATCACTACGGCAACATCTTCTACCGAAAGTACATTTCTGCCTTCTGCATTCATCACCGGATAGTCGGTTCCTAAACGGTATTTCCCCGTTCTTCCGATAGTAATGCCCGGGTTCATCTCTAATGCAGGACTAAAATATGCCCAATCCAACTCCTTCTCTTCTTTGATCACTTCAAAATATGCTTTCGTCGCTTTTGCTTTTGGAATAAAAGGCAAATCCTGTGGTAAGGTATCCAGAATAGCAATTCCTCCTTCGGTCAGCAAACTACCACCACCGCCAACGATGATAAAACGTTTGACACCTGCCTGCTTTACGGCTTGTTGTATTGCCAGGCAGCCTTTCATAAAATCTTCTGCCAGGTTGGGATTAGCAGCAACAGGACTAAACGCATTCACGACTACATCCGCTCCTTTCAAAGTTTCGGTCAAAGCATTTAGATCCGTAACATCCACTTGGGCAAACTGTAGATTGCCTTTGTCTGAAGTTTTTTCTTTCCTAGAAATCGCCACTACATCGAATTTTCTATTGACTAATTCATTTGTGATTTGGCTACCTACAAATCCGGTAGCACCGATAACAGCTATTTTCATTGTTCTTTA
Source organism: uncultured Bifidobacteriaceae bacterium (assembly GCA_964572965.1). Lineage (GTDB taxonomy): Bacteria > Bacteroidota > Bacteroidia > Cytophagales > UBA9547 > CAZNHL01. The sequence goes on from CAZNHL010000029.1 coordinate 39,178, forward strand.
TATTATATTCGATCACTAATTATTCACAAGTCCCATCAGGTTTGCACGCGGCACCCTCAATGATTTCCAATTTAGTTGGCAGGTTTTCTTTTCGCCATTCGGCAAAAGATTTCTCTAATACTTCCAAAAACGATTTCGGGTCTTGTGCTCCCGAAATGGCATATTTTCGGTTGAACACAAAAAAAGGCACTCCGGTAACTCCAATTTGCTGAGCTTCCCTCATATCTGCTTGTACAGCCGGCAAGTAGGTTTGAGCTTCCAAGGCTTTTTTCAAGGCTGCGGCATCCAATCCTATGGTTTTACCTAAGTCCGTCAATGTAGCGATATCGTCAATGTTTTTGCCATCGGTAAAGTAGGCTTTAAACATTAGCTCTTCCCCTTCGGCTCCTTTACCGTTTGCTTTGGCAAAGTGCTGAAACTGGTGTGCTCTCAAAGTATTGACAGGAATTGTTTTTTCAAAATCGTATTTCAATCCCACTCCCTTTGCCATTTGCGTAGCATAGCCATTAAGCTGTTTTGCTTCCGCCAGGCTGATTCTCTTTTTCTCTACCAGCACATCGTGAATGCTTCTGCCCGGCTGAGTTTGTAAGTCGGGCATAATCTGAAAGCTTTTCCATTCTATTTCCACATTATTTTTATCTGCAAAATCCTGTAATGCAGTTTCAAACTTCACTTTTCCGATGTAACAGAATGGACACATCACGTCGCTCCAGATTTCTATTTTCATTTTCTTATGCATTTTCCCCTCTGTTTTTGTCCTTGCAATATCCTCTTCATCCTCCGGCCCATTGTGAGTTGTACTGCTATTACGTGCATAAAGTAACCCGAATGTCAGCAAAACAATTACAGACAACAGGGCAAGTATTTTGGAGTTCATTTCTTTGTAATTAAATGCAGCACTTGGCTATTTCTGAAGTATTTATGCAAAAATACGAAAACAATACTTACTTTTGTATAGCACTATACTGATGTATAGTATTGCGCTAAAATTATTTAGTATAAAAGTGGAATTAATCGATATCAACGTCATCAAAAAATGCCCCGAATCCTATATGATGGCAGTAAATGACACCTTAAATGTGCTTTCCGGTAAATGGAAGTTACGTATTATGGCTTCCTTGCAATTTGGTAAAAAACGTTTCAAGGATTTAGAAAATGAAATTCCGAAAATTACGCCCAGAATGCTCTCCAAAGAATTACGGGATTTGGAAATGAACGGCATGGTCAAAAGAACAGTTTACGATACCTTTCCCATTACGGTAGAATATGAATTTACTCCATCAGGAAAATCTTTTAAAAAAGTAATTGATGTGATGATTGAATGGGGCATTGAGCACCGGCAGAATGTGATAAAGGAAGCCTAACATTCCATTAAAGCAAGAACCCTCTGTTCCAGAATGACACTATAACCCAGACTCCCACCGTGGTCGCGTCTCCTGTACAGACCACAACACTTTCGTCATACTCTGATTGATACTACTACCTGTTATCAGACAATAATAAGATTGTATTCCACATCGCATTCATAGTTGGGCCATTTAATATCCAAATCGAATCACTCTCATTTATATCAAGGTGTTCAAAATTACCCGACTTCCCGGCACTGAATGCATTCCTTTTCAAAATATCCAAAAAATCTTTATGTAAAATCTCCCCCTTAACTCCAAGAGATGTTAAATAATAAACAAACTCCTCTCCTATAATAGTATATACACCATCTCTTCTTTGAATTCCTAAAAGCGCTTTCTTGTTAAACTTATTTAAATCCTGAACGATTGGAGAGTTTTTGTCACAATAAGACTCTCCGGCTAACTTTGTAAAGTTATTTCGTTTGACTCTCGCTTCAATATTTATCTGCTTCATTGTATACCCTTTCTAAAACAAACACATTATCCTGATTACCGTTTTTTTGTTATTGTAAACCTGCATTCCGGTCGTATGCCTGACCGACCACAACACTTTTGCCATACCTACCCATATCATGAGAGCTCCTCCTTAAAATTGGGCCAACACTACATACCAACCATTACCTATATCTTGTATTACTTTATTACCGCTACTAATTAAATAATCCCGGTTTCCTACATAAACTAAATAGTAATTATTAAGTCCATAATCCCTCTTTTTGTAATCTATCCAAACGTTATTATGTGAAAACATAACTGTGTTAATACTTTTATCACTTAAGTATGACTGTGTTTGGGAGGTAAGCAAAATGTCCTTTCTAAAAGAGGAAGAATCACAATACAAATATGAATACATACCCGATTTAGTATAAGTAAAATAGTAGTAATCAGGGCAATTAAACGAATTTGACATCTCCTTTAATTCACTAATTTCAGCCCGATGCTCTTGATATTCTCTTAACATAAAGTCTACTATATCCTTAGAAGTATTTGCACTTCTGTAATACATAAAAAGAATAAATACCACAAAAACGGCAATACCTGTTATCATTTTTAAAATAAAACTATTTGGTTCCTTCTGATGCATCTTTTGCAGTTGAGACTACTAATAATTTCCACCCTTTTGCCGTGGTCCGGGTCTTTATTTGTTATGAATATCTGCTAAGTTAAACTTGTAGATTATCTACTTTGTCTTTTTATAGACACATCTCTGGTTATTATAATTGTATAAACAAGAGTCAATAATTAAATACCTTTCAGGCTTATTATTATTAAAACCATCAATCTCTACAATTACGGTGTCTTTGATAAGACTGTAATGACCAAAGTACTTTCTTTTCCTTAATTCAAAATGGTCATACAACAACAAAACTTTCCCACTAGGTTTAAATTTATAAGTATATGTAAAGCCATGCTCTGTATCTTGTATATAAGTACCTATAAGCTTTTGCTTATCCCCGAAGGTCAAGGATAAACAAAAGAAATAAAAAAATAGACCTACAATTATTTTAAATTTCATCGCCCTTATCAACAACAACTAACTAATTATCAAAACCTTAACTCACAACCCCTACAGGTATTACTATTAAAAGTCCAGATAAGCCACGGAAATTCCGAAGAGCAGGAATTTGAAGGAATCCGGATTTATATAAACTAACATGCCTTTTTCGCCTTCTTCTCTTTTGAACATTTATTCCTAAAACAACGGGGATATATAACTGTATGACCCCATTTCATCTAAATAACATTACCTACCTGATAAACACAATATTATATTCAGGCTTGATGGTTTTATTATCACTAATAATTACAGCTAATTCATTTTGTTTTACTGAAGAATCAATTGAATAAACAACATTTGTAACATTACTGTAATTGTCTTTAATATATTTTGCAATTAAATCCGCATGATTGATTATAAAATCTACACCGGCATGATTAGAAGGTCCTAGTACAAGACAACTTGTTTTTTCATTCACCATTGGGGAGTAAAAAAAAACTGAAAACCAAGAATCAGAAGTATATTCATTATCTCCTTCATCGTTATAGTGATAATCATTATCATATAACCCTTCTTCATACTCAAACAATATTGGTAATGAATATTTTGAATCTATTGAGTATTGATTATCAACTATGCCGGATAAAGTTTCAACGACAAATTCATGCGCCTGTCCAATAGTAACATCTTCTTGAAACAATACTAAAATATTATAATAAGCATCCATTCTATTTCGCCCCCGTTACTTTAATCAAGTCTTTAATACCTGTTGTTCCAAAGAAATTTCATACTAAGCCCCACCATGCAAACCTCCTCAAGGTTCAACGTTTTAGCTCTTGGTAGATTGCCCTTAACTAAACGGCATTGAATTACAAACTATGAAGAGCGAGTCCATCTTTAAATTAATTGCTCTTTGTGTCCACCTTTTCAATAAAAATCTTAGTCTAACTTATCTCATTCGGCCCTATGAGACAACAATTATTTCACTAGTCCGGCACATACCTTATATATTTATTCTCTCGGATATTTAATATCAGGGAATCTTTTTTCTAACAAAACTGTCAATTGTATGCAAAAGAAAACGCTATTAATCTTTTTATTTATGATTTCGCTCACCAGGGTATCTCTTGGCGAATGGACAAAAATAGGTCCAACGGGCGGACAGGTATCAAAAATCATAAAAACATCTGCCTGGTATTATGCCATTGTGGGCGGCAGCATTTCACGAAGCACAGATGGAGTAACCTGGAACAAGATACAGGCCAATGGGCTTTCAATCCAAACTGTGGTAGATCTTAGTGCCAAAAATGACACACTCTATGCCGGTTTTTTTGTGGGTGGCGGAGTATACCGTTCTACTGACCACGGTGACAACTGGGTTATTCTTTCAGGAACAGCCAATGTACCCATAGCCAGTATTTTTTGTGGCGACAAAGCTATTTACTTAGGCACTCAGAATAACAAAATCAGGCGCTCACCTTATACCAATATTAGCTGGACAGAGCTGAGCCCTAATATCAACATGGTTGCAGCCATCAGCAATATTGCAGTAAATGGAGATACAATTTTTGCTGCTTCATCTACAACTACATTTGGAGGGCTGACAAGATCTTACGATGGAGGTACTACCTGGAGCGCGAAACTAATTAGCGGGCCCGTTAAAACCATCAAATATAAAGGGCATGGCCAATTGCTTATTGGACGCTCCAATGGGCTTTTAACATCATCTAACTATGGCACAGCTACAAGTACCCTTCTGTCTGCAGGAATTGAAACAATTGTTAATGAAGGAAATCATATTTATGTGGGTACAACTTCCGGCGGGGTTTATTTTAGCGAAGACGGTGGTACCAGCTGGACAATAACAAATACTGGTTTGAGTAATGGTCCGGGCACTTCTCCAAACCTCCAGATACACTCCCTGTTGTCAGATGGTAATACGCTACTGGCAGGTACCAGTAAAAACGGTGTTTTTAAATCAACAAATAAAGGAATTAGCTGGTCGGTATCAAGCCAGGGGATATTCCAGACAAGAGTTAATCACCTGATTTCTTCATCAGATAACATCTTTGCTGCCACAAATCTGGGAATATATAAATCAAGCGACAATGGTAATAGCTGGACACCAAAAAATAATGGAATTACAGCGGAAGTAAATACATTGGCAAAAAATGGTTCCTATCTGTTCGCCTCTAATTACGACTTATACCGTTCGGCGGATAACGGTGAAAGTTGGGAACTTCTGGACACCATCATTACTACAAGTACCCTTCTTAATATCATACCCAAAAGTCTCTATGTTTTCAATAACATTGTTTTTGTGAGCTCCAACGAAGGGGTATTCCGATCATCTGATAATGGTGACAGCTGGACCAAGCTGACAACCCTTACTACTGCTGAACAATTTATTAATAATGGTAATACTTTGTTTGCAGGGCTCTATCAGGGAGGAGTTACACGAAGTACAGATAACGGCGACACATGGACTGCCGTAAACACCGGGCTAACCGTTCCCTCAACCTTTATCATCTCATTAGGCACACACAAAAGCACTGTCTTTGCCGGGACTAACGTTACATCTTTCAGATCTACCGACAACGGCAACAATTGGACAGGTGCACATATAGGTCCACTTACTGCTTACCTTTCCGATGGAGATATTTTATATGCAACTACTAAAGCCTCCATTGGACTCTACTATTCCACTAACGGCGAGTTAGGAAGCTGGAGTTTAGAACAAACCGGCTTGCCGGCAACGGAAATTGCAAATAGTATACTTAAACATGGCGATAATATTTATATCGCAACAACTTCCAACAGCATAATAAGAAAAAAAGCATCAGACATTACACTTTCAATAGACAATGATATAATATCTGATGCAGGGCTTATGATTTATCCAAACCCTGTTTCCGGTAACCTCACAATCAAAAGCAGGCAGGAAACCATAAACAGCATTGCTATTTATAACCTGGCGGGATATAAAGTTGTAGAAAAACCAGCAGTAAATACAGAGCAAACTACACTTGACATTTCTCCACTCTCCTCCGGAATGTATCTGGTTGAGATAAATTATTCAAATAATAAAAAAGAAGTACAAAGACTTGTGAAACACTAGAATTAAAAGCGGCAGTACAACCATCTACAAGATACGCTAAGAGTATCTTGTAGATGACCCTGCCCGTAACTGCCAACGAACCATACCCTCATCCGGCATTGCCCGAGACAAAGTCTCTACTGTCCATTTGCCAATCCGTAGTTCGCTCCGCTCAAAATTACGGATAGACTGTCCTCACCATCCACCCTTTAGGAACAGGCCTTCACCATGGCCGTGTCTCCTCCTCGCAAAAGAGCACAAAACCTGCTAATTTGTACCACTACTGGCTATTGGAGCAACAGTTTTATGAAAGATCATGGAATGCGAGACCCCATTACCCACATTTCAATATCATTGGCAGTTTTAAAACGATCGAGATAAGAATATTCCCCATTCAAATCGTTATAGACTAAATATTGTGCTTCTATTTCTTTAGATTCAATAAAGTTGCGAAAGAGGTCAATCGTATAAATCCAAAAATCATAAGACTTATTTATATTACAACATAAAGAACAAGCGTATAAATTATCACCAGTGATATACTCTGGCATATCGTCAGGGTTCTCGCTTTCTTTATACTCTAATTCATATATAGTAATATACTTATTCATATTCTGGTATGAATCTAGCTCTCTACTTTTAATTACATAGCAAATATCGTCTACATATTCCGCAGAAACTACCTCTGTCGATGTATCTTGAACATCGCTGATAAACCTCTTCAAAAAATCATTTTTTGAAGGAAAATATATAATTATGCAGCCCTCCATTACTTCTGACTTTATACAGCATTCTTCAGTTTGTACAACAATAACACCTTCTGTCCCCCGATGTCCGTCTTTTATAATTCCCTCTCCCTGAATGGTATCCTCACCATCCACCCTTCATCCTCAACATTCCGGTCGGTCAGGAGACACGACCGCGGTATGAGAAAGAGGTCAATCATATAAATCCAAAATTCATAAGACCTTTTTCTCAAATAATACCATTCGTTTTTTCCTTCCATGCAATTTCCTGAAAATCTTCATCAGCATGTTCTATTTTAAAGTCTAGCCCAAAACGACTAAAAGACCCTTTTTTATTATATTTTACTTTAACGTATTCCTTTAAAGCATTTTTAGTTAAAAAGCTCCCTATCCAAATTGAAACTATTTTCTTTTCCATATTATTCGATTCCTAGTCTTAAAGGTAATGATTTTCTACCGCCATTACCCGCACACTCTGCTGTCCGACTTTTAGGAAGGTTGCAAACCCACAGGTCCAGTGTCGACGCCAGCGAGAGACCCAAAAAGGCATCGAATTATTGTTAATTCTTTCGATATAGGCTATATACATGTAATTTATTATGTATATTTTCTAGTTATCGGCAACCCTAACCGAACACCATGCAAACATTAACAGACATCAAAAGACAAACAGGAAACATTTGTTTGTAAATTCGTGGACAGAAAAAAGTAATGTCGAAAAAATCAAACTCAATACCTGTAAACCCACTGATAGCCGAATTAGGCGAGGGTATTTTTGTTGGTAAAATAACAAGTGAAGATTTTTATTTGTATGAACAGTTTGACGGTTTTGACAACATTAAACAATCACATCGGGACGAATATCATTTATTTTTTTTACAGGAGAAAGGAACAACTACTATAGAAATTGACTTTCAAAAGTATACTATAAAACCGCTTTCCGTTACTTTCATTCATCAAAATCAAGTGCACAGAACATTATCGTTCAAGAATGCGATTGTAAGTATTTGGGCAATAAGCAATGAAAATCTAAATCCTGAATATTTGAAACTATTGGAAGACATTTCTCCCGCAAAACCGTTATCATTAAAACAGAAAGAATTTTCCGTTATTTCCGAAGCGGTATCTCTTTCCATAAAATTATCGGGACGAAAAAACGAAAAATTATATCATTCGTTACTCACCGGAAGCTGTAACGTGTTAATCGGGCTGGTAATTTCCCAGTATTTAGTTCAATCAAAATCATTAGACAAGCTTTCGAGGTTCGAAGTTGTAACCAAAGCATTTAAGGACTTATTGGAACGAAATTTCATTACTGCAAAAAGTCCAACAGAGTATGCACAACAATTGAACGTTTCTTCGTCGTACCTGAACGAATGTGTTAAAAATACCACAGGACATCCTGTTTCACATCATATACAGCAGAGAGTGATTTTAGAAGCTAAACGGTTACTTTATTATTCGGACAAATCGGTAAAAGAGATTGCAATGGAATTAGGTTATGACGATTATCCTTATTTTTCCCGGCTGTTCACTAAGGTTGCAGGAATGACTGCCTTAACTTTCCGAAACAAAAACATCGAATAGTCCAATACTTACTGTTTTCTTGCCTTGTCTTACATCTTGGTTTATTGTTGTTTTACACTACACTTTAATGTACCAAACAATGATTTCAAGCATACCAAAATGGGTCAGTACTTTATTCGGAAACAGTATGCGGCCCAATGTGAAAGTAGTAGAGACCTTCTACCTTAGTCCACAAATAAAGAAAATCCGCTTTCAGGGCGACATATCGGAATGGAGTTTTCAAATTGGTTACGCTAGTGTTGTACGTGTGAGCGAAACCGAATTTAGAAATTACACCATTGCAAATCACGACA
>CAZNHL010000030.1:0-11670 GCA_964572965.1 uncultured Bifidobacteriaceae bacterium
GGGAACATCTGAAAGTGCTATTGAACAGGAGAACAGGCAGTCTCAACTGGTAGTGGAAATAGACCGGATCAAAGCTGCACGGTATGGTGTACGGGTAGACGACATCAATGCCATGCTCGAAACTGCTATTGGAGGCATGCCGGTGAGTTTGTTATATGAAAATGAACGACGCTTCGATATTGTATTCCGCTTTACAAAACAAAGCAGAAATACACCTGTTTCTATTGGTAAACTATTGGTTCATGCTGCTAACGGTGCACGCATTCCTCTTTCTCAGGTAGCTGATATCCGTCTTCAGGAAGGCCAAACGATTATTTTCAGGGAAGAGGGGACAAGACAATTGACGGTTAAGACCAATATCAGAGGGCGTGACCAGCAAAGTTTTGCTCAGGAACTGGATGAAAAAATTCAAGCTCAAATCAAGTTTCCGGATAAATATCATTACCGGATGGGAGGCCAGTTTGAAAACTTACAACGTGCCAATGCACGATTAATGCTGGTAGTACCTGTAGCGCTTTTGCTGATTTTCTGTATGCTTATGTTCATGTTTAATAACAAGATCAAATATGCGCTTATAGTAATGTGTAACATTCCTTTTGCAGTAATCGGCGGCATTATAGCCCTGCACTTCAGAGGGATGAACTTCAGTATTTCGGCAGGTGTCGGCTTCATTTCCCTTTTTGGTGTTGCCGTTATGTCTGGTGTATTGCTGATCGCCTACCTCAACAGTATCAGCAATAATCAAACTGATGTTGCAAAAACAGTAATCCAGGGTGCCAAGGTACAGTTACGCCCTACTTTGCTTGTGATGATCATTGCTATTATTGGTCTGTTGCCTGCTGCTTTAAGTACAGGTATCGGCTCTGACGTTCAACGACCACTGGCTACCGTAATTGTAGGCGGACTTTGCTCTGCACTGATCCTTTCATTGTTTACCATGCCTCTGATTTATTATGTAGTTGAAAAACGCAGAAGCTGGTTTGGGTTAAGAAAAAACCAGTAGCAAAATGTCACAAAAAGGGTCCTGCAAAAAATTTTTTGCAGGACCCTTTTTTGTGTTACAACGTTATTATAGAATGTTTTAGCTATTGCAAACAAATAGTACTAAATTCTGTCACCTTTTTTATTTACTATTTTCAATTTCAGACTATGAACAAATCAGGTATAGATGCCAAAACCATAAAGCAGTCGATAGAGATTTCTATCCGTTTGATTCTCGTTTTTGCTTTGTGCTGGTATTGTTTCCAGATCATCATTCCATTTCTTTCCACTATCATCTGGGGACTGGTGATTGCCATTGCGCTGTCGCCGCTGTTTTCAAAATTGAAAGATAAAACAAACTGGCCCGACAGGCGCATTGCTTTCATTATCACCTTAGGGGCATTTTTATTCCTGGCTGTGCCTTTCTATTTTCTCATTACTTCACTTATACACGAATTTCAGCATATAGCACATACAATTCTGAATGATAAAATGTCTGTTTCACTACCACCGGCAGAGGTCATTGATATACCCCTTGTTGGAGATGTTGTATATGATAACTGGATGCTGGCATCACAACACATGGATACTTTTTATGCAAAATATGAAAGCCACCTTAAAGAAATAGGCCATAAAATGCTTGAAATGGTTTTAGGTCTGGGTTCCGGTCTGTTACATTTTGTGGCAGCACTTATTGTTGCTGGCATACTCATGGCTTATGCAAAGGAATCCAAAGCTGTTTTCCATCAGTTCTTTATCAGAATAGCAGGAAAGCATGGTGAGGACTTTTCTGAAATAGCTGAAAGAACTGTACTGAGTGTGGCTAAAGGTGTATTGGGAATAGCCGTTATTCAGGCTTTGCTGGCCGGACTGAGTTTCTTTATTGCAGGAATCCCCGGAGCCGGCATCTGGACACTCTTATGCCTTTTCCTGGCAACTATACAAATCGGGATTATTCCGGTAATGATCCCAATAGTAATCTATGCTTTTTACAATGACGGACCACTGGTTGCAACACTGTTTGCTGTATGGACTGTAGCTATTATCATTATTGAAAACATGTTGAAACCGATCCTGCTTTCACATGGTGCTCCGGTTCCTACAGCCATTATTTTCATAGGTGTGCTCGGCGGTTTTATTGCCTTCGGTATTGTAGGCATGTTTGTTGGCTCCATCATTTTTGCTATCAGCTACAAATTATTTATGGTATGGCTGGAAGACTCAACAGAAGAGGTTGAAAAGCACACAATCGGGTTTAAGTAAACCGAAGAATCATATTTCGTATAATTGCGAATTAATTTTATTGAGTATCCGTTTCAGCACACCTTACCTGATCCGCTTAACCGCAGATTCTGAAGTTTGTTCGCTGATAGCGCAGATTTTTATTGATTTTAAATTTTCAGGGTTTTTCAGAATCGGAGTTTTAAATCCTAATCTGCGAAATTCTGCGTTATCAGGGGGAAAAACATAAGAAGGTTCATAAAAGCGGATAGTCATTTTAATTTTCATGCTATGAGAAAAATAATCTTTTTGCTATTGATAATAGCAACGGTAAATTCTGTTCATGCTCAGGAATCAATACCTTACTCCGAAGTACAGAGCGGCTGTATAAAAACCGGAAACTGGTGGGCCAAAATAATTCAATCCCAAAGCCAAGCCGACTCTCTTGCCGGTTCATTTTATGGGTTAAAATGCAATAGTTATGGCATAGAGAAAATTGACTACAGCAAGTATACAGTATTAGTTTATAAAGTAAATTTGTCAGGAATTTACGATTCTCTGATAACGCAACAATTTATTCTTAGTAAAGATAAAAAGGAGGCTATATTTTCTCTAGAAGTAATAGGAGCCTATATAGGTGAAAGATTTTACAAAGAGAAGGAGGTTGTCGTAAAGTTTCTGAAGCTGCCTTCCGATACAAAATTTGTTTTTAAAAGAAAGTTTATCAATACAGTTCCTGTGAGCTCAGATCCACATAAAATTAAGATAGTTAATCCTTACTAAATAGCTGCGGAAAATCATTGCAAGTATCTGATTTCTAACAAACCCCGGTAGAGATGCATCATGCTACGTCTCTACTGGGGTTTGTTTTGTATACGGGCAGGTTTTTTGCCAGCTTTGCGCACAAACTGTTCTTTGTCTTCCGGTTTGATCACTCTTAGCTTTACTTCTTTGCCAATTAGATCTCTGATGGCAATGGACGCGCAGGTTGCGCCAAAAATAGGAGGCAGGTAGGAAATAGTACCAATAACGGATTTTTTGTTTTTCATTCCTTCCTTTACAACCACCCTTTCCTCTTCTATTTCTTCAATAGAATAAACCACTTTCAAACCCTGATAAATGCCCTTTTTCTTCAAACGCTTGCGCACATAATAAGCCAGCTTGCAATTGTATGATTCTGAAATATCACCGATGCGCACTAATGAAGGATCTATTTTGCCACCGGCACCCATGGAGCTTACTATTCTGATATCTCTGCGGATAGCATGTGTGATCAATGCCAGTTTAGGCGCTACAGTATCAATACAGTCGAGCACATAGTCAAAAGGCTTCGAAGCCAGCAAAGCATCAATTTCCTGCTCTTCCAGATAGGTGCTTATAATAGTCAGCTCAAGGTCCGGGTTGATGTCTCTCAACCTTCCGCCCACAGCTTCCGATTTAAGTTGTCCGTCAGTACTCACCAAAGCTCCCAGTTGCCGGTTACGGTTGCTGGCTTCTACCACATCACCGTCTACAATGGTCATTTTGCCAACGCCAGAACGCGCAATCATTTCTGCCGCTGCTGCACCAACACCGCCGAGACCAACCACCAGCACATGTGCGTTGTTCAGTTTACTTAATCTTTCTTCTCCTAAAAGAAGCGCTGTTCTGCTATTCCACTGATTTGCCGACATCACCGAATACTTTCTTAAAACTCTGACTTATTTGCTTTATCAATTCCCCTTCCGGCACATTTCTAAGTTCCGCAGCTTTGTTGTACACTTCTCTGATGTGATAGTCAGAAGTGTCTGTTTCCAGGAAAATCCGTTCAAGGGGTAATTGCACAAAAATAGCAGGAAAGCCCGACTTTTCATTGAAGAGCCATTTACCGTAAGAAAAGTAAATGCCAGGATCCTGAAGAAAAGACGCATTCGTTTGTTCATTGCCTTTATAGCCATGTAATATCCAGCACTGCTTTGCTTTCAGCCTGCGGCGAACAGGCAACAGCATATCGTAAGCTTTTACACAGTGGATAATGAGCGGTATTTGTAGTGACTCAGATAATAGGATATGTTTTTCGAAAACAGGTAATTGTTCTTCTATCGGCATTTCAATTGCTCTGTCCAAACCGCATTCGCCAATGGCTATCACCTGCAGGTGTGATGCTACTTTTCCCAATGCTTCTGTAAAATCTCCTCCGTTCAAAGCAACATGCCAGGGATGGATACCAACGGAATAGAACACGTTTTCTTCAGGTTCAAAATTATCTTGCAGAAAATGGTTCACAAGCCTGACTTCCTGCCTGTCATCATTCTTTGAGTGTGTATGTAAATTGTAATAGAGTGTCATTGGTGCTGTGAAATTTCAGAATATGAAGATAAAGACAAAATGACTATTCACTTTGATATTGCTCCCGCCGATTACTCAGATTTTAAAAATAACCTTATTCATCTCCTGTTAATTTTGAAAAAAAGGATAGCGATCTGCGAAACTTTGCGAGATCTGGAGGAGAAAAACATCACCCTGAATTAGACTTTTTTCTTTTTCACATTTTTATGTTTTTTGATTAAGTTGCTTAAACTAAACCTTTGTTTTTCATGAGCTTCAGAATAGAAAAAGATACGATGGGCCAGGTGAACGTACCTTCCGACAAATATTGGGGTGCGCAGACAGAAAGGTCACGCAACAATTTCAAAATTGGCCCGGAGGCGAGTATGCCCCTGGAAATTATATACGCTTTTGCCTATCTGAAAAAGGCCGCTGCACATGCCAATTGTGAACTGGGTGTATTAGCTGCTGAAAAGAGAGATCTGATCTCTGATGTTTGTGAGGAAATTCTTGCCCATAAGCTGGATGGTGAATTTCCTCTGGTAATCTGGCAAACAGGTTCGGGCACACAGTCTAACATGAATGTAAACGAGGTAATTGCCAATCGTGCGCATGTGTTAAAAGGTGGCTCACTGGCCGATGATAAAAAGGTGCTTCACCCGAATGATGATGTAAACAAATCACAGTCTTCCAACGATACTTTCCCTACGGCCATGCACATTGCTACTTACAAACAGGTAGCAGAAGTGACCATTCCGGGCATGCAGCAACTACGCGATGCTCTGCACAAAAAGGCTGTAGCCTACAAAGATATAGTCAAAGTTGGCCGTACTCATTTTATGGATGCCACACCTTTAACGTTGGGCCAGGAATTTTCGGGCTATGTACAGCAGATTGACAACAGCATAAGAGCATTAAAAAACGCACTTGAAGCAGTAAAGGAACTGGCCCTTGGCGGTACCGCTGTTGGTACAGGCCTGAACTCGCCTGCAGGTTATGATGTGTTAGTGGCAAAAAAAATTGCTGAATTTACCGGTTTGCCATTTATTACTGCTCCCAATAAATTTGAATCTCTGGCGGCACATGACGCCATGGTGGAAATGTCGGGCGCTTTGAAACGTTCAGCAGTTGCGTTAAACAAAATTGCCAATGACATCAGAATGCTGAGTTCCGGCCCTCGTTCCGGTATCGGTGAAATCATTATCCCTGACAATGAACCGGGTTCTTCTATTATGCCGGGCAAGGTAAACCCGACACAGCCCGAAGCATTAACCATGGTTTGCGCACAGGTAATCGGCAACGATGTGGCTGTTTCTTTTGGCGGTGCTCAGGGGCATTTTGAGCTGAATGTATTTAAGCCTGTCATTGCTGTCAACGTGTTGCAGTCTGCAAGATTAATCGGAGATGCCTGTGTGTCTTTCACAGTCAATTGTGCAGAAGGAATTGAACCAAATTATGCAGACATTAAGAAGCATCTTGAGAACTCATTAATGCTGGTTACAGCACTTAATCCGCATATTGGTTATGACAATGCAGCAAAAATTGCCAAGACTGCTCATAAGGAAAACAAGACTTTAAGACAAGCTGCCATTGATTTAGGTTTGCTGACAAATGAGCAATTTGATCAGTGGGTGAAACCTGAAGAGATGATTGGGAGTATTAGGAAATAATATATCTTTACAATCAGGTAGGCATCGTCATGCCTACCTGATACTTATTTTAAATTTTTTATCATGAGAAAAATTGTTTGCCTGTTTTATATTGCTGCCTCACTGGCAGCATTTTCTGTCTCGGCTCAGGATCAAAAAGCCGCGATCAAGGAATGGGAAAAAACTAAAAAGGCAATGGATCCGCTTGAACTAAAGAGGATTGTTGAAGAAAATGCAGCTCAGAAAACAGAGGTTGCAAACCTGAATACTCAGCTTCAGGAAGCACAGGCAAAATTAAAAGCCAAAGAAGCTGAGCTTGCAACGGTAAAAGCCAATACCATTGCTGTTCCCAAAGAAAGTAATGAAACTGATGCATCACCTAACGCTCATAAATACCAGTCAGAAGCAGGAGGCCTGATTTATAAAGTTCAGATCGGCGCTTTCAGAAATAAAGATTTGACGAAATATTTTGAGAATAATTCCAACTTCAGCGGTGATGTTGATAAGGATGGTACAAAAAAATATACCCTTGGCTATTTCAGCAACTATTGGGAAGCTGACCACTTTAAAAAGTACCTGCGCGAAATGGGCGTAAAAGATGCATGGATCGTAGCTTATAAAGGTTCGCAGCGAATCGAAATAAAAGATGCCCTTGAAGGATCAATCAGATAATTTAAATAAGAGCAGGAATGTTAAATAACATTCCTGCTCTTATTATCCGGCAATTTCTAATATCAACCACCTTTCATTAACAGCAAGTTCCCCTTTTAAGGGTGATGGTTTTTAGATTCAAATCCGTCAACTTTAAAAATCTTACCATATCAGGCAAATCTCACCGCCTCACGCTTCAATTTATATCAATACACTTAGTATTCTCAATTATTTTGAGCACTTTTGTAGCTTCACCAAAAATGTATTAACCTTTTAAGATTTAGCGGAAAAAGGCTTATAAAGAGCAAATTTCTAAAAGTCATATACAGCACAATCTCTCAATGAAATACTGGAAATATTACTTGTTTGCGTTAGCGCTTATTATTCTTGATCAGGTTGTCAAAATGCTAGTTCATTTTAACATGCAAATCGGGCTGACGGGGGAAATCAAAATTTTTGGAGACTGGTTTAAGCTACACTATACACTTAACCCGGGCATGGCTTTTGGCATGCAACTGGGTTCTGCTTATGGCAAACTAATGCTAACTACGTTCAGGCTGGGCGCAATGGGTGCAATTGCTTATTACCTGTATACCCTTATCAAAAAAAATGCACCCGTTGGATTATTATGGTGCCTTGCTGCCATTCTTGCAGGAGCAATCGGTAATCTGGTAGACAGTATTTTCTACGGAGTTTTATTGAATAACGCACCTTATGACGCGCCAAGCCCATGGCTACACGGTCAGGTAATTGATATGTTCTACCTGGATATATGGGAAGGTATTGTACCTCAGTGGATACCGGTTTTAGGTGGCCAATATTATTCTTTATGGCCAATATTCAACATCGCTGATTCCTGTATCTTTTTAGGAGTTACATTTATATTAATTTATCAAAAGCGTTTCTTTGCTGAAGAAAATTCGGAAGTAGAGACAAAAGAAGAAGCGCATTCTTAATTATTCGTTTTTAAGCTCATGGTATTGGATGAATTAGGCTTTGTTGGATTTGGTAATTTCGGCCAGTTCATAGTGCCTCACCTTAAACCGTATTTCAATGTCACGGTTTACGACCATAAAGATGTAAGTGGAGCAGCAACACGTTTAGGCGTAAAAGTTGGTACACTTGAAGAAGTAATTTCTAAACCTAAAGTATTACTTGGGGTTCCTGTGCAATACCTTGAAGAGGTGTTAAAAGAAGTAGGGCCTAAAATCAAACCAGGTACACTTGTACTCGACGTATCATCTGTAAAAGTAAAACCAATCAACCTGATGTTGAAGTACCTGAACGATGAAGTACAAATCGTTGGTACACACCCGTTATTTGGGCCTCAATCCGGTAAAAATGGAATCAAAGGGCTCAATTTTGTAATTTGTCCTGTAAGATATAATAAAACAGACAAGCTTATCGACCTTTTCGGTAATAAGCTGGAACTGAATGTGATGATACGCACACCTGAAGAACATGACCGTCAGATGGCCTATGTTCAGGGAATTACACATTTTGTAGGGCGTGCACTCAACCATATGGACATTCCTGACGTTGAACAAAAAACACCGGCTTATCAGTTTTTATTAGATATTAAGCGCAACCTTGGCGGCGACTCCTGGGACTTATTCTTAACTATAGAAAATGAAAATCCTTTTGCAAGACCAGTAAGAGAACATCTGATGGAAGAATTGCAGAAACTGGACGATCAGCTTCAATAGATTTTATGCGTAGAATTAAATAATTCCATAAAAAAGCCGTTCTATTAAGAATATATAAATATCTTGTTTAGAGTCCGCTACATATTATTTTTCTTTTTTTGCTGGTCTTTTGCCACACAGGCGCAAGATCTCAGACTCTCTTTTCTGTTAAAAAACAAAAACGCAGACAACGCTTACAGCTTTGAAGAAGAAAAAGGGGACTTGACTTATGTACTCCAGGACCACCGTAAATTCCAGATCGAAATCTTTGACCGCAATCTTAACAAAAAAAATTCAGCGGTTTTTACTGTAGATGCTTTCAGTAAAAAGAGTACGTTTTTGGGTATTCATGCCAGAACTTCTAAAGTTGAAGTTTATTACTACGACGAAAGTAAAAAAGAATATGCAGTACTTGTTTACAACAAGGCTGACAGCACTTATAAATACAGAAGCCTGGAGGCCCTTGGCCCGGAAGAAGAAATGTTAAAAGGTTTCTCTGCCAATGGCGAATTCAGGATACTTTCAACTTATAAAAACAACAATACCCTGGTTGTGAGAACAATTCGAGATGCGGAGTTCATCGACAAAAAAGAATTTGACACACAATATGCCAGTTTCCACAAAAAATTAAAAGAAGAAACCGACTACTCTGAACAGGAGTATTCAAGAGTAAATATTCCTCAAATAGAATATTCTTTAGGTAATGATGTTTTTACTGCCGCTTCAACCAAAAAGCTTTATACAATAGGTAACAAAATCTATATTTCATTTGATAATTTTAATGTAACCACATTACTTACGGTTAACCTTTCTGACTATACTTTTACCAACAACAAGTATTCCTTTTCTCTGGAGCGCTGCCAGGTAGCAAATAATACTTATGGCAACTCATTTATTCTTGAGGATAAGCTCTTCAGAATGACCCTGTGCCACAGTCAGCTCAATATTGCGGTGATTGATTTAAAAAATAATGAACTGATCAAAAATCTTAATCAGTTTCTTGAAAACCCTTTGACAATAAACAACGGGGCTATCATTGAAGAAAGAATAGAATCAGGCAATACAACACGCAAACCTGTTGAAAATACTAAAAAGTATATTGCCAAGGCAATGGATTCTGATTTGTCTATTGCCGCTAACAGGGTTGGTGACAATACTTACCAGCTATATGTGGGCGGTTACAGATTGGTTGTTACCGGAGGAACTCCTGGAATGAGCCCGGGAATTACGCCAAGTATAGGTATAGGAATGGGTTCTTATGGCGGCTTCGGAACCGGAGTTGGTGTTGGTATAGGTTCTCCGGGATTTGGTTCTCCTTATGGTTACGGAGGCGGTTATTCTCCTTATGGTGCTTACAATCCTTTCTATAATACTTCAACAACTGTGCGCCACACATTAACCATGCGCACTCTGATTGACGCTACAGATTGTTACCATGTAGCAGGAGAGGCTGTAAAAATTCCTTATCATCAGATTAAAGACTACCTGACCAAAAACTTCAAGAACTCTCCTGACTTATTGAATTATGGTGCTTATAAGGGAAATGCGTATCTTGGCTATTATTCTAAAAAAGATGGTATGTACCGCGTTTATGAATTCAAACCACGCGTAGTCAATTAAATAAGAACCTGTTTGGCAGGTATTTTCCAATCTTTTTAGTAATTTCTATTAAATATCTTTAATCATAAATCATATTTTCATGAAAATTGAAAAAAACAAAGTGGTTACACTTCAGTTTGACCTGATGATCGATCACGAAACTGAAGGCCGCGTTTTAATAGATCGTGCAGACGAAGCACATCCTTTTGTGTACCTGCATGGTGCAGGCAGCCTTCCTCAAAAATTTGAAGATAATATTAACGGTCTTAGTAAAGGCGATAAGTTTGAGTTTACTGTAGAGGCAGAAAATGCTTACGGTGAATATGATGAAGAAGGAGTAATTGAACTTCCAAAAGAAGCTTTCGCACAAGACGGAAAAGTTGATGAGAGCATTCTTCAGGTAGGAAATGTACTTCCATTGTCTGACGGTCACGGCCACCATATGGATGGCAGGGTATTAGAAGTGAATGCTGCTACTGTAAAGCTTGATTTGAACCACCCATTGGCTGGGCATAACCTTCATTTTACCGGTTCTGTGGCTGGTATTCGTGAAGCTGAAAAAGAAGAACTTGACCACGGCCATGTTCATGGCGAGCACGGTCATCATCATTAATAAATAAAAAAGGGGCGTCATTAAGACGTCCCTTTTTATTATGATTTAGAAAGAATTACTTTCTTTTTTTGCATCTGAACAAAGTGTGGCTTACACCAATGTTGTCGATATCTTCTTCAACATATAAGCCGGCTTCATGCACACACTGTATCATATTTTTTGAGTGATACATCTGACTGTTTCCGTTTGCCATTGATGTGAAATACAGAGAGGTCATTTGCAAGCTGAATGCTGATGCTTCAAAACGCTGTCTGTCCCAGTATGTCTCAAGAATATAGATTGCTCCATCTTCATTGATAGCATCGGCTGCACGCTTCAGGATAGAAACAATTTCCTCTTCTGAGAAACAATCAAGAAACTGGCTCATCCAGATAGCATCAGGTCCTTTTGGCAAAGCCTGGCTTGCATCAAGCAAGTTTACAGGATAACCGCTTATGCGATCAATGTAGCCTTCCTTTTCAATATTGTCTTTAGCCATTGCCCACTGACCAGGCAAATCGACGATAGTTACATGAACATCTTTATCAAACTTTACGCACTCTAAAGAGAAACGTCCGGTGTTACCACCAATATCGTAAAGCTTTTTAGGCTTATGCTTAAATACCAATGGCAATACTTCTCCAAATGCCTGATCAGAATAGTAATGGTCAAAAGAAAACCAGCTTTCTTTTACTTTAGCAGGCAATTTTGAAAGCCCCTCATAAATAGTAGGCCACTCACCAAAAACTTTCAATCCTTCAGGCTTGCCGTTTTCAATAGAAGACTTCAAATCCCAAAGCCCTTGGTAACAAACATCCTGTACGAAGTCAAAATTAACTTTCGTTAACTTATCAGAAAGAATAAAAAAGCCTGTTTTTGTAAGGATATAGTTTTCTCCTTTAAGATACACAACACCAATGCCCAAACCAGCTTCCAATAATACACGTGCACCGTAAGTAGTCAGGTTCAAGTCTTTAGATACCTC
>CAZNHL010000030.1:11680-47534 GCA_964572965.1 uncultured Bifidobacteriaceae bacterium
ACCTCCTCCAATGATGCACCATCGGTACCTTTTGCAGAAACATAATCCAGGATGCCCAGATCACGTAAACTTCTTACTGCTTGAAAAATAACCGGCCCGAAGGCAATTTTTTGCGCTTCATAAAGGGCTTCAACTGCCCTTTTGTTGTCTTTTTTGAAGAAATTCATTAATTGAAATTTTTATAAGGTTAATAGTGTAAAGTATATTCCGAATATTTTCAACAAGCAATATAATACCTTCCGCTTGCTTTTATAATCAGTTTTCAACATTTTTTACGCTACCACCTTAGATTTAAATAACTGGTCTGCAAAAATATACTTTTAGTTTTACAATTCTTGCATAAAATTAAATCGATAAAACAAAACCATTTTACAAAACAGAAACCACACTCATTATCAGACCCTTATGATCATGTTAACAGAGCTTGCAACAACGGTAAGAAACCTCACCTAATACTTATCCTGAATGGCTCTTTTCTCTGAAAATCTTTAAACCGGAATATGAAAGGCTACTTTAAACCGGCCTCCTTGTTAATGGGTGAATATAATTCTGCCATTTATAATTATTATAAATATTTATTCCCGTTTTAAATCAGGCAAATCTTCTCGACAAAACTCATTCAGAAATATTAAATTTGGTGTTTAACAATTGATTTTATATTGAAAGCAATATTTGGAACTTTCTGCTTCAGATAGTGATTTCAATAAATGTCGGTTAAAAATACGTAATCAATTAAACTTAAATATGCAGGCAACACTTCAGGAACTCGCAAAAACCCTTGAAGGGGATTTCTACACGGACTTCACTACCCGTACATTGTACTCGACAGATGCGTCGGTGTACAAGGAGATGCCTTTAGCGGTTTCGCGCCCGAAGTCGAAGGAAGATTTGCAAAAGCTGATCGCCTATGCCAATAAGCATAAAGTTTCTTTGATCCCCCGCACTGCGGGTACTTCTCTTGCCGGACAGGTAGTGGGTAGTGGCATCATTGTGGACGTATCCAAGTATTTCACAAATATCCTTGAGGTAAATGTTGAGGAAAAATGGGTGCGTGTGCAACCGGGTGTTGTTTTGGATGAACTGAACAAACACCTCGCTCACTATGGTCTTTTCTTCGGGCCGGAAACTTCTACGTCTAACCGTTGTATGATCGGTGGTATGGTGGGCAACAACTCTTGCGGTTCTCACTCTATCATTTACGGTACTACGCGTGACCATGTAAAAGAACTTCATACTTATCTGAGTGATGGTTCTGAAGTTGTATTCGGTGAACTTACCAAAGCCGAATTTGCCGAAAAGTGTAAGGGTGATGCGCTTGAAAACAAAGTTTATCAGCACATCAGTGAATTGCTGGTTGACAAGCAGGTTCAGACTGAAATCAGAGATGAATTCCCAAAACCAAGTATCCGTCGCCGTAACACAGGTTATGCGATAGATGAATTACTTGAAACAGAAATTTTCACTGAAGGAAAAGAGGCATTTAACTTCTGTAAGCTGTTAACAGGTTCTGAAGGTACACTGGCTTTTTCTACGGAAATAAAACTGAACCTGGTTCCTGCTCCGCCAAAAACACTGGGTGCTTTGGTAGTGCAGCTAAACAGCATTGATGAAGCTTGTAAAGCAACAATCATTGCAAGAAGACATAATCCGGGAGCTGTTGAATTGCTGGATGATGTAGTACTGGAAGCTGCAAAGTCTAACATTGAACAGATGAAGAACCGTTTCTTCATTCAGGGCGATCCGGCAGCAGTAATTGTAATTGAATTTGCCAGAGAAACGAAGGAAGAGATTGACACCATTATAGACACGCTGGAAGCAGAACTGAAAGCAAATAACTATGGCTATCATTTCCCTCGTTTGTTTGGAGCTGATATCAACAAGGTTTGGGCTTTGCGTAAAGCCGGTCTGGGCTTATTGGCAAACGTACCCGGTGACCCTAAGGCAGTAGCTTGTATTGAAGATACTGCCGTTGACATTGAAGATCAGGCAGAATACATTGAAGGTTTTAAAGAGATTTTAAGGAAATATAACAAGGAGTCCGTTTTCTACGCACACATCGGTGATGGCGAGATCCACCTGCGTCCTATTCTTGATTTGAAAAAAGAAGAAGACAGGCAGCTATTCTGGCAGATCACACACGATGTGGCTTTACTGGTGAAAAAGTTCAGAGGCTCTTTGTCCGGCGAACATGGCGATGGTCGTGTACGTGGCGAGTTTATCAAGTTGATGGTTGGCGAGGCCAATTATCAGCGTTGTGTAGACCTGAAAGCCGTATGGGATCCGCACAATATCTTTAACCCTGGCAAAATCACGAACACGCCGAAGATGAACGAAAGCCTTCGCTACAGTTCTAACCAGAAAACAAACGAGTTTGATACCCTTTTCAATTTCAAAGAAACGCAGGGTATCCTTCGTATGGCGGAGAAATGTAACGGTTCCGGCGATTGCCGTAAGTCTTCTGTCATCGGTGGTACGATGTGTCCTAGTTTCCAGGCAACAAGAAACGAGAAAGATACGACACGTGCGCGTGCAAACATTTTGCGCGAGTTTCTGACGCATTCTGACAAGGCAAATAAATTTGACCATAAAGAAATTTATGAAGTTTATGACCTTTGCCTGTCTTGTAAGGGCTGTAAATCTGAGTGTCCGTCTAACGTGGACGTAGCTACACTGAAGGCCGAATTCCTCCAGCATTATTACGATGCAAACGGAGTGCCTCTGCGTACGCACCTGATTGCAAATATTACTACTTATAATAAACTGGGATCCATATTCCCGTCACTGACAAACTTCTTCTTTACAAATAAGACGACAAGCAGTGTTATCAAAAAGGTATTAGGATTTGCACCAAAACGCCATTTGCCGGAATTGAATACAGTCACGCTTCGTAGCTGGGCAAAGAATAACTTGCCTAAGATGAACCCGAATGCTGGTACGGAAAAAGGGCGTGTCTATTTCTTTGCAGATGAGTTCACTGACTATAACGACGGTGCTATAGGGATCAAAGCCTTAAGGCTGTTAACCAAACTGGGCTATTTTGTAATTGTACCTGAACATTTGGAAAGTGCTCGTACACATTTATCAAAAGGGATGGTAAGAACGGCTCAGAAAATTGCACGCAAAAACGTGGAATTACTTCATGGCCTTGTTAGCGCTGAATCACCAATGGTTGGCATTGAGCCTTCTGCTATCCTGAGCTTCAGGGATGAATATGCCCGTCTGGTAGGAGACAGCATGGAAAATGCGGCAAAAGAATTAGGTAAAAACTGCCTGATGATTGACGAGTTCCTTGCTAAAGAAATGGACGCAGGGCGTATCAGCAAAGACAGTTTTACCAAGGAAACCCGTAAAGTGAAACTGCATGGACACTGCCACCAGAAAGCTATTGCTTCTGTTGACCCTAGTAAGAAGGTGATTACGTTCCCTGAAAACTATACTGTGGAAGTGATACCTTCAGGCTGCTGCGGCATGGCCGGATCTTTCGGTTATGAAGAAGAACACTATGATGTATCTATGAAAGTAGGGGAGATGGTTTTGTTCCCGGCTGTTCGTAAAGCAGAATCTGACACAATTATTGCTGCACCGGGTACAAGCTGCCGCCACCAGATCAAAGACGGTACCGGCCGCGAAGCGAAACACCCTGTGGAGGTTTTGTATGAAGCGTTAGTATAATTAAGAATGTAGATTTTCGAATACGAAAGATTTCTCATAGCAATTATAAAACAGCCTAAGATTTAAAACCTTGGGCTGTTTTTTTACTCTCTTTCTGCCAATACCTTAATAATGCTCACTATTTTATGGAGCTCATCTCTTTCGAGGCCGCTAGAAAAATGCTCTGTTTTTCCATTTTTTAACTCAAAATAAATATAATTGCTTTGGTTCCGAGATGAGTTTCTGGAAATTAAAGACACTAAAATAATCGCCCCCAAGCCAATAGAATCATCTCCTGTTAATGGCTGAAGGTATGCCAATTTAACATCTTTCAATTCAATAATCTTCCCTTCTTTTTTAAAAATGTAATAGTAATAAGAGTCTGTTGTATGGATTATCTTGTCTTTGTATATCACAATTTTATCGCTACCGGCAATCATAATACCTATCAGACAAAACAAACAAAAAATTGTAACAACAACGGGATTTTGATTAAAATGTATTGCAGCATACAACACAGCAGCAAAAAGTAATAATCGTAGAAAAATGGCACCAATGAAGTTGAATGTCGAAAATCCGGTATAAAGCTTCTTTCCCATATTTCAAAGATTGTACATTTTTATTACACTAGTATGCTTTTCCATGAGTTTAAATCTATAAGGTTTTAAAAACCTTATAAGTTTAAGAAATGAAGGGACTAACCGACTTTGAACCAGACACGTACTACCACGTCGTTAACCATGCTGTGGGCAATGAAAACCTTTTCAGAACTGAAGAGAATTATCGACATTTTTTAAAGCGCTATGCTGTTTACATGCCATCGGTATGCAACACTATTGCCTATTGTTTAATGCCAAATCACATTCATTTTTTAATACATACACATCCTGCAGCTATTTTAACCAAACACCCTAAATACAAATCTACTTTTCATAAATTGATCATGCAGGAGTTAAGTAATCTTTTAAATTCGTACGAGAAAGCTTTCAACAAGAGATATGACAGAAGAGGTGCATTATGGATCGATTATACTAAAAGATTCAAACTAGATTCTGACTCCTATCTGACTTCAGCAATAAACTATATTCATCAAAATCCTGTAAAACATGGATTTGTAACATGTGCGGATGACTGGTACTTCAGTTCATATCAATCAATTTTATCAGACAAACCCACTCTTTTAGAAAGAGCCGAAGTGTTAGAGCATTTTGGAGACAAAAAATTGTACAAAGAGTTTCATCACAAGCAAAAGGTATTACTCTTACCAGAATGGGAATATTAAACCTTATAGATTTAAAAAAAGGCGGCACTCCGGATTAAACCCGGGGTGCCGCCTTTTTATTTAGATATGCAAATTATCCGGTTAGTCTTTCAAAATTTTCAATCTTGAATTTTTGTTCTCAGATTGAATTGAAACCATATATAAGCCTGACTGCAGTTCGCTTACATTAATTTCTTCTTCAGTTATATCGGCTTTGCTATAAACCATATTTCCTTGCAGGTCATGGATCTGACATGAATAGGGAGCTGATACTGCTAAACGGACAACCAGATTGTCTCCCGAAAAGAAAATTTTGTCTTCAGAGAGTTCTCTGAATTCCTCCTGGTTTTCTTCCTCAGCGGTTCTCGCTGTAGGTGTAACAGGGTCTATAACTACAGCCTTAGTACATACCCCCGTCATCATACTATAAAATCCGACAGCAATAGCAGAATTAGCCCATGAATAAGGAGTTTGCCTATTCCGAGGTTCAAAAGGATTATAGATTGTAGGGAGAGAAGATAATAAGTCATGTTTATACGTACTAAATGCGTAAAGTACCCCACATTTAAAGGTAGGATCAGCAGCCATTGCACTATAAATACTGCCTGCTCCCCTCATGGTTGGCAAAGCAGCAATTCCTGTAGCAAAAGGCACCGTCTGGTCTCCTGCACCATGCAGCATTAATGTCGGCATATTCTGATGACGGCTTCTGTTGTTAAAAATATCAATACTCTCAACCCCTGATGACAGCAAACATAGCCCCTTCACATTATAAGTGGTAGTTGGATACTTAGTGTTCTTATTTTTATCAATTCCATACCTGTTTTTAAAATCGACATCATTTAACCACAAAGCGGCAGTACTGGCTATTCCTCCGGCACTTTCACCCAAAATAAAGGTGAAGTCGGTATTTATATTGAAAAGACCACCCTTGTTTTTTACAGCATATTGTATGGCAGCATGCACATCAGTTGCTGCCTCGGCAATCACAGCCTTCAGATTACTCTTTGGGTTAGGGACTCTGTAGTAATCAATTACCATCACCGCAAAACCCCTTCTTGCATAAAGCATTGCCTGCTCATGCGACGCTGCTACAGGATCTCCTTCACTCGAAAACCCACTGCCCGGAACCAGTATTATAAGAGGTTTCGGGTTCTGATTATGGGCTACGTATAGTTGAGCTAAATGACGCCCGCTTTTTCCATACTGAAAATAAGAGGGGGTCTGTGTGATTTGCGTCGGATTATAATAAAGATCCGTAAAAAAGTTTTGACTAAAAGCCTGACAATGGATTAATAGTAATACAAAAAGATAATAAAGCGTTTTTCTCATAAAGATTTAGTTGATTTTAAAATAAAAGAATAAAATTGAGGCAGGTAAACTTTACCTATTGAATTTCCAAAAGAAGGCTCGGCGAATTCTGTTCCGAGAACCGAAAACTGCCGGCACAGAAGTTAAACGTACCATAGAGAGTTTACTTTTTCCACATTTCCATAAGCAGCCAGCTGTAGCTCCTAAACTTTCCACAATATTCCTACGGTAGTTCTACGGGAATATTTAAAATAATGCACGCAAGATAAATATTTTTGATCAAAATCCGGCTGCAATGCCTGCCACAATAAAGTAATTATTTGCTACAGCCATTTTTGCAGTGTCACTAAAAACCTTGTCTTTACTATTGTACATTTTGCCTTCCAGGCGCACTACCATAAACTTATTCACTCTATAATCCAGATTGAGTGAATAGCCTGACGTTTTAAAGCCATTGGGCGTATTAGTTTTTATAATCACACCACTTTGGTCATCATAATATTCTGCACGGGCAGCCAAAGCCCATTTTTCTGTGAAAGCATAACGTACAATAGCAGCCCCGCTGTACCAGCCGTTATAGTCGCTGCTTCCTTTACTTTTCTGTTCGTAACCAATATCAAAGTCGGCAATCAGCCCCAGCTTGTCTGTCAGCTTAAATATTCCGTAAAGATTGCTGAAATAACGCATCTGACGAGTACTGTCAGGTTTGTCGTTCCCCACAAAAGTGCCCGAATTGACTGTTACCCTTTTGTTAGGAGTCCAGGTAACCTGTGTACCAAAAGCAGGCGTGTTGTTGCCGTCAGGTTTTGTAATGCGTTGCCAGCCGTTCAGGTATAAGGCCGACAACAACCACTTTTCATTTTTACTGATATAAGTAAGCTTGGCGCCGGCTTCATAGTACGGAGTATTTTCAGCAATTATGCTTCTGGTTAATGTCCAGCACAAGCTGGATTCAGCACTTTCAAAACCAATATGTGAGGCAAAAACTCCGGCATCAAACCAAAGGTTATGCTTTTGAGATAATTTGAAACCGGCATTAGCTTCATATATATTCCGCAGCAGGCCTTCTTCATGTTGCAGGTTATATTGAGCGTAAGTGCCAGCCATTAATGCCAGGTTGATTCTGTAGTTTGAGGCCAGTACAGTTCCTTTCAAATAAGCCAGGTTCACATTCAGCTCATTAGTTCTTTTGTGGTTATATATAAAATTGGGTCTTTCATGATTGTCGGGTTTCCCAAAATCGTAACCATAATAGATACCCGTAAAACCACTGAATTTTATCTGAGGTTTGTTGCTAACAGTATCTTGCTGAGCCCAAGCATTGCAACCCAAAACCATAATAAGACCTAAAACGACCGGAATTTTCATTTTTTAATTACTCTTTAACAATTGGGAAATCCTGCCCTTTAGAAAACGTAAACGGGTATTGGGCCTTCCCTCCATACCGGTTATTAAGTTCCGGTACCTGATCGTCCAGATAAGACTTCAACTCATAAACCGTTACTTTTCCGTCATGCGGAGCGCCATCTGCTTTTCCGGAAAGCGCTTCCAGTAAAACATAGGTAAAAAGACCATGTTTCAGTTCGTTGATTTCTTTAGCGCTTTGTTCATTGCCGGCAGAAGCAAGCACATGAATACCAGCACTTCGGGAAAGCTGCGCAATAGCTTTTTCTTCCATAGCCCCACGCATAGAAAGCAATTCTACTGAGCCGCCTGACTGACATGCATCCATGATGATGATTTGTTTCAATGCTTTAATCTGCTTGAATTTCTCCTGGATTTCTGTTGCCTCAATGGCTTTCTGGCTCAACTCACCTGTATCAAATAAGCGGGCACAATCTGTCGGGATAAAATAGAATTTATCATCAGCCATACTTCCATGGCCTGCATAGTAGAATACAAATACATCATGAGAAGCCATATTCTGTGCCAAAACATGTAAAGTGTCAAGAATACTTTTCTTTGTAGCCTGCTCATCGTACAGTGTATGCAAAACTACTTTTGAAAACAGCTGCCCTTTATTTTTGAAAATATCTACTACAGCTTCAGCATCATCCCGCGCATAAGTAAGTGTGAGTTGCTGGTTTTTATATTTATCAATACCAATAGCCATCACATGACAGACCGTAGATTTTAAAATATTTTTTGAATAGACGTCTGCTTCTACAGGAATCGACTCCAGTCTTCCTTTGCTAAATGCACTTGCAGAAAAAGTATTATTTCCTCCCACAAGTGAAATGATCTGTTTGTAAACCGTAGTATTTCCCTTACCCGAAGGAAAAGTAAGGTTCTCTTTTTGCAGTTCTACTATTTTTCCGTTATGACTGATCCGAAGTTCATCTACCCCTCCGCCCTCGTCAATTATTTTCACATTTAGTTCAGCAGCAGTTCCGTCGTCTTTTATCAAAGCATACAGTTTCACCAAAGGAGGCGGAGATTTCATCAATTTCTGATCCATGTCTTGGGCTGAACCCGGCAAACCTCTGCTTTTAAATAATTGTGGCAATAGTTCCGGACGATAGAATTCTTCAAAAAACTGTTCCGGTTTGTAAATCTGCAGACCCTTCACAAAGTGAATAGCATTTCTGGCACCTGCCGTAGCATTAAAGTAACCGTCTTTTGTACGTGCCATCCATTCATTCTCTCCGAAATGCACATGTTCATAAAACTCCAGTCCTTTATCCAGATTCCAGCATTTGATAGTTCCGTCGAGGCTGTAGGAAAGTAACATCCTTCCATCCTTGCTGATCTTCACAGAAGAAATTTCTGACTGGTGCCCTTCAAGTGTTGAAAGTACTTTCGCCGAATTAACATCCCAGACCCTGATCACACGGTCGTCTCCGGCAGTAATAATTTTCTTTCCGTCAGCAGTAAAAACCGCTGCATGAACAGCTCCTTTATGGCCTTTGAATTTCTGTAACATCATTCCTGTTGAAATGTCCCACAGCCGTGCCGTGCCGTCCCATGAGCCTGTCAGCATTTTGTATTTATCAGGGCCAAAACTGATAGCAGAGACTACATCATTATGGCCGATGAAAGTGCGCACTATTTTTTTGCTGTCTGGCTCGCGCAGTTCAAGAGATTTATCAAATCTGCCTGTAACCACATAAAGGCCATCGGGCGTAAATGACATTGAAAAAGCCGAGTTTTTGCCCATGTCCAGCTCAGTCTCCTGTTTACCCGATTCAATATTCCAGATAATGACACTGGCATCCCATGATGAAGTTGCTATGGTTTCTCCGCCCGGATTAAACTTTACATCGAATAATGGTTCCCGGTGACCTTTGAATGATTTGATTTTTTTCCCTGTGGAAAGCTCCCAGATTATTGCTTCTCCGCTACCATCTCCTGTAAGCAGGTATTTATTATCGGCGCTCAGGTCAAAGCAGATAACAGCTTTGCTGTGTCCGGAAAGGATACGTTCAGGCATGCCGCTTTCAATATTCCACAATGTTGCTTTTGTGCCTGTCTTTCCCGTAATAAACTGCTTATCATTATTGGTAAGTGCAACTATATTTTTCAGGCGTATATATTTTGCTATATAAGACTGCCAGTAATTATCAGCATCATAATCAAGACCGCCCTTATCCTGTTCGTTAAGTATACCACTCAAAGGGCTTAACAAAGTGCCTTTTTCAGCATCATACACCAATGTCGTATTATGCGAAGTTGCAATTAAAATCTTAGTAGCGTCAGTGGTATAAACAAGCTCATTTGCTTCTCCCGAAAGTGAGTCTATGCGGATTTTGGATAGTCGTTTTTTAGAAGAAATATCCCATTGTAAAAGGTAATTGTCTTCTCCTGCTGCCAGCTTTTTCCCATCAGCACTTAAAGACAAGCCCTGTAGTTTATCAACTTCTTCACCAAATTCTGCAATTTGTTTCCCTGTCAAAAGATCATACTGACGAATTTTGTCATTGTGTGAAAGCTTAAAGAAAGATTTACTGTCAATACTGAAGTCAACCAAAGTTCCACAACCTCCACACCAGCCCTGCTCAGGTTTAATGGTATAAACCAATTGCCAGTCGGCACAGCGATAAACTTTTGCTGTTTTATTATCTTCTCCGATCACCATCCATTTACCGTCAGCACTGAAAGCCACACTGGAACCATAGCCTGACCCCTGATCGGCATCTACTCCGAATTTTCGAATAAGCTTCCCTGATTTAAAATCATATAAAGATGCCGAATCGCTATAACCTGTAACAAACAGGTATTTTCCATCGGGGGTAAAAGCCACATCTGTCATGTACTTTCTTTCAACAGGAGTGCTGAAAATTTCTTTTCCGGTAGTAATGTCCCATACTTTAGCGCTATTATCTGCACTGCTGGTCGCCAGGTATTTCCCGTCAGGGCTAAATTCCACACCATTTACCGTGTGTTCATGACCAGAGAACGTACGTATTTCAGCCCCGGATTTAAGTTCCCAAAGCTTGGCGGTTCTGTCTCTGCTGCCCGTTACTGCATACAATCCATCACCACTTATCCCTACTGCTTTTACAGCTGCCGAATGTCCTCTCTGGATCACTGTTTCCAGACGTGAATTCTGGGCCAGGACCCGCAGGCAAAACAAACAAACCGAAATGAACAAAAATGACCGGAATAATTTCATGACAAAGTATTGAAACAGGATTTATCAAAGATAAAGAATAACAAAGATATCTTTTCCTGTTATCAGTGGTTAAACGCGTTATTATGCACATCGTATATTGTATACAACTCGTCGAATATTTTAGGGGTGTTTGTCGAAAAGTAAAAACCACAGATTGATTTGTAAAAGCTTCTACACCTAGTTTTGCATATAACCTTCGGGTTAAGGGGACATTACTTCCCACTTTTTAATCATTTAAAATTTTTAACCAATCACCTAACACATCAAACCAATTAAGCATGAACAAAAATTTTTTCATGAAACTGGGCTTGGCGGTATTATTGGGCTTATCTGTGTACAACGACGCTTTATCACAGAAAAACCCAAACCTCAAAGGCCAGAACAGGTTGCTCAAGGGAGTTGAGCAATACCGACTCATTGTTAAATTCTCGCAGGATGAGATTATTGACATCGACAACAACAAACTATTGGCCAGAACAGCCAGTAAACAACGTCTTGAACAGGAAAGCCTGGTAAACAAACATTCATTCCGTCAGGTTTTTTCTTATTCACAATCAGACAGAAAAGCCATGAGAGGGCCTGATAAGCCTACTGTAGCAAAAGGCAAATTTAACCATTATGCTTT
This sequence comes from uncultured Bifidobacteriaceae bacterium, assembly GCA_964572965.1. Taxonomy (GTDB): domain Bacteria; phylum Bacteroidota; class Bacteroidia; order Cytophagales; family UBA9547; genus CAZNHL01. The sequence continues at coordinate 23,141 of CAZNHL010000030.1, forward strand.
CCGTGGTCTTGCTTATGTAAACGGTGCTGAAAAAATGGACAAAAACGCACTATTAAAATTGGCGAATGACTTTGAGAAACTGCCATCTGTTGAGTATGCGGTCTTACAACCTGTTACTCTGATTGCACCTCCTTCAACACCTGACCTGACTTCTTATCAGCATTATAAATATGATCAGTACAGTGGCCAGGGTAACGTGTACGGTATTGATGCAGAATATGCCTGGTCAATAGGTATTACAGGCCAGAGTGTAAAAATTGCTGATATTGAATGGGGTTTCAATTATCAACATGAGGACTTGACAGGCGCTAATTTCGTTGACTTAGTGCCTTCAACAAGAAACAATGAAGGTGCTGATCACGGAACAGCTGTTGCAGGTATTATGTATGCTAAAAACAATGGCATAGGAATGACCGGTATGGTATACGGTTCCGATAAGTTTTATGGTATTTCCGAGTTTTCAAGTAATCCTAACTACCAGGATCGTATCTATGGAATCACTCAAGGGATGCAGGTACTTGGCGCCGGCGATGTATTTGTGTATGAAATGCAGGCGGGCGGGGTTAATGGCTATGTGCCCGCCGATTATGACCAGGCTGTCTGGGATATTACTAAAGCTGCAACTGATGCGGGTATCATTGTAGTAGCAGCGGCAGGAAATGGCAGTGAAAACCTGGATGCTCCTGAGTACGCAAACTATAGAGCCAGAGGAGACAACGGTTCTATACGCGTGGGTGCAGGAACAAAAGTAGGGCGTGACAGGGCTTCATTCTCTACTTATGGCACTCCTATTCACTTGCATGGCTGGGGCGACTGGACTGTGGCCGCGACAGGTTACGGAGATTTGTATGACGGTGGTCCTAATGCCACTTACACAAACGGCTTTTCAGGCACATCTTCAGCTACACCTATAGTAGCTTCGGCAGTAGTCGCAGTGCAGTCTTACGCGAAAAATGTAAAAGGGACTACACTTACTCCATTACAAATAAGAGCTCTTTTGATCTCAACAGGTACTCAGCAGGGCTCTGGTGGCCATATCGGGCCTTTGCCTAATATCCGGAGAGCTATAGAAAGCCTTGCAGCAGGCAACACTATTTGCGCTGCCCCTGCATGGAATGCTACTACTACATATCTGGGCGATGCCGGAAAAGGCGCCGGTCTGGGCGAAGTTGTATCTTATAGCGGTAAACAATACCGTGCGAAATGGTGGACTCAAAACAATACTCCCGGCACTTCTGATGTTTGGCTGGATCTGGGTACATGTGGAACAGCAAATATTCCTCCTACGGTTGGTATCACATCACCAACTAACAACGAAGTGTTTAATACTATTCCTGCTACCATTAACATTTCTGCTGAAGCAGATGACAGAGACGGAAGTGTTTCTAAAGTTGAATTTTTCAACGGTACTGCCAAATTAGGAGAAGACCTTTCTTATCCATATACTTTCAGCTGGACAAACGTAGCGGCCGGTAATTACGCCATCACAGCCAAAGCAACCGACAACAATGGTGCTACAACTACTTCTGCTACTGTCAATATTATTGTAGCTCCTCCGGCAAATTATGCTCCTGTAGTTACAATTACTTCTCCTGCCGACAACAGCAAATATGTAATCGGTGGCTCTTTAACAATAACTGCTAATGTAACAGACCCTGATAATGATGCCATTTCTAAAGTTGAATTCTGGTCTCCTCAATTGGGAAGCGGAAGTACAATTACAGTAACAACACCTCCTTACACTGCTACTTACGCTCAGTTGCCTGCAGCTAACCCACAGCAAGGTGGTTTAACTTTCGTGGTTAAAGCTTACGATGCAAGAGGTGCCATAGGTGGTGCAAATATTTTTGTAAACCAGGACAAAGTGCCAACTGTAACTATCACTTCACCTGCAGCCGGAAGTACTGTTCCTGCCGGAAACGTAACAATTATAGCAGATGCTTACGATGCTGAAGGCTTAACAAGAGTTGATTTCTTGAATGCTGTAGGCGCTGTTGTTTTCTCTGATTTTACTGCTCCTTATGAGTATCTTGTAAGTCTTTCTGCCGGTAATTATACTTACAGGGCTATTGCTTATGATAATGTTGGTCAAAGCTCAACTACTTCAAACGTAAGCTTTACAGTTACCGGAACAGTAAATCTGGCTCCTGTTGTTACTTTCACTGCCCCGGCTAAAAATAGTGTGTTCCCTGCCAATACTGCTGTTACACTAGTGGCAGATGCTGTAGATCCTGAAGGTTACCTAAACAGAGTAGAATTCTACAATCAGTCAGGTACATTGGTATTTACTGATTACACTGCACCTTATCAGTACACAACGGCCGCGCTTACATCAGGAAACTACATTTATACTGCTGTAGCTTTTGATAACCCCGGCCTGGCATCAAATACCGCGTCAAATAATTTTACGATCAGCCAGCCGGTAACCTGTACAGCTGCTCAATGGAATGCCAACACAGCTTATAATGGCGGTCAGGTTGTTCAGTATTCGGGTATTCGTTATCAGGCAAACTGGTGGACTCAAAACCAGAGACCTGATTTAAACAGTGGTGTATCCGGAAGCGGTCAGCCATGGACAAACCTTGGTACTTGCAATGCCCGTGCAGAGGCTGTTGCAGTAGCTACTTTAAGTGTTTATCCAAACCCTGTTTCTGACATATTGAATATCACCATTGCTCCGGAAGAAATTGTTCGCGCTGAAATCAGAAACCTGAATGGTGAACTGGTATTGGCTGTAAGCAATACTTCTGAAATCAATGTATCGTCACTTGCTGCTGGTTTATATACTATCAGCATTCAGACAGCTAATAACAGCACTACTCAAAAATTCGTGAAACAATAGTTTAAACCAATAAATTAAGAAAAGCTCCGCAAAATTTGCGGAGCTTTTTTCATTTGTACTAAAAAGGGTTGCCTGATTAAATCAAACAACCCTTTCAATTTTTAACTTTGTCGGAGTTTACACCAAAGTGGCCTCAGAAGTAATCGGCACTTTCAATGCTTTGGAAACAATGCAATGTACTTCAGCAGTTTTTACTACTTCAGCAAATTTTTCTTTAGATAAGCCCGGTGCGCTACCAGTAATTGCAAGGTGGATTCCGGTAACGTCCAAACCTTCCAAAGTCAATGTAGCAACAGTGTCGAGAGCAGTTGGCACTATGCCGTCCTGACCAAGAATATTACTAACCGCCATTGTGAAGCAACCTGCGTGCGCTGCAGCAAGAAGTTCTTCCGGATTAGTACCGATACCATCTTCAAAACGTGTTTTGAATGAATATTGAGTTTTGTTAAGGACTGTGCTTTGGCTGGAAATATGTCCTTTGCCTGTTTTCAAATCACCTTCCCAATGTGCAGATGCAGTACGTTTCATTGTTTTATTTTTTTAGGTTAAAATTCATTTAAAAATTGCCTGTATAAAAATATACTCAAATAATAAGGCTTGTATAAATTACGATTTTTGATTTTTAAATCTGCTTTTTACCCTGAAAAATCACGCTTTTTTATTTGCTCGGATCATCTCGCCATAATTCTGACCTAGCAACATTGCCTCAATGGTTTGTGCAATACGTTTACTTTTTGTTTCTATTGTTTTTGCCGACTCTATCCAGTTCGAAAAATACATCTGGTGTGAGTTGGGCATTTTTTTAAACCTTTCCAACGCAATCGGGTCATCTTCCAGGCACATCATAAGCTCATCCGAAACTGTTCTTATGGTCGGATCAAATTCCAGTTCAACAGAAAGTGTAGCGCCTTTGGCTTTACGAATGCCTTTCCGCATTTCTGCATTGATTCCAAGAATAAAGTTGCCTTCACCCATAGGCATCAGTGCAACACAATTGATGGAAAAATTATCCAGTTTGCCTTTTACCCTGAATGACTTTTTAAAGCCGGGCTTTAATTGCTGGGCAATATCGGCCGGAACTTCAATATAAGTCCAGCCGGTTTTTTCGCCCTGTTCGTTAAACTGGTGTATGATTGTTTTAAACTGAACCACTTGATCTTAATGTTCTTTTGCGTGTCCTCTAATGATTTTATTGGTTGTCTATTGGCCTGAATTCGGTTTAAGGTGTGATTAGACAAAAAGTAAAAGAACAAAAAAATACAGATATGTCTATGTTAAACTATTGTAATTCGATGTGATATTATTTTATATAGCTTTGAGTTAAAGAAAACTTATCCCGAACTGAGGTTATTAGAAAGCTATCTGCGCATACTTTTTCACATCCAACACAGCTCCACAGTACACACCAAAAAGTGCTAAAACCCTTGTTGTTGTAGAGAGTAATATTAAATGCCTCAAAAAATCCAAAAATCGGATTGTAAATTTCTATACATAGATACTTAACACAAATAATAATTATCTAATTTTTTAAAGAATGAGAAAAACAATACAAAATCAGCCTTTGGATTGCTATTGGCAACAGGCGGAGTGGTAAAGGGTATTAAAAAGTAAGCGTTTCTTTTTAAAGGATTTTAAAACCGCAAGGCTTAACAGCCTTGCGGTTTGTTTGTGGTGTAAAACGATAATTTACAGGAAAGAAAATTGTAAGTTGCACTTTGGATTTTAGAGATAAAGAAATAATGCCCGAACACAAACAGATAGAAAACAGCAGTAATTTGTATCAATATTCAAGAGAATTGATATTAAACGCCCGTAAAAAGGTGTACAAAACGGCTCATTCTACAATGGTGGAAACGTATTGGCACATCGGGCAAAAAATTATAGAAGAACAAGGAGGCGAACAATATGCAAAGTATGGAGAAAGTTTGCTTAAATCAGTTTCGGAACGCTTGCGTGCCGAATTTGGCAAAGGGTTTACCTATGTGAATTTGACCAATATGCGAAAATTCTACCAATTATTTCCAAATGTTTACGCACTGCGTAAAGAATTGAGCTGGACACATTATCGTTCACTCATTCGGGTGGAAAATCCCAAAGCAAGGGAACTTTATATGAACGAAGCTGCCGAGAATGCTTGGGGAACACGCTTTTTGGACGAACAAGTCGATAAGCACTATTACGAACGCTTGATTTCTACCCACAAGGAAACGCTGAACGAACTAAGAACAGAAAGCCAACTTTCGGTAAATCCGCAAGATTTCATTTTGAAAGACCCGCTTGTGTTGGATTTTTACGATTTAAAAGAAAATAAAAAATACAGCGAAAGCCAAATAGAGCAAGCTATTATTGACAACCTGCAAAAGTTCTTGTTGGAATTAGGCAAAGGCTTTTCTTTTGTTGCACGACAACAACGTATCAACACCGAACTTTCGCATTATTACATTGACTTGGTGTTTTACAACTACATTCTTAAATGCTTTGTCCTAATTGATTTGAAAATCGGCAAACTGACACATCAGGACGTTGGACAAATGGATATGTATGTAAGAATGTATGACGAACTAAAACGTACAGAGGGCGACAACCCGACAATCGGAATTATACTTTGCGAAGAAAAAGACCGTGCAGAAGTACGCTTTTCAGTGCTTAACGACAACCAAAAACTATTTGCGACCAAATACAAATTGTACATTCCGACAGAAGAAGAACTGATACAGGAAATTACGCAAATTCGGGAGCAAATGAAACTGAATGAATAACGTAAGACGACAATACCACTGGCTATAACAGCGACACGATCTGCGGGAGAGAAAATCGATTATACCCTACTTACCTGCCTCTTGCTTCAGCCGTTCGTTTTCTGCCTCTAATAGAGCAACATACTTTTGAAGAGTAGAGTCCTCATAGAAGGTTCCTTGCTTTTCTGCCTTATTCCCTGCGTGTACATTCTGGTTATTGGAGATATTGAAGATCTGTGAAGCATCAAAGTTAAGGATCTGAGAAGGAGGTACCTCCAGAATGTCAGCAAGCTGATACAGACGTTTGATACTTAGTTCCACCTCACCCCGCTCCAGCTTGGCATAGCCCGACAAACTCATCTCAAGACGGGTAGCTACCTCGTCTCTTGTCAGGTTTTTCAGCTCCCTGAACTTCCTGATGTTTTCTATTGCTTCTAACTCCGGGTGCATACAAGTCTATATTAGGTAATAATAACTCTTTTAAGGATAAAAAACCCTTAATAAGAACACAAAAATAAGACAATATTTTGAAATTTTGCAATCAAGGGAAAGCTATTATACAATATAAAACCAGTATACCAGCGAGGCTAACAAAAAATAATTTTCAACCTAAAATAAAAACGATGGGCTTAGCAGAGAAGTACTCAAAAGCAATCATTAAAAAGTTTGACCAGATACCAGTCTATGTACCGGGCGCTGGGGTCGTTAGTCCGGGAGATATTATTTCTTTTGGCACCAATATTATGGGCAATGCCAAAGCTCCTTTAGGGAACTTCACTACACATGGAAATATAGGTACTTCTTTCGATATTCAGTACAACCTTCATTCTAGTGCTTATCTGAAGCAGATTAATTATGTAAGTGGTAAATCTGTTTCTATCGGAGCTGCTGTGAAAGGAGAATACCCCAATGTGATAGAAGGGGACATTAAGTTCAAATTCGAGTCCGAGAATACATTTTTGATATATGGGAGAAATTCAGTGGAAACCAGAATAGCTGATTTATTCAAGGTTGAGAATCAGTTGTTGGCTCATAAAGACAAAGAGTCTTGGAGCAAATACTACATTGTTACTGCCGTAGTAATTTGTGAAAAAGCCCTGATTTATGCTGCCGAGACCAAAGGCGGAGAGTTGATTGTTTCTGTAAAAGGAAATATAGGAATAGGTGAAACTGAACTAATAAATATAGAAGCGGAAGTCGATTTTAGTATAAAAAAGGTTCACAATGCAGCCTTTCATACAGATTGGGAAGACAATGTAGTGGTCTTGATGAAACTTGCTCAGTTTAAGAAAAATGATCTTGTAGGATATAACAAAATGGCAGGTGCAACAGATACCACTACTTATAAGTTGACTGATACTAATCCCACATATATTCTTCAAGAGCTCAACAAAGGTGACATCTTATAAAAAACTAAAACAACAAAAATCATGAAAAAACGACTACTAACCCTACTATGTACAGTAGCAGCACTGGGAGCCAGTGCCAAAGTAATTACTGTAAGCAATAATGCAAACAGCCCGGGGCAGTACACTAACCTACAGGCAGCCTGTGATGCTGCCAGTGCCGGTGATACTATATATGTACATGCATCGGCTACGTCCTATGGTGATGTGAACATTATAAAAAAACTGACACTAATAGGTACATCTAAAAGTAACGAAGCAATAACGATGTTGGGTAAGATAGACATAAGCTTTAAAACCAATAGTACTACAGAATCCGGCTCAGGAAGTGTTATCAAAGGTTTTAATGCAGGTGTAGTATATTTAAATACAATCTCCCCGGGTAGTGGAGCCATCTCTGTATCTGGGATATTGATAGAGAGAAATGTATTATCGGGCATAATATTTAACGCACCAAACTCTTCTAATGGGTTTGCAGGTTGTGTAATCAGGCATAATATTGTGTGGAATACTAGTATTAGCGCATCTGGTTTTGTAAAAAATGTACAGATTACCAATAATATTGCGAATATCTCTTTTAATAACTCCAGTGACTGTATTGTTGCCAATAATCTTATTGGTAATCTATTTGCTGATAATTGTATGATAGCAAATAATATTGTTGCGTATTCCGGAAGTTCTCAGGTTTTTAACGGCAAAGGAAACACTATTAAAAATAATTTGTTTTATAAATCTTGGGATGCTTCTTGGTCGGTTGCTAACCTTGATCCTGCTAGAAATATCATTGGAGAAAACTTGTTTGCAGACCCTAAGTTTATTAACCCTCCTAAGGACTTATTTTATGGAGTTGCTTTTCCATTGGCTGCTACTAAGCCCAATAACTACAACCTGAATGTTGAAGAGGGTTCACCCTGCAAAGGTGCCGGCACTGACGGTAAGGATATTGGTATATATGGAGGAAGTACTCCTTGGCCAGAGAGTGGTTTTGAAGACGTAGGAACAAGATCGCTCCGCTATGCTCCTGTACCCAATATTCCTGTTATGTTAGAAATGGGTATTCTCAATACTTCAGTGTTGCCTAATGGTACGCTCAATGTAGAGTTTAAAGCAAGAAAACAGGACTAACAATGCTTTGGAAGAAACTACTAATGCTATTGGTACTGTTGAGTACGGGTGGCTATGCACAAAATCTGGTGTCAGGAGAATATTTCTTCAACACCGACCCTGGCGTAGGCAAAGGCACGGCTTTTATTTTCCCTGAGGGTGCTACTGTAAACCAAATCATTAATGTGCCTACTGCTTCACTTGCTCCGGGTTTCCATCACTTGTATATCCGAGTGAAAAACATGACAGGAGTATGGAGCCATTATGAGGGTAGGGCATTTTATATCATACCGCCTGCATTCCAGAACACAACACAGCCCGAACTGGTAAGCGGAGAGTATTTTATAGACACCGACCCCGGAGTTGGCAAGGGTATTTCTTTTGCTATAGCACAGGGTAATACTGTAAATACGGTATTGAACCTAAATACTGCCGGGCTTAGTTCGGGTTTTCACCATTTGTATGTCCGTGTAAAAAACACAGCAGGCGTATGGAGCCATTATGAGGGTAGAGCGTTTTATATCATAACGCCTGCATTCCAGAATCAAACACAGCCGGCACTGGTAAGCGGAGAGTATTTCATTGATACAGACCCGGGCATAGGCAAGGCTACAGCTTTTAGTGTAAAAAAAGGCAATACTGTCAGTGAGACTATCTTTCCTGAGGCAGGCAGCCTGTCAGCAGGTACACATTACCTGTTCGTGAGGGTAAAAAATGAAAATGGGGTATGGAGCCACTATGAAGGGCGTAAGTTTAGTATCTGTGCCGATTTACTTGCCAAGCCTTCCGTGAGTGGTGATACAAGCTACTGTCAGGGCGAAACGATAAGCCTGACAGGTTCAGTTGTTAGTAATGCAACAAGCTACAGATGGTCAGGGCCGAACGGTTACACAGCTTCCGGACTAACGCTAACACGCAACAATGCAGTGCTTAATATGTCCGGAGAATATAAGCTAAGTGCCATAAGGACAGGAGGAACAGCCTGCGACACCAGTTACACTCTTGTCAATTTAGCAGTTAAGCCAACCTATTCATCAACTAATCCGCAAACAATTTGTGCCGGAGGATCCTATACAATAGGCAGCAATACGTACACTAAGGCAGGTACTTACATTGACGTACTAAAAGCGGCAAGTGGCTGTGACAGTACCGTAACTACTGTTTTAACATTGAGTACTAGCCCTTCATGTAACACAACAGCATTGGAAGATCGTGAAGTATCAGGGAAGCAGCTTTCAATTTATCCGAACCCGGCAACAACTGAGGTATTTGTTACAAATGCTGATGTGTTAAAGTCTGTTACACTGAAAGACCTGAACGGGAAAGCCATCTATGAAACAAATGTCAATAGTCAGCAGGTTATTATTGATATCAGTACACTTAGTAGCGGTGTCTATCTGGTTGAAGTTTTAACTCCTGCCACAAAACGTGTTGAGCGTATAGTGAAGCAGTAGTGTCTGACGAAAGTTATATCCTTAAAAAAACAAGAAGTGCAGACAGTGTCTGCACTTCTTGTTTTAACTGTTTTCTGATAACACAACGGCTCAAAAATACCGATACAAGCAAGTATGGGTTTTCTCCATTAATACTTTATAAACTTATGTGTTGAAACAGAATTACCATCTCTGATTGTAAGGAAATATAAACCTTCAGTCAGACTATGCACATTGATCTTAATTACTTCATCACCAGTTTTATGAGTCGTACTTTTCAACACAAGCTGCCCTATCTGGTTATAAACTTCAATATCAGCCGAAGTTGTTTTATTATCAGAAAGTCTTATTGACAATTCATCTTTTACAGGATTAGGATAAATTGTGGTCTCTCTTGTCTCAATTTTATCGTCAACAAGATCACTGGTAATATCTCTAAAACCTACTGTATAGTAAACAGGCCACTGGGCATTATCTATAAGTTTAGTCTGAACTTTATTAGAAGAAATTTTATCAGCATTAAGTGTCACATAATTGATATCATAATTCCCTCCGCCGTCAATGGTAGTGAAAGCCACTCTGGTATCATTTTTATTGAAACTTGGCCAGCCAATGGTATTGTTAACAGCTATAAGCTCCAAACTATTTTTTTCTATATCCAGCCCCACTATGCCATATACATCATCATCCTCATCGATGTAGTCGAACGCCAGCACATAAGGTGAGTTTTTGGAGAAAGTCGGGTTTCCGATACTCTCACCTACATCAAGATTATTGAAAAGTTTTACAATTTCGCCATCTGCAAAATTATTCTGAGACTTATCCCAAACCTTGATAATGTTAATGTCCCAGTATTCTATATTACTACCGTTGGTATTTGTAATACGGTTAAAGCAATCATATACCAATGACTCTCCGTCATAAGACCATTCGATAGCATCAGCATATATAGGGCCTGCCGATTTTACTCCCTGCGTAAAAGTCGGGTTATATAAACTGAACCTTGCCCACTGCGCTTTGTCAAAATCATAAACATAAATTGACGTGTCTTTGTCATATGTGATTGCAGCTATCCTGTTTCCGTCTTTTGATACTGCAACGCTTGACCAGATAGCCTGATTTTGCAATGTGGTTAAATTGAGCGGCTTAGAAGGGTCTGCATTAATAGCATACAGTCTTTTGTCAGTTCCTACAAGCACGCATCCTTCTCCGTCATCAGTAACACTTGGTTTATTATAAACTGTTTTTGTCAGCAATGCTTTGAAATTTGTTGCTGTAGGTGACGAGCGATAAAGACCATCTGTATGCGAACCATCAGTGTCATATGACAATAAATACTCGACTCCGGGGTTTGTTGGTAAAGTAGAGGTATAGACACCTCCTGTACCATCTGTTATACCCACAGCATCGAAAGCAATGGCGGCCTGTGTCGCTTCATTTGAAGAGTTGCCATAAAGGTCTTTGGCGGCCTGAATAACAGCAATCCTCAGATCAATAAATTTTGAACTGGCTGTTAGATATATCGTCAACGCTCTGTAAAATATGCGTGAAGCATTTCTTTTACTATTTAATGCTATTGCAAATTTGTAAAAAGCCCAGTTAGGGATACCGCTGTTAATATGAACTCCGCCATGGTCACCTGTTCCTGTATATTTTTCATTCATATGACGAGGCTGGTAACCATTATCACTCAACGAGTTGCCTCCATTATGCGGATCTGACAAAGAACGTAGTGCACCTGAAGTGAAAACATTCGTTTTTACAACATGTTCTCCTATCAGCCAGTTGGTAGAGTCCATCATACAGCCGAATATATCAGCCATAGATTCATTGATAGCTCCGGACTCGCCTTCATATTTCAGGTTGGCCGTATTTTGAACTACCCCATGTGTCATTTCATGACCGGCTACATCCATCGAACCCGCCAATGGTTTAAAACCGACATTGCCATTACCATAAAACATAGCTTTACCATTCCAATAAGCATTGTCTAAGGCAGAGCCGTCTTCATCTACCTGATTAATGACAGAAATAATACTTCCCCCATTTCCATCGATAGAGTTTCGCCCATGAGCTATCCTGAAATAGTCATATGCTCTGCCGGCATTATAATGTGCCGAAACAGCGGTCTTATTAGTCCAGCCATTATTACTGGAAGAGACCATCTGTACTTTAAAATTGTTCCCGAAAGTATTATTGGCATCTAAAGTCATAATAGCGCCATTTTGTGTTGAGACATTGTACATTGGCCTTGATGCATCATAAAGTAAGTAGCCAGACCCCTCCATATATGTATTGATGCTGCGGCTAACATTATTCAAGTCTGTCGCCGTTGCTGTTCTAGGGCCATCGGCATGGCAGGATTTTTTCAGGCTTTTTATAACTGTACCTGTTCTTGCATCTACAAAATAGTCCCAGTTTTCTAAAAGATTAGGATAAATGGAAATATGATATGCCAAAACATAATTTCTGACAGGCTGCTGCACTTCATAGATGACAGTATCCACAACAGGCCCTGTATAATCCAAAAGCTCTTTTTCTTCTTTCGAAAGCGCTCTGTAAGTAGTTTTTGCAGAAATGTCGCTAATGACAGTAGCCACAGCTTTTTCAGGAGAAACCTGCGGTATAGTATCTACCGCTTGTGTTATTACATAATAATTCCCGTTAAATGTCTCGGCAATATCAGACCGGTTAAAGTGTACCGAGATCTCAGAATCATAAACCTTCAAGCCTTTGTATTTTTGTACAAGACGAACATGTGTTTTACCTATTTCATCTTTTTCCACATGTTTTACATCAAAATCACGCTTCGGATTTGCTATTCTGGTAACACTGCTTATTGAATTCAGATAATTGTAACAAGCCTGCTTTACATCATCAGGGGAACTTAGCCGTGCTGACACGGTGTTTGTTGGTGTCGAAATAAATATTGGCAGACCGCTTTCTTTAGAGTAAACCGTTTCGGTTTCATTGCTTTTTCTTAAACCGGAAGCGGTTGCTGCGGTAATTGAGTTTTTAATGTTGCCATAAGACTTTTGCTGAGCATTATCTTTTTTTATAAGACTGCCATCAATGGGAATAGCTTTCAACTCTGTCTTATTCAGAACAGTATCTTTATGTTGTTTTACATCAAAAGATGTTTTTTGCGCCCAGCTTGTAAAGCAAATAAGCGAGAGTAGGGCGCCATAGCTTAATGTTTGAAAAAAAGTAATGTGTTTCATTTTATCTGTTGACAATAGTGATTACTTCATTATATAGATTTTCTATCTTCTCAGGTACTATAAAAGTCTTATCTCCCCAAGTATATTTTCTCGAATTACCACCACAGTATATTACAAGAAACTTATACATATTTGATGGCTGAGCAAAAGCATCTGTCGTCTTGTAGATCTGTTGAGCTTTTGACTGGATTTTCCTGAATTCTTTTTTCTTTATCTGTACGCCGGCAGAATAACTGATGTCAGTTAAGCCGCTGCCCTTTGCAGCAGTATTTTTGGTAACCTTAAAAACAGTTATATTACCCGTGATACCTCCACCTTTACCCACTACCACACTATCCACCTTTTGTGAAAATGATATCAAAGGAATAAATATAGCTAAAAATATAACTATTAAGCACTTACGGTTTGACATATACTTCTATAAAAAGAGCGCTGGCAGTCCTGTACTGTCAGCGCTTCAAATTTTATTATTTTTTCTGATATTACAATAGCTCGAAAATACCAAAGCCTTTCACAAGCATCTCCAACTTTCACCAGTCCTTTATTCAGGCTTAATTTTAACTATTTTATTATTACGCAATACCACAAGCTCACTATTATGTGCCTTTTTGAAATCAATCAATTTATCGTAAGCCTTTTCAAGTCCTTTAAGGATTTTACTTTTTTCTTCCTTTTGTATTTCAATTGTTGTCATAATAGCTTTTTAATAGATTAAATTTCTCTGCATTTACAACGCTTAACACCCCATCTGCCTGCTTATCTGCCAAAAGCTCATGTTGTCCTTCGGAGTTGTCAAAAATAAGTGCTCCATCAACTATTGGCAAATAAATATCAAACAAGTTTATGATACCTCTGGTAAATCTTCTTTCGATAATATTAGGTTCGATATTGTGGCCACCTTCTAAAACTCTTATTTTTACACGTTCTTTCGCTAAGTCTGCATTCTGCAGCCAGAAGAATAGAAGGGTTACTCTATATCCTTGATTTTTAGCTTTTAAAATTTTGGTTTTATAGCTTTTTGTGGATAGGGTTGTTTCAAATGCAAAATCCTCATTTTTCGATAAAAGTTCATTTATCCTGTTCAACATAATCCGCCCTGCCTCAACAGTAACCTTTTCTGGTTGGAAGGGAGATAACCCTTTTGCAATTTCATCGGCATTCACAAACTCTTTACACTCTAGAATTTCAGGCAAAATAGTAAATGATGCGGTGGTTTTCCCTGCTCCATTACAACCTGCAATTATGTAAAGTTTCTTTTCCTGCATAACAGAAGCTTTAGAATGGTTCCAAGGGGAATGCCCCTAAGGTTAAAAATACAAAATATTAAATAAAAAACGCTGACAAGTTAAACCTGCCAGCGTTCTTTATTTAATATTCTAAGACTTACAATAGCTCAAAAATACCCGCAGCACCCTGTCCGGTACCAACGCACATAGACACCAGTCCATATTTCTCGTTTCGTCTTTTCATTTCACTGAACAACTGAACTGAAAGTTTTGCTCCTGTACAACCCAGTGGGTGACCCAAAGCAATGGCACCTCCGTTTACATTTACTTTTGCAGGATCAAGTCCTACTTCACGGATTACCGCTAAAGACTGAGAAGCAAATGCTTCGTTCAATTCAGTAACACCGATATCGCCAACTTTCAAACCAGCTCTTTTCAATGCCTTCGGAATAGCATCTATTGGCCCGATACCCATGATACGCGGTTCAACACCAGCAACACCATATGAAACCAGACGAGCAATCGGCTCAAGATTATGTTCTTTCATAAATTTTTCTGAAACAACCATCACAAAAGCTGCGCCATCCGAAGTCTGAGAAGAGTTACCCGCAGTTACAGAACCTGTAGCACTGAAAACAGGCTTCAGCTTAGCCAATGCCTCAATAGAAGTATCAGCCCTTGGGCCTTCGTCAGTATCAACTACAAACTCTCGTGTTTTCTTTTTGTTTTTTTCATCAAGGAAGGTTTCTGTAATCTTGATCGGAACAATCTGATCTTTGAAATAACCATTCTTGATAGCATTGGCAGCACGTTTATGGGATTCCAATGAGAATGCATCCTGGTCTTCGCGACTTACTTTATAAACTTTAGCCACTTCCTCAGCAGTAAGTCCCATACCCCAATAGTAATCGGCATGTGATTTTACCAGGTCAAGGTTTGGAACAATTTTCCAGCCACCGAAGGGGATCGGACTCATTGTTTCAACACCACCGGCAATAATGCAATCGGCATGGCCTGCTTCAATTTTTGCACTTGCCATTGCAATGGTTTCAAGCCCTGAAGCACAGTATCTGTTTACTGTTACTCCGGGAACTTTCACCGTATTCAATCCCATCAGAGAAACCATACGGCCGATATTTAATCCTTGCTCCGCTTCCGGAGTAGCATTACCGACGATTACATCATCGATTAAATCTTTATCAATATTCGGAACAGAAGCAACCAGGTGCTTGATTACATCTGACGCCAAATCGTCTGCTCTGTAGAAACGGAAAGCTCCTCTTGGGGCTTTCCCAACTGCTGAACGGTAACCTGCTACAATATATGCTTTCATAACTTTAGTTTTGAGTCTTGAGTAATGAGTCTTGAGTTAAAAGGGATGATTTCAAACTATAGATCATCTTTTGGATTTCAACCAGAGAGTCTATGAGATCCTGATATTCTTCCTCTTTTATGTAATTTAAGTTTTTTGATATTTCAACCTGCGTTTCCAGTTCATAAGCAGAACCGTAAGCCATACTAAGAAAATTAACGAACTCTTTAGAAGAATTTCGCCCGGCACCTTCAGCAATATTGGAAGCAATAGATACCGCCGCCCTCTGCATTTGACTAATTAGGCCAAATTTTTCTGTTGTAGGAATATGCTCCGTTACTTTATATACTTTAGTAGCTAAAGCAACTGCTTTCTGCCAGACTTTTAATTCTCTAAATCTATTCATTTTCTTTAGTGATTAGTCTTGAGTAATGAGTCTTGAGTTGCTCACGATAAATTTCTACTAACAACTCTGTTAAACACTGATATTTGTTTTGTCAATAAGTTTTGGCGTTCATCCTTCTCACGACTCACTACTCATGACTCAAGACTAATTTCTAAGTGGCTTACCCGTATTCAGCATATGTTGAATTCTCTCAACCGTTTTACGTTGGCCTGTCAAAGAAACAAATGCTTCTCTTTCAAGATCCAGCAAATATTGTTCAGATACCAATGTAGGCTGAGACAAATCGCCACCGCACATTACATAGCCTAATTTTTCAGAAATAAATTTATCATATTCTGAAATATAATTGCCTGAGTACATGGTATTTGCTCCGGCATAAACCATACCCAACCCTTGTTTTCCAAGTACACGGATATCGTTGCGCGGTGCCGGTTGTGTATAGCCTGCATCTGCCAGTTTGATTGCCATATTTTTAGCCTCTGAAATCTGACGGTTCTTGTTAAGTACAATCTGATCCCCTCTGCGTAAGAAACCTAGATCAAAAGTTTCCTGTCCTGAAGTAGAAACCTTGGCCATACCAATTGTCAGGAAAGCATTTTGCAAAGCGTTAAGCTCAATGTCACCTTTTTCAAGTGCATCTGAAAAGCGCATTGTCATTTCTTTTGTACCGCCACCTGCAGGGATCAGACCAACACCAAATTCAACAAGACCCATATAAGTCTCAGCAGCCGCTACTACGCGGTCAGCATGCAAGCTCATTTCACAACCTCCTCCCAAAGTAAGCGAGTGCGGCGCTACTACTACAGGAATTGAAGAATAACGTGCACGCATCATTGTATTCTGGAATGAACGTACCATGAAGTCGATTTCATCATACTCCTGTTCGAAAGCGTACATCAGTAAAAGCGCAAGGTTTGCGCCGGCAGAGAAGTTTGCGCCTTCGTTGGCAATTACCAATCCTCTGAAATCCTTTTCAGCAATACCGATAGATTTATTGATGCCATCTACCACTTCGCTTCCAAGGGTATTCATTTTTGAGTGGAACTCAAGGTTTACGATACCATCACCGATATCGATCAGTGTAGCACCGGCATTGCCCCATACTTTCTTAGTCGCACGCAAGGTGTCAAGTAAGATGAAGCCTTCAGTACCAGGAATTACTTTGTATGATTTAGAAGGAATGTCATAGTATTTACGTTTTCCGTCTTCTACTTTGTAGAACGTTTTGTTTCCGGCAGCAAGCATGTCATAAACCCACTGAGCAGGTTTTTTGCCTGCTTCTTCCATTTTGGCAATTGATTTCTCAAGACCCAAAGCATCCCATGTTTCAAACGGACCTAATTCCCATCCGAAACCAGCTGAAATAGCGGCATCGATGCGGTATAGCTCATCAGAGATTTCAGGAATACGGAATGAAACGTATTTGAACAGACCGAAGAATGTTTTGCGGTAGAATTCACCGGCTTTATCGGTTCCGGCAACCAATACCTTGAAACGGTCTTTCAGGTTATCGATAGTTTTGGTTGCTTCCAGCGTAGCAAATTTTACTTTTTGCTGCGGAGCATATTCCAAAGTTTTCAGGTTAAGCGCATGAATCTCAGATTTGCCGCCTTCACCTTTTATTTTCTTATAAAAGCCCTGACCGGTTTTATCTCCCAACCATTTATTTTCACCCAGTTTTACCAATACTTCAGGCAGTTTGAAGAGTTCTCTGCCTTCATCATTTGGCAGACCTGCATATAAGTTATTGGCAACGTTGATCAGCGTATCAAGACCAACCACATCACCTGTACGGAAAGTAGCCGATTTTGCATGGCCGATTACAGGGCCGGTTAATTTATCAACTTCTTCTACTGTAAGACCCATTTCCAATGTAGTCGCAAGAATCTCCATAATTCCATAGATTCCGACACGGTTGGCAATGAATGCAGGTGTGTCTTTACACAAAACAGTTGTTTTGCCAAGGAACATGTCACCATAGTGCATCAGGAAATCTACCAGTTTCGGATCTGTGAAAGTAGAAGGAACAATCTCCAGCAGTTTCAGGTAACGCGGAGGGTTAAAGAAGTGAGCAATACAGAAGTTCTTTTTGAAATCATCACTTCTGCCTTCCGCCATTTGCTGAATAGGAATACCGGAAGTATTTGAAGTAACAATAGTGCCTTCCTTACGGAACTGCTCTACTTTTTCAAAAACTACTTTTTTAATAGCAAGGTTTTCAACAACAACCTCAACGATCCAGTCAACACTGGCAATATCCTTCATGTTGTCATCGAAGTTGCCGGTTTTGATACGGGAAGCAAAAGCTTTACTGTATAGAGGAGCAGGGTTAGAGTTAATAGCTGCTGTTAATGCATCATTCACAATTCTGTTTCTGACAGCCTTACTCTCAAGCGTCAAACCTTTAGCTGCTTCCTGCGGAGTAGGTTCTTTAGGAACGATATCCAACAAAAGAACTTCCACTCCGATGTTAGCGAAGTGACAAGCAATACGAGAACCCATTACTCCTGAGCCCAGTACCGCTACTTTTTTGATCGTTTTATTGCTCATGCTTTTAAATATTGATATAGAGAACCCCTTTTAAAAAAGTACCAGAAAAAACCAGGCCAATCTTTCCTTTGAGTACGAAAGGACTGCCTTTTTGTTGTTTAAACTTAGAATCGTATTTGTAAAAATTTTCAAAAAATAAATATGCTTAAGGAAAGACCCTTAAGCATATTTATTTTGAAGGTAATCGTCATACTCATCAGCATAGTTTCCTACCCTGTTAAACATAGCGAAAATCTCATCTTCACTCAAACCATCCAGTTCTCTGATCGATTTTGCATAAACTTTACCGTTATGCAGAGTCATGGCAGTTCCGAATAATTTGTGATTAATTTCCAGAAGTTCTTTATAAAAGCCTTCTACATTTTTTTCGGGTATATGATACACTGGCGCAAGTATCTGGATATAACCGTACTTTTCTCCTTCTACCTTCCATATATCAATCCAGATTTTTGCCGACCCTTTTTTAAGATCATACTGCCCGGGTTTTTGTCCCTTACAAAGCAATGGGTCTACCCCAAGTCTTTTGATTACATTTTCGATAAGCTCGTAGTAATGCTCGAGTGCTTCCATTACATCAACATTTTTGGTAATAAAATTATTGACCAAATATACAAAAGTCCTGTTTTACACAAATAATCATGCACCAAGCTTTTGAATTAAGTCTACATACTTCTGTTTTGCTTCATCTTTAGTCAGCCCTTTTAAAGCCTCCCAGGCACCATATTTGGCCTTTCCAACAAGATCAAAAGGGTTAGTGGGTGCATCAATATTCACATCTCCATCAGTAGCCTGCTTATATAAACCATAGATAGCCAACAGGTTATCATTAGACTGATTTGGCAAGCTTTTAGACTTTGCTAATGCTTCTTCAAAAAGTTTTTGTAATTCCATGGTAGTAATTGTTTCTAAGTCAATATTTTTACACTGGCTATATACGCGAGTATCTGTAAAATGGTCAGTCAAAAATAACTTTTAAATAACTGGTTCGTTAAAAACAGTAATTTTTCAATTCTATAATCATGGAAGTAACTAGAGTTTTTGATTTATTGCAATACCAAAAGGAGAAATTTCCTCAGGAAGACATGGTTGCCAGCAAGGTAAACGGTCAATGGGTTAAATATTCTACCGCGCGATTCAAAGAAATTGCTAATCAGGTTAGTTTAGGCCTGTATCAATTAGGAATCAGAAAAGATGACAAAGTTGCTATTGTTTCTTTTAACCGTCCCGAATGGAATTTTGTAGATTTTGGTATTCAGCAATTAGGTGCTGTAAGCGTACCAATGTATCCCACAATTACAGAAGAGGATTATAAGTATATTTTCACTGATGCCGAGGTAAAAATTATTTTTGTTGCTAATCAGGATCTATATCATAAAGTAAAAAATGCAACTGCCGGTCTCAATGGTATTTTGAAAATATACACTTTCGATGCTGTTGAAGGTGCTGAACATTGGTCTTCTATCACTCAGGTTGGCCGTGACCTTGATGCAAAGATTCTGGAAGAAACTAAGAATGCCGTTAAACCCGACGACTTACTTACGCTGATCTATACTTCGGGTACTACGGGCAATCCGAAAGGGGTAATGCTTACTCATAATAACCTGATCAGTAACTTCAAAGCCGTTACTCCCCTTTTTCCTGTAAACAGTGAACACAAAGCTTTAAGCTTTTTACCTCTTTGTCATATTTATGAGCGCATGCTCAATTACCTCTATATGTCATTCGGTGTATCTATTTATTATGCTGAAAGCCTTGAAACAATTTCGGATAACCTTAAAGAAATCAATCCAAACATATTTGTAACGGTGCCTCGTCTATTGGAAAAAGTCTATGATAAGATTTATGCCAAAGGACAGGAACTGACTGGTATTAAAAGGCTGCTTTTCTTCTGGGCACTTAATCTGGGCTTAAAATATGAAGTTGGCAAGAACATGGGATTCTTTTATAATCTTCAGCTTAAGATTGCTAACAAACTTATTTTCAGCAAATGGAGAGAAGCTTTAGGCGGTAATGTGATTGCCATTGTTTCCGGAGGAGCAGCTTTGCAGCCACGGTTGGCAAGAGTATTCTGGGCGGCAAGAATTCCTGTAATGGAAGGTTATGGTCTTACAGAAACCTCACCGGTAATATGTGTTAATCATTGCGATGAAAAAGATAACCGCATTGGTACTGTGGGTCCTAAAATTGAGGGTGTTGAAGTAAAAATTGCCGAAGATGGTGAGATCCTCACAAGAGGGCCGCATGTAATGAAAGGTTATTATAAAAAACCTGAACTTACAGCTGAGGTAATAGATGCTGAAGGATGGTTCCATACCGGCGATATCGGGGAATTTGTTGAAGGCCGTTTCCTTAAAATTACTGACCGTAAAAAAGAGATGTTCAAAACATCAGGCGGTAAGTACATTGCTCCTCAGCAAATCGAAAATAAACTGAAAGAAAGTATTTTTATTGAACAGGCAATGGTAATAGGTGAAGGGCAGAAATTCCCTGCAGTATTACTTGTTCCGGCTTTTCAGGCGCTTAAGGATTACTGCAAGTTTAAAAACATTCCTTATACCAATGATGTGGAAATGATTAAGAACCCTGCAGTTCTTGAGAAATACCAAAGAGAAGTAGACGATAAAAATTCCGGATTGGCTCAATATGAGAAAATAAAGAAATTCATTCTTCTTCCTAAAATGTGGTCTATTGAAAGTGGCGAGATGACTGCAAAACTCAGTCTGAAACGTAAAGTGATCACTAAAGCAAATGAAGCTTTGATCAACAGCCTTTACGAAAATAATTTAGGAGAGTAGTTGATCAAAATGCAAAAAAAGAGAAGGCTCCGGATAATCCGGAACCTTCTCTTTTTTTGCATTCTAATATCTAAAATATCTCGTCTATTCGCTTTACAACTGTTCTTTCATCTGAGTTTTAGCAGCTTTCAAAGCAGGCCCGATTGAAGCTCCGATTGTAATCAGAGTAATAGTAATTCCTGTTAATAAGAAATCGCTCATTTGCAATTTTACCGGATAAGAGTCACTCACTGCACTTTCCATTCCCATTGAAACAAAGCCATACTGCATTTGTAACAAGCAAATTCCCAAGCCAAACAAAAGGCCGGTAACAGAACCGGTAATGGCAATCATAACACCTTCTGCAAGAAATATATTCCTGACCATTTTTGTTGGTGCACCCATTGCCATTAAAATAGCCATGTCTTTCTTTTTGTCAATAGCCAGCATTGTTAAAGAGAAAAAGATATTGAATGAGGCAATTCCGATAATGAATGAAAAAGTAAGATACACAAACAGTTTCTCAATTTTTACAGCACGAAGCAGGCTTGCATGCTGTTCATCCGAATTCTGAATGGTAAAAGCTGACCCTAATTCTTCACGCAAAGCTTTTTTAACAGCATTAATACTATAGCCCTTTTTTACTTTTATTTCTAATGAAGTGCGTTTGTCAGCATAGTTCATTAGCTCTTTTGTAAAAGAGAGAGGCAGAAACACATAATTATCATCATATTGCTTCTCAATAGCAAACACACCGGATGGCAATATGTTTAACCTGTTAAATGCTGTTTCCGGATTAATATTGAGTGATTTTTTATTTTGTGGATACCACAATTGGAGCGGCACAAACTTATCTGTGAGACTGATATTAAGCTGATACTTTACACCCTGACCAATAACGGCATAGGCAATACTGTCTTTTTTCAGAATAAATTTTCCCTGGATCACCATGGAATCTATTTTATTCTGATGAGAATAGTTTTCACTTACTCCTTTAATCTTAACTACCATCTGGCGGTCTTTATAGCGGAGCAAGGCATTGTCTTCTATGATTTCCGATACAAACAAAACACCTTCAGTATCTTTTACTTTATAAAGAAATGCGTCATTAATATGGAATGACTTTCCGGTAGTAGCTGTAATCTTAAGATCCGGATCGAAAGTGCCGTAGAGAGACCTGATGAGGTTTTCAAGCCCATTGAAAACTGAAAGGGCAATAATAAGGGCTGCCGTACCTAAGGCAACACCTAACATGGAAATTCCCGCAAGTACGTTGATGAAGTTACGTTTCCTGCGGGAAAGAAAATATCGTCTCGCTATGAAATGAGCGACATTCATTTACTTATCGATGTCCTGATCGTAATCAGACTCATCTACTTTTGTTTGTTTAGGAATGTTCAAATCGTCTATTATCGCGCTCATTTTCATGGCGTAATCTACGTTTTCATCCAGATAGAAGATAAGTTCCGGAATGATACGAACCTGATTCTTAATTTTAGCAGCCAGAAAAGAACGAATGCTCTTTACCTGATCTTTGATTTTGGCAAGTGTTGCTTCACGATCCTGAGCAGCAAGAATACTTACATGTATTTTTGCCACACCCAAATCGGGGCTCATACCAACGCGAGTCACCGTGATAAACGCACCACCAAACATCCCCTTTGCATCACGTTGAAATATGTCGGCTAAATCCTTCTGAATAAGCCTTGAAAATTTGAGTTGTCGCTTACTCTCCATACCGATAATTGAGAATATTATATTAATTTGTGAAGTTATTTATAAATAACGGCAAATTTGATATATATCACAATTATTACCGTTTGACAACGACACTATTAAACATTAACGCAAGCAAAATTGATCAGGTTTTTTAAAGTCAACGAACCCGTACGCATCGTAGCACTTTTGTTTTTGCTGCTGGCATTACACTTACCGGTATTAATAAAAGGGTTAACAGTAATGGTGCCGGAAGCAAAATGGCTCACTATCGGTGAAAAACTCTCAAGTGGCGCTATGCTTTACCGTGACCTATGGGATAATATTGCTCCGTTTTCAGCTTTAGTCTATGCTTTCATTGTTGCGGTGTTTGGTAAATCAATCACAACACTCCACATATTTGCTTTTATTTTCACTTTTTTTCAGGCTACATTTTTCAATTATATTACTAGCAAGCATGAAGTTTTCGGCAATAAACATTACCTGGCCGGACTTTTTTATATTATTACTTCGGGCCTGTTTATAGACTTCTTTACATTAAGCCCTGTTTTACTCTCAATGACATTCATCCTTCTTGCATTGAATGACATTATCAGCCTTTTCTATAAAACAATTAAAGATAACCGTATCTTCAATATTGGTTTCTACATTGCTATAGCAGCTCTATTCTATTTTCCTGCCATTATTCTGATCTTCTGGGTACTATCTGTTTTGCTTTTATACACTAAAACAAGTGTAAGAGCTATTATGGTTATCATTATTGGTTTTATATTCCCATTCCTCATTGTATGGCTATTTTATCTCTGGTTTGAATCCCCTCAGCTGTTCACAGAATTCTTCTTTACTGAAAATATTTACCTGTCGAGGGTTATCTATATCAGTTCCGATGACTTACTGTTACTGATTGCAACTCCTATTACCATTGTGGTACTTGGCTACCTTCTTTTGATTACTTATCCGCAAACACATTTTCAGTCGGTTACTAAGTTTGCAATGCTGTTATTGGCGCTTTTTGCAGCATTAACGGTCTGGCTTACCAACGAACGCTCCTCTTTTTCATTAATTCTCTTTATCCCTTCTGTAGCATTTTTTGCAGGCCATTACTTTTACCTGTTAAAAAAACGCTGGATCAGAGAATCCCTTTTCTGGATATATTTTTCAGGATGTCTGTTTTTCACATTTGCCACACTCTATACTAAGGTAGATTTTATCGGCTATCAAAACCTTTTGGTAAAAGAAAATAAAAATCAGATTCAGGGCTCACATATACTTGTGTTGGGAGAGGATATAGGTGCTTATTGGGGAAATAGCCTGGCAACATGCTATATCAACTGGCCCATTGCAATCAACAATTTCGGTGACCTGAACAATTATGAAAATATTGCCAATATCACAAAGCAACTATCAAAAGACTTACCCGAAATTATTATTGATGAGAAGGGCTTAATACCTCAATTACAGCACAGGATTCCTTTATTGAAACACAGATACTTAGAATCTGAGGAGAAAGGAATTTATCATTTAGTAGAAAAAAAGTGAAAAAAATCGCGCCCAGTTGTTGCGTGTGTCATTTTTTTGCCTACCTTTGCATTCACAATACGGGACTGAAATACGAAACGAATTGTAATAAGCGAGAGTAGCTCAGTTGGTAGAGCACGACCTTGCC
>CAZNHL010000031.1:0-4997 GCA_964572965.1 uncultured Bifidobacteriaceae bacterium
TTTGGGATCCGCCTAAAGATTTCACCTACAAAGGGTACAAGGAGTTTTATATTGCAGCAGCTCTGAAAGCTGCAGTAGCGTTTGTACCGGCAGTACATGCAAAAAAACTGGATGCTTTAGCTAAAGAGCATGCCGGATTAGTTTCAAGAAGCATTGCTGCTGACTGGGACGGTGATCTTTGTCCTCCATTTAAAGTATTCCCTCCTAAACCGAATCCTCCTTTGCCTTTTGTATTGGTTGATACAATACCGGAAGCATTAAGAGTGGGTATTGCCGGTTTGTTAGTACAGACTTTAGGTGAGCAGGTTGGAAATAAAGATATTGCTAGGCTGGGAGCTGAGATTGCCGGAAGCATCAGGATAGCGTAAATTATATAGATCAAAACAAAAGCGGCCCGTTGAAAAGCGGGCCGCTTTTGTTTACAGACTTTTAAGACTATACGTGTTGCAGATAGTGCTAACTTCGCTTATTTTTATTGATTGTTAGGCTATCATGCTTGGCAGAACCGGAATTAAAATCCTGGTCTGTTTATCTGCGGGATATAGGGCGGATAGTCTTTTGTATTATTAAATTACATTCCATGCGCCTGTTTATTGCTTTGTTTTTTCCTCTTATTGTTTCTGCACAGACCCTTCATTCCGGTCAGGCATTAAAACAGGAAATCTATAAACTAGATCATGACACAGCTATGCTTCACGCTTCATGGTCATTAACTGCTTATGATTTAAAAAAGTCAGAATCTCTTATAGAGCACCACTCAAATACGTCTTTAATTCCGGCTTCATGCCTTAAACTTGCCACTACTTCTGCGGGATTGGCTATTCTGGGTGAAAACTTTAAATTTCAGACAACAATCGGTTATTTAGGTGCTATGGAAAATGGTACTTTAAATGGTGATTTAGTAATCATTGGAGGAGGAGACCCCACACTGGGTTCTTCAAGAGTAGAAGGTGCATTAGATTATTCAGGCCTTATTGATGCCTGGGCCAGGAAAATCAGTGCTGCCGGTATTAAAAAGATTAATGGGAAAATTATTGCTGATGCCTCATTATTTGAGGCGAATGCTATTCCTGATTACTGGTCATGGACAGATATTGGTAATTACTATGGTGCCGCTCCTTATGGGCTTAATTTCAATGAGAATTATTATAAACTTTTTTTGAATGCTTCTGCACAATTAGGAGGGGACACCAAGGTCCTGCGTACAGAACCGGTTCAGGCTACATTACAATTTGAAAACAAAATAACTACAGGTACTGCCGGAAGTGGTGATAATGCTTACATCTATGGGGCACCTTTTAGTAATTATCGTTATTTGCAGGGAACAATACCATTGAATGCAGTAGCTTTTTCTATTAAAGGTTCTATGGCTGATCCTGCACTGTCTCTTGCCGGTTTGTTGGCTCAGAAACTAAATGATAATGGTATTCCTGTAAATAGTGGCTTTATAAGTATTTATAAGGCATCGGTTATAGATAATGTGACTAAGTTATTTATCCATGAATCTCCTGCGCTGAAAGATATCATAAAACATACCAATCAACGTAGTGTCAATTTATATGCAGAAGCCATTCTAAAAACGATTGGTGTTAAAAAGAAAGGTAAAGGTACAACAGCGGCAGGAGTAGAGGCTGTACAGGAATATTGGAAAAGTCAGGGTGTGGGCTTGGGAGGTTGGTATATGTATGATGGAAGTGGCTTGTCGCCTGCTAATGCTATTACTGCAAAGCAAATGTTAACGATCCTTAAAAAGACTTATCAGGCCCCATATTTTGGCGTGTTTGATAGTTCATTGCCTGTGGCTGGCGCTACCGGAACATTATCCAGATTATGTAAAGGCACCGCCGCAGAGCTTAACTTGCATGCAAAAAGTGGAAATATCAATAAAGTGACCAGTTATGCAGGTTACGTGAAAAGTAAAACAGGTAAATACATTGCTTTCGTAATGATCGCAAATAATTATTCAGGAGAAAATAGCGGAATGATCAAAAGGTTTGAAAAGCTAATGATTAAGCTGGCGGAATTGTAATTGAAAGATTTTAAAATTTGAAGATTAAAATCTTTCAATCCAAATATTTCTTCTTCAACAATTCTGAGATATTCTCAATTTCGCCGCCCATTGCTTCAAGTTTGTGCATGATCTGATTTTCCACATCGGGTTTTTCATAACCAAAGCTCATGTGTGCATAATAAGACCAGATTTCCAGTACTTCTGTAATAGGAATAGTATATGGTTCATATATATGGTTATCAGACATCAACAATAAGCGACCTTTCTCTTTTACCTGATTAATCACTCTTTTATAAACCAACCCCTCATTCTTAGTAATGAGCACATAGGTTTTCAGGTTTTGGATATCTCTCCAGTTTTCAACATATTTCCCGATTACAATAGCACCTTGAGCCAGTGGCGGCATAGAGTCACCGCTAATCTCAAAAGCCCTGAATGTTCCTGTTGGCATCGTTGGCAGATTGAAACGTTGCAGTTGCATAATAAAATCAGGATTGCCATAGCCGGCCATATAACCAGCCTTCGCTTTTACCGGAACAAACTCAATATTTTCTTTCTGGTCTTTATCAACCGAAATTGCAAGTACCCGAAAGTCCTGTTCAAGAATAGGAGTATTCAGATTGCCTTTTACTATGCTCAAATCCTTTCTGATTAAATCGTCAATGCCAACATTGAAATAATCGGCAATAGTTTGTAAAACAGCCAGATTTGGCTCATTACTGCCGTTTTCGTAGTCTCTGTAAGTCGAACGTTTTAAACCAAGCTCATTCCCTGTTTCTTCCTGAGAGAGGCCTTTTTGTGTGCGTAAATATTTTAAGTTGTCTGAAAACATGATAGTATTAAGTAATGAGAAATTGTCTCATTGTGGCATTAAGCTTTTAGCGTAATGTGAATTATTTGTCGTAAAATACGTTATCTTTATGTCGTTTATTACGACAAATAAAGGTAATTGATTCATAACAAGCAAGTTTCAATATAAAATATTAATAATTGGCTTTTGCAAAGGACCATTGTCCATATTGATCTTGATTCTTTTTTCGTTTCTGTTGAAAGGCTGCTCAATCCTGCACTTGTTGGAAGGCCGGTAATTGTAGGCGGAAGGAGTAACAGGGGCGTTGTGAGTTCCTGTAGCTATGAAGCAAGAAAAATGGGTGTTCACTCAGCTATGTCTATCGTAAAAGCCATGAAACTTTGCCCTGAAGCGATTATTGTTAACGGAGGCAATTATGGCTATTATTCAGGTTTGGTGACAGATATTATCAGACAGGAAGCGCCTATTTTTGAAAAGGCGTCAGTGGACGAGTTTTATCTTGATATTACGGGGATGGAGCGCTTTTTCGGTTGTTACGAATGGGCAGCGGCATTACGTCAGCGTATTATAAAAGAGACGGGATTACCTGTTTCTTTTGGTATGGCCGGTAATAAGCTGGTTGCTAAAATAGCGACAGGGAAAGCAAAACCCAATGGACAAATTAATGTTCCTCATGGTGAAGAAGCTGCTTTTCTGGCACCCTTGGATGTTGGCGAAATACCGATGGTTGGCGAAAAGATGGTTGCTGAATTGAATAAATCAGGCGTATTTAAGATCCATCAGTTACAGGCCATGCCTTTGTCTTCTTTGGAGCGCCTGTTTGGAAATAGCGGGCAATGGCTCTGGGATCGCTGTCGCGGTATTGATGACAGACCTGTAGGCAACAGGTGGATACAAAAGTCTATTTCACAGGAACGTACTTTTGGTGAAGATTCTGTCAATACTGAGTTTATGCATGAAATGCTTGTCCGGATGGCAGAAAATCTGGGATATGAATTACGTGATCTTGGTAAAATGGCTTCATGCATAGCCGTCAAAATTCGCTATTCTGATTTTAAAACTGTTTCACGTCAGCTAACTATTCCATTTACAGACAACGATCAGTTGTTTATAAAGTCTGCTAAAGAGCTTTTTGATAAACTCTACAATCCGGCTTTAAAAGTGCGGCTTCTCGGATTAAGGTTAAGTAATCTTGAAAAGGGGCAGAAACAGATGCAATTGTTTGATAATAGTGAAGAAATGAGACCATTATATGCAGCAATGGATAAACTAAAAGATAAATACGGTAAGAATGTAGTTGGGAGAGTAGCAGGGAAAAGGTTGGGAAAGTAAAGATTTTAATTGTAATCTTTGTAAAGATAAAAGATATATCTTTTATAAATTGGGTGTTCTGATATTACTTATACCTACACTATTCCTGTATTATTATCAGATATGAAGTCAGAACGAAGAATTTTTCTATTTTTTTTAATTATTGTTCCTTTACTTTTTACGATTACTTACCTGAGTATCGTTTATAAGAGCCCGTATGTGCTTGTTTCTGAACAAAACGGGCTTCGGGAGAATTTTGTATGGAGTACTTATACCGACAAACTACATAAAGGGACAAGTGAAATCAAAAAGAGTAAAAGCCGCTATTTTTTTGAGTATCAGTATCTTTTGAAGAAGGGATACAAGTTTAGGTTTGCGCTTATAAGTCTGGAGCAGGCAAAGAATGAAATGTTTGACTTGTCCTGTTATAATCAGATCAATATTGATATAAAAGCAAGTCAGGGCAAGGGAATACTTTTTTATCTATATTCATTTTTCCCTCAATATGAAGAATTCGGATTGACTAATAAGTCAAGGCCCCATCAGTATATCCTGAAAACAGACACCGCTTTTAAGCAGCTAAGTATACGTATGGATGACCTTTATACTCCGGAATGGTGGTATATGGAAGCAAATGAAACCAAGGCAACATTACCAAGCCCTTCTTTTGGGCAAACTATGGCAATCAGTTTTGGTAATTGTGTTTATATAAAAACGGGAGAGCCTGATGTTGTTACTATAAAAAGCCTTTCCTTTTCAGTTAATCTATGGCCATATTTTTTGAAAATCCTGCCGTACTTTTCTGTGTATTATTTCCTGATAGGGCTTTGTTACTTCTTTTATACACGAAGAATAACGAGGTCA
>CAZNHL010000031.1:5007-6989 GCA_964572965.1 uncultured Bifidobacteriaceae bacterium
TACTGGAAAATGCCCCCTCATTAATAATAGAAGATAGTAATAATGAACAGGCTGTATTAGATGTGATCGGAGTCAATTATTTCGAACCAGATTACAGCATTGAAGAATTAAGCCGTCAGGTAGGTTTGTCAGAATTAGAGATAACTCAGATACTCAAAGTTAAAACAGGTATGAGTTTCAGACAGTTGGTAAATAACATACGGATCAATGAAGCCGAACGCTTATTAGCAGAAACAGATTTACCTGTAAATGAGGTAGCACAAAAGGTCGGTTTTAATACAATAGCTCATTTCAATAGAGTATTTAAATCTAAAACAGGTTTTAGTCCTCTTGCTATAAGGAATAAACAATCTATAAAGCAGGTTTATGGAAAATAACGGGAAAAACATATTACTTGTCCTGCCTGTTTTTGCCTTGGTACTCGGTTGGCTTATGCTTAAAACAGAGCCGCTTATTCTGATCGATTCTGATAAAGGGTTTAATAACAAGGATTTTAAAATAAGCTTATCAGATGATCGTCATACCGGAGGTAAGTCCAGTATTGAAATAATTAAACAGTCAAAAGAGCTTGTTTACAGATATGTTCTGAATAATAAAAACAGTGCCTCGGCTGTAAGACTGGTTATTCAGCCTTCAGATAGTCAATTTGTTGATCTGTCGAAATATAATAAGGTTTTTGTCAGCCTTAAATCAGGTCATAGGATGAAAGTTCCGATTATCATTTGTGACCATATTCCTGCTTATTCTAAAGAAAGTAATATAGATTCTTATCACCCTTTAATTAATTATATCCCGGTTTCTACTACGCCTTCAAGGCAAGAACTTTCACTGAGGGATTTTGTAACTCCCGACTGGTGGTATGCATTTGTTTCCGATAAGTACCAGAATGAGGATAGTGATATGAAGTCTGTAAAGTATATTTTACTTGCTAACAGCCGCTTTTATGATAAGACCGACAGAGACGAGGTAACAATATCAGAATTGCGTTTTGAGTACGATTTTACTTTGTTTTTTATTGTAGCAAGCATAGGTACATTGTTGTATTATCTGGTTTATGTCCTGATGTTTCATTCACCGTTGTTACGGATAGAAAGAATTCGGTTGTTGTATAAGCAGGTAGATACAGTTAATTATGAAGATCATGATAAAAATGTTGTGTTAACATTTATCCGGGATAATTTTAAAAATCCCGAGCTGACAGTTACTGATGTGCAACAGGCTACCGGTATTCATGAAAGAAAAGTATCGGGCATCATAAAAAAACATGCAAATGCAAGCTTCAAACAGTATTTAAATGCCCAAAGAATAGAGGTTGCCAAGAAGCAATTAAGTGCAACAACATTGCCGATTTCGACCATCGCTTATGAGTGTGGCTATAATAATATTACCCATTTTAACCGCGTTTTTAAGGCACAGGTCAATCAGTCTCCTCAGGAATTCAGACTTAGCAAAAATTAACATATTTATTGATACAGGGCTGTCTGATAAGTTTTTTTACAATAATGTAAAGTCATTAACGCTCTTCTGAATTCATATTTGATCATATTTTTAAATGTGGTCAGATATGAGAAAAAAGCTATTGCCATTTTTTCAGGATTTATATTTTTCCGGTGTTCGTCCGGTCAAGCTAAAAGAGGAGTTTGCTGCTTTATTATGTATTTCCCCTTTTCTGAGTTGCACCAGGAATTATAATCCTGCCACTTTAAAAAGCACCTGCAGAAACCAATTGTCAATCATATGAAGTCAAAAAGAATACGCTGCAAAGAGCAGCGTGCAAGGCATCCTTGTGTTAAATCCGGGATTTTAAAACTTTTAAACACTAAATTTTTAATCAACTTTTCAAAATTATGCTAAAAGTCAAAACACTATTGATCCTGTTGTTAACCGCCGTCATGGTAAATATACAGGCTCAAACCACTATTGTTAAGGGGATCACCGTTGTGGTTGATTTTCCTGATCGTGCATTTCGTAACACATTAGAT
>CAZNHL010000031.1:6999-10362 GCA_964572965.1 uncultured Bifidobacteriaceae bacterium
TTTCAAAAATGATTAATCAGCCAGGATTCGCTGGTTGGGGAAATGAGGGTTCTGTCAGAGATTATTTTCTTGCACAGACTGCCGGTAAAGTAGATGTATCAAGTATTGTAGTAAAAGTAGTATTGCCACATCCAAGAAGCTACTATTATGGCGGCGGTGGATTAGAGATTTCTGATATCTGTGATCAGATTAATATTAATTATCCTCAGGGGTTTCAGGGGCTTACAATAGATCCGGAAAATAACTCACTGCTACATTTTACTGTACTTTGCAGGGCACCCCAAAGATCTCATGCTTTTGCGCAGCAATCGGGAAATACATTCATTAAAAACAATGGTGTAAACCTGAATGTTGCCAATGGTAACGTGAATTATTATGACGATACTCAGGATCCTGAATACAATGTAATTTGTCACGAAATAGGACACAGTTTGATGAGATGGCCTGATTATTATCAGACAGGCTGGACAAACCTTGGTAGTTATTGTTTAATGGCCAGTGCAGGTACCAAAAAAGGGCCAATGCCTATTAGTCCTCCTCTGCGTTACAAAAAAGGCTGGATTGATAATGTGATTGAAGTAGGGGCTACTACACAAACTTATACAGCAGTGTCTAACAGTTACACTACTATTTATAAATACAACAACCCATACAACCCTAAGGAATATTTATTGATCCACCCACAGGTATATGGTGGCTACTATCAGCAGTTTCCGGGAGTGAATAATGTGCCGGATCAGGGCCTTGCTATTTATTATGTAGATGAAGATGGCGGTATGGATCTGCCAGGCTATGAAACCAGCATTAAAATGAATCTTGTTCAGGCCGATAACAAAGATGAACTTCATGATGAAGACCGTAGCGCTACAGACGTAAGAGGTGATCTTGAGGATTTGTTCGATAACCTGAACAATGCTTTCAATAGTAACAATAGCATTTTCAGATGGAAAGATGGCGGTGAGTTCGGTCTTTACCTAAGCAATATCAGTGCACCCGGAGCTACTATGTCTTTCACTGTAAATGCAAGGCCAAACACATTTATCGTCACTTCTGATAAGAACGGCAGAGTGTCTCCTTCCGGTGTTTTAAAAGCAGCCGCAGGAGCTTCTCAAATTTTTACATTCAGTCCGTTTCCTGGTTACGAAATTGATCAGCTGAAGGTAAATGGCGTGGTTACAGCAGTAACAGGTAATACTTATACCGCATCTGCATCCGGTACTAAAACGATTCAGGTATCCTACAAAAGAAAAGCAGTACTTGATCCGCTTCCTCAACCTTGGCAGCACATAGATATCGGTACTCCTTCCACAAGTGGCGTATCCGGACAAGTTGATGGTAAATTTTATGTAGAAAGCTATGGTGGCGATATCTGGGGAGGAGGTGATGATTTCAGATTCGTTTATCAGACTATTACAGGTGATGGTTCTATTGAAGGAAAGCTGGCATTTTCTAATAGCCCGAACAGATGGAGCAAGGCCGGGTTAATGATCCGCGAAAGCTTAGCAGCAAACTCAGCATATTCTATGATAATGTACACTCCCCGTGAGTATGTGCATGTTCAGCAAAGAAATGCCGGAGGCTATGCCGGCGACAATACATTCAATGGTGAGCAATTGCATTTCTATAACCTTTACAAATGGTTTAAGATTACGAGGGTTGGAAATGTTATTACCAGTTACTGTTCACGCAACAGAACAAGCTGGGTTATGATGGGACAGCAAACGGTTACGATGGGCGAGCAGGTATATGTTGGTTTAGCTGTTTCCGGCGCTGCTCCTAACTATCCGTCAAGAGCAGAGTTTGATAGTATTACTGTAGTAAAACAGAACATAGGAACATGTTCTGACCCTGCCTGGAATGCTGCTACAGCTTACAATGGCGGAGCAAAAGTTTCTTACAATGGCAGAAAATATACCGCAAACTGGTGGACACAGAACAACAGACCGGATATTAGTTCCGGATCCGGACAACCATGGACTGATAATGGTGTTTGCGGGCCTGGTAACCTGAGTCCTGTAATTACTTTGACAGCTCCGACAAGTGCTACAAGATACAGGCTGCCTGCAAATGTAACAATGACTGCTGATGCAAGTGATCCTGACGGAACAGTCGACAGGGTAGAATTCTATCAGGGAACAACATTGTTAGGTTCTGACAATACAGCTCCATATAGCTTCACATGGACAAATGCACCGGAAGGAAGTTATCAGATTACTGCAAAAGTGTTTGATAATCAGGGAGCGTCAGCTGTTACTTCGATAGCATACATATTGGTAGCTGCCAACATAGCTCCGATCATTACTATCGATAGTCCGGTTCCTGTAAATGGTATCAACCCGAAATACCTTGTTGGCGGTTCTAAAGACTTGTATGTGTATGCTACTGACGATTATGCAGTTGAAAAAGTTGTATTCACTTTGCCTAAAACCGGCGAAACGATCACTGACTTTACACCTCCTTATCAGGTAACATTTAGCAACTTGCCGGCTCCTTATGCTGACGGTTCTCTGTACTTTACAGTAACGGCATATGACTTTGATGGCGCTTCAAGTACGACTAATATCTTTATTTACAAAAATAAAGTACCTACGGTAACCATTACAGCTCCTGCATTCAATGCCAATTTCGCTACAGGTAGCAATGTTACGTTGAGTGCTTTGGTGAGCGATCCGGACTGGACGGGAGGTAAAGTAGAATATTTCAACGGTGCCACAAAAATAGGAGAGACTACAACAAGTACAGTTGGCAGCAGCCCGGTAAATTTTGTGTGGAACAACGTTGCAAATGGTACTTATACTATTACTGCAAAAGCTACCGATGACATGACTGAACATGCTACTTCAGCAGCGGTTACATTCAGTGTAACTACACCGACAAGTACTTGTACAGCGGCAGCCTGGCTTGCAGCTACTGCTTATAATAGTAATGCCGTAGTTCAATATAACGGTATTAAATATAAAGCAAACTGGTGGACACAAGGGGAAAGACCAGACCTTAATAATGGTGGAACAGGAACAGGAAAGCCTTGGACTAGTCAGGGAGCATGTACTTCAAGACAAGAAAACGCAGAAGCCTTGGCAATACCTGTAAACCAGGTACTGGTTTATCCGAATCCGGCAACAGGTGCGTTCGTTATTGAGTTAGCTTCAGAAGAGTCTACTGTGCAAATCTTCAGCGTTTATGGAGATAAGGTGGCAGAGCAGGTACTCCTGAACGGTAAAAATGAAATAAATCTTCCACTTGCAAGTGGGGTATACTTACTTAAGATAAATGATCAGTCAGTGAAACTGGTTGTTGAATAGTAAAACCTCAGAATTAAAAAGGGCTGCCATTTTTGGTAGCCCTTTTTTGTTTTTAAACCAC
>CAZNHL010000031.1:10372-24473 GCA_964572965.1 uncultured Bifidobacteriaceae bacterium
GGTGCCCGACCCCCTTAACGTTTTCAGCAAGCAGTCGTCAAGGCGGGGGCGGGTCTAAGTTTGCTTGTGGCGGAATAACTCAACTGCCGAAGGTGCTTAGGGAATATTGGTGTCGGCAAATTCAGTCGCCCGGGTATCAGGGTTTGTCCAGGGTAATCCCAATGGTGATTTTTTATACAGATAGATGAAGCACGGCCTGATAGTCACCGATAAACTTTAGGCTGTTTTTTAGAAAATACAGCCAGGATCTATGGATTAGTGAGAAACAAATTTCAATCCTACAATAGAACCGATAAGTGTGAAAATGAAGAAAAGGCGCCAGAAGTCAGCCGGTTCTTTGAAGAATAACATTCCGATAATAACGGTTCCGACAGCGCCTATACCTGTCCAGACAGCGTAAGCGGTACCCATTGGCAGTGTAAGTGTTGCCTTATATAGTAAATACATACTGACCGACAGTGTGATAAAAAAGCCTATGATCCAAAGTACAGATTCATTGCCTTCTGTTTCTTTGGCCTTTCCTAAACAGGTAGTAAAACCTATTTCACACAATCCTGCTATTATCAGTAATATCCAGTTCATTTTAAACAATTTTTATAGTGATATTTTCAAGGATGATCACATCCCCTTTACGTAGTTTTTTGCGTTTCTGTGTTTCTGTAGCATCATTTACAGTAACAACTCCACTGTCAATAACGCTGTTGGCTTCTCCGCCTGTATCAACAACACCCATGAATTTCAGAAGTTTGTTCAACTCGATAAATTCGTGTCCTGTCAGTTCAAATTCATGTACTTCGTTCATATTGCAAAGGTAAAGTTAAATTTGGAAAGAGCTGTATTTTTATAGGCGTTCTATAGCCCTCCTGATCAATAAATCTGTTAGATTAGTAAAGTTTTTAGCATGTTATTATGGGATTCGATAATTCAGTAGTTTTTAACTATCCTGTTCTTATTAAAGAGCAACACCTTGATACTTTCGGGCATGTAAATAATGCTACTTATCTGACCTTGTTTGAAGAAGCCAGATGGGAGTGGATTACGCAAAACGGATATGGCATCAGGAAAATAAGGGAGACAGGATTAGGGCCGACTGTGTTGCAGATCACTATCAGGTACCTGAAAGAATTGCGGCTGAGACAGGAAATAGTGATTGAATCTCAGATGATTTCATATGAAGGGAAAGTCGGGGTTATTTCTCAGAAAATGGTTCGTGACGGTGAAATATGCTGTACGGCAGAATTTACAATCGGGCTTTTCAGTGTTTCTGAAAGGAAACTGGTAGTACCGACGGAAGATTGGTTGCTGGCTATAGGACTTAAGTAGTTGCCTGGTGATTGTTGTTAGTTGTTAGTCTGTTTTTTTAATGAAATTAGGTACTGCTTTGCGGATTATGTCTTTTTGGCCTCCTTATATGGGAGCAGGAATCAGTATTGTCAGTTATTCAAAAGACTTTACATCAATTGATGTGAAGATGAAGCAGCGCTTCTGGAATAAGAATTATGTAGGAACGCATTTCGGAGGGTCGCTGTATGCTATGGCCGACCCTTTTTATATGCTGATATTAATGGAAAATCTCGGTCGTGATTACATTATCTGGGACAAAGCAGCTACGATCAGGTTTATAAAACCCGGTAGGGGAACGGTCTATGCATCATTCAGGGTTTCACAGGAGCAAATAGCAGAAATTAAGAAGCAAGCTGATACTGAGCATAAGCTAGAGCCTGTTTTTAGTGTTCAGGTGCTTGATGAAAGCGGCGATTTGGTTGCTGAAGTGGATAAGGTAATTTATATCAGGCGAAAGCGAATTAAGGAATAATAGTTGTAGTAGGGAAGTAGAATCCATTGGTATTGATACCACACTTGAAATTGTTTAGTAGCATACCGCTTGCTGTATAGCGATAAGCCATACTTTTCTGATTATAATCGATCGCATCTGCAATATAAATATCGCCATTGGAGGGGTCTATCCCAAAACCGTAAATTGTGCGGCCATTGGCTGCAATGTATGGTTCAGCAGAAACACTTGTTTGTGAAACAGGTAAGCTATATACGCCATCATTGCTGAGATAATAAAGCGTGTCGGCACCTCTGTTCATCATTACTTTATTGGACATACCTAACGATACATTGAAAGGAAATGACTGTTCAACTGATTTAAGTGACGGGTTAACCTGATAAAGGCTGGCATTTTTGTTTTTTGAATAATCTCCCATACACATTATCCAAAGCTTATTATTTTTGTCTTTGGTAATTGAAACAGGGCCCAGGCCTACTTTAACACTGTCTTCAATACTGTTTTTTGAAGGATCGACAATGTATAGATATTCTTTCTGGTAATTGGTGACATATACTTTGCCGTTATGTAATAAAAGCTCTTCCGTTGATCCGGGGCATTTTATTGTGCCAACTCTCTTGCGCTTTACATAGTTGACAATACTGATGGCGTTGTCGTACAGGTCTGTTACATAAGCCAGTGTGTCATTTACCGCTAAAAAATACCTTGGTGAATTAAAGCCTGTGATTTCACCTTTTTCAACAAAGCTTAAAGGGTCAACTACAACTATTTTACCTGAATTATTAATAACAAGGTATGCCTGTCCGTTTTTGACTGTGATACTCTGTAAAACATCGCCCAACTTCTTACCATTTACCTGAAAGAAAATGTTGTCGGCAACGCTGTTTGTTTTCTTGTTATATTGATAAAGATCTGAATTACCCCGCATGAAGTTTCCTTCTGAGAGGGCAATCACCGTTGTGTCGCCACTATTAGTATAGATTTGTTCATTCTTAGAAATGGGGCCATCTTTCTTACACGAGAAGAAAATGAGTGTAAAAAACACCGGTAGTAAATGCAGATTTTTTTTCAATGTATTGATAAAATTTAAAGAGCGGTTCCGGACAAATAACTTTTATCCGGAACCGTTCAGATTACTTAACAATAAGTTTTTTTCCTTTAAGAGTTCCGTTGTCAGTAGTAACATTCAGGAAGTAAAGTCCCGGTGTTAATCCTGACAGAGATACTTCAGTTGTAGTACCTGAGGCAACAGCTTCGCCTAAAGAGTTTAACAGTTCAAAAGTAACATATCCACTTGTGTTTCCGATAGTCACAGTTTCGCCTGATTTTGCAGGGTTAGGATAAACGTTTACCAGGTCGCTTGCTGTAGGATCATTAAGGCTTGTTGTCGATGATTCGTTGATTACACCAACAGCATCAAGGTCAAATCCGCCGGAACCAAACTGTGTTGGCCATGGGTCATTCACAATTTGATTGTATTGGTCTCTTGTTGCATAATCTTTGTCGATTGCACCAACAACATCAATTACTTTAACATGTGTAATGTTGTTTACATCAAGACCAGTAGTGTTTTTTAATTCTTCAAGGTCAAAAGGAGTACCATAATCAACCTGGTATTTACCTGCAAGGTTGTTCAGGCTTTTAGGGTCAGTATAACCAAAACCATCTGTCTGAGCAGTAGTGTCTGTGTATGAAGTAGCAGGGAAACGGAAGAAGTTTTCACCATCAGAACTGACTTCTACAAATGCAAGCTCCAGGAAGTTATAAGCAAAACCATTTTCAAATACAGCAAAGTCAGCACCGGGGCCGTTGGCGATTGGTTTGTTGAAAGTAATAACAGCATAACCGCCATCGCCTAAACTGATAACAGAGTTGTCAGCCTTTCCGATTACATTACTTTCTGTACCTACTGTTGCATAGCCTCCACTAAGCAGACCTATTTTCTGAAGACCTCTTGTTACAGTAGCACCTTTTGCCCAGTTTACAAATTTAGCATCATCAGCTTTGATAGCTGTAGACCCTGCATCGCCAGCTTTAGGAGCAAATGGCGCTGGAATCACTTTAAAGTCATCCATACAGAAATAAGCAGGTGTATTTGAGCCATATTCTCCTACATCTGTTGACGTAAAAGAAAATTCCAGACTGTCAGCATAGCCAAGTGAAGAAAGGTCAACATACTTCCACTCAGTTACAACATAATCCTTGCTGTTATCCTCAAAGCGGTAGTCTGCCAGGTAGAAATCTACCGGAGTTGTGGTTTTTGTACCATTGTAATAAGCATTGATAGAAAGTTTGAAGTAATCAGCATCATTACCTGTGGCTCCGCCAAACTTTTTACTGTAACCATACCCATCTCCGTTTTTGATTGTCAGTGCGGCATAAGTATTGTTCGTAATATAAAAACTATTAAGCTGAGCTCCTTTTAAAAGACCTGTAAGATGAAGTCTTGTTCCGTCTCCATAAAGTACACCAAAATTCTTTGACCCATTATTACCCCCGCCTGTAATGCTGCTGCAGTCGTTTGTATAACTGTTAGTTGTTACATCTTTTTGATTAGAGTATGCCCAGCCTGACCAGTAAGGTCCGAGATTTGATTCTGCATATGAGTTTGGGAAAAAGACATCCCCTTCATAGAATCCTTTTTTATCAAGAGCACCAATATACTTTGAGTCACTTGCCAAAGTAAGCCCTTCAAAAGTAGATACCCTTTGTGCAAAAGCAGAAGTACTAATACCTGCTAATGCAAGAGCTAAAGCCCATTTGTTCAATTGTGTAAAGGTTTTTTTCATTGTCTGTTGTTTAATCACCATTCTTACTAATGGAAGCAGGTGAGATGTTAACTATTTTTCGTTTTAATATTCAGGTTCAGATTAATTCCCAGCCTGAAATTTCTTCCCGGCATAGGCCTGTTCTCCATGGCTTCGTAGCTCTCATTGAAAATATTGTTCACATGGAAAAATATCAGTGCATCCAGTTTCGCTACTTTTAATGCGTAGCTTGTCTGAATGTTGTGAAGTAAATAAGGATCAAGTATTTCTGTATTGTCTGATGAGGTAAACCGGTATCCTGTATAAGTCAGGCTATAGTTCAGGTTCAGCTTTTTATAACCGATACCCAGATTGTTCTGCGAACTGTACATCGGTACATAGACCAGCTGCATACCGATAGAATTGTCATTATAAGTATTGCTTGCTTCTGTTGTAGACAGTGTATAATTGACTGAGGTAGCAAGGGAAATATTCCAGCTGCTTTGTTTATAACTTAGTTTCAGGCTGGTTTCTGTGCCACGGGCCCATACTTCACGCAGGTTAACAGGTGTCCATAAGCTGCCCTGTGGCTGCCACTGGATCCAGTTTTCAATACGGCTGTTATAAAAAGTAAAGCCTAATAGGTAATTAAACGCTTTCTCACTTTTGTTTTTAACCTTTGTTCCAACTTCCTGTGTCCAGCCCTGTTCAGCCTTAAGGTTTGGGTTACCTCCCGGGTTCCAGTACAAATCATTAAAAGTAGGCAGGCGGAAGTGCCTTGAAGCATTTCCATAAAAACTCAGCCATTTGAAAGTCTGCCATTCAAGGCCAAGTCCCGGGCAAACAGGCTGAAACTGACCATCAACAACATCACTTCTAAGTGTCGCAGCCATGTTAACAGTTCTGGATCTGTTATTCAATTTATAAATCAATGAAGCGGCATTTCTGTTCTGGCCAGGAATACCTTCATAATTTGTTGATTGTGCAAAGAAATAGTAATCGTTGATTTTGAGTTGTAATGCCTGATTCTCGGTAAAACGGTGGCTTACTTCTATTTCGGCAATCAGGTTGTTTGTCTGATGGTTGCCATAAATTCCACTCAGAGTGTCTTTATACTTTTCTTTGTCAATCAGATAAGCCAGTTTGCCCGTTAAAGTTGTTTTAAGCCATGATTTTGACCAGTCGCCCATCAGTCTCAGGTTATTGTCTTTCAGGTTTGAAGTGGATGTTTTTGCTGCAGTATTGGCCGGAAGGTTCTTGTCTGCATCCTGATACCAGATTCTGAAACCTAGTGTGTGCTGATTTTTTAATTTAAAATAGCTTTCGGCCAGAATACCCTTTAAACTATAATCGGCATTGGCCATTTTCTGCTCTCCAGCCTGACTTTTGCTTTTATAACTAAAGTCGTTCTGCGACGATTGGTTAAAAGCATTGACAGAGAATGCTGCCTTTTTGTTGCTGTAAGACGCTTTTATACTTTCCTGATAAGTACCGAAGCTGGCCGCTGTGCCCGATAAGCCTATGTTAGTGCCTTTATTAAACTCCGGGCTATTGTTGAGCTGAATAGTTCCGCCCACAGCACCGCTGCCATAATAAGTTGAGCTACTGCCGAATTGTAAGTTTACGCGGTTTGCAAAGCCAACAGGCAATAGAGAGAAATCTGTTTGCCCAAGCATCTGGCTTTGAATATTCAAACCATTCCAGAAAATACCCGTTTGGCTGGCACTGGTACCTCTGAAAGAAACAGTGGCAATACCGCCCGGCGAATACGCTTTTACGTATACAGGAGTGTTTTGAGAAAGAAGATCTCCGAGGTTATAGCTTCTGAAACTCAATAAATTTGTTGAATCAACTAAAACCTCTGATTTATAGCCCGTAAGTTGTTTGTCCAGCTTTTGGTCCCTGATTTCAACATCTGGCAATACCAATACACTGTCAGTCACCTGTTGCGCAAAAAGCACACCGGGAACTAAAAGAAACAATAATATTTGACGGATGATAAACATTCAGCTACGTTCGTGATGACACGTAGCTTTGGAAGGGCAGATATGCCACAAAGAGAAGATACCTTACGGCTATTGCAGTAAAATATTCCTGGCTTTTATTCCCGAAAGCTACGAATGTCGCGTTGAATGAGGCAGGTCTCCTGACTTGTTTCTTTGTATCACCTTCCCGTTTTAACAGTGGCGTATTGATACAAAACTTAATGAAACTTACAGTTGCGGGTACAGCCGCTGATTTTAACAGCGTTCCCTTTTAATCCCGATTGTGTTATCGGGAACCTAATTTGGTCACAAAACTAAAGTCTTTGTTTAGCAATAGCAAGTAATTTAATTATTTGGTGTGGCCAGTCTCCCATAAGCACTCCTAAAACCTCGATCCGAAAAGGGGGAGCTGGTCGTTGGTTTGCCGGATTGGGTTCATCTGTAGGCGCGTATCGCATAAGCCAGGTTATAGACAGATATTAACATATATCTATAAGTTTCTGTGAGACAGCTGTCTAGTCTTCAGAACGGGAGTTTTAAATCCCAATCTGCGAAATTCTGCGTTATCTGTGGGGAAACACAATAAGGTTCATAGAAGCGGATAGTCATTTATTCAGATATACAGGGAGGGTAAAAGCAGTCTCATGAGTTTCAGTGCTTTCTGTGGTGAAATAATCAGAGGAAGAAATCACAAACATAGATTATAGTAATCCTAAATTGTACAAAATTCTGCAAATGAAAAAAGGACAGATCATGGATCCGTCCTTTAGTTAATCGTTTGGTTAGTGGTTATTAAAATTGTCAGGAACAGAGTTCCTTTATTTGACAAATATATACTACAAGAATTAAATAGGTAACCGATAAGTCTAATTTTTTATTGAAATAGTTTTATAAATAGTGGCAGTTTAGCTTAAAAAGTTCATATTCATAATATTAGCTTTTTTGTAATCCAAACTAAAAAAAGCTATTTACGTTTCATGGAATAACCTTTTACCAGCTTTATGATGATTTTTTTCTTGAATGACTCAATTTATGGTTGTTTATGTGAGCGAAAGCGTACTTTTTTATGCTTGGTTTTATCCCTGATTTTAACTCATGTTCATGCACAAACCCTCACGCTAAAAGACTGTTTTGAAATCGCTCATTCCGGAAATATAGGAATCAGACAGGCCAATACTTCATTAAAAGCAAGAGAGCTGAATAGTAAAGCTGAAAGAGAAAATTATTTGCCTAAAATAGATTTCCTTGGTAGTTATAGCTATTTAAGTAACCCTCTGGAAATTAATTTGCAGACAGTAAAAGCCGGAATTGTAGAGGGCTCCGCACAGCAGGGTGTACAATCAGCCAATGAAACCTACAAGGAGATTACCGGTAATGATTTATCGCAGCAGGCTCAGCAGAATATTTACAATACCAATTACAGAATACTTGATAAAGCCTATCCGAATTACAATCCTGCTTTAAGCAAGCAGCAATATTTTATCGCAAACCTTGGATTCAGACAACCCTTGTTTTTGGGGGGTAAGCTAAGTGCAGCCCGCAAAATTGCTAAAGGAGAATATGAGTCAGGTAAAGCCAATGCCGATTTTATTCAAAAAGAAACAGATTTCGCAGTAGCTCTTCAGTATATCAGAATCTTATATTTGAATTCATTGAAAAAACACCAGCAGGTTGTTATAGACTCACTAAGCCATGTAGATAGAATGGCTGAATCTTTTGTGAAAAATAACATGATCCCGCCATATCAGCGTAACTGGGTTAAAGTAGCACTTGTACAGGCTAAAAACAGGAGTAACAGCATTGAGCTGGACAAAGAAAATGCCTTGATTGAAATGAAAAGGCTGCTAGGTGTCAGTCCTGATACAACCTTATCTTTCGCCGATACCCTTCATTACAAGGTGTTTATTACTTCTTCGTCTGAGTCTGACGATTTCTGGAAAGAAAACCCCACATACAAACTGGTTTCTTCTAAAAACTACATTGCCAAAAGTACAATACAGGCAAGTAGATCTACACTTTTACCCAATCTCTTCGGCATAGGGAATTATAACCTCTACCAAAAAGACTTACCGCTTACCATGCCACCCTGGATGCTGGGTGTAGAAATGCAATGGACTATTTTCAGCGGTACTCAGAATTTTAAGCGGATAAGTGCCAGCAAGCAATTACTTGAAGAATCTAAACTGGCTACAGAAAACACAAAGCAAATGCTGGAATCACAAAACAAGGTGCTAAGTAATAAGTTGGTTTCGCTCGACAGTCAGATTAAGTCGCTTGACAGTGCGCGTACTGAGTCTTATGAAACTACCCGTATGGTTTCTGAAAGAATGAAAAATAATCTGTCCTCAGTAAAAGATGTAAATGAAGTTTTACTGATGCAGGAAGAGATAGAAAAAGCCTATTTCACGGCTGTGGCATCTTA
This sequence comes from uncultured Bifidobacteriaceae bacterium, assembly GCA_964572965.1. Classification (GTDB taxonomy): domain Bacteria; phylum Bacteroidota; class Bacteroidia; order Cytophagales; family UBA9547; genus CAZNHL01. The sequence continues at coordinate 19,322 of CAZNHL010000031.1, forward strand.
TTACCTGGTGCTGGCAGAATATTATAATATACAGGGAACTCCACAGAAAATTACCGACCACATTCAGTAAACAGGATTGATATGAAAGAATTTGCTAAAAAATACTGGGCTTTATTTATCCCGTTGGGAGTCCTGATCACTGCTTTGATTTTTCTTCTGAAATCGAATAAATCGGAAGCGGAAAGTGTAATTGGAATGGTTGAAGCTAGTTATACCGATGTAGCTGCAGAACTGCCTGGCCGTCTCGATAGTTTGCTGGTAGAAGTAGGAGATACTGTTAAGAAAGGACAGCTGATTGCGGTACTTGGTTCCACTAAAATAGGTGCTGTAAACCAACAGGCACAGGCCGCCATAGATGCTGCAAAAAGTCAGTTAGCTCTTTTACAAAAAGGTACGAGACCCGAATTGATTAAGTCGGCGGACAACCTTTATAAAATGGCACAAGACCAATATAAACTGGCTGAGACTACCTACCAGCGCATGGAAAATCTCTACAAAGATCAGGCTGTGTCGGGGCAGGAAAGAGATATGATGTTGTTCAAGTTTGAGGCTTCAAAGAAAGAGCTGGACAATGCGAAACTTAACCTCGAAATGTTGAAAAAGGGCTCACAACCCGAAGCAATTCAGTCAGCACAAGCCATTGTAAAACAGGCAGAAAGTGGCTATGCTTTAACGCAGTCATTGACTGGAAGTACTTTTATCCATGCACCTGCCGATGGTATTATTTCAACCAAGGTTATTAATGAAGGCGAAGTAGTTGCTATGGGTTATCCTATGATCACTATTCAGAAAATGAATTCCTGTTTTGTAAGGTTCAATATCCGGCAGGATAAGATCAATAAACTGCCTGTAGGTACTCAGGTTAAATTAAATGTGGCAGGAGTAGAACCTGAAAATTTTGAAGCAAAAGTGAGCAATGTATCACCAGCATTGGAATACGCTAACTGGGTGCCAACCAAAGAACGCGGACAATATGAGCTGCGCACTTTCACCATAGAATGTAAACCATTGAACCTGCCTTCTCTGAAAGGTTTACGTCCGGGTATGACAGCCACACTTACGCTTCCATGAGTAGTATTTTCCAAATAGCCATGCGCGAATGGAAGCGCATTCTTACTATTCCGGCACATTACATTGTACTGCTGATTATTCCGCCTGTACTTTTCTGTGTGTACGCTTATATCTATCGTGACAAACAAGCCGATAACCTTCCGATTGCGATCTGGGATGAAGATAATAGTAGTACCTCAAGACTTTTTACCTATATGCTTGAACAAAGCAATGCTATCCGTATTACGGCAAGTGTTGATAATACAGCAGAAATACGAAAGTTGATTATGCAGGGAAAGGTACTTGGCGCAGTGCATTTTCCTTTAAATATGGAAGCTGATATCAAAAGCCGGCATCCGGTGAAAGTAACGCTTTATACCAATGCTGCTGCACTTGTTCCCGCCAAACTGATTTACAAAGACGCCGCCCAGGTGATTATTACTGCCGGAGCGGGTGTAACATTGCAAAAACTGGTAAAACAAGGCATGAAAGCTGAAAAAGCGATGGCTATTGTGATGCCCGTCAGCCTTACTACTTATACTTTATACAATCCGACCTATAACTATCAGGAATACCTTGTGCCTGGTTTGCTCACGGTAGCTGTTCAGATGATTATCATTATTGTTGCTGTTCTGTTGCTTAACTACGAATTAAAAACAGAGACTATCCATGAGCTTAAGCAACTGGCCAAAGGCTCGGCTTCCAATGTTATTTTAGGGAAAACACTGGCGCATCTGAGTGTTGCCTGGCTTAATCTGATCCTGATTGCGGGTATTATATTTCCGGCTTTTCAAATGGGGCATACCGATGGTTTATTAAACCTGTTCGTAGTTTATACTTTACTGGCACTGGCCTGTATCGGAATCGGGCTTATGATTTCTGCCATTTTCAAAGACGTAATGCTGGCTTCGGATATCGCTTTGTTTTACACTTCTCCGGCTTTCGTTTTCAGCGGTTATACATTTCCGCGCTGGGCCATGCCCTGGTACGACCAGTATTATGCCATGATTATGCCTTATTCATCCTTTCTTGATGCTTTTGTGAAGGTTTACAATATGCAATTGCCGCTTATTTATGCTTTACCTGAATGCGGTAAAATGATGCTCTTTATTGCCGTTACTTTCTTTGTGGCCATAGTATTGTTTCAATACCAGTTAAACCGTCTGAAACCTGTTGAGTAACCTAAAGGCCATATTGAAACTGTTCCTGCGTGAAGCGGCATTGGTTGCAAAAGACCATAGTTTGCTGCTCACGCTATTACTTGCACCATTGTTTTATGCTTTCTTTTATGGCAGTATTTACACGAATAAAGAGGAAGAAGAACTCAAACTGGCCGTTATTGATGCCGATCATAGTCACCTCTCAAAGACAATTGTTGAGCAGATAAATGCATTGCAGATTACAACTGTTTTTCCTGTGGCAGATATCACACAGGCACAGCAAGAAATGTACAAAGGCAATTGCAGCGGATATCTGTATATCGCCAAGGGACTTGAAAAAGATGTACTCGGTTTGCGGCAGGCACATGTAGTATTAGCGGTGAATGCCGGTCGTTTTTTGCCTTCAAGTGATATATTGGCTGCTGTAACACAGGTTTGCCTTACAGTAAGTGCAGGAGTGAGGCTCAAATATTTTGAACTGAATGGGTTAACAGAGCAGCAGGCAATGCAGGAAACAATGCCTGTTGGTTTGGATTATCGACCTTTGTACAACGAGCGTGTGAGCTATGGCGCTTTCCTGTTGCCGGGTTTACTGGCGCTTATTCTTCAGCAGACTTTATTGATTGGGCTATGTGAAAGTGTGGCCCACGAACGGGAAAAGAATAAACTGAAGGAACTTCGCGAGTTATCCGGAAACAATATTTCAAACTTCCTTTATGGCAAGGGAGCATTTTATCTGCTGCTTTTTAGTTGCTATGCTTTCTTTTTCTATACCGTCAATTTTACTGTACTAGACTTACCTATCAGAGGTAATGGTTTCAGTTTGGGAATATTGACGCTGTTGTTTTTTGTAACACTGATCCCGATGGGGATATTTATTGGTTCTCTGTTTAAATCATCATTAGGAGCTATGCAGGTAATGGCTTTCAGTACTTATCCTGTGTTTCTAGTAACTGGTTATACCTGGCCGATAGAGCTTCTACCTTTGCCATTACAGTTGTTTTCTTATTGTTTGCCAACCACACCTTTTCTTGCTGCTTATACAGTGATTGTTCAGGAAGGTGGAGGGCTTGCTGATATATTACAATCCGTTGTGCATATTTGTGTTTTATGGCTTGTCTACATATGCCTGTGTTTTTTCAGAATAGGGAAATTGGCAAGCGTTGACAAACAGAAGTCTTAGTAACCTCAATTCCTGATTTTTAAATACCAGAAGAGTAAAAACAATCTCTTAGTAGATAGAACTCCAACATTTAGAATTGAAGATATGAATAACGAAATCTATCCTTGCTTGTGGTTTGATGGTCAGGCTAAGGCTGCGGCAGAATTTTATTGCACTGTTTTTCCTGATTCAAAGATTATACAGTCCAGTCCAATGGTTGTTATGTTCGAATTGAACGGTAAAAAGTTTATGGGACTGAATGGCGGTCCTCATTTTCAGTTTAACGAAGCGGTATCATTTGTGATTCCCTGTGAAGATCAGGCAGAAATCGATTATTACTGGAATAAACTTACTGCTGACGGAGGCCAGGAAAGCCAGTGTGGATGGTTAAAAGATAAGTTCGGTTTGTCGTGGCAGGTAGTACCTGCAATCCTGGGCGACCTTGTCTCAGATCCGGTAAAAGGACAAAGGGTAGTGGCTGCTTTTATGAAAATGAAAAAGTTTGATATTGAAACGCTGAAAAATGCTTAAAATGTGAGTAAGAAGGTGCGGAGTGTTATAGTAAAGACATAGTTTCTTCACTATAACACCCCGCACTTAAACACTTCACTAGTCATTTAACCCTTTTCCATTAAATATCTGTGGTATGTTCTTTTCAATCCTCGATTCTCTGGTTTTAGATTGTTTAGGTTCTGCAAAATGCAGGAGGTAAGCTCTTTGCCGGCCCGGCGTTAATGCTTCAAATGCTGTTTTGAGGCCGGGAACTTCATCCAGCGCTTTTTGAAATTCTTCGGCAACTGTAAACTCTGCCACCTTTTTGAACTCAACTTTCAATCCTGATTTTTCTACTTCAATGGCTTCTAATATGTACTTTTTCAGGATAGTTTTCATCTGCTTTACTTCCTGAATATTGGTGAATCTGATCTGCCTCGTAGCCTGTGTATTTTCTGATTGCTTAACCAGAACACCGTCAGGGTCATTTATTAAGGCTCCTTTGAAAAACAAAACAGCAGAGTATTCTTTGAAGTCGTGTATCAAAACAATGTTACTCTTGTCAAGGGTGTAGCAAGGGCAGCCCCACTTCAATTCTTCATTCAGCCCGCAGTCAAGAATGATCATTCTCAATTGCTCAGTTTCTTCCTGCCACTTTCCGGCTTTTTTAAAATAGAAATCAACTTTTGAATTCATGGGAACAAGATTTTGTATAAAAAATTATTGAGTATCAGTTTCATTCTACCTCATCTGATTCGTTTAACCTAGAATTATAGGTCTTTTCGCTAATCTCGCAGATTTTATTTATTAAACTTTGAGGATTTGTAGAACCGGAATTCAAAACCCTAATCTGCGAAATTCTTCGTTATCTGCGGGAGAAAATTTTAAAAAACTATACCCTTAGTGAGCCTCGGAAACCTCTGGCTGCATAGTAGGATTCTGCTCCGTTGTGATACATGAATACAGTATTGTAGCGGCGGTCACAAAACACAGCACCACCCAGTTTTCTGATATCAGCAGGTGTTTTTATCCAGCTCGATGTTTTCATGTCAAAGTTTTCGAGTGTTTGTAAATTACGATATTGTTCTTCCGTTAAAATTTCAATACCCATGTCAGATGCCATTTCAATAGCACTGTTCTCCGGCTTATTCTCTTTTCTGGATTCCAGCGCCTGATGGTCATAACAAAAGCTCCTGCGGCCTTTGGGACTTTCGGTTGAGCAGTCACAAAAAATGAATTCACCGGTAGCTTGATCATGACCGATCACATCCGGTTCCCCGCCGGTTCT
>CAZNHL010000031.1:24483-47140 GCA_964572965.1 uncultured Bifidobacteriaceae bacterium
TTCCATTTCATTTAGTGACCAGAGTTTAGTTCCTGCTGAATCCAGTTTCGCTTGTACTTTAGCCCAGTCAATACCTTTATGGCGCGCTGTGTTTTTCTCAAAACGTGTTTTTAGTGTTTTAAGAAGTTCTTCGCGCTGTTCCGCTGACAATTCCTTTTTGCTCATAATATAAATAGGGTTGGGGTTATTTAAGCTGAAATAGTTTTTCTGTCAGCAGGTCTGAAATACCATGACACTACTGTTAAAACAATTAGCAAGGTTGGGCCAAATAGTTCTGCTGCGCCGTCTCCAATGGCAATGTGTGAAAATACAGCACCTGTCATTGAAAAAAAGAAACCTGCATAAGCCCATTCCTTTAGTAAAGGGAATTTAGGAATAAGTATGGCAATAACTCCCAATAATTTCCAGATACCGAGAATAGTCAGAAAGTAAACCGGATAACCAAGTTTTACCATCATATCCACTTCTTCCTTCATTTTGAATAATTGTACGCCTCCGGTAGAGGCCATTCCTAATGCAAGCCAGATAGTAGAAACCCAATAAGTGATTTTTTGTGCCTTTGTCATGATTATATTATTAAGAATTGATTATCGGTTTCATTGTAACTTACCTCGGGATCCTGAATTTTGCCCGCTGATCTCGTTGATAACGAAGATTTATTAATTGTTAAATTTTTAGGGTTGCTTTAAATCCTAATCTGCGAAATTCTGCGTTATCTGCGGGAGAAAAATATAGGCGGATGGTCATTTATTTTAGATTATTTAAGATGTCCTGTATGCGGTTATGTGCCATGTTGATGCCTTGTGCAAATGGCATTTTCAATATTTGATCTCTTACATCAACAGACCTGTATACTACATGCATATTGAGCCTGCTGGTATCCTCAGTCAGTTTTTCAAACTCTAAAAATTCAAGCTGTACGCCAAAAGGAGTATTTTCCATTTCAAAAGTACGTGTGATTCTCTGGTTTGGGTTAAACTCGTGGATTACTCCATTGAATCCGTGTTTATTGCCTTTTGGATCAGTTGTTTCAAAGCGGTAACTGCCGTGCTGTTGGCTTTCCAGTTTCAGCACTTTTGTGCCCATCCATTGTTCAACAATATTGGCTTCGGTATAAGCCCTGAAAAGCAATTCAACTGGCAATTCAAATTCTCTTGTGATGGTTAACTCCTGCTTGTTGTTTTCAGCATGGACTTTGGTTTTTGGCTCCATATTGTTCAGTATTTACTTATGCTTTTTCATAATTGATTCCAGTTTGTTGAAGCGGTCATCCCACATCTGGCGGAACGGCTCTATGAAGTCAGCTACCTCTTTCATTTTTTCAGCATTGATGTGATAGTGAATTTCTCTGCCGTTTTGAGTTTGTCCGAGCAATTCGCACTCCGTAAGGATCTGAATATGCTTGGAAATCGTTTGCCGCGATGAATCAAAGTTTTCTGCTATTGCACCTGGCGTCATTGCCTGAATGGCAACCAAAGTGATAATTGCCCTTCTTGTCGGATCGGCCAGAGCCTGAAATACATCTCTTCTTAATTCCATTGTGCAGTTATTTGACTGCAAATATATGTGCAGCTATTTGGCTGCGCAAGCGTTAACACAAAAAATATTCAATTAAATGCTTGTAGTAACACCTAATTGAATATTTTTTTTGTGTGTAAGTATTTGATTATAATGTTTTTGTAATTGAAGTAATGGTAAGTAAGAGGAGATAATTATAAAAGTAAATGTTTATTCTATTGGCTTTGTTGTTCAAGAATTTTAGTTTGACCTCTGTAATACTTACCGTTGTTTTTGTTAAGCTTAAATGAAAAAACGCCATAACGATAAATTTCAATAAGAAGTAATTCAGGTGTATACCCAATCTTTTCCAGCAGGTATTTTTCCATCCTTGTATTGCCAATATAGCACTGGTAAAATTGCCAGGATGAAGGATCTGTATTTTCTGTAAATAACTGATTTATTTGGGGCTTATTTTGGGTTTTATAATTACCGGAGAGATGCCCTTTATTATCATATTTATAAAACAGGGTATCTGAGGAGTAATGTTTATTTTCTATGAGTGAATTAAAAAAACGATCATAATCTTCTACTGTAGCTTTTTCCGGAGCTTCACCCTCGGTTTCTTCATGCTCAGAATTGTTTTCTATGTGGGGTGGAACAAAAGAAACAACATATTTTAAGAGCCCTTGTTTATTGAAGACATTTTTTGTGTAATCGGTAGACTCATTAGTACTATGTCCTGTATAGGTGGTTGCAATAATAGAAACAGTATCAGATAGCTGTGTGATATCATTTCTCGAAAAACTACCGTAGCCATTGCCTCCGTAAGCAGAAAGCTGCCCTGCAGCAAGTTCATAGCTGCTGCCATTCAAAAAGTCTAAATTGGTAGTGATGTTGCTAAAGCTGTATTTATAAGTTTTGGGTTTGCTAATAGGAGCCCAGTCGTCTGAAATCATATCAGGAGTAAAGGTAATCATGCTGACATCCCAGTTTTCTCCCATTCCGCCCGTTTCATTTCCGGGAAACTGGCTGACGGTGCAAATTGTGCCAATATTCAATTCTGAACGTAGTTCTGTTGAAATAAAATAGACTTTATTAGTCTGGCCATAATTGAAAGGAGACTGACTATAGCTAAGCTGATAGCTTAGAAATATAATGAGAGCAGTCAGTTTTTTATTTATTGCCATACAGGTAAGTGAAAGGAGACGGTTTAGGCTAACTCAATAATAAAAAAAGCCGCTGCATTGCAACGGCTTAATTGTTATGAAAAGTGGCTTACTACATTTTCAAAGTTTTTGAATTCTACTACGAGGTCTTGTTTCAGTTCGTCGAGGCTTAGATTTTCAGTATCAAAGTCGACACCATTTTCTGAAAAGTACATTTTATAGACACCCAGCTGCATTTCAAAAGGCATATCTTCGAATACCAGCTGATGTTTTTTTACAAACTCACCGAAATGCTTTTCCAAAAAATCAGAAAAATCAGCCCAGGCTTTTGGGGCATCGGTTTTAATAACTGCTATTTCATCTTTAACTAATCTCATAGTACAGGATTTTAAGATTAAAGATTGAAAAATTTAAAGATTGAAGACAGGAAGATCCACTTCGAATCTTTCAATTTTATAATCTTTCAATTCGTATTGTACAAATATACGAGGCTCGTTCTTTTGACATCACAGAATTGGTGGTATTTTTGCAGATTCAATAGAATAAAAGTCGATGGGAAGAAATAAACTGATGAAGTTTGCGATGAATGCGCAACGCCGTAATGTGGTTGAACCTGGTAAGGAGATGTTTGACCAGGTGAAAAAGCGTTGGCATGAAGTCTTTTTTGAGAACAATAATCCCATTGTACTGGAGCTAGGCTGTGGCCGCGGTGAGTATACTACCGGACTGGCCGGTGTTTATCCGGAGAAAAACTTTATAGGTATTGATGTCAAAGGGTCAAGATTCTATAAGGGAAGTACTTATGCTGTTGAGAACAATTTATTGAATGTGGCTTTCCTGCGTACGCCTGTTGAGTTGATGGGTGAGTTTTTTGGAGAAGGAGAAGTAGACGAAATATGGATTACTTTCTGTGATCCGCGCCCTCGCGACCGTGACGAAAAGCGCCGTATGACAGGGCCGATGTTTTTGGATATCTACCGTAAGTTTTTAAAGAAAGGCGGGGTTGTTCACCTGAAACATGACAATAAAGAGTTTGTTGACTGGACTTTGGAAGTGCTTAAAAATGAAGGGATTAATCCGGAAGTGTTAACTTATGATTTATATCAGTCAACATTGCTGGTAGAGCATTATGAAATACAGACAGCCTATGAACAAAAATGGCTTGCAGAGGGTATTAAAATTAATTATTTGAGATTCAGGCTTTAAATGATAACCCCGGTCTGAAGTCAGCCCCGGATTCTTGAAGATGAGAATTGTATTTTTAGCAACTATTGTATTTACATCTATAATATCAGACAGCTTCCGGATATGAAGAAAGGGTATTAGTGTAAGTGCAGGAGTTCTTTTTGATCTTAAAAAGAGTGTTGAATAATTGATTTTAATTTATCCTTCGTATTTTCGTTGCTATCTTGTAACACTATTGGCTTGCTAATTAACTTATATGAAAGTTTTTAAAAGGGTTCTTTTTCTGAATTTATTATTAGGAGTCTGTCAATTGCAGGCTCAGAATAAATTTATTCAAACATTGTCAGATAACTGGCAAATTCAGTCTGCAGTAAAAGCTTCAAAATCCGGAGCTGAAATTTCTCAGACCAAGTTTAAACCGCTTGACTGGCAGTCGGCTAAAGTGCCGACTACTGTCTTAAATGCCTTGGTATTAAATGGAGTTTATAAGGACATTTATACCGGTAAAAATCTGGAAAGTATTCCTACAGATCAGTTTAAAGGAGCATGGTGGTATCGCACGGGTTTTAAAATTGATAATAACAAACGCCATACAAGACTTGAACTACTTGGGCTTAACTATAGGGCAAATGTTTGGCTGAATGGTGTAAAAATTGCAGACACAGCAGCCATTAAAAACTCTTTCCGTCAGTTTAAGCTTGAAATTACCCAATACTTAAAGAAGGGTGACAATATACTTGCTATTGAGGTTTTTCCGCCACAGGCAGGAGATTTTACAATGGGGTTTGTAGACTGGAACCCGGAGCCACCAGACAAAAATATGGGTATTTATCGTCAGGTAAACCTTTTGTTTGACGAAGGGGTGTCATTAAATAAACCTTTTGTGCAGACAAAGCTTGATGTGCAGACACTTAAAGCGGCTGATCTTACAATTTCTACAGAACTTGAAAATAACCAGGGTATTGATGTCAGCGGTGTTTTAGAAGGTACAATCGGTGACGTAAAGTTCTCAAAGAATGTTTCTCTGAAAGCAAAAGAGCATAAAACGGTTGTGTTGACAGCACAGGATATCAGGCAATTACATTTTGATAACCCACGGATATGGTGGCCGCATACAATCGGTAAACCCGAAATGTATAATCTTCAATTGAGTTTTGTTGCCAATAACAAAATAAGCAATACGCAGTCTGTTGATTTCGGTATTCGTGATGTGCAGACATACCGTACACCTGAAGGTTACCAGGGGTATAAAATCAACGGGCAACCATTCCAGATTCGTGGAGGTGGCTGGGTTGACGATTTGCTGTTGGGAGATACGCCAGACTATATAGAAGCCCAGTTGAAGTATACAAAAGACATGAACCTGAATACGGTTCGTCTGGAAGGTTTCTGGGGTAAAGATGAAACCATTTACAGCATGTGTGACCGCATGGGTTTGCTGATTATGGTTGGCTGGTCGTGCCAGTGGGAGTGGGAAGATTACCTCGGAGCGAAATGTGACGAGAAATTCGGTGGTATTTTGACTGAAAAAGACATCGACCTGGTAGCAACAGCCTGGGAGGATCAGTTGATCTGGTTGCGGAACCATCCAAGTATCTTCGTGTGGATGGCGGGCAGTGACTGTATCCCTAAACCTGAACTGGAAGAGAAATACTTCAAAACATTTGAACAATACGATACTACCCGTGCTTATCTGGCATCGGCAAAAGAATGGGTGAGTTTAGCCGGCTATACAGGTGTGAAAATGCGTGGTCCTTATGATTATGAACCGCCTGTTTACTGGTATGCTGACAAGAAATTCGGTGGCGCTTTTGGGTTCAATACTGAAACCGGACCGGGGGCTCAGGTTCCTCCTTTGGAAAGTATGAAGAAAATGCTCCCTGCCGATAAGCTTTGGCCGATCAATGATGTATGGGATTACCATTGCGGACGCCATTCATTCGGGAAGCTGGATCTCTATACTAAATCACTTGAATCACGCTATGGTAAAGTGAATAGTGTGGAAGATTATACTTTCCTGGGTCAGATCATGAATTATGAGTTGATGCGCCCGATGTTTGAAGCGTTTGTCGCCAACAAAAACGGCAATGCAACAGGTGTGATCCAGTGGATGCTGAATTCTGCCTGGCCGGAAGTTTACTGGCAGCTGTATGATACTTACCTGATGCCAAATGGTGCTTACTATGGTACTAAAAAGGCTTGTGCTCCGTTAAGCTTGCTTTATCATTATTCTGAAAAAGCGATTTACCTGAACAACGATAAACTAGAGGGCATTAAAGGTTTACAGGCTCAGGTAAGAGTGTTGGATACTGCTTCAAATACATTGTATAACCATACTTTTTCTTTAGATGCTGCTGCAAATACTGCATTTAAAGTTACAAACCTTCCTGACTTCCGTAAAGCCGGTAAAATGTATTTTGTGGATCTTCGCTTAGTTGATGCCAACGGTAAAGAGGTTAGCAACAATTTCTACTGGTTGTCTAATAAAGCAGATGAGCTTGACTATGATGCAGAGGTACCGGGCTGGTATTTCCATACACCGGCAAAAGAATATGCTGACCTGAGCAGTATACGTAATGTGCCGGCCACTACGGTTGTTTCAAGTATGAGTTCATCAGAAGCAAACGGCAAAACAACAGTAAGTGTAAAACTGCAGAATACAGGTAAGAACCTTGCCTTATTTGTGAATCCTTCCATTGTGGGTGTGAAAGACGGACTGAGTATTTTGCCGGTAATCTGGACCGACAATTATGTGTCTCTTTTGCCTAATGAAACAAGGGTTTTGGAAGCTTATTTAGATACCAAGGACCTAAAAGGTCAGAATATTGAACTGAAACTTGAAGGGTTGAATATTATTAAAAAATAAAATTGAGGCGGTCTTAGGATCGCCTTTTTTTATAATACAATTGTATTGTAATTTGAAGGCTGAATAATATCAAAAAATTATATGAAAATTCTCCTTGTAGAAGACGAACCTAAAATTGCCACTTTTGTAAAGAAAGGCTTTGAGCAGGAAGGCTATGAGGTTGATATTGCTTATGATGGATTAATAGGGAAGAAGCTGGCTTTCAATAATTATTACGATGTGATTATTCTTGATATCAACCTGCCTCTTCTGAATGGCTATGAACTATGCAAAATCATCAGAACAGAAAAGCCTAAAGTCCCTGTTATTTTGCTGACAGCGCTTGATAGTATTGATGATAAAGTAATGGGCTTTGAATATGGTGCTGACGATTACCTGGTAAAACCATTCGAATTCAGGGAGCTGCTTGTAAGAGTTCGGGCATTATCAAAAAGGGCTTCAGATGCTCCTTATAAAGGTAAAATCCTCACTATATCAGACTTAGAGCTAAATCTTGATTCAAAGATCGTGACCAGAAATGGCGATATTATTGAATTAACGACCAGAGAGTATTCGTTGCTCGAATACTTTATGCTCAATAAAGGAAAAATTATTTCAAGAGTTGATATTGCAGAGAAGGTATGGGAGCTGAATTTTGACACTAGTACCAATGTTATTGATGTTTATATCAATTATCTGAGAAAAAAAATAGATAAGAATTACAGCCCGAGATTGCTGCATACCGTGGTGGGGATGGGGTATATATTAAGAGAATAATATGCTGATCCGTAGCAAACTTATTTTATGGTTTACTGTTCTGGTAGCCTCAGTGATGATTGTTTTTTCCTATTCAATCTATTATTTCTATTCTCTTTACCGTACTCAGGAGTTTTATAACAGATTGGAAGATAAGGCTGTCATCAGCGCTAAACTTTTTCTTGAAGGAGATCACGTAAATGCTTCTATTGTTAAATATATCCACAGAGGAGATCTTAACTCACTGAACAGGGAAAAAGTAAGTATTTATGACTATAACGGAGATCTTATTTATTCCAGTAATGATGAAGAAGATGCCTTGCCTATTACGGCTGCCGTTCTTGATACCATCAGAACAAAAAAAGCAGTAGAGTTTGCCGCAGGTACCAAAGAAGTAGTTGGTATTGTTTATCAGGACCGCACAAATAGATTTATTGTAATTGCATCTGCTTATGATGGTTATGGGCTGGAACAGCTCTATAATATTAAAATGATCCTGCTTATAGCCAATGTGATAGGGATTGTAGTGGTTTGTATTATGGGCTGGTTTTATGCCGGTAAAGTACTCAGTCCTATTTCTGAGGTTATCTGGCAGGTAAGTCATATTTCACCTGCTAATCTGAGCTCACGGGTGGACGAGGGTAACCGGAAAGATGAAATTGCACAGTTGGCTATTACATTCAATAGAATGCTTGACCGTGTACAAAATGCCTTTGAAGTCAGGAAAAGCTTTGTGTCTCATGCTTCTCATGAATTGAGAACACCATTAGCCAATATTTATGGTACATTAGAAACGTCTTATTATTATGATCAGGAATTAGAAGACTCCAAGAAGAGTGTTTACTCTTCCATGGAAGAAATTAATAAACTGGTAAGATTAGTAAACGGCTTGCTGAGTCTTGCCAAAATGGAAGATGGTAATGCGGTACAATTAACCACATTAGTTGCTGTTGATGAAGTTATTCTCCAATCCATTACTGATTTAAAGAAAAAGTATCCGACTCAAAAAATAGGGTTTGGTTTTGGAAGGCTTTCAGATGATTATAATGATTTTAAAATCATTGGTAATGAGGAACTTATTAAGACTACTTTTTTAAATATTATTGAAAATGCCTGTAAGTTTTCCAACGGCGAAAAAATTGAAATTACGATCGAAATTTCTTCCAGTCAGGAGCTTACTGTTATTGTTCAGGACCATGGTTTGGGAATTGCCCCGAATGACCTCAAATTTATTTTTGAACCTTTGTACCGCGGTACCAATGTACGTCATATTGCAGGTTTTGGTATCGGGCTTGCCCTGGTTCAAAGAATAGTCAAATTACATAGAGGAGAAATATACCTTGAGTCAGAACCGGGTAAAGGAACAGCAGTGGTAATTGTGTTACCTTTAGCAATTACCGGAATGTTTAATTTCTAAGTTTTATTCTAAAATACCAGCTTTTTGTTATTAAAACCCTCTAATGTTTTTTAATACCATTCTAATCTCATTTTAATCTCGTGTGTTTCTTTTGTATTGAAATTACGGTGAATTGTGCTCATCGTCCTGTAAATCAATACTCTTAGCCCAACATTTAATAGTTAGTTAAAAATGGTAAACATCACAAGTATTCTCCCAAAGGATGGTTTCGCCGGACTTAAAGAGAATTTTGCCATTGATGCTATATCAGGGTTCCTGGTATTTCTTTTAGCAATGCCATTAAGTTTGGGTATTGCGTCTGCGTCGGGTTTTCCTCCGGTAATGGGCTTGCTTACTGCTATTGTTGGCGGGCTTGTGGTAAGTACTATTGCAGGATCCCGTTTAACAATCAAAGGGCCGGCAGCAGGTTTAATTGTAATAGTAGCCGATGCTGTAACAGATTTGGGAGAGGGCAATAACATCCTGGGCTGGAAACTGGTGCTGGGAGTTATTGTGGTTACCGGAGTTTTTCAGGTGTTATTGGGTGTTTTAAAATTAGGTTCTTTAAGTGACTTCTTTCCATCTGCTGTTGTTCATGGCATGTTGGCGGCAATCGGAATTATAGTATTCGCCAAGCAGATACACTTGGTTCTTGGAATTAATCCGGATGAATTGAAGGGGATGGGGACAGTCAGGCAGTTACTGTATATTCCTCATAGCTTAATGAATATCAAACCTCATATAGCTATTATAGGCTTAGGAAGTTTGATTATTATTTTCGGTTTGCCTCAAATCAAAAACGAGATTATCAGAAGAATCCCTTCTCCTTTGGTTGTTTTAGTATTTGCTATTCCTGTTGGATTATATTTTGATTTCAAAGTTACTGAACCTGAATTTGCTTTGGTTCAGATTGGTAATTTCTTTCAGGACTTTGCTGTGAATGTAAGCTTTGACGGTTTTGACAAGCCTTTAATATTTATCAGGTATGTTATAATGTTTTCTTTGGTGGGTTCTATTGAAAGCTTGCTTACGGTAAAAGCGATTGACAATCTGGATCCTTACAAAAGAAAATCAAACTATAACAAAGACTTGATGGCAATTGGTGCAGGTAATATTCTGGCCGGTGTTTTTGGAGGCCTTCCAATGATTTCTGAAGTGGCGCGCAGTTCTGCAAATGTTAACAACGGAGCTAAAACGAGATGGGCGAATTTCTTTCATGGTGCTTTCTTATTACTTGCCGTATTGTTGATTACGCCGGTAATAGAACTAATTCCTAATGCAGCCCTGGCAGCAATGTTGATTGGTGTTGGTTACAGACTTGCTTCTCCTGCTGAATTCATTAAAACATATAAAATAGGCTCAGAGCAGATTGTCATTTTTGTTGCCACAGTCATTGTCACATTAGCTGAAGATCTGCTGATAGGTGTCGGCGCCGGTATTTTTGTAAAACTCATTATTGAAATTTATTACTTCTATTTTAAGCCTGCAGGTTCATTATTCAGAGCAAAAGTAGACGTTGTCAAAGATTCAGATACCTATTTTTCTGTCAAAGTAAAAGATGCGGCAGTGTTTCTTAATTATCTGGGAATCAAGAAGTATTTTGATAGAATCCCCCTGAATGCAAATGTGAGATTGGATATGTCTGCTGTCAAATTTATAGATCATTCATTCCTCGAACAACTATACATGTGGGAAGCTGATTTACATAGTAATGGTGGTCATTTACAATTGGTTGGTATTGATACAATGCAGCCATTATCCAGCCACCCGCTGGCATCAAGAAGAAGAATTGAAGGGCAGGGTTTTGTGAAGCCAATAGAGCAGATGGACAAACGCCAGCTTGCATTAAAGTCTTTTGCAGGTACAAATGGTTTGCAGTTCGAACAAAAACCAACTTTTGCACTGATTCGCATTCACTATTTGCCATTTTCTCTGGTAAAAAAAGCAGAATATGCCGAAAATGTTGTAATAGGCAGCAAGTCAAAGTATCAGTTCTTTTTTTCTGACATTTTTGTACAGGAGGCTAACTTCATTGTAAAGCCTCAATTCAAAATGACAATATTGATGGTGCATGACTATCAGCTTTCGTTGCCCGATTTTACATTAGAAAAGGAAGGTCTATTCTATAACCTTAGGGTTTTGGCAGGCACGAAAGATATCAACTTTACAGACTATCCTTTTTTTTCAAAAAAATATTTCCTGAGCGGTTCTGATGAAGTTGCTGTCAGAGAGACATTCAACCCGGAAGTGATCAGGTTATTGGAAAAGAATACGGATTATGTATTAGAATGCAGGAATAACAGGTTACTGATTTACAAAGATACTGAGCTCCTCAGTACTGAAGAAATGGAACAAGCTCTTAACTTCGCAGATGAATTGATGGCTGCAGTTAAAAGCCGTGTAACTGTTATTTAAGAATGAATAAAATTGGTTTAATGTTGTTTATGGTAGCTACAGGAGCAGCTTCCATGGCACAAACAGACAGCAGCAGGACGTCTGCTGTAACGGATCCGAAAACTACGGAAGTGGCAACAATAGTTGTTCCGGTTAAGGAGGAGGTTCTGAGATATAATTTGAATGAAAGTGGCAGTCACTTTTTCAAAGCGAATTTTCTTGTACAGACATGGTTGAGAAACTCTGATCTGAACACGGGTTCAACCGTTAACCAGGAAAATTCCGACAATGTATGGGATATTGGTATCAGACGAGCCCGTATGGTGTTGGATGGACAGGTTACCGATCGCGCTTATATTTATTTTCAAATGGGAATGAACAATTTCAGCGCTGATTATAACAATAATAACAGTAGAAAAAACGGTCAGTTCTTTATACATGATGCAGTTGGAGACTACAGGATTTCAAAAGGGAATCAGTTGAAGCTGGGGGGAGGGTTGACTATTATAAATGGTCTTTCTCGTTTTGCACAGCCAAGTGTAACAACAATTATGACACTTGATGTACCTGTGTTTTTGCAGGGAACAACTGACCAGACAGATATTTTCTCCAGAAAACTTTCTGTTTATGCTAAAGGGCAGATAGGTAAAATTGATTACCGGGTAATGGTAAGTGATCCGTTTAACGTCACTTCAAATGGTAATACACTTACTAGTGCAAAACCTGCGGTTGATGCACAGTTTAGTCCGGTAGGAAAAAATATGCAGTACCAGGGATATGTAATGTATCAGTTCTTTGAACATGAGCAAAATAATACTCCTTATATGACAGGTACCTATTTGGGTAAAAAGAAAGTATTTAACATAGCTTCTGGCTTTGTTTATCAGAGAAATGCAACCTGGTATAGAACAGGTGCTACAGGCGCTGATTCGGCTGCTTTCAATGACATGCTTTTACTGTCATTGGAATCTTTCCTTGATGTGCCTTTAAATAAAGAAAAGGGTACTGCAATAAGTGCTTTTGCGGGTGGTTATTATACCGATTATGGTAAAAACTACTTACGCTATAACAATGCAATGAATCCTGCGACTGGTGGGGCAAACAGTTTAACACCTACAGGTGTATCCGGGGCGCAGTATGGAAATACTTTCCCGATGTTCGGTACTGGTAAAGTATTCTATGGGCAGTTTGGATACCTGCTTCCTAAAGGGCTGATAGGTGAGAAAAACGGTCAATTGATGCCATATGCGGCAATTCAGCATGGCAGCTATGATCGTTTGGGCGACCAGAGTATGGATGTGTTCGATATCGGTCTGAATTTGTTAATGAAGGGACAAAAAGCAAAAGTGTCTGTTGATTATCAGAATAGGCCGACATACGAACAGAAGGCAGGAGGCGATGTTAAGGCAGGACCAAGAAAAGGTGCTTTAATTATGCAGCTTCAATTGTTCATCTGATGAATTAACAAACAGGAAACTGTTTTTAAGATAAGGTTAATAGTGTTTTGGCAAAGAGCGGGGTCTTTGGTTTCGCTCTTTGTTTTTCTTATAGAGATAATGATGCGAAAGCTTCTAAAAATAAGGTTAATAGTGTAGAGCAAAGAGAGGAGTCATTGACTCCTCTCTTTGTTTTATAACTACTGTAAATTGACTGTGGTTATTTCTTTTTACTCTTGTCCAAAAAGAAAATATTGATTGTCGGGGGATAGTAATCTTTATTGTAAACCTCCCAGTTGTTGCGCTTAACCGGGTGTTTTTTCATATAGAGAGATAAGCTTTTAGGGCCTGCCGGACTGTTATATTGATATTCGATGACACCCATGCCTAATTTGTCTGAATAATAAGTCTGTTTTAACTGCAGGCTGTCAAGCAGTTTTAATTCTTCAGCAGTAATCTGAGTATTTTCTACTTGAAATGAAATGTCCTTATTGTTGATTTTGGATGACATTAAAAGCTGTTTTCCAAGCATCTCTAACTCTGGTGAAGAAGGCAAAGTATGCGGTTGGAAATAACCTTCTACACTGCCTTTAAGGTACTGAGGGTGAAAAGTCACCAGGTTATTAATACCATCTATTTTCCACCCGTTTTTACTTAATTCAAAGTAAAAATACAGGCGTTCGTCTTGTAGCTTACCATTTTTACTGCTCAGGATCGTATATATAGCAAGACTGTCATTGACTAAAGTTTTCTCTATACTAAGACTATACTGACCATTAATTAATTCCTGAAACCGCAATTTGCCATTAGGGCTTTCTTTTGCATTCCAATAATCTTCCGCACAAATCTGCTCTGCAGCAATTAAATCTTTGTTGGCAATTGCTTTATTTGCCTGATTGATAAGGTCGCTTTGTGCTATCGCACTAAAACTTATAAATAATGTTATTAATAAAGAGTATTTCATATTGAAATAATACGGTGAAAACAGGCGATTGTTAAAAATTAATTAGCATCAAATATAACTTTTTAAAGTTTATTTGAATAAAATTTATTTAATTTATAGTTCAAATGTTGTTAAGTAAGAAAAATACAATTTCATCTCTGTTAAGTCTCAAGAAAGTGTTTCTTTTGGCAGGGGTGATGCTGTTTTTACTTTTTTCAACAACTTCCTGCTCTAATCTGAAAGTAAAAAGATGCCCGATACCAAACTGTCATACTAAGATGATGCATAAGCACGAATCTAGTGATTTCAGAGGAAGGCCCTGGTACTGCAGAAACCAAAACCCAAAGATTGGTCAGCTGCATCCGGATATTGTACATGATGATGGTAAATATAAACCACGTTGGGGCTACAAAAAAAAAGTAAAATTCGAATTCCTAAGCTTAAATAAGCGATAACTTCAAAATACCCTTTTTAATATGATTACTAAAGAAATGGAGAAGCTGATAAACGATCAGTTTACAAAAGAGCTTTTTTCAGTCAATTTATATCTTTCAATGAGTTCTTACTTCTTGTCCCGTGATCTGAATGGCTTTGCCCATTTTTTCAGGATCCAGGCGCAGGAAGAGCAAATGCATGCCATGAAACAATTCGATTATATTCATCAGGTAGATGGTGTAATCAAAATGCAGACAGTAGATGCTCCCCGCACGGAGTTTCAATCAATCAAACAGGTATTTGAATTGTCCTTAGAACATGAAAAAAGTGTAACTAAGTCTATTTATAATATTGTAGAGCAGGCGTTGGCTGATAAAGATTTTGCCACACATGCTTTCTTCCAGTGGTTTATTACTGAGCAGGTAGAAGAAGAGGCAAGCATTAAGACCTTAGTGAAAAAAATTGAAATGATAGGAGATAACAGTAGTGCGCTTTATTTGCTGAATGACGAATTAGCTAAGAGATCTGCTGAGACTACCGCAGCGTAACACTTAAATAACAGGATAGAAGTCCACCTTTCACGAGGTGGACTTTTTTTTGTGTTAATATTTATTTGTATTTATTCTAAATAAGAATTATGTTTGTAGAGAATAAAATAAGAGAGCTTATGGCGTGTGGTTTGTGCCCTTTTACTAATCTGTTTGAAAATCAGAGTGATAATTCTTGTGATGTTGTTCGCAAAGACTGTTGTAAGAGTTATAAGAAAAAGGGTAAGCGTTGTAAGAAATGTCCCAAGAAATAAACTGTTATTAATATTTTGGTAAATATTCAGAAAGCGCTCAGACATTTGTCAGAGCGCTTTTTTTCTGCTGCCTAAGGTATCTGTTTCGTGTTTCCATGTCATTGAAATGAAAATAATGGAAAGTACACAGGCAGTAATAAGTACTATAAATCCGCCATCCCATTGCCAGTGGTCTACTATATAACCCATGGCAATATTTGCAAATACAGCACCGCCAAGGTAGCCAAATAAACCTGTTAAGCCTGCTGCTGTACCTGCTGCTTTTTTAGGTACTAAATCTAAGGCATGTACCCCAATCAGCATCACAGGGCCATAAATCAGGAAGCCAATGCTGATCAATGATAAGTTGTCGATTAAGGGATTGCCAGGAGGGTTTTGCCAGTAAACTAATACAGCTACTAAAACCAGAAGCATATAAATGATGGTAGCAGGTGCTCTTCTCCCTTTAAAAATTTTATCAGAAATCCATCCGCATAGCAATGTTCCGGGAATCCCTGCATATTCATAAGCAAAGTAAGCCCAGCCGGATTGCTCTAAAGAATAACCTTTTATTTCTTTCAGGTAAGTAGGAGACCAGTCCAGTACGCCATAACGCACGAGATAGATAAAGGCATTGGCAAAGGCGATATACCATAGCACTTTATTATTGATAATATAATTCAGGAATATCTCTTTGGCTGTAAGTTCTTTCTCCTGTGAAGCATTATACTCATTGGAGTAATCGTTTTTATACTCTTCAATAGGAGGTAAGCCACAAGACTGAGGCGTATCTCTCACTAGAATATATGCCAGCAAAGCTACAAATAGCGCCACAAAACCGGGAAGATAAAACTTGCTTTGCCAGGTTCCAAAGAGGATAACTGCCAGAGTTGCGAGTGGTCCGACCAGCCCGCCGCCGATATTATGAGCCACATTCCAGATAGACATTTTTGTGCCGCGTTCTTTAATTGAAAACCAATGAACCATTACACGGCCGCTGGGAGGCCATCCCATACCCTGAAACCAGCCATTGATAAGCAATAAGGTAAACATGACAGCTATAGAGCTGGTAGCCCAGCTTACCGTTCCCATGAAGATCATTGTAAGTGCCGATAACAGCAGGCCCAGACTGATAAAAATACGGGAGTTACTTCTGTCTGAAAGATTACCCATCAGGAATTTACTAATACCATATGCAATTGAAACTCCCGATAATGCAAAACCAAGATCCATTTTGCTATAGCCCTGTGCTATCAGATCGGGCATAACCAGGCTGAAATTCTTGCGGACAAGGTAGTAGCCTGCATAACCGATAAAAATACCCCAAAAAACCTGTAGGCGTAACCTTTGGTATGTAGCATCTTCTTTGTCCTTAGGAACGCGGTCTGCCGGAGTGGGTGGTCTTAAAAAATCTAACATATCTCGAATCGGTTTGGCTCTTATACGGAGATTGTTGTAGATTGAGGTGTCAGAACAGAAAATATTTAATCTCTTTTAAAACAGGTTTCTGGCAATAACCTTTATTTAATACCTATGCGTTTCTATGAACCTTCTTAAGTTTTTCTCCCTCAGATAATGTAGAGTTTCGCAGATCAGGATTTATAATTCCGGTTCTTCAAACCCTGAAAGTTTAATAAGCAATAAAACCTGCGTTATCAGCGAGATTAATGGAAAAAATTATAATTCCTGATTAAACGGATCAGGTAAGGTACAATGAACGGATACTCAATCTTTATTTTTCTTCTTTCGTATTTAAGGCCATGAATCGTAAAAAAAGTATAGAGTTACTGGAACAGGGAAATACGAACTGGGACATCATTATTATTGGTGGCGGAGCAACGGGACTTGGTTCTGCTATGGATGCAGCCATAAGAGGATATAAAGTACTTTTACTGGAGCAGGCAGACTTTACGAAAGGGACATCCAGCAGAAGTACCAAGCTGGTGCATGGAGGCGTGCGTTACCTGCAGCAGGGTGATGTAAAGTTGGTACTGGAAGCACTCCGCGAAAGGGGATTGCTTTTGAAAAATGCACCTCATTTAACAGAAAATCAATCTTTTATTATCCCGACTTTTACATGGTGGAGATCCTTATTCTATATTACTGGATTAAAGATTTATGATATTCTTGCCGGAAAATTAAGTCTTGGCAGTTCTTTGTTAATCAGTAGAGACAAGACAGTCAAATTCTTACCTACACTAATCAGGGAAAATCTTAAAGCAGGAGTAGTTTATCATGATGGCCAGTTTGACGATGCGCGACTGGGTATTAATGTAGCACAGACTTGTGTTGAAAATGGCGGCCATGTAATTAATTATATAAAAGTTAAGGCCTTGTCAAAAGATGCTTTGGGCAGAACTACCCAATTAGTGGCCGAAGATATAGAAACAGGAAAGGTCTATCATTTAACAGCAAAAGTGATTGTGAATGCTACCGGTGTATTTGTAGATGAAATTCTTCAAATGGAAAACCCGAAAGCGGCACATACTGTAAGGCCGAGTCAGGGAACACATATTGTGTTGGACAGGTCATTTTTACCAACAGATTATGCTTTGATGATCCCTAAAACCAGTGACGGGCGCGTATTATTTGCTGTGCCATGGCATGACAAGCTTGTTGTCGGGACTACTGATACGCTCCGTGATGTTACAGAGCTGGAGCCCAAACCGTTGCAGGAGGAGATTGATTTTATTTTGAATACTTTAACCGGATACCTGACTAAGAGGCCTGCCCGGGAAGATGTGAAGTCTGTATTCAGCGGTTTGAGACCTTTAGCCCGTCCTCAAAAGGAAGGAAAAAGTACTAAGGAGATTTCAAGAAGTCATAAATTGATAGTGTCAGAAGGTGGCCTGGTAACTATTACAGGTGGCAAATGGACTACTTTCAGGAAGATGGCAGAAGATACCATAAATACAGCTGTTGAGGCTGGAGGATTAAAGAAAAACATATGCAGGACAGAGAACTTTCCTATTCATGGTGCAGCAGAGACTGATAAAAAAGACTGGCTGCATTTTTACGGATCGGATGCCGTTCTTATAAGAAAACTGATGAGTGAACAACCTGCATTGGCAGTGCAGTTACATACGGATTATCCTTTTGTAAAAGCAGAAGTAATATGGGCTGTCAGAAATGAAATGGCTATTAGAGTAGAGGATATACTTGCGAGAAGATTCCGTATTTTATTTATGGATGCAAGAGCAAGTATTGATATGGCTAAATCTGTTGCTGAATTGATGGCAGATGAATTAGGCAAAGATATTGGCTGGGTTAATAAACAGCTGGCAGACTATCAGGAATTGGCTAACCAGTATTTATTAGTACCGTATAAACTTTATTAAAAGGTTTTTTTGTTAAGTCTGTATTAATTTTTTTGCTTAAAAGTGGGTTTGCTTGCTTTTTTTAGCCTAAAGGTCTGTAATCATTTTTAAAGATGACATTTCTCATGCTTTGATTATTTTTTATCGTATAACTTAGACAGGTATTTTTAACTAAACCATATATCTATGAAAAGGATATTAGTCCCAGTCGATTTTTCACAGCAGTCAGAAAATGCACTGGCTGTGGCGTTGAAAATAGCGAAGAAAACAAATGCAAGCCTTTTATTGTTGCATGTGGTAGAAGCTCCGATTAATCCTCAGGTAAATATGATGGGTGATGCTGGTATGATTGCAATAGCGCCGGAAAGTATCATTCCTGAACAGCAAATGAAACATTCTGAAATACATCTGAATGATATTAAAGCAAAATATGCGAGGTCAGGAGTTGATATAGAGGTAAAGGTTGAACTGGATCTTGAATCCGGTTTTAGTGGTATAGATAATGTAATATCAGAACATAGAGATATTGATCTTGTAATTATGGGGTCTAAAGGAGCTTCAGGGTTTAAAGAGATTTTGATTGGCTCCAATACAGGAAAAGTAGTAAAAAGAGCGCATGTGCCGGTTTTAGTTGTCAAAGACGACCATTTAGAAGGCTATCTGAATAAAGTTGTTTTTCCTACGGATTTTGATGCTCAAAATCCTAAGCTTATCAAAGCAATTGTAAAAATGGTTGCTTTGTTTGGAGCTGAATTACATTTGTTATACGTCAATTCTCCTTTGCAATTCCATTCAACGGATAAGATTAATGAATTGAAAAAAGCATTTGTGGCAGAGCACCATATACATAATGCTCATTTTGCTATTGTAAATGATTTTTCTGAAGAAAAGGGGATTTTTTACTATGTTAAAGAAGTAAATGCCGATTTGATTATAATGCCGACCCATGGTAAAACAGGTCTGGAAGCATTCTTTTCGGGTAGTGTTACAGCAGATGTAGTCAATCACTCACCAGTATCGGTGTTGACATTTAATATGAAGAATTTTTAAAATCAATTTTATGGGCAAAATATTAGTTCCTACAGATTTCTCCGATTCATCCTTACGGGCCTTGGACGTAGCGGTAGAATTAAGTAAAGTGACGGGTTGGTCGATCACTTTAATGAATATTATTAAATCTGCCGATTTGGTTAAAAGCACCTATAAATCTCTCAGGGACGAAACCGGTTCCAATAAGGTTTTAGTTGAAGCCAAAGGACAATTAGAGAGTATCAGAAATAAGCCAAAGTATAAGGGTCTTAAAATAAGTATCGAAATTTCGTTACAAAACAGTATTACTAAGCTGTCTGAAGAAATAGGTGATCAGGATGCCGACCTGATTGTAATGGGCACAAAGGAAATTGCCGGATATGCCGATGAAAAACTGATTGGTAAAAACACACGTGAATTGATCAAACAAGCTGCTTGTCCGGTTTTAGTAGTTAAGAAACCGCTCAAAAAGCTGGATATTCAATCAGTTGTTTTTACAACAGATTTTGACAAAAAACACCGTGATATACTCAATAACCTTGCACCATTGATCAATGCTTTGAATGCAAAACTTCATTTACTGTGTGTGTCGTCTCCCAATGCGTTTATTACTTCGAGAAAAGTAAGTAAACTGCTTGATAACATGATGAATAAAACAAAAATAAAATCATGGGACTTTACGCTCTATAATGATAAAAGCAAGGAAGATGGTATCCTGCATTTTGCGGAAGATTTTAAAGCAGATATGCTGATTATGCCAACTCATGGCCGTAAAGGATTTGACTATTTCTTCAATGGGAGTATTGCTGAAGAAGTTTTAGATCATTTTGACGGTTTGGGTATGACCATTTATCAGAAAAACTAAATTAAAGGACTCTGTAAAAGACAAGAGGCTGACCCAAAGGTCAGCCTCTTGTCTTTTATTTGAAGGATTAGAATATTAGCCCTATTTTGGCTCCGAGCTGTGGTGCAATATCATAATTCGTATTATACTCAGACCTATTAAATTCCGGCTTTGGGTTTGGTGGATATGATTGGACGTTTTTAACAGATATTTTATAATGGAACAGATCCTCATGGCGTACTCTTAAACTAAAACCGCAATAAATATCAAATACGAGACCTAAGTTAGGGTTAAGATTGATGATTTTTCTGACTCCGGGTACTATTTTGAAGCCATAACTGACGATATTGGCTTTTAGTGAATCAGATGTTATTTTAGTTTGTCCACGTCCATAATTGCTTAAACCTTCCCAGTTCACTACTGCTTGATCATAGTTTGTGAACCTGCCGAAAAACTCAACTCCCCAATAGAAGAATGAATGCCATACAAATTGCTTCACATTTATACCCAGATAATAGCTTTCAGAAAATGGCATCAGCATGTTTTCTCTGGTAGGTCCATCAATATCAAATATATTGTGGTTTGAATAAGGCTGGTTGGCAACCCGCGGTTTGTAACCTGCTGCTATGCCAATGTATGCGTCAGGTGCTACTCTTCTTTCATATGACAGTTCAATGTTTTTAATAAAAAGCGCTGTCCATTGCAACGAAACTATATTGGGCAGGAGACCTGTAATGTGTTTTATCTGAGAGTCAGTAATGTCTCTTTTTAGAATATGCTCAAACAACGCTATAGAGTCTTCTAATCTTTGTAACTCTATTTTCATGTATCGTATCGAATCATTGATAGTTCTGGCAATGGATCTCCTCTCTGAATTAATAGCTTTCAGCGAATCCCTTTTTTTATCTTTTACCGCATCTGTTGAGTCTCTGTAACTGACATAAGGAATATATGTTTTACTGAAATCCATCAATACTGTATCTTGTTTAAAACGAAAAGCTGCACCCGAAAGCAAATCAATTCCCATTGGTATATTAATCCCGAAAGTGCTTATGGGGGCATCAGCAATAATCCAGCCTATTTGGTATTTGGTTTCAAGACAGGTAGTTCTTGTCTGACTAGAGTCTGGTAGCGTAAAGGTCAAAACCCGTTGCCATCTGGGATTAAGTTTGTAAGAAAACGGAGTAGCACCAATAACATGCTCCCCAATTGAAACCCTCACTCCCTGTGGTGAAGAGTTAATTGTTATTTTTTGTCTGGTTCCGTTTATCAGCAGCGCACAACCTGTCAGAGAAAAAAGTTGGATAAAAAGACAAAACCGGCAAATAGTCTGCATATAAATTAGTTTTACAATAGCAAAACTAACAAGTCGGCTTGTCAGAAAAATTGATTGAAATCACAAAACAAAAGTGAATTCCTGTATTCTTTAAAAGTCCGGAACTGATAATAGGGGGGATGATATGTTGTTAATCAATTAGTTTAAGCGTTTTGAAAACATCTCTTGCAATGTCATATCGTGCTTTTCTTTTGCTGTTAGGGTCACTCGTTTTAAAGTTTAGTGTATAAAAGTATATTTTATTATTACTTTCCAGATAACCCGCCAGCCATAATACTTCTTCTGTCTCGCTTATTTCACCGCTTCCGGTTTTACCGCTCCATGTGTAGTTTTTTGCCTTTTCAATGATGATGATATCTTTTACAATATCAATGGACCTGCGCGATACTCCCAGTTTGTTGTGATAGAATTTACGGAGAAAAGCAACTTGTTGATTGGCACTGATGGCAAAAGGTTTTGCTAACCAGAAATGGTCGGCCGGGCCGCTTAAATCCTGATTGCCATAATTGAACTGTCTCAGGTACTTTTTGTATTTTTCAGTACCTATTTGCCTTGCAAAGCCAGAATAAACCCATACACAAGAGTATTTCATAGAGGAGCTCAAAGTCTGATCCCTGTTCCAATTGTCAACAGGCCATTTATCACCGTTCCATTTTAATACCTGAAAAGTATCCTTAACAGCACCTTCTTCCAGAGCAATTACTGCATTAGGAATTTTGAACGTTGAAGCAGGCATATACATGCTGTCACAATAGGCAACATTGTATCTTAAGAATTCATTTTTAGATTCATCGTACAATACAAAACAGCCGTCTACACCATATTTGGCAAACTCATTTCGTAAGTCTATAGTTTTATTTGACTGTGAAAACCCTGAAAAGAAAAGGAGAATAAGAAGAGAGGTCAAAGCTGTTTTCATGGACCAAATTACAATTTTTTTTGATATGTCACCAATGCTATTAAACAAGGTTTTTATGAGTTACTTTCTGGTTTCAATAGCATTGGTGATTATTAGTCATAATCTTTTGTATATGGCATACTTTAGATTTTACTCAAAACCTCCAGATACACATATTTTTTGGCCTGTAATGAATGAAGCCTGGTCAGAGGCCAGAAATACGGCTAAGCCCGAAATATCATAAGGCTGACCTATTCGTCCCAATGGTGTGTTAGAGGCAATGTACTTTTCAATGTCGGTGCCGGCAATTGGATTACCCTCTGTCTGGGTAGGTCCCGGAAGTATAGCGTTTACCCTGATTTGTTTAGCACCTAATTCTTTTGACAATACACGCGT
>CAZNHL010000032.1:0-2454 GCA_964572965.1 uncultured Bifidobacteriaceae bacterium
GCTTTATAAATACCAGAAAAGGTCCTTTTTAGTAAGGGGTCAATGGCGATATAATTGTCATTTTTTACAAAATTAATCGCCTTAGATGATTTTTGAATATAAAAAAAGACAGGAGCATCTATGTCAATGAAATAACGTTCATCAGCTTTTCTTTTGCTAAGGTCTTCAACCAGGTTTTTGCCGAAAGGAGCATCGGCAGGTAAAACACCAAAATCAGGGTGATTATAATAGGCGGGTAGATTATACTTTCTTCCAATTTCTGTAGAATAAGTCCTGACTCTGTGGTCTTTGTGTATTCCTGTTTTTGAAGGAACAATTTCTGTGACTATTGATTTTTGAGCACTAACACTCGAAGAAAATAATACTAAAATAAACAGATACTTTTTCACGATATAAATGAGTGCGCCAATTAATAGTAAAATTAGTTTATTATTAACAATAATACGTTACAATTAGACTAATAAAACGATTCTATAGGATTTTGAATTCCATTTTTTGGGGAAATTATATCTTAATAACTACAATGGGGTAGTATAGAAAGCATTTCCTGACGAATTACCGAGGTTAAAAATCGCGCACCAACTCACTGATCGATTAATGAGCCTGCTATTGGCGCATTGGATAAAATGACTGTAAAGGTTGAGGAAATGTGATGTACTGCTCGGTACTGGAAAGGTATAAAAAGGTGTTTAGGTGCTAATGTTTTTACCTGATATACATTAACACCTAAGCACTAAAACACACTAGCATTATTTAACTAATTCCCCATTGAGTTTCAGCAGATCCGTTTCTGCAACTTTGGCCTGATAGCGGGCCATTACTAAACCAGCTCCGGCATCTTCAAAAGCCTTTTGTGCCGTCAGTATTTCGAGCGCTGTGGAGTTGCCCAGGCGAAAACGTTCAAGAGCAATAACCGCGTTTTCTTTAGCCCATTCAAAAGTCTCATCAGCATATTTTACAACCCTGATCGCATTTTGATAAGCTGTGTATGAACGTCTTAAATTAGTCTGAGTCTCAAGCCGTGTACGCTCATAGATCATTTTCTGACTATTAAGCGATAGTTTAGCATTCTGAACCAATCTCCTTGTATTCAGTCCATTATAAATATTCCAGGAAGCAGTAAACCCAAGATTAGGGCCCAGGTTCCTTGTTAAAGTAGTAATACCTGCCTGACTGGTATTTTGTGAAAGGTTATAATTGGCAGTCAAACCAAATCTAGGTGAATAAAGCGACCTGGTTTCCTTAACAACAGCACTGGCTATTGATAAATTATAGGATTGCAGTTTCAATGTTCTGTTCTGATTAATCACACTGGCTTCCAGTTCACTATACTGTTTGTTGTAGTCGAGTTTAATAGAATCTATGACATCAAACTCTAGGTTTGTATCGCGGGCAAGGAGCAGGTTCATATTTGATTTGGTAGAAATCATTGATTGTTCCTGGGTAATCAAAGCACTGTATTGCGTATTCCTGTCTATTTTTGCCTGTAACAAATCGACTTTATTTCCATTGCCGACATTCAGTCTTGTTTCTGCTATTTTGATACGTTCGTCATTAATCTTAATAGCGGCCTGCAAATTAAGAATCTGTTGTTTCAGGCTTACCAATTGGTAGTAATTGTTAATAACAGAAGCAATGGTGGCTTCCATTTGCAATTTAATCCCTAATTCTCCGGCTTGTTTTATTTGTCCCAGTTTATTGTATGTGACAAACATTTTTCCACCGTCAAATAAAGTCCAGCTAAAAGCTAAACCGGCATTAATAGAAGTGCCAAATACATCGGATTGTGACACAGGCGCACGATTGGTTGAGGGATCATATTCCTGCCGAAAGCTTGTACTTGACCCGTTACCGCTTGCATTGAGGCCCACTTGCGGCAGCATACCTGCGTTGCCCATGGTATAATCATTATCAGCAATGGCCGCTGTGTTTCTGGAAATGACTACATCATAATTGTTCCTCATGATAATGTCAATTGCCTGTTCTAATGTTAAAACGTCCTGTGCAAACAGATTGCCGGAAGTTAAAAAATACAGTAATGTAATTGATACTAAAATCCTTTTCATAAACAGTTAATTCATAATTCGCTACTAAACTTCGCTTTGTGTGAGGTTTTCTTTTTCATGAAGGGGATCTTGTTTGTGTTCTCTTGATAAATAAGTATAAATGGCCGGGATTACGAAAAGTGTCAGTGCCAGAGAAAATAATAAACCTCCGACAATAACAATCCCCATGCCCATACGGCTTTTGGCTCCTGCACCCAAAGCAAGAGCAATTGGCAAGGCAC
Source organism: uncultured Bifidobacteriaceae bacterium (assembly GCA_964572965.1). GTDB lineage: Bacteria > Bacteroidota > Bacteroidia > Cytophagales > UBA9547 > CAZNHL01. Next base: position 2,288 of record CAZNHL010000032.1, read on the forward strand.
CTAAAGCCGTTGCCAAACTTGTCATCAAAATAGGGCGAAGGCGGCCTTCCGCTGCTAAAACAATGGCTTTGCGTACTGTATGGCCCTGTTCTTTTAATTGATTGGCAAATTCAACAATTAAGATGCCGTTTTTGGTTACCAGACCAATCAGCATGATAATACCAATC
>CAZNHL010000032.1:2464-10929 GCA_964572965.1 uncultured Bifidobacteriaceae bacterium
CAATCTGACTGAAAATATTCATTGTCTGATTGAAATACCATAATGACAACAGCGCTCCTGCTAAAGCTAAAGGTACTGTAATCATGATAATAAACGGATCTACAAAACTCTCAAATTGTGCTGCTAATACCAGATAAATAAGTAATAAGGCCAATAAGAAGGCAAACATAATATTTGAAGAACTTTCCGCATAATCTCTTGATGATCCGGAAAGGGCTGTAGAAAAACTTTCGTCAGTGAGAAGTTTAGCTTTTATTTTGTCCATTGCCTTAATGCCGTCACCAATAGTTTTACCTGGAGCTAAACCTGCCGATACTGTAGCGGAAGGGGAGCGGTTAAAGTGGTATAATTGTGGCGGACTGCTTTTCTCTTCTATTTTTACAAGATTATCCAACTGAATCAATTGACCTGCATTTGATTTTACATAAATAGATTTCAAATCTAAAGGTTCATCACGGTTAGCTCTGTCAACCTGGCCCATTATCTGAAATTGCCTGTCGTCAATGGTATAATAACCAAAGCGCTGTCCGCTCAAAGCCATTTGCAATGTTTGTGCAATATCAACAGCGGCAACCCCCAATGATTTTGCCTTATCCCGATCAATAGATACGTATAGCTCTGGTTTATTAAATTTAAGGTCTACGTCAGTTCCCTGAAAAGTGGGATCCTTTGCCACTTCATCCATAAATTTGGGTAAGTGTTCTTTCAGTTTTTCAAAATCTGAATTCTGTATAACATACTGAACAGGAAGACCCTGACGGCCACCTGTAGAAATTGTTTGTTGCTGAATAACAAAAACCTTTCCTTCAGGAAAATTCTTAGTCATTCTGGAAATATAGTTGGCAACATCATTTTGAGACCTTTTTCTGTCGTTAGGCTCTGATAAACGGATACGCCCAAAACCGGAGTTTACCGCACCTGAACCTGAAAAGCTTGGAGCCGTAATGGCAATTGCAATTTCTTTTTCAGGCACAGAATCATTTATAAACGTTATTACATCACTTATAAATGCATCGGTATATTCGAAAGAAGAACCCTCAGGGGTAGTCATTGTTAAGCGCAACATACTTCTGTCTTCCTGTGGCGCTAATTCTGATGGTAGTTGAAACCAAATAAATATAATCAGACCCAAAGCTGAAAAGAGAATAACAATAGACCACCAGCGGTTTTTCAGGAAGTTTGTCAGGCTACTTCCATAAGAGCTTACCATATTTTCAAAGAATGGCTCTGACCATACATAAAAGCGACTTTTTTTATGAGGATCTTTGCTTACCAGATAAGCATTGAGCATAGGAGTGAGGGTAAGCGATACAAAAGCCGAAATCAATACAGCTCCGGCAATGACCACACCAAATTCCCGAAAGAGCCGTCCTACGAACCCCTCAAGGAAAATTACAGGCATAAATACAGCTGCTAATGTGATCGAGGTAGCAATTACAGCAAAGAAAATCTCATTAGAACCTTCAATAGCAGCCTGTTTTGGCTCCATGCCACCTTCAATTTTCTTATAGATGTTTTCTGTGACTACAATCCCATCATCTACTACCAGACCAGTAGCAAGCACGATTGCCAGAAGTGTTAATACATTGATGGAAAAGTCCATCATGTACATAATAAAGAAAGCACCAATCAGCGATACAGGAATATCTATCAAAGGGCGGAAAGCAATGAGCCAGTCGCGGAAAAATAAGTAAATAATAATAACAACCAGAACAATGGCTATTAATAAGGTTTCTTCTACTTCTTCAACTGATTGCTTGATAAACTTGGTATTGTCAAGTGCATAATCAATTTTATAATCCTTAGGTAATGTTTTTTCTATTTGCTTTACACGCTTGTAAAACTCTTCAGCAATATCAAGGTAATTGGCTCCGGGTTGCGGAACTACTGCTACGCCAACCATTGGTACGCCGGATTGCCTCATGACAGTGTTTTCGTTTTCAGGACCAGTTTTTGCTATGCCAATGTCCAGCAGCTTTACGATTCTGTTGCCATCAGTCTTAATAATCAGGTTATTAAAATCGTCTTCATTAGTCAGGCGGCCAAGAGTTCTTATTGTTAATTCTGTAGTATTCCCTTCAATTTTACCTCCGGGCAATTCAACATTCTCTCTGTCAAGTGCCAATTTAATATCCAGAGGAGTTATTCCAAAAGCCGTCATACGTACAGGATCCATAGAGATACGCATTGCATATTTCATTTGTCCCCATATCTGAATAGTACTTACCCCGGGAATTGTCTGAATACGCTCACCAATCACATGTTCCGCATAATCAGAAACATCTAACCGATTTTTAGTATCGCTTTGCACTGTAATAGCCAGAATAGCATCCGAATTGGCATCTGCTTTAGAAACAACAGGTAAGGCGTCTATATCTTTGGGAAGGAGACGCACTGCCTGTGATACTTTATCTCGTACATCATTTGCCGCAGCTTCAAGGTTTGCCCCAAGATTGAATTCAACAGTAATACTGCTCGATCCCTGATTACTGGATGAAGTAATCAACCTGACACCTTCAATACCATTTAAGGCCTGCTCAAGTGGTTCTGTAATCTGAGATTCAATAATTTCGGCATTGGCTCCTGTATAGGCCGTACGTACAGTAATAATAGGAGGGTCTATAGCAGGATATTCCCTTACTCCAAGGTATTTAAAGCCAATGGCCCCAAACAGCATAATAACAATGTTCATTACCAATGCAAGTACCGGTCGCTGAACACTTATAGTAGAAAGACTTGCCATATAATTTCCTGATAATTAAAATTTTACTTAAGCCTTACTTTTGTTCCTTGTTTGATTGACATAATCCCTGTAGTGATAACTGAATCACCCGGCGAAATGCCTTTAGTAATTTCTATCTGAGAATCTGTCCTGATACCGGTTTCGACTATTTGCTCAACAGCTTCTCCGTTTTTAAACACAAATACTTTTTGTCCTTTTAAAATAGGTACAACAGATTGGGTAGGTACCAAAATAGCATTTGGCATACTTGCCAGAATCAATTCAACCCTGGCAAATGAGCCCGGGAAGATTTTTTCACCCTGATTGTTACACAATGCCCTTAGTTGTACTGTTCGTGTTGACAAATCAACCTTTGGGTCAATGGCATATATTTTTCCTATAAAAGTTTCGCCCAAACCCTGAATAGTAAAACGGATCTGATCACCAGTTTTTATCTTATCAGAGTAGCGTTCCGGCACAGAGAAGTCAATCTTTATAGGCCTGATTTGCTGTACGGTAGCAATAACATTTAAAGGAGTTACATAAGCCCCGTTACTGATTTTTCTTAAGCCGATTACACCATCAAAAGGTGCTCTTATTTCTGTTTTATCAATTTGTGCCTTAGTAAAATCAACATCGGCATAAATTGTTCCTAACTGGTTCATAGCGATATCATAGTCCTCCTGACTGACACCATTTATTTCAAGCAGTTTTTTCTGACGTTGTTCACGTTCCTGCGCCAGTTTAATCTGCAACTCTAACTTTCTGAGCTGTGCCTGTAAATCTGCATCATTGATCTTCAGTAATAATTCGCCTTTTCTCACATGTTTACCTTCCTGAATATTCAGATGAACAATTTTTCCTGAAACTTCAGGATGTAATTCTACTTCCTCGTTCGCACTGATTGTGCCTGAAGAATATACTTTATTATCCAGAATCTCAGACTTTACAACATATATCGACACCGGAGCAACAGGAGCAGGGCCTTTACCGGGACCAGCTTTAGTATCTTTTGGTGTCAGATAAAAAATCTTCACAACCGCCAATACTGCAACTATAGCTAATAAAATAAGGGGGAATTTTAATTTTGCCATTATGCATTTATTTAACTCTTAAAAAATTGCTTTTAAGACAAATAAATATAATTTTTATTTGTCAGGATTGGTATTGAAAACTATTTACTAATGGCTGGAATCGACAAAGGACTCTAAATAATCGACATTGGTAAAAAGGAAAAATCCCGCGATGATTTTTACCTTCATCGCGGGATTTTATGAATTAAAGGTAACTAAACTGTTTTTTCTTTTTTAAGGGCATTAAAAATCAAATAAAGACCACAAAGAATAAGTGGTATACTTAATAATTGCCCCATATTAAAGCTTAAGTCATCCTCGAAGGCTACCTGATTCTCTTTTAAGAATTCGTATAAAAAGCGTAAGCCAAAACAGAAAACCATGAAGATACCAAGAAGGAGACCATTTGGCGTAGCAGCTTGTTTAAAGCTGTAAATCCATAATAATAAGCCAAAAAGTATTAAGCAGGATATTGCTTCATACAATTGTGAAGGGTGCCTTGGAACAGCTAATGTTTTTAACGTTACTTTATACTGATTATTTATGCTTTCAAGTTTTGCTGCTTCCGGTAATAATACCAGATTTACTTCACTTGATTTGTCATTAGGGTCGTTATGCAATTCTATATACTTACGAAGTTCCTGATTTACTAAATTGTGAGCCGCTGTCTGTTCCATTCCTGCCCGCAGCAAGATAGTCATATCCACTCGTTCGAAATGTTTATTTGCAACTAGTGTATCCCTTTTTAGGTCTGTATAGCTGATTTCATCTATATAATCAGCATATTTTTCTTTCATATCTGTAGCTGTTCCTTCCACAAAAAGGAAAGCAAAAGGCTTATCAGAGTACTTTCCGATAATTTCTGAATTCATCAGGTTACCAAGACGTATGCAGCAACCGGCTATTGCAATAACAATCACAAGGCGATCAAGCAACCACAAATAACCCTGATCCGGGTATTTTTTTGAATAGAAATAAATAGCAGTTAAAATACCTACTGTAGCGCCGTGACTGGCCAATCCACCTTCCCATATTTTAAGAATCTCGATAGGGTGGGCCAGATACCATTCAGGCTCATAAAACAGACAATGGCCTAAACGTGCACCAATGATTGTTGCAAGCACCATGTAAACTGTCAATGTTTCAACAAGTTGAGGGTTTTTCCCTTCCTGCTTATAAATTTTCATTATGACCTGCTGACCAATAAGAAAACCTAATGCAAAAAACAAACCGTACCAGCGTGCAGCAAACGAACCTATTTTAAAGAGAGTAGGACCAAAATCCCAAAGAATAAAATGGAGAATCATGAAATATCTAGAATTTATCCAAATATGCAGGTATTTTTCATATATCGCAATTGAAGAGGGAGATAACAGAGCAATTAACTGATATCCTATTTTAAAAGAAGCCAAATTACTACATTATGTTAAATAGAAATTATAAGATAAAGGATGCTACAATAGACGAGTTGGAGCTTATCAGGAAATTAGCTTTCAAAATATGGCCGGTGGCATACAGATCAATTTTCTCACGATAGGGCTTTTGTTGATAATTAAGCGCTGACCAGATCGGGTATATGTTAAACAATTTGTATTCTATAGAAATACTGAAATCTCAAATGGAAACCAAGTTCAGCCAATTTCTATTGCTTTATGAAAACAATATTGCCGAAGGATTTGCCGCTTACAGTTTAAAGAATGAAAAAGTTTTGAAAATTGATAAGCTATATGTGAATCCAGAGAAACATGGCCGCGGCTACGGGCGCGCTTTAATTGAAAGAATTTGTGAAATCGGAAGTCTTGGAAATATAAAAACCCTGGAGCTTAATGTGAACCGTTACAATCCTGTAAAATCATTCTATGAAAAGAGTGGGTTCAATATTGTAGCGGAAGTAGATATTCCGATTGGACCATACTGGATGAATGATTATATAATGAGGAAGGATATATAGACTTTCAGAAAATTCTATTTAACATAATAATAATTATAAACCAAAAGGGTTATTGTCATTAAAATAAAAGCCCTGGATAAATCCAGGGCTCACAGATAATAGAATATTTAAGGTTATTATTTTTAAAAGTGAAACAAACGTTAATTCAGTACTGTAACCTTTTTAACATGCATATGATTATTTGTATAAATTTTCGCAAGGTAAATACCGTTAGCTAAATGCTTTACTGGTATAGATAATTCATGCGAACCAATTGCAAATTCCTGATCAATACCTGAAACTACAATGCTACCAGACTCAATGTCTACTAAATCAATTTTAACCTTTGAAGCCTTAAGTAAAGTAAATCCTAAATTAAGTTCATCTGCTGCAGGCACCGGATAAAGATTGAATTCAGAAACGAAACTAAAATCATCAATACCTGTAGTTTGAGTTACAGTAATTGAATTGACTCCAGATGTTCCGCCAGCACCTTTACTGTCAGTAACGGAAGCTGTCACAATGTAATTACCAATAGTATTCGGAGTCCATATTCCGGAATAATTCGGAGCAATTCCATTTACCGTTACACTCTGATTATTGTCAGTATTAGTTATTGTATATACCAAACTTGTTATAGTTGCATCATCATTCGGAGTACTGAAAGATGCAATAAGGGTAATCTGGCTGTTAACCTCATAAGTTGAACCAGGTAAAGGATTTGTAAGGGCCACTACAGGATTACCCAATACCGGATTTGTAATGGTAATCACTTGTGTTGCAGAACCTGCAGCATAATTTCCATTTGCTGCAATATTAGCCGTTACAGTAACAGTACCGGCATTTACAAGTGTTAATTGGTTACCTGCCACTGTTGCGCTGCCGCTGTTATTAACTACAGTATAAGTAACAGTGCCTGCTGACGGTGAATTAACTATTAAGTTAATTACGGAGCCTTTGACACCACTTGAAGCATTACTAAAGGTTATTGTTCCGTTTATAGGAGCTGCTCCTATGGTAATGGTAGCTGTTTTGGATCCTGCACTATAAGAACCATTTGCTGCCTGTGTAGCTGTGATGGTGGCACTCCCCACCCCTGTAATTGTTACTAAACCTGAAGATGAAACAGTAACTCCGGTACCCGATACTGAATACGTAATTGTACCGGCGGAATTAGAGGTTGCAGTAACATTAAATGCCGGCTCACCATAAATCTTATTAATATTTGCAAATGTAATTGTTGGCGCAGCAGGATTGATTGTCAATCGTCCTTTTACATATGTAAAAGTATAATTGGCCGAAGTACCACCGCTAACAGTAATGTCGTAAAGTCCTGCCGGGCTTGAAGTAACTGCTACAGTGCTAACAGTTGGCTTTATTGTTAAACTTGCATCATTATCGGCCCCAACAAATCCTGAATAAGAAACTGTCAGAGTCGGATTTACAGTATTAAATGTCTTGGATTTATTATCAGCAGTTATCACTAATCCTTTCTTAGCAATTGACAATGTAGCTGAAACTGTAGCAGAGTTATAAGACCCGGAAGCTGCTTGTGTTGCCGTTATTGTTACTGTACCTGCTCCTGTAATTGTCACTAAGCCTGCCTGTGTAACAGTTGCTCCTGTGCCTGTTGCAGTATACGTAATAGTACCGGAAGAAGCAGATGCTGATGTTAGATTAAACACTGCATCTCCATATGTCTTACTGATATTTGCAAAAGTAATTGTGGGTGTAACCGGGGTTATTTTTAAATTACCATTGAAATAACTAAACGTATAATTGTCTGCTACTGCACCTGACGGAACAATGTTGTAATTACCGGCCGGACTACTTATTGTGGCAGTTGTAGTTGCCGTAGCCAGTGTTGTGAGACTGGTAGTATTGTCAGTGCCGGCAAAACCATTATACTTCACTGTAAATGCCGGATTAGCAGTATTGAAGCTTCTTTCTTTATCATCAGCAACAACCTGCAGTTCTTTTTTAGCAATTGTAAGAGTTGAAGTAGTACTTGAACCACTAAATGATCCATTAGCAGCTTGTGAAGCAGTTATAGTAACAGTTCCTGCTCCTGTAATAGTAACCAGACCGTTTGGTGAAACAGTTGCGCCTGTTCCAGTTGCTGAGTACGTAATTGCTCCTCCTGAATTTGAGGTAGCATTAGCGGTGAAAGTACCATCGCCATAGGTTTTATTAATATCATTAAAAGTAATTGTTGGCAATAACAATGAACTTGCATTAACCTGAATGTAGTTAAGATCAAAATTACCGTTAACAGCTGTAAGCCTTAATGTGTGTACACCTGCAGTTAATGGTACATTTGAAGCTGTTACATTGCTGTAAGTAGTCCAGTTTCCGGTAAAAACTACAGACTGAGAAGCCAATACTGTTTGTCCGTCCAAATCCAGTTTAATAGTACCGTTTGGCTGACCGTCATTTACAGAAGCTGTCCTGAAAATGAAATTGTAATTTGCTGTTGCAGCTACATTGACCGTATATTCAAGCCACTCGCCACTCGCAAAATAACCGATATTATATCCGGGACCTCCATCTGTACATACATTTATATCTACATCAGTATCATTTCTGAATGTGACGCCAGGAAATTGACTTCCCGGGGTATTATCATAATAAGCTATATTCTGGCCTCCATTATCAAAGTGCTCTGCTTCAATTTTTCCTGGAATTGCTATAGGGGTACCACTATATGGGGTCTGATTATATAGTGTCAATGCAGCATTGG
>CAZNHL010000032.1:10939-12705 GCA_964572965.1 uncultured Bifidobacteriaceae bacterium
GAAGATGTTACACTGCCCGAAGAGTTTGTAACTACAACTTTATATGTAGCCGCGTCACCGGCTGTAGTAGCAGCAATAGTTAACGTTGCATTTGTCTGACCGCTCATAGGCACATTGTCTTTATACCACTGATAAGTTACAGGCTGAATTCCCTGTGTGTTTACAGAAAAGGTAGCAGCAGTTCCAATATTTACACTTGTATTAGCAGGCTGGCTGCTGATACAAAGACGCAAACAAGGGTTTTCTATAATTGTAACAACAGCAATAGATGATGTTAGCGAATTAGCGCCATTTGTAATTACTACTTTATAATTTCCTGCATCAGCCAATGTAGCTGCAGCTATAGATAACGTAGCGCCTGTCTGATCATTTAAAATAAAATTGTTTTTATACCACTGATAAGTTATAGCACCAGAAGGAGCTGAAGCCTGGGCAGTTAATGTTAACAAGGTCCCTTCTGTAACAGTAGTACTTGATGGCTGTGTAGCAATACACAATGTTGCACAGTCAACGATTTTGATCTGAACAGGTCCCGAATGAGGATAAACGTTGATCAATAGATTTGTTCCGACTTTTTTAAAGTCAGTAACTGCAATGCCATTCTGCGATATATTATAATTTCCTGCATGAGCAGCATTAGAAACATCTACTTTTAAAGTAATAGGTGACTTATATTTCAGAGGCTGAAGATATTGCTCAACATTAAAAGTTGGTGTATTCCAGTTTACAGTAATTGTTTTATTGGCACTTGTATAAACTGAACTTGGCGTATACTTCTGTTTTTGCATCTGGTATGTCAGCATTTCTGAAATAGTGCCAACCCATAACTGGCCTGCATCCATTTTTTGCTTTACATAATTCAGGTGGTTTCTATAAGTGGCCACATCAACACTCCCCCATCCTGAATTACCCACATTATGGAGCTCTCTGTTTACCCATTGCTTATTGTTAATAGCCTGGTCAACCCAATAATTCAGGTTTTTTGCAATAACCATCCCACTCCCGTTATCTGAAGCATCAACAACCAACGGTGTTTGAAAAAAGCCTGTTGCACTCGGGGCAAGCGTGTTTGCAGAAGCTGCATTGTAAGCACCGGTACGAGCACCTATATAACCCAAAGACTCAAGACGGGCATTGGCAATACTTGTAAACTGGTCATAAGGATAAATGAAAAAACGTGGTTGTACACCAGTATTATTAAATATTGATTGTGTAGACTTGTTTACTTCAATGTCAAGTTTAGCTGAATTACCGGCTTCGCCCCATTGATAACTTGAACCTGTACCTCCACAAGAACTACTTGCAAGTGCGCATGAGTGAGTATGTGAATGGTTTATAATTTCATGGTTATGTTCATTGATCATAACCTTCGCTTTGGCATACATTCCCGGATTACCTTCGCAGGATGATGTAATGGCTCCAAAAGTAATTTTAATATTTCTATTAAAAGTCATAGTATCAACATAATCATTGATACCTATTACTGCATAATCACCGAAATCATCGTGGATAATATTGTAAGCACCGGTTGCATCATTTTTAAAAGTTGCAATACTAACACCAGGGTTTTGAGCATATAAAACACCTGAAATTGACATGAACCCAGTAAATAAACCTAAAACTCTCCTTGTAATCTTCATTCACAATCTCCTTTTATACCAACAACAAATATATTCATATTCCTATATTTTTTATAAGTTATTCTATAGTTCGATAAAAAAATACGACCAATTTTTTGCCTTATCGGGAATTATTATCTCAATAAT
>CAZNHL010000032.1:12715-25902 GCA_964572965.1 uncultured Bifidobacteriaceae bacterium
TCTAAATTCTCAAAGAATTTCGTTACAAATAGTATAATGTTTCTTGATTGTCTTAGTTAAATATGAAGAAACTTATCAGGAAGAAATTGTAAAAAGGTCTCTGTCCAGATGAAAAGCAAATTCTTTCCTGAAGTTTAATAAATCACGGCCGCTTAACTGAATGGTATGAATACCTTCTTCATAAGCCACATGCAATACCTGTTCTCCTTTGAAATTATAAACAGCACTGTCACCACTGTAACTTAAACCTTTGCCGTCGCGGCCTACCCTATTCACTCCGGCTACATAAGCAAGGTTTTCTATAGCTCTTGCAGGCAAAAGGCTATTCCAGGCTAAACGACGTTTTTCAGGCCAGTTAGCCACATAGAGCAAAAGGTCATATTCTTCAATATCATTTTGCCTTGACCATACCGGAAACCTCAGATCATAACAGATTAAAGGGCAAATGCGCCACCCTTTCAATTCCTTAATCAGCTTTTTTGTACCTGCAGTATACACATCATGCTCATGAGCCGTTCTGAACAAATGGCGCTTATCGTAGTAATCAGCCTGACCATCAGGCTGCATCCATACCAGACGATTAAAGTATTGTGCATTTTCTTTGGCAATATAACTGCCCACAACAACAGCATTCTTCTGCATTGCTATCTGTTTCATCCATTTCCAGGTAGTAAGATTGTTCGGTTCGGCTAGCTTTTCCGCATCATTGGAAAAGCCCGTTGTAAACATCTCAGGAAGTATGATCAGATCCGAGGGAGGTATTGTCCATAATTTCTCTTCAAGATCTGCAAGGTTTCCTGCTTTATCTTCCCAATGAAGAGCCGTTTGTACCAATGTGATTTTTAAATCTTCCATAATTTCTCTGCGGCCTGTTCAAGAATGTCATCGTCTTTGGCAAAACAAAAACGTAATATTTTATCATCCTGCTGATCGTCATAGAAAACTGAAACAGGTATAGAAGCTACACCTAGTTCTTTCGTTAACCTGACAGCAAGGTCTGTATCTTTTTCTCTGGAAATATTTTTATAGGAAAGCAGTTGAAAATAGGTTCCGTGCGATGGTACAACTTCCCACTTAGAGCCTTTCAGGAACTTCAGAAACAGATCTCTTTTATTTTGAAAAAAAGAAGGCAGATCAAGGTACTGGCTTTTATCTTCCAGAAACTCTGCAATGGCATATTGCATTGGTGTATTAGCTGCAAAAATAGCAGATTGATGTACTTTTCTGAACTCTGCTGTCAGTGATGGTGGTGCCGGGCAATAGCCAATGCGCCATCCTGTTACATGGAAAGTTTTACCTAAAGAACCTGCTACTAATGTTTTGTTTATTAGATCTTTATGATTTATCAGACTCTCGTGTTTTTTATCGTCAAAGATTATATGTTCATAAACTTCATCACTCAGAATCAGAATAGCTGTATCTCTTACAATGGTTTTCAATTCTTCGATATCTTCAGCCGAAATCACAGCGCCGGTCGGATTATGAGGCGAATTAATGATGATCAGCTTTGTTTTTGAATTGATCTTTTTCTTAACCTCTTCCCAATTAATCTGATAATCTGGCAAAGAAAGCTTAATGGTAACAGGCCTGCCCCCGCTCAGCAGAATAGCAGGTTTATAAATATCAAAAGCGGGTTCAAAAAGTATTACTTCATCTCCCGGATTTATGATTGAAGTAATGGCCGTATATACTGCCTCCGTAGCGCCGGCAGTAATGGTGATTTCTGATTCAGGATTATAATAATGATTATATAATTCTAAAGTCTTTTCGGATAAGCGCTCACGTAATGCAACAACGCCGGCCATAGGTGCATACTGATTCATCCCCTGCTTCATGTATTTATAAGCAAGTTCTATTAAACGCTCATTACAGTTGAATCCTGGAAAACCTTGTGCCAGATTGAGCGCCTGATGCTCAGCTGCAAGTTTTGACATGACAGTAAAAATGGTGGTTCCTGCAGCAGGTAATTTTGATTGTATCATTGATACTTACTTAAAATAGAATTAATCTGTCCCAGGTAATTTTTTCCAAACAGATTCATATGAACAAGTAAAGGGTATAAATTGTAAATATCTGCCCGTTTCTCGAAATCTTTATACTCAGGAATTATTTCAGTGTATGCCTTATAAAAGTGTTTGTCAAAACCTCCAAAAAGCACTGTAAATGCCAGCTCCATTTCCGGGTGGCCATAATAAACAGCCGGATCAACCAACGCAGCTCTGCCGTCAGGACCAATTACAAAATTCCCTTTCCATAAATCGCCGTGTAGCAGAGACGGCTCCGCATCAGGAAAAATATCAGTTAAACAATTGAATAATTTATCAAAACTCAACAAACTATCTTTCAGTGATTTATGACTCGATATTTGTAATTGTTTTTCTATCCTTTCGGTTATAAAAAACTCTGTCCAGTCTGTTTTGCTGGCATTTGATTGTGGCAAAGAACCGATATAATTATCATGCTTATTACCAAAACATTCCGATTTTTGCTGATGGAGAATAGCAAGTTCACGCCCAAAATCCTCCCAAAACGTAGGTAACTTCACTCCTTTATCAAGGTATTCCAACAACAGGTACTGGTAATGTTCAAAAGTACCGTGTGAAATTACTTCCGGTACCCTGATCGATTCTGTATGAAACAATTGTTTCAAACCCAGGCTCTCCTGCTCAAACATGCCGGGATATTCACCTTTTTTATTCAATTTCAAACAAAAATCCCCCATGTTTGTACCTACACGCACTACATGGTTGACACTTCCTCCATGCAGGTTTTGAATTGATAACAAACGTGCATTAACACCAAGACTTTCTCTTAATATACTAATTAGTATTTTCGGTTCTGCCATCCTCTTATTCTACTTTTATTAACTATCTTCGCAGTAGTTACAATAATACAAAATTCACTGCCCTCAATGAAACAGACAAGCCTTAATTACCTGTTATTATTTACTTGTTTATTCCTGATGTGTTCCTGCGAGAAGGAAACTCTTCACTTTAAAAACTTTGATGCTCAGGCATGGAAAGCTGATCGTAGAGGCTGCGAGAGCAAACGTAAAAACATGATCGAAGGATTCAGAATGATCAAAGATTCTCTCATTGGCATCTCTGAAGAGGTAACAATGGCCACTTTTGGAAAACCTGACCAGATTGAAGTTTATCCGCGCGGACAACGTTTTTACTATTATATGACGGAAAAAGGGAAAGCTTGCGAAGGTGGTCTGGGCGATGGGAAACCATTGCGTCTGCGTTTTAGCGCAACAAACCATTTAACAGAAGTTACTTTACCATAAAAAGTAGGATAAATTAAACAGAAGCCCGTTTTTCTTCTTCAGAAAAGGGAATAAATTTTATAATTCTTTGTATTTTCGTGCGAGGAATCAGAGTAAATAAAAAAATTAACGGCATCAGCCATATATTATCATTTATCAATGGAAGCGATTAAAGAAACCAACTTCAAATTTCAAGGTCAAAAAGATTTCTACAGGGGAAAAGTAAGAGATGTTTACTTTGTTGAAGATAAACTGGTGATGGTCGCTTCAGACCGTATTTCTGCATTTGACGTGGTATTACCAAGAGCGATACCGTTCAAGGGACAGGTATTAAATCAAATTGCTTATAAGTTTCTTGCTGCTACGAAAGATATTGTTCCTAACTGGGTACTGGCTTCACCTGACGCCAATGTAACTGTGGGCCTGCAATGTGACGCTTTCCCTGTTGAAATGGTTATAAGAGGTTATCTTGCCGGTCATGCGGCACGCGAATATGCTTTAGGTAAACGTACTATTTGCGGGGTTTCATTACCTGAAGGTTTGAAAGAAAACGACAAGCTTCCTGCCCCTATCATTACTCCTACTACCAAAGCCAAAGAAGGACATGACGAGGATATTTCCAAAGAAGAAATCCTTAAGCAAGGATTGGTTTCTAAGGAGGATTATGAACAACTGGAAAAATATACACACGCTTTATTCGAAAAAGGCACACAAATTGCTAAAGAAAGAGGACTTATACTGGTTGATACTAAGTATGAATTCGGAAAATTTGACGGAAAAATCTACTTAATTGATGAAATTAATACACCGGATTCATCACGTTATTTCTATGCAGACGGCTACCTGGACCGCCAACAGAAAGGCGAAAAACAGAAGCAATTAAGTAAAGAGTTTGTACGTCAGTGGTTAATAGAAAATGGGTTTCAGGGCAAAGACGGGCAAAAAGTACCGGAAATGACTGACGAAGTTGTGAAAATGATTACTGAACGCTACATTGAATTATATGAGCAGGTAACAGGCGAAAAGTTCGTCAAATCTGACATTGATAATGTGTTACAAAGAATAGAAAGTAACGTAACAGCCTTTCTGAAAAAATAATTATTTGATTAACTTTACTAAGCGATCAACTTTATGGAAGCTTAGAGTTTTAACTATCGGAAGAGCTATTGACCAAAATCATACTCTCCTCAAAGTTTTTCCGAGCTAAAAGATTTATACAACTATGAAATACCTTGTAGACAAACAAGAAAAGTTTAACCTTATTCAACTGGAAGAGGAAAAGCTGGATTCAACAATTGCTCCTGTATTGAAAACCGAAATGGTAACTTTCAATGCCGAAGGCGTTAGAAACATCATTTTGGATTTAACAAAAGTGAAATACATCGATTCTTCCGGTTTAAGCTCAATTTTAGTATCTAACCGTCTTTGTAACAACGATAACGGTATGCTGGTACTGAGTAACGTGAGTGAACATGTAATGAAAATGATCAAAATTTCACAATTGGATTCAGTATTGAATATCCTTCCTACCAATGAGGAGGCAGTAGATGCAATTTTCCTGAATGAAATTGAAATCAGCCTGAAAGGCGAAGCTGAAATCGAGTAAGCTTTGGCTTTTGAAATAACAATACTGGGGTCGGGATCTGCGACCCCAACTTTACTCCGCAATCCTTCTGCGCAATACCTCCAATATAATAGACACCACTTTCTGATAGATTGCGGTGAAGGAACTCAGATGCAGCTCAAGCGTCTCGAAATCAAATACCATCAAATAGATCATATATTTATCAGTCACCTGCACGGAGACCATTATCTGGGTCTGGTTGGGCTTTTGTCTACTATGCACCTGAACAACCGCAAGACACCTTTGTTCTTGTATGGTCCGCGCGGATTGGACGAAATCATTACCACACAGTTCAAATATTCGGACACTCGTCTCAATTACGAATTAATATTCAAAACGCTGAATACCGAGACAAATACGGTTATTCTGGACAATGATGCTATTAGCGTTGAAACAATTCCTTTGGATCATCGCATACCATGTTGCGGCTTTCTTTTTAAAGAAAAACCGCGATTCCAGAAACTGATCAAAGAAAAACTGCCACCCAAATTCCCACTGGCTGATATTGCAAGATTAAGAAGAGGTTTGGATGTGCTGGACAAAAATGGTAATACTCTTTATAAAAATGAGGAATTGGCCTATCCTGTTGAGGCATGTCGCTCTTATGCTTATTGTTCTGATACACAATACAGCAAAACAGTAATAGCGCTTGTAAAAGGCGTTGACCTGCTTTACCATGAAGCTACTTTTCTGGATGAACTTTTCTTAAGAGCCAAAGAAACTTACCATACCACAGCCCTGGAAGCCGGACAGATAGCCAAAGAAGCTAATGTCAAGCAACTGATTATCGGTCATTTCTCGGCACGTTACAAAGAAGCAGAACCTCTTTTAGAAGAAGCTCAGAAAGAGTTTGAAAATACGCTGTTAGCAGAAGAAGGTAAAACGTATTATTTGTAGCAGGTTTTTATGAAAAGTATTAACTCCATGAAATACCTGACTTGTCTGTTAATTATCCTGAGTTCTTTCATCTGTCTCAATTTACCGGCACAGACAGCCAATAATCCTGTACAATCATCAATAGTATCAGATACTTTTTCCGGTTCCTCTAATAATGAGATGAATGATGTCGAAAATGATTTTGCTCCCGGATTGTTCTTTATGTTGATTTTTGGGGTAATACTTATTTTTCTGTGTATCGGCGCAGGAATAGTACTTACAATTTTTCTGATAATTGCTTTCTTTGCTCTTTTATCACTAGGGTTTCTTTCTATTTCAGTAGTGGTTGCTATTAACAAACAATCTTTTACTCAAGGGTTTAAAGTATTTGTCTGGACTTTAACCACGCTTTTTGCTACAGCAACATTAACTGTCGGAACAGGAGTTTTAAACCATATCTTCCATTGGTGGTCAATAGAAACAGCCTTGACTATAGGAGCTATTTCGGGCTTTATTTCCGGACTTCTTTTAGGCTATATTCTTACTCTGATTATCCAAAAACTGACTCAAATACTTAAAAGCAGATTCGGGACACCATAAACCAAATACAATTCAAACGAGTAGAGAAAGAATGGACAATACATCAACTTATCATAAAAAAGGCCAATAAAGTTATTGGCCTTTTTTACAGAACGATCCGAAAGTTAAGCGCTAACAACCAGTTCATTATCCAACTCCATAACATGCTTTGGTTGCACATAAGTATTATTACCCAGCTTTTTAAGTAATCTGATGTGAGACTTTAGAGCATCAAAGAAAGTCGGACAATCATTATAAGGCACACCATATTCCAATGCTGTGGCCTTTACTATTTCAGAAATTGCAGGATAATGCACATGACATATTTTAGGAAATAAATGATGTTCAACCTGGAAATTCAGTCCTCCTGTAAAAAAGCTTGTAACGGCGCTGTTTCTTCCAAAATCAACGGTAGTATACATTTGGTGAATAGCCCAGTTGTTTTCCATATTCCCTTCTTCATCAGGCATTAAAAAATGCGCTTCTTCAACTACGTGTGCCAGCATGAATATAATTGCAATAGCCAGTCCTTCGGCCAGATGGCCTAGTACAAATCCTCCAAAAACAACATACCACGGCATATCAATCATAATGACCGGCAATGCTATAAATACAAAATAGTAAAGCGCTTTAAAAAAGAATAATTTAAAATATTGAACCGGAGGATGATTTTTGTTATTGTAATTCCCTATCTCTTTCTGAAAAAACTTAACATAATCTTTTTTAAACACCCATGACAATGTCCCCAATGGATATAAAAAGAAAAGCCATATATGCTGATACTTCTGTATCGGTCTCCATTTTTGAGAAGGAGAAAGGCGGGCAAAAGGAACAGATTCAATATCCTCATCAGCTCCGTCAATATTGGTATAGGTATGATGCACAATATTATGTGTAATGCTCCACATGTAAGCATTTGCCCCTAAAAAATTATAGGAGTTACTCATTAAATCATTAACCCATTTCTTAGAAGAATAAGCACCATGAATAGCATCATGACCACAGTTTACAGCTAAAAAAACAGAAGCCAATCCTAATACGATCCATAACAGGTTATTGACCCATAGATCATATTTACCAAATAATAATCCAATATAAGATCCGACAATAAGACTTAAAAAGAATAATGTTTTAAAATACATAAAACCATTACCCTTGTCAGATTTGTTTTCAGATACGAAGTAGTCGTTTACCCGCTCAACCACCACTTTGTGGAATCCCCTGCTATCTTTTTTGAATTTTATTTTCATGTGTTTTCCGTTTGCTCAAAAAAATCATACTACTAAATAGTGAATTTACAATAAATATTCAGACAGAAGTAGTTTTTTAATGCGTAAACGAAAATGTGATAACAATATGAATATCATATTGTTGCATTGGCATACATGTTGTTATAGAAAAATGAAACCTAAGCCATAATCATATGAAAACCCATACCACTAATTATTATAACACTTTTATTGAGTCAGCTGAATGCTGCCCTGCCACTTCCGGCATTATTCCGTCCGGTAAAAAAACAGGTGAAAAATCTATTGCCGAAATTCAGTTTGATATACTGAGTAAAAATCCCTACAAATACACTTCAGACGAAGTTTTATTTCGTACACACGCACTGCGGAAACATATTGCCGATAGTGAAATCAATAAAAGCAGAGAGCTTTTCTTTTCAAAAGGACAGCCATGTTTTCGTTGTTCACCTCTGACCAAACGTTACGGTTGGGGAATCCACAGTAATGAGGATGGGAAAATAGCTCTTTATGGTAAAGAAACAGAAGAGTACACTAAGTTTGCCAAAGACAAGAACCTGAACGTTGTAAAGGCGATGGGTAAAAAGAAAGCCGTAAAATAAGTTCATTAATAAAGAGAAAGGTCCTGCAAATATTCTGCAGGACCTTTCTCTTTATTAAGCTACCAACTCTTCGCTGACATCCTTTTCTTTCTCAGTTTCATGTACTACATCTTTCTCGATCCTCAGGTTTCCAATAATGAATTCCTGACGGTCAGGGGTATTTTTACCCATATAATAATCGAGCAATTTGCTGATATGTGTATCTTTTTGGAGAATAATAGGATCTAAACGAATATCTTCACCAATAAATCCACCAAATTCATCCGGAGAAATCTCTCCAAGCCCCTTAAATCGGGTTATTTCCGGCTTTGACCCTAATTTATGGATTGCACGCTGTCTTTCTTCGTCTGAATAGCAATAGATTGTTTCTTTCTTGTTCCTTACACGAAACAAAGGCGTTTCAAGAATATAAACGTGACCATTACGAACCAGATCAGGGAAGAACTGCAAAAAGAAGGTCATAATGAGCAAGCGGATGTGCATACCATCGACATCGGCATCAGTTGCAATCACAATTTTATTGTAACGAAGGTCGTCTAAACCATCTTCAATATTCAGGGCATGCTGAAGGAGGTTGAACTCTTCATTTTCATACACGATTTTCTTAGTCAGCCCGAAACAGTTCAATGGTTTACCGCGCAAACTGAATACCGCCTGGGTTTCTACTTTTCTTGACTTAGTGATAGATCCGCTTGCAGAATCCCCTTCGGTAATGAAAAGCATGGTATCATATTTCTTTTCATCTTTTCCTTCATTCAGGTGCAAACGGCAGTCACGCAGTTTTTTATTGTGAACATTGGCTTTCTTCGCACGTTCATTAGCCAGTTTTTTAATTCCGGCAATATCTTTACGCTCACGTTCCGACTGCAGAATACGCTTAAGTAGCGCGTCTGCCACACCAGGATTTTTATGCAGGTAATCGTCAAGCGCTTTTTTAACAAAATCATTGACAAATGTTCTCAATGTAGGCCCCTCCGGCCCCATCGACTGTGAGCCTAACTTTGTTTTAGTCTGGCTTTCAAATACAGGCTCTTGTACACGGATACTAACAGCTGCAACAATAGAAGCCCGGATATCAGAAGCATCAAATTCTTTTTTATAGAATTCACGGACAGTTTTAACAAAAGCTTCACGAAAAGCTGCTAAGTGCGTACCACCCTGAGTTGTATACTGTCCGTTAACAAATGAATAATACTCTTCACCATATTGATTGCCGTGCGTAAATGCAAAGTCTAAATCCGTACCTTTTAAGTGTACCAACGGGTAACGGATAGTTTCTTCGTCAACTTTACTCTTTAGCAAGTCATATAAACCACGCTCAGAATAGAACTTTTGTCCGTTATAATTGATTATCAGACCGGCATTCAGATATGCATAATTCCAGATCTGATTTTCAAGATATTCAGGAATGAATTTATAATGCTTGAAGATGGTGTCGTCCGGCACAAAAGTCACAAGAGTTCCGTTTTTCTGATTGGTGTTTTCTTCAGGATGATCCTTCACCAATACACCCCGTTCAAACTCCGCCACTTTGGTTCTGCCGTCACGGAAAGACTGAACCCTGAAATATGACGAAAGTGCGTTAACGGCTTTGGTACCAACCCCGTTCAAACCTACCGTTTTCTGAAAGGCCCCGCTATCGTATTTACCACCGGTATTTATCTTAGATACACAGTCAATTACTTTACCAAGCGGAATACCGCGGCCGTAATCACGTATTTCTACTTTATGGTCGGCAATCTTAATATCAATCTGCTTACCATTACCCATGGTATGCTCATCGATAGAGTTATCCGTTACCTCTTTTACAAGAATATATATACCATCATCAGAAGCCGCACCGTCACCAAGCTTTCCGATATACATACCAGGCCTTAATCTGATATGTTCTCTCCAGTCTAGAGATTTTATACTATCTTCGTCGTACCGAACAGGAGTCTCTGCCATAATTTTTAATTATTAAGCTAATTTAATCAAAAAAGTGCAGCCAAGTAAGAGAACTTACGTATAAAGTGTCAATTGAAATTATAATTACCACATGAAACGATTATTATTTTTATTCCCTATTGTCTTATTGATAGTTTCTTGCGCAAACCGCAACAACTTCTATCATGCAGAACATGAGGATGGCTTTGACTTAAAACAGTCTAAGCAAATCATTGAGCATCAAAAGACTCATAAAGCTAAAAACGATAAAAAAGCCAGACGCAATCAGGAGAAAATTCAAGAAGATTTAAATGCAAAAAATCAGAATACAAGCAAAACCAAAGTGCGCAGAAAAACAGATACATCATTCCGTTTCTATTAATCGATATTAAATCTGGCATAAAAAAAGTGTCTTTTTAATAAAAGACACTTTTTTTATGCCTATTACGTTTATAATGGCAACTAAAGGAGCTGGAAATGAAAGTGTGGATGATAATAGTGTTGCTCGTCTTTGCCTCATGCAAAACAAGTCATAATCCTTATAAGGAAGAAAAAGAAGACAATTTCAATCTGAAGCAATCTAAAGAAATTGTTAATACTAACAAGAAGAACCGGAAAGCCAATGAGCGCTACGCACGTAAGCGTCAGCAAAAAATCCAGGAAAGTAATAATGTAAAAAACAAGAGAGTGTCTAAAACCAAAGCACCTGAAAAAGAACGGGGTATAGTTCCTTAATCCTCCTATTGTTTTACAAATTAAATCAATCACCATACAAAGACTTCATCTATGCTTTGAAGATATTTGTCGATTCAATTGCCCCGTCAATATAGTTTACTTTCAAAATTAGTCTCAAACTCTAATATTTGAAGAAAAACTAATCTTATGAACACAAAACTGAAATCCTCATTAAGTAGCGTGTTAATCGTTACAGGCTTGTTTTTTGCTATTACAACAACAAACGCTCAGAATAAGAAACAACAACGGCAAAAACCTACAGCTGCTGAAATGGCAGAGAAGGAAATGTCTAAATTGAAAACAGGTCTTGCGCTTACAGCTGATCAGGAAGCAAAAGTAAAAACTATTGTTCAGAAATATGCAGAGCAAAAAGATGCTGCACTGACTGAAAGCCAAGGCGACCGTACAGTAGCTAAAACAAAGATTGATGCTATTGAAACAAATAAAGACACTGAGTTGAAAACAGTATTGACTGATGAGCAATATCAGCAATTACAAACACAGAAGTCTGAGCGTAAGTCTCGTGGTTCCGGAGGCCGGGGCGGACATGGTGGTGGAGGTCACCACAAAAAACAAAACTAGAATTGTATCAAAAGGATATTTATCAAATAGTTGTTAAGGCATTAAAGGGAGCTTATGGCTCCCTTTAATATTATACACCTTTCGCACTGGTAAAACATAAAAGCCTCCCCCCGCTACTGCAGAAGGCTTTAGATATCACACTGTGCTTAATAACCAAATATTTCCTTCAGAGTTAACTCCTGTACCTTACCGAATTTCTCAAGTTCTTTCAGGTTTAATTTATCCTTTGACCCGATCAGTAATATTGTTTGTGGTTGGCCTTTTACATATTTTTCCTGAAAAGCCTTGATATCCTCAAACTTCATCGATTTCACTTTTTCATAGATATCTTTTCGGATATCATGGTCAAGTCCTAATTTCTGAGCTTTAAAATAATTGAAGATGACATCTTCTTTAGTGATACGCTCACTCTCAATAGCATTTTCAATAGCTCCTTTTGAGTTAATAAATAACACATTTGATTCCGGAAGTGTATTCAGCAAATCATTCATTGCCGTTGCAGCTTCCTGTAGTTTATCTGCTTGTGTTCCTATATAACTTACAATATAGTTACCCTTACCTTTTTTCTGAGCCAGCGAATAGTTTGACCTTACGGCATAAGCCAAAGCTTTACTTTCTCTGATTTCCTGAAACACAACAGAACTCATATCTCCGCCAAAGTATTGATTGAACATATTCACGGTTGGAACAAGTTGCTGGTCGTAGGTTACTGACTTAGTCAGTAGTACCATTTCAGCCTGAACCATGTCATAGTTCACGAAATAGATTTTGTTTTCTGTTGTCGGTAATTCCTGAAAATCGATTTCAGGCGGATAGTCGAATAGCGAAGTCGGTATTTTGTGATAAGCATTAAGGTTAGCAATCAACTGAGATGAAATTGCAGGGCCATAATAAACCGCCTTGTGTTTATAAGAATAAATATTCTTTAGAAGCGTAACCAACTCATCCGGTTTAATAGTCTTCAACTGCTCATTCGAAATAATATTAGTGAAAGGAGATTGTTTACCATACTTACCGTAGTTTACCAAAGCGCTACGCAGAATAATCCCTTTGTTTAGTTTCGCATCGGCACGTTCTTTTAAAACACCATCAATCATATTATCCAAAGCCGCTTTATCAGCTTTAGGATCAGCCAAAAACTCTTCAAATAACTTAAGCGCTTTTTCAAAGTTTTCAGACAAGCCGGCCATTGTTACATACATCTGGTCAGCAGTAACCATAATATCATAAGTACAACCTAATTTGTAAAACTCTTTTTGCAGTAATTCAGCAGACATTTTACCCGTACCAAGGTATTCAAGATAATTAACGGCAAGTCCCAGTTTAGGGCCGTTATTGCTGCCCATATCAAATACATAGTACAGATTGAATAAACCGTTTTCAACATTTTTCTTATAGAAAACAGGAATATTGCTGTTCATCTGCAAACGAGTAATGTCTTTTTGGTAATCAATAAAGACAGGTTTAATAGCCGGAGCAGGCTCGGCCACAATGCTTTTGAAAAAGACAGACTGATCGTCTCTGTTCAAGCCTACCGGTGTAATGGCCGGTTTTGGTACTTTTTTGATTGTAGTGTCTACTCCTACTTTTTTGTATACTGCTACATAATTGTTTCCATAATACTTTTTAGCGAAAGCACTCAGTTCTGCTTTAGTTACTTTTTCAATTCTGGAAATTTCACTTACATAATCAACCCAGGCAATATCTCCTGTAAATGCAGTCACGAAAGCATCAGCCCTTGAAGAATT
>CAZNHL010000032.1:25912-47024 GCA_964572965.1 uncultured Bifidobacteriaceae bacterium
CTTTCATATTCTTTCATTTGGCTGATTTTAATATCATTAACAATTGCCGCTAATAACCAGTCAGGGTATGTCCCTTTTTTAACTTCTTCAAGTTCAGCAAGCAATAAATTTTTCACCTGCTGCAAGCTTTGTCCTTCGCGGGGTTTAGCACCTAACATGTGTACAGAATAGTCATTCAGACGCAATGCATAACTATTGGCATCCAATACCTTTTGTTTTTGGTTCAGGTTAATATCAATTAAGCCCGCCTGACCATTGTATAGAATACGGCTAACAAAATCCATCATCATTGATTCATTGGTCTTTACACCAGGAAACCGGAAAGCTAATACAAGGTTTTCAGCATCGGGACCTAAAACAGTCTTTTCTATAACCTTGGCAATTGGTTTTTCCTGAGCAGGAGAATAAGCAGGAACCGGCTTGGCTTTTAGCTTGCTGAAGTTCTTTTCCAGTAATTTGATGGTAGCATCCGGATCCAGGTCACCACTTAAACAAATGGCCATGTTGTTTGGCACATAATAAGTATCAAAAAACTTCTTAATTTCTGTGATTGACGGGTTTTTCAAATGGTCAACCGTACCAATGGTTGTTTGAGTACCATAAGTATTTGTCGGAAAAAGGGCTTCTAAAGCAACTTCCCACACTTTACGGCCGTCGCTGTCCAAGCCCCTGTTTTTTTCTTCATAAACCGCCTCAAGTTCCGTATGGAATAAACGCGGTACTACCACAGAAAAACGTTCTGCTTCAATCTGAGCCCATTTTTCTAACTGATTAGAAGGGATGTCATTCACATAAACAGTCTGTTCGAAGAAAGTATAGGCATTGGTACCTTGTGCCCCAATTACCCCCATTAATTTATCGTATTCATTAGGAATGGCATATTTAGCTGCTACGCCTGAAATACTATCTATATGATGGTATATTTTTACTCTTTTAAGGCTATCTGTTGTACCTCTGTAAATCTGATAAAGATTCTCAATATCCTGAATCAGACTCTTTTCTTTTTCCCAGTTAGCACTACCGATATGTTCAGTACCTTTGAAAAGTATATGTTCCAGATAATGCGCTAATCCGGTTGCATAAGAGGGATCATTTTTACTGCCCGCTTTTACTGCTATATAAGTCTGAATGCGTGGAGCATCTTTATACACAGTAAGGTACACTTTCATTCCATTTGAAAGTGTGTAAAGTCTTGCGTTGAGCGGGTCATTGGTCACATACTCGTATTTGTGCCCACCGCTTTCTGCAGTTTTAACTGTATACCCGGATATACTCTGCGACTGTACACCAACCCACATTGCCGATAAGGCAAAAGCTAACAAAAATCTCTTCATCATGTCATTAAAAAACTATACTTCAATTAAATCAAGATTAAACTAAAAAACGACATTTCACATCAAAAATTTTATTTCAAATGAACCAAATCTTTAAATATTCTTATTTTTGAAAATCATAATCCCTTTTCAAACCCCATGTTCCGTTTTATTCTTGCTCTTTTCCTGTCTCTTTTCAGTTGCTCCTGTGTTTTTGCACAAATAGGACAAGAATTCTGGTTTGCAGCTCCGTATGCAAATCCAACAAACGGAAATCTACCTATTTACATGCGTATTTCTTCCTATAATGACAGCGCTACAGTCAAAATTACCATTCCGGCCGATAATAACTTTGTGATTGCCTCTTTTACTTTAGCTCCCAACTCTTTCAAATCAGTCACATTAGACGATTACCTGGATAAAATTCAATGTTATCCTTTTGATGAGGTACAAAACAAGGGAATATTTATACAATCTACAGCCGAGGTTTCAGCCTATTATGAACTCTTTGGAACGAGCAGCTATGCTCCGGGTACTAACTCTGATATTTTCTCATTAAAAGGTTATAATGCTTTAGGGAATAAGTTTTATACTCCGTTTCAAACTCATTGGAATAATTATGCAGGCATTTTGGGTTATGCTGCTTTTCAGGTAGTAGCTACCGAAGACAGTACAGTTGTTACAATTACTCCTACTAATGACCTGGAAAACCATTCCGCATCAGACGGTGCTTATCATATTATTCTTAATAAGGGGCAAACTTATTCTGCAAGAGCAGCTTCTATTATAGCAAGTCTAAGACCAACAGGAACGAGTATCGTGTCCAGCAAACCTATTGCTGTCACTTTCATCGATGACTCTATAGTAGAAGATGCTACCCGGTCGTGGGACACTGCCGGTGATCAGTTAATACCCGTCAATCTTCTGGGCACTAATTATGCAGCTATTAAAGTTTCTGACCCGTCATATAACACAGACAGGCTTTTTATTTGTGCCACAGAAGATAATACAACAATTACTATCGGAGGTATATTAAGGCAAACAATTAATGCAGGGAATACTTATAGTTTTCACCTGATTGATGATATCAATTATATCCAAACATCACACCCTGTTTATGTTTTTCATGTTGCCGGTTTTGGCGGAGAACTTGGCGGTGCATTGCTTCCTCCGTTAAATTGCAACGGCTCGAAACAGATACAATTCGTACGAGATAATGAGGAGATATTTAAACTGACTGTTATTGTTAAAAAAGGCGGTGAAGGTAATTTCAAATTAAACAATGACCCTACTCTGATCATGGCTGCTGATTTTACACCGATTCCGGGTTTTCCTGATTGGTCTAGTGCCTATAAGGAGTTCGATTTAATTGATATACCAGATCAGGAAGCTAATACAATAACGAATAGTTCGTCTGACTTTCATTTGGGGCTGATCAACGGCGCTTACGATACAGGGCTCCGTTACGGATACTTTTCAGACCTGGGTTTTCTTAATCTCGGACCCGACAAAAAATCATGCACAAATCAGTATTTAAGGCTGAATGCAGGTTTCGGGAAAGACTCTTATGAATGGCGCGATGGCGCTGGAAATATAATTGGAGACAAACAATACCTGAGTATAACTGTAGCAGATACCTATACTGTTAAAGCCACTAAAAAGGATTGTCAGGCACTCAGAGACACAATATCAATCTCTTTCATTAACCCAACAACTTTACCGGTACTCCTTAACCCCGATGACACTTCAATTTGCCAGGGACAAAGCGCTCTTATTAAGGGAAATCCGGTATTTATCGACTACTCATGGCAGGATGGCAAAAAAGACACTAATTATGTAGCCAAAGCTGCCGGAACATATACACTGACTATTACTGATAAAAATGGCTGTCTGAAGTCAGACGGTGTAAACGTCAGTATTAATCCTGCTCCCGCCATAAAAATAAGTTATGATGGTGGCGAGAATTCTTTTTGTAATGTAGAAAAAATGATACTAAATGCTACGGCCGGTCTTGTAAATTATAAATGGTCAACGGGAGAAACCACTACCAATATTATGATTACACCCGAACCGGACAATTTCTATAAAGTATCAGTAACAGATCATAACGGCTGCACCAATGCTGACTCTATTTTTGTAGACTGTAGCAAATACATTTTTATCCCAAATGTGTTTACCCCAAATGGTGACCAGGTGAATGATTTTTTTGAAATATCTAAAAAATTCAAACCAGATACATGGAACCTTGATGTTTACAATCGCTGGGGTAAAAAAGTATATGTTGCTCATCCTTATAATAATGACTGGGATGGCGCTGACCTCGAAGCAGGTGTCTATTATTATCAGCTGAATAAGGCTGGCGGAGACTCTCAGTTTAAAGGTTGGGTACAGATACTCAGATAAAAGGGAATAGTGCCGGATAAAGTTTATTCAGCGTTATTATCAGAATTTAGGGCACTGTAATCTTTTCTGAACAGGTTTCTTTTTAGGAGTTTTGACTCTATAAGACAAAGTAAGCTCATGCGAGCCGCCGGACATTCCTGCCAGCCTGGATATAGTATAATCATAACTATAGCCCATTGAAAATCCATGGTGGCTGAATCCTACGAGAAAAACCAGTGCATCATGATTCGTCTTCTCAGGAGCATACACTTTTACCGGAATACCTCTGTACCAAAAACCAACTACCAGAATATTATATTGTCCATATAAACCAATATCCAGCTGATCGGACTTGCCCTGCATCTTATATAAGAATGTGGGAGTAATACTTTTCTCTTCGTCGGGATTAACATATTTCTTCTTCCATTCCGGCGTAAATGAAAATTTATAACCACCAAACAATGACGTCTTTACAGGAAGCCTGCTGTTGCCTCCCAGAAAGCTTTGGTCAGGTCTATTCATATGATTGACAGTCAAACCAATCCAGTATTTTTTAGAATAGAAAATACCGCCGGTAGAAATATCCAGGTAAGAAATGGTTGGAGAAACACCCTGCTCCTGTGTTGCTCCGCCGACAAAGCCATTATCATTATATTGGGCACCAAAGGTTAATTTATTAAAATCAATGCTACGGCTTACATAAGACAACTGCAATGCGGGACGAAAGACTAATTTCTTTGAAATATCTGCCTGAAAGGCATAAATGGCACCAACTTCTGTCGACTTCAGTCTTGCTGCTGTAGCAACATCTGAGGTAGCAATAAGACCAATCCCACTTTTATACCTGTCTACATAATGATCCAGGGAAAATGTATTGGACACAAAAGAGGCATCCAGAGTTGGCCACTGGTAACGCGTTACAAAAATTCCTCTTGAATTTTGTTCAGCTCCCGCAAAAGCCGGACTTAAATGTAGTGCATTAGCATACGACTGAGAATATTGCGGATCCTGCGCCAGCAGTTGCGTACTAAAACTTACTAACAAAATACAAAACAGGATAAATTTGTTCATATGCTTCATTTCCATTACTACAACCAAAACAGCAATTTGGTAACCCTGTTTTTTTAAAAAAGCCGTTGAAAAATAATTCTACGGCTTTTTTTGATGGTATTTTATCTAACGAGCATCACAGCTCCTGTCATTATTTGCTCATTGTGTTCACTATCGAATAGTCGGGTAGCTGATAGTTTCGTGATAGTAAATTGCTGGTCTTTAGAACTAAAATCAATATCATACACGCGCAGAGTATACGTGCCGGTAAACAATAAATTAAATAGTTGTATTAATTGCAGTAATAGTAATTGTGGCATATCCTGTATTAGCACAGAATATTATTAAAAACATAAATAAAGCTAATTGTAAGATTTTTGAAGTCATCGCTTACGTATTTGGGAAATACATAAACACTACACTCTGGTTCACCAGATGTAACCCGGTAAAAAAAACAAAAAATCACTTATCCAATCCGGCACTTTTTATCTTTATCTTGCAATACATTAAAGAGATCACGATGCCAAAGGTTCTGGACGAAAAAATAGTTTATAGCAGCAAAAGATTTGTTGTTGAAGAGGCACAACTGAACGATGAAAACAATACTTATTCACGCCTTCGGCTCAACAGGCGCGACGCTGCTGCCATTCTGCTTTTAAACACTGATTCCAATAAAATAATATTGACAAGGCAGTTCCGTTATGCGGTTTCTTCTAAATCAAAAGAACCGATTCTGGAAATTATAGCAGGTATAATAGATGAAGGTGAAGAGCCGGTTGATGCTGCTATCAGAGAAACTGAAGAAGAGACCGGGTATAAGATTAAGAAAGGTAATATAAGCCATCTGATTACGTGTTTTGCTTCACCCGGGTATAGTACTGAACGGCTTTTTGTTTACTTTGCTACGGCAGGTAATGAAGACAAAATAGCTCAGGGCGGTGGACTTCAAAGCGAGAATGAACATATTGAACTCGTAGAAATAGATCTGAAAGAGTTTACATCACTTGTAAGAAACGGTAAAATAGAAGATGCCAAAACTTACCTGGCTGCATTATATATTCTGGCAACAGAACAATCATAAACCCTCTGTTATGTCATCAGTTATTATCAAAAAAGGGACATTAGACTTTCTGAATGACCTTGCTCAAAACAATAACCGTGAATGGTTTAATGAACACAAAGACAATTACACTGAAGCTCACGGTAATGTTATAGAATTTGCAGAAGCCTTGCTGCTGGAAATGCATAAACATGACCATATAGAAACCCTTAGCGGTAAAAAGAGCCTTTACAGAATCTATAAAGACGTACGTTTCTCAAAAGAAAAAACGCCTTACAATACACACTGGAGTGGTGGCTACAAAAGGGCTACGAAGCAATTGCGGGGAGGTTATTATTTCCGTCTAGAGCCCAATAACAGTTTTGTCGGTGGCGGATTCTGGGGGCCAAACCCTGATGACATGAAGAGAATCAGGCAGGATATTGACTTCAATTACGAATACTGGCAAGAACTTTTATCTGACAAAATTTTTATTCAAACATTTGATAAATTACAGGGCGAACAGGTTGGCTCTGCTCCTCGCGGATATGCCAAAGACCATCCTGCAATAAACCTTCTTCGCCACAAGCAATTCATTATTAAACATGACTTTACTGATGAAGAAGTATTAAGGCCCGACTTTCTGGACAAGGCAAATGATGTATTTGTAAAAATGAGACCTTTCCTCAATTATATGAGCGAAGTGCTTACGACAGATGCTAACGGAGAACCACTACAATACTAGCTTATTAAAACACCGTCAGTGTTGCAAGCTCATAAGACAATAGACTATACTGATTATTTCTCCTCTTTGACCTTAAGCCTGTTTACCAACAAGGGCAGAGTCAGCCCCTGGCCTATTATAGTAATCAACACCACTATCAGTGAAATGAAGATAATGGCGGTTCTTTGTGGAAACGGTTCCCCGTTTTGCAGCGTCAGAGGTAAACCTATGGCAATGGCAATGGAAACGATACCACGCATACCCGACCAGCTGATAATCAGACTTGTCCTGACATCCAGCAAAGCATTTTCAGTCATTCTCTCAATTTTCTTCCTTATACGCTCTTCAGTTTCCTTATCCTCCCCTTTCACTTTAATACCAAGCCTTTTCAGGAACGATCTACCGACATGCATCGACATAGCAACTGCATTATCTTTACTTCTTTCCTGTTGTTTTTGAAAAGCCTTCTTAAGATTAAAGCGCTGCCAGAATACTCCGCCCATACGCATCAGCAATGTGATTATCGTAATAATGAAAGCATAACCGATATAAGGCAACAATTGCCCCGGTTCAATCATCTCCATCAGGTAAGGTAGCTGCAAACCTATCAATACAAAAATCAGCCCGTTGAGCAGAAAAATAATAATATCCCAGATTGATTTCGACTGTTGCTTCAATTCTTCCGGAAACACTTTACTGCTTAAACGGGAAATCATCAAACCCACAACCACTACAGCAATTACCCCGGACACATGAAACTCTTCTGCAATTAGGTAAGTAATCAAAGGCATCAGCAGCATAAAACTAATACTGACAAGCTTGTCCTGATCCAGATTTTTAACAAACAATGTCGTTATTTTACCCATTATGACCCCCACCAGTGCACCGCCACCTATCAACAGCAAAAATTCTAAGCATGCCTCCCATAACACAAAAGCCGTACCCGTTACTGCAGCTACGGCAAAACGGTAAGCCACCAATGCAGAAGCATCATTTACCAGGCTCTCTCCTTCCAGAATAGTCGTAGTCTTGTGAGATAAGCCCAAACCTTTCGTAATACTGATAGCAGCTACAGCATCTGTCGCCGATAAAATAGCTCCTAAAACAAAAGCCAATGGCCATGTCATGCCAGGAATCAGAAAATAAGCCACAGCAGCAATACTGCTTGTAGTCATAAAAACCAACGAAATTGCCAGTGTACTGATTGTATTGATATGCGTCCTGAAATCAGGGAATGAAATATTAAAAGCCGCGTCATACAGTAATGGAGGTAAAAAAATCAACAATACCACCTCAGGCGCCAGCTCTACATGCGGCAAGCCAGGTATAAAACCAATAGCAATACCGGCACTGATCAACAATACAGGATATGGTAACTTAATCTTGCCTGCCACTGCCGACAACCCTATCATTACCGCCAGAATAAAAATAATAACACTATAATTCTCCATAAAAGGCTACGTCCGCTTACGTAAGCAAATTAAATAAATTTAGATTGTCTTAATTAAATATTAAGACAATTATGACGGATGTTTTTTAAAACATTTATTTCCGGGAAAATCACTATGTTTTCAACACATCTAAATATCCGAAACCATCTTTGTAGAAAGCTCATGCATGGTGTCTCTACAAAGAATAAAACCGGTCATCCTTCCAATTAGCAGGATTGTTTCTGATATAAGTTTCAATACGTTCAAATGATGATTCATCACGAATAATGTGATCATGGAAACGGGATTGCCATTCGAAATTATCATAACCCATAATTCTTGCCTGAGTGGTGACCGCAGATTTAAAACCTCGTATAACAGATGCCAGGTTCTTTGATTGCGGACCAAAGGCATTCGCTGTTGTAAAATTTCCGCCACCCTGGATGTTATATTGGTTCTGTCCAATGTTAAGAATAGCATGAAAATGGTTAGGCATTATCACAAATTCTCCTAATTCCAGATTCATATCTGGTCTTATTTCCGGTGTTTTCAGCCATTCAGTTTCGGCAAGCTCCCCTATTGAATTCAACTGCATTTGATTATCGATAATCTCTCCAAAAAAATGAGTACGGTGTTTAGTACAGATGGTAACAAAATAAGCTGCCTGGCTGCCATAATCCCAGCTCTGTAAACGCGCAGATGCTATACGATACTTGTCTTGAAATTTCTCCATATGAAAAAAATAGCTGATAAAAATAAAAAAATGCCTGTCCTCATATTGAATATAATTTGTAGAGACGCCATGCATGGCGTCTCTACAAATTATATTCACAAAACCTAAAACCTGACCTTTGGCCATGCCTTTTGTTTCAAAAACTATTTTTGTTCCACAGTCAGCAATAAATGCTGTCTTCCACCACTATCTGAATTGTA
The DNA here is from genome assembly GCA_964572965.1 of uncultured Bifidobacteriaceae bacterium. Classification (GTDB taxonomy): domain Bacteria; phylum Bacteroidota; class Bacteroidia; order Cytophagales; family UBA9547; genus CAZNHL01. The sequence goes on from CAZNHL010000032.1 coordinate 34,784, forward strand.
CCTGATACGATGTGTGGTTTATTGTCTGCCTGCGTAATCATACGCTCATTGGTAAAAAGTTGACTTTGATCCATAGCTGTTTTGTTTAAAATTTCTGCTTTAAGATAATATTAGTCTTTTATACTAACCAATTGATTAAGCTAGGCTTTTGCTTTATTGTGATTAAAAAACCACTCAATAATCGTTGTTCCAATATCTGCTTTTAGCGTTTTACAATCATTTTCAAAATAAGTCTTAAAATCAGGTTTTTCAGACTTAACAGAGGATCACTTAATCTCCAGCCTTTCCCAGCAAACCCTTTCTACGAGGGACTTGAGGGCACTTACCTGCAGGGCAAGGTATTCGAGGTCTTCTTTGGTAATGATGTAGCTTTTCTTGTAGCGGGCGTCTATGTAGGCTCTCAGGAGGCGATGGAAAGCAGTGCGCTGTTCTTCTGTATCTCTCACAAATACATTGCGGAACGACGAATGTATGGCACTGGCAGTCTTGCCCAGGGTTTCGAGGTCGTGGGTCTTTGGTTTGTAGCCGGTAAAAGCTAATAACAGGGCTGTATAGTATTTTTCTGTGGTCTGGTGTAATTGAAAAGCAGCTGAATTATAATAGCCCTTCTCAAAATAGAACATGAATCCTTCGAAAAACTCTCCTGCACTTGTATGCCAAAACTCGAAGTCTGTTTTAGCGCGTGCTTTAACCTTTTCAGGGTCTACTTCACCGGGTTTTAAATCGGCAGCATGACCATTATTGTCATGTAATAAAATACCGTCTTTGATAATATCTGTGAAGAAATAACTGCCAGCCTCAAGTTCTTTGATAAGATAACCTAGCCCGTGCTGGATCAGAGTAACTGGTGCTGTGAAATTTTTATGTTTAGCCTTCTGTTCGGTTTTAATCCATTGACCATTTTTAAGGGCACTCAGGTCGTGTTTGGTCACTACAAGAATGTCGTAATCACTTTTATAAGTATAGTAAACTCCATCATCTGAGTAACTGTCTTCAACCCATGTACCACGTGCATAGCTACCGAACAGGACTATCAATGCTGGCTGCATTTCATTGACAATGAGTTCTGTCAGCTGTTTTAGCTCTTCCTGTTTCAGTTCAGGCAAAAATGTAAGATCGGTTTTCAACGCTACCTTCGTTAAAAAATTATTAATACTACAATATACTCCAAAAAGCAGGTATTTTACAAGTAAGGGCTGATTGAACCTTATTATTGTTCACTGTCTTTTTCGATCCACTCCTGCACCTGGCTGGCTTTGTGCGGTTTTCGGTAATAAGTTATACCCGGATATTTCAGCATAAATCGTTTGAGCTCATCTTCGAACTCTCCTATTACTATAACTTTATCAGCACGATGGTAGTTTTCTGCAAAAAAACTAAACTCGTTCAGGTAATTGGTATAGTAATCTGTAATCAGTAAAACCGGCGTTTTATTTCCTGACAAAAACTCTGCGACTTCTTCAAAAAAACTTGTTTTGACTATAGTGCCTGTAAAACCAGCTCCCCTGAGGAAAATTTCCATAAGCTTAAGCGCGACATCGTCACGGTCAAGAACAACAATACTAGAATAGTCTTTTATCAATGTTCGCATGATTTACAAAAATATGCCCGGCTGTACTGCGAACATCTAGTAAATAAGAGGTGCGGGACTCACACCCGTACTCAGCCGGACAATGCTTCAGAAAGATTAATATTTTGTTTAAGCCACAAAGGCTTATCTTCTTAAAATAAAACATGTATACCCCCAACCGGCTAGAAAAATATATCGTAAATGTTCGCGATACAAAGCTATATAACTCATTCCCAAACCACAACCCGATGTAAGTTTTTAGGAAAGATTACACCAAATTTCCGACACATATGTCATGTTAGTCTTGAGAAAAAATTGTTGATTTGAAATTACAGAGTGCGAAATTCTAAAGTTGTAGTACTTGTTTCAGAATCCGGAGTTAAGAATGAATCTTAGAATTTCAAAATCTTTCAATCTTGTAATCTCCAAACCCTACAACTATTCGTAAGAACTGATTATATTTAGATTACTAATTTTTGCCAGTGCGGTATTTCTTATTTTTCATATTGCTATTGATTACAGACTGTTGCCTTGCACAGGAAAGCCATTCTCCTAGGTATGTTTCTATGATGTGGTCAAATGATGTATTTAACGGAACCGACGAATACTACACTAACGGGCTGAAGATGACAGTATTTCATCCTTCACTGGCTAAAGACCCTTTTCATAAGCTGATTCCGGTACTCCCTCGAAAACTGCACAGGTTATATGGTATGAGTCTTTCACAGGACATCTACACTCCTTCTGACGTAGATACATTAGGCTATCTCCCCGATGACAGGCCTTATGCCGGAAACCTGATGCTTTATATGACCAGACAATCATATATTGAGGAAAAGCGAATGCGGCTTAACGGTGCGTTGGGCTTTGGATTTATCGGACAGATTGCCTTGGGGGGCGCTACACAAAATGGCATTCATGCAATCATCAACAATAACCAGTATGGTGGCTGGTATAACCAGCTGGGCAACCGTCTGCTAATGAATTACTCCATGATTTTGGAAAAAGGGCTCCAATCTGATAAGTACAGTCAGTTTATTGTGGTTGGTACTACTGAACTGGGCAACTTAAGAACTAACGTAGGGATTGGGTATTTATGGCGTGTAGGTATCCTTGCACCTTATTTCACTCCTTATGTATATAAAAAGGGCGACAAGAAATTTTATTTCAGTTTTTATCTGGATGCTAAAGTAAAGTTTATTGCATATGATGCTACTCTGAATAGCTCTTATCAGTCCGGTTCCGCCCCTTCTTATCAATTAGACAGGCTTGTGGGTCAGGGTAAGATAGGTCTTAATGTGATGTATGCCCGGCTAAACTTTCTTATAGTACAAAACATGATCACGGCAGAATTCAATACCGGAAATTCTCACAAATATGTATCTATTGAATTGGGATACCGATTTAAATAGCTTTCTCTCTTAAAAAAATCAGTCTACCTGATCCAGGTCTTTCGTTTCGTGTTTTCCGAATGTATAACCAATAATTACCTGGAAATAAGTATTATAAACCTGAAAGTTCTCACCATAATACAGATTAGACAAACTCTGGTAGAAACGCAGGCCTGCGTTAATACCTAATGGAGTGTCGTATATAAAACCTCCGGCAATCCCTCCTTCAAAACTACGATAATTTTCTTTTGAGGCTGTTTTTACAGAAATACCATTGAATGTAACAACGGTTTCAGAGGTTAACGACAATGCTCCCTGAACCCCAAACTGTAAATGGAAATCTCTTTTGAAAACATAATCAAGCAATACAGGAACTGTTAAATAACTTATATCTATTTTCACCTCTTTCTGTTTTGAACCAAGGCTATCTGCAAAGTACCTGCTGCCTGCTGTAAGGTAAACGACTTCTGTCTGAACAGAAAAGTGTTTGGAGAATTTCAAATTACCATAAACCCCCAGCAAGGCTCCTGCACGCAGGTTACTTCCATGAGCTTCATTACCGACAAATGAGCTAAAGTTAAAACCTACCCTCGGGCCATAATAAAAATGTACCTTTTTCGGTATTGAGTCTTGCGCAGAACCTGAAAAAACAGCAATGGTTAATAGAAAAAACAGGGTAACTAAACTTCTCATTTCTTAATAATTTCAAATCAAATATATTAAAATATAGTTTGATTCTGCATGACCACTTATGCTATTGTTTGGTTTAAATTTTTCAGAGGAACAAACAATGTCTGCTCCTCTGAAAAATTCAGTTTATAAACTGCCGCCCCTGATTACCCTCAATAGCACAGCGATGATTGCAATTACCAATAACACATGAATGATTCCACCTGTGTGAAAACCTAAGAAACCTACCAACCAGGCTATCACCAAAACGACAGCGATAATATAAAGGATATTTCCCATAATGATAAAAATTAAAAGGGTGATAAAAATTGATCTTACTTTAATTTACACCAAATGACTTAAAAATGCAAAAGTCATTTAAGTACTATACAGTTTTTAGGAATTGAAGGTTGTTTCTCCGGGATTTTCGTTATATTCAGTAAAGGAGTTTTTTTTATTTTTTTTAACCAAACATTTTGTTTTATGAGACCTCTAGGATTAATCTTAATTGTGGCAGGTATTGTAATGATGGTCATTACAGGCTTTAACATTGTAACAAAGAAAAAAGTGGTCGATCTTGGCCCTGTTGAAATTAACAAAGAAGAGAAGACCCCGATCAGCTGGTCTCCTATTGTCGGAGGCATATTGCTGGTAGCAGGTGCTGCGGTACTTATTGTTGATAATAAGAAGTAAGAAAAGAAAGGGCTGAAATTTCAGCCCTTTCTTTTCTTTGGTTTATGAATCTTGCTGTGCGAAAACAAAATCGGCAAGTATAGCAATACTACAAGAACAGATTTCTTATCTACTAAAAAAATAAACTACTTTTTACCTTTCATTATTTTGGTGATCTCGTTGAGCTGGTTCACTTTGTCTTCAAAATCACCTTTCAGGCTATCTCGGATCGATTTGAGATTATCCAGTACTGACTGCAGGTTTTCCGGCAATACTTCTTCCAGCATTTCCCGCAGGCGTTTGGCAAAAGTTGGTGATTTTCCATTGGTAGAAACTCCTATTTTCAGGTCACCTTTTTTAACGATTGAACCCAGGTAAAAATCACACAGGTCCGGACTATCTGCCACGTTGGTAACAATACCGCGTTTTTTGGCAATTGCGTGTACTTCTTTGTTCAGTTCATGATTAGCCGTTGCCACAATTACAAGGTCAACGCCATCCAGGTCTTCTTCTGAAAAAGGTTTATAAACTAAAGTCAGGTCAACACCTGATTTCGATAGAGCTACTATTTCTTCACGTATTTCCGGCGCTATAAGCTTCACGTGTGCATTAGCGCTGCTTTTAAAAATAGCGGTGGTTTTTTCCAATCCTACGGCTCCCCCACCCACTACCAGCATTTTCAGTTTATCCAGCCTCAGAAAGACAGGGAAAAGCAGATTGCCGTCAAAGTCGGGAGAAAAAGCTGTTTCAGGCATCATTCTGCAACTATTTTAAACTGCATTTGATTGAGAAGACTATAGAAACCATCTTTGGCAATCAGCTCTTCATGTGTACCCACTTCTTTGATTTCTCCTTTGTCTAATACAATGATTTTATTGGCTTTCTGAATCGTTGACAAACGGTGTGCAATCACAATTGAAGTACGTCCCTGCATTAGTTTTTCCATCGCTTGCTGGATCAGCAGTTCGGTTTCATGGTCAACAGAAGAAGTTGCTTCATCAAGTACGATGATTTTCGGATCATAGACCATTGTTCTGATAAAGGAGATCAACTGACGTTGGCCAACAGACAAAGATGCTCCCCGTTCTTTCACATTGTAATTAAAACCTCCGGGAAGAGCTTCTATAAACTTACGTGCCCCAACCAGGTCAGCAGCACGGTATACCTGCTCACGTGTAATATTTTTGTTACCAAGGGTAATGTTATTAAAGATCGAATCAGAGAAAAGGAAAACATCCTGCAATACCACACCGATATTGTTTCTCAGGTGTTCCATTACAAAAGCGCGGTTATCTATCCCGTCTATGTAAATATTTCCTCTATTGATTTCGTAGAAACGGCTTAGCAGATTGATAATTGACGATTTCCCTGCTCCTGTTGCACCAACCAAAGCAAGTGATTCTCCCGGCTGCACCTCAAAAGAAATATCCTTTAGCACATATTGTTCATCTATATAAGCAAACCATACATGATCAAACTTTACATGACCCTGTATCTGGTGCTTGCTGATACTTCCTTCAGCCTGGTATTCATTCCCGTCTTCAATCAGCTGAATAACCCTGTCAGCACTCAATAAACCCATCTGAAGAGTATTAAAACGATCGGCAATCATGCGGATCGGGCGGAAAAACATGTTGATATACATGATAAATGAAATCAACTCGCCAAGAGAGACACGATCTTGTAACACCTGTCCCGAACCATACCATACCAGTAAACCTATACAGGCAGCAGCAATTACTTCGGCAATAGGGAAGTAAATAGAATATGCCCAGATAGACTTGATATTTGCATCACGATGCTCTTGGTTAATCTTCTGAAACTTTGAAAACTCTCTTTCTTCAGCATTAAAAATCTGAACAATATTCATACCTGTGATATGCTCCTGCACAAAAGTATTCAGATTAGCTACCGCAATACGAACCTCATTAAAGGAAGATTTGATACTTTCCTTGAATACATAAGTACTCAATAACAACACCGGCAATAAGCTCAGACTTACCAATGTCAGCCGCCAATCGATCCATAACATCAGGCCAAGGATAATCACCAATTGAAGTATATCAGCAATAATACCGGCAATTCCTTCCGAGAAAATATCTGCAATGGTTTCTATATCAGAAACGGTACGTGTAACCAGCCTTCCTATCGGAGTATTGTCATAAAATTTGAGACGGAAAAACGAAAGATTATGAAAAAGCTTCACACGCATATCGCGGATAACATTCTGGCCAAGTAAACTGGAAATATAGGTATGCAGGTATTCACAGCCTGCCTGGAAAAACACCATTGCTACCAATACTATAGTCATGTTAACCAAGCCTGGCATATCCAGTTTTCCTATTTTATCATCAATAGTATATTGAACCAAAAGCGGCCTTAAGGGACCAAGTATTGCAAGCACAATGGTCAACAAAATCAATCCTGCAAACTGGCCTCTATACGGACGTACAAAAACGAGCACTTCCCTTAAAACTTTGGCATCAAAAACGTTACCGCTAAAACTTTTCTTATCTTTTTTCTTAGTTTCCAAGAGAATGTACTTTTTATAAGCCAATAGCAGTTAGCCATTAGCGATTAGGGGAAAAGAGTCTCATTTCACCACCACAACATCAAACCACCAGGGCCTTGTTCCAAACCCTGTGGATTATTACACAAAAATACGAAGCTTCAATGACATATAACTTGTACCTGTGATTATTTCGTGCCCTCGTGCATCCATTTTTTTAACAAAGGCGAAATCAGCAACAGCACAACAGCAGCTATTACAGCAGTAAGACCAACTGTTGCAAACACGTCAGTATAGATTTTGAGAGAAACAAGATGTGCATTCAGCTCATCTCCGGCTTTTGCTGCCGGGCTAGCTGTTAGCTGTGAAACCAAAGCACCAAGTGAATGTGCAAAAGACCAGGAAAGCATCCAGGTACCCATCAAAATCCCGGCCAAATCTTTTGGTGCAAGTCTTGAAACCATAGATAAACCTACCGGGGAGTTACAAAGTTCACCAGCTGTATGGAAGAAATATCCCAGTATTAGAAAAATCAAAGGTACCATTGCATTACTGTCAGCATATGCTTCCCCCCACGACAGAATATAAAACCCTAAACCTAACAGTAAAATACCGATAGCAAATTTTACAGGCACAGAAGGGTCAAGTCCTCTTCTGGAGAGCCAGGCCCATAACATAGAGAATAACGGGGCACAGGTAATAATAAAAAAGGAATTAACAGATTGAAAAACAGGAGCTGGTATTTCAAATCCCCAGACTACTTTGTCAATATTTTTATCGGCAAAAACATTCAGAGAGCTACCAGCCTGTTCAAAGAAAGACCAGAAAAGAGTAGAGAACACCATGAGGATGAGGATTACAAAAATCCTTTCCCTTTCTATTTTGTCTCTTGTAAATGCCTGATAAAGGAAATAGCTTAATGCTGCGAGCGCTATCAGCGAGAGTAAATTATTGAGATAATGATGGTGCTGAAGCAAATAGACATAGGCAGGAATAAATAAAAACGGTGCTATGCATAAAACATGAAGGCGTGATATCGGCCCGATCCAGTTACTATTCAATAATGCTTTGTCCGGCGCATCACCTTTAGTTCCTAAGACTTTTTTATTTAACATGAACACCAGTAAACCAATTACCATACCTACACCGGCACAACTAAAGCCAAGATGCCAGTTTATGTTTGCCCCCAGATAAGCACAGAGTAATTGTCCGAAACCACCAAGGTTAACACCCATGTAAAAAATGGTAAAACCTACATCGCGGCGAGGGTCATTTTCTTCATACAAAAGCCCCACTGTGCTGGATATATTTGGTTTAAAGAAACCATTTCCTATTGCAATTAATGCCAAAGCATTATAAAACATGAATTCGCTCGGAAAAGCCATAGCAAAATGGCCAATTGCCATCAGCACACCACCCAGAATAATTGAATTTTTATAGCCAAGAAACTTATCGGCCAGGTAACCTCCGATCACCGGACCTGCATAAACCAATGTCCCATATGCACCATAAACACCATACGCATCTGCCTCTGGATACATCAGTACTTTGATCATATACAAAGCCAGCAGCCCGCGCATTCCATAAAAACTGAAACGTTCCCACACTTCTGAGAAAAACAGAACACCTAAACCTTTAGGCTGCTTTGAAAAAGAAAAACTGGCTTGGTTCATATTCTATAATAACAGGATATTTCTTAATGAATATTCTAACAATCAAAACTACAATCTACAATTCAGAAACTCAAATTTCATAAGCCTCTAAGGGTAATCCGTCCGGATCTTCAAAAAAAGTAAACCGCTTTCCTGTAAATTCATCTACCCTGACAGGTTCAGTGGCAATATGATGACTATTCAGGTGCTTAATAGTTACTTCAATATTTTCTACTCCAAAACACAAATGACGCAGTCCTGCCGCTTCTGGTCTGCTTACTCGTTCGGGCGGATCAGGGAAGGAAAAGATTTCCAGTTGTGTATGTTCGTTGACAGCCACATCCAGTTTCCAGGAATCGCGTTCTTTTCTGTAGAATTCTGCAATTACTTTCAGCCCGAGAATTTCAGTATAGAAATACTTCGTCTTTTCGTAATTGCTTCCAATAATAGCTATGTGATGGATTTTGTTAAACATACTCCAATTAATTTGAATACTGTAAAATTAGAAGATTATTAACTTAAGTTATTGTAATATTTCTTGCGTGAACGGTTTTAGAATATATTTCATAATAGCTATCTGCTTCTTAGCAGGAAGATTTGTAATTCAATAAGGTAAGCGGGTACTCAATTATTTCATTATAAAGTAATGGAAATCAAATATTGCTGAATTAGATTTGAAAATGAGTCAGGTATTAAGAGCGCATTTTGAAAAAATAACCCCGCTTACCGATGCGGAATTTGCCTATATCCTTTCCCTCTTCACAAGTTAAAAGCTCAAAAAGCACCAGTTTCTGATTCAGGAAGGTAAAAAGGTATGCTGTAGGTAAAGCCGTACTTGCAGAATTGCAAAAGCAAAAATAAAAACATACCAAATAAAAAGAGCAGCCCTTACGTAATCCGAAAGGCTGCTCTTTTACTTGATAACGAACTGATTTAAGCGAGTTTATTATCAAGTGTTTTTAGTTTTTCAAGATGTTTGCGTAAAATTGGAAGATTGGCATTCAACCACTGTTTTTCAGCTGGAAGGATATTTTCACTATCCACAGCCATTTCTGAACGTGAAATAGCTTTTTCATGCTTACTGATCATCTTATTTGTCCATTTTGCATCAAACTTATCGGCATCAGTATCACCCAGATTATCAATTTTCTTTTCTGCCTTCTCAGTTGCCTGAGTCGGAATAGTGATACCTTCTTTTTTAGCCAAAGCTTTCAGCTCGTCCAAATGGCGGTTATGCGTAGTTTTCAGCTCTTTCGCTATCGCAATCACATCTTTATTTTTGGACTTTTCAATGGCCAGTTTTGAAAGCTCAATAATGGCATAGTTGTATTCAACAGCGTTTACTACATAGTTCGCTGTTTTTTCGCCTTCTTTACTATCAAACTTATCATCATTGGTTTCCCTGGCTTCATCATTGCCAACAGGTTCTTCCTGAGCTTCGATTTTCACCACCTCTTTGTCTGCTTCCTCTACCGTAACTTCATTATTCGTTTCATTTTCATGCTTTCCACACGATTGAAAAATTAATGAAAAGATCAAAAGAGATGCACTAAAGAAATAAACTGACTTTTTCATAAAATAATATTTAAGTTAAAAATGCCTCCCGTTTAGCAGGAGATTTTACTAGCTGGCAGAGACTGCTTATGACTTAAGGCTATCTCTTTTTGCTTTAATTTTATCATGCTCATCTCTCAGGCGGGACTTTTGCTGAGTGATCTCGGTAATAAGCTCTGCACTTAGCTCCTCTCTGTTTTTCAAAGCCATTTCGTAGGCTCTTTGCGCAGCATCTTCCCCAAACTCACACGCACTGACAATAGAAACTATATCGTTACCTGTAAAAGTAGCTTTTACATCCATCCAGGCATGATAAATTTTTCCGCTTGAGGTATTGTCCTGAGCGGCTTCACCTCCAAAGTCTATAACATCGTTTGTCAGTTCTGCTATGTTTCTCTTACTTGTTGAGATACATAACTGAAATAAAGAAGCCAGTTCCGGACTTTGGTTTTTCAATTCTTCAATAGCTTTAGTATAGCCATCAACACGATCATTATTGATTCTTATCAAATCATTCAAGGTCTCGACATTTTCTGCATGTAGCGTTGCCATAGTTGTAAATGTTTAAGTTTAAAAAAAGTAACTACCAGTATCAGTGACATAACCATACCAAAAAAGTAAATCTGCATTATACTACCGGAAATGAAATTATTAAATAACTTAACTGAGAAACTATTCCACAATCTGGCGGCGATTTCAGCAGAAAAGTGAGGCTAAATCAGATTCCGGTCTGAGCATTTTCAATTAACTTTATGTAATACAGAATAAAGCATGAGATTTGACTCTTATATACCTTGCGACTTGCTAAAACCCTATGTGAGTGCTTTTGTCATTAGTGAGACTACAGAAGAGACAACCTATAAAGTACTTCCAGACACGGGGCTTGTAATAGGCTTTCAGTACAAAGGAAAACTTGCTCATATTGAAAACGCCAAAGAAATCCAATTATCACAATCCGGTATCAGTGGATTGAGTAATACCTACCGCATCTTCAAAAATTCAGCAGATATTGGTACAGTGCTTATCTTTTTCAAAGCAGGAGGAGCAGCAGCATTTTTCAAACAACCTATCCATGAGCTTTTCAGGGAAAGTGTTTCTCTTGATAATTTCATGCTCCGTTCTGAGTTACTGATTCTGGAAGAACAACTGCGTGAAGCAAAAACTGACCTTGAGAAGATACAAGTTACAGAGCAATTCCTCTTATCTAAACTCAAACAACAGGCTCCTGACAATCTGGTGCTTACAGCCATAGCGCTCATCCATAAAAGCAAAGGAAATATAAGAATGAAGGAAATAACGGAACAACTGCATATCAGCCAGAGCCCTTTAGAAAAACGTTTCCGCCAGCTTGTGGGTACTTCCCCTAAAAAATTTGCTTCCATTGTCCGTTTCAAACATACGCTTCAAAGCTATAATTCTCAAAACTCACTGACAGACCTTGGCTATGAAGCAGGTTTTTACGACCAGGCACATTTTATTAAAGAGTTCAAAAACTTTACTGGCGACACTCCGGAAATATTCTTCCGTAACAACTAAACGATTTTTTACAATCAGCAGCATTGAGCTTTTATGACCTTTACTTCAGAAAACCATTAAGGTCATTTAAAACCAAGGCAATATGTTTACAATAGAACAAATCAAGGCAGCTCATTCAAAAGTAAAAAGTGGTGCTGACTTCCCGAATTATGTGCAGGCAATTATCAAGCTTGGTGTAATAAGATATGAGGTCTATGTAAGCGATGGTCACGCAACTTATCTGGGTTCAGAAGGGTTCACTGCCATTTCAGACGCTAAATATGCAACACTGACAATTGCAGACGAAAGTAATCAGGAGCTATTCCGGAAAGCGTTAAAAGATCATCAGCAAGGCAAAAGCGACTACCTTACATTCTGTAAGATATGTGCAGAAGCAGGTATTGAAAAATGGATAGTAAATATGGCCGACATGACCTGCACATATTATGACAAAGCCGGAAATAAAATGCTGGTTGAAACAATCCCTGCTGTTTAAAGAAGAGTTTCTATGAAAAAGCTTTTCACAAAAATCAACATTTATTAAATACTCCACAACTTTTAAACTTGATCCCTTTGATCCCAAACAAAGAGGAATCCCAAAACGGTTAAAAACAAAGAAACCTGAATATTTCTATCCAGGTTTCTTGTGAGCCTCCTGTCGGAATCGAACCAACGACCTACTGATTACAAGTCAGTTGCTCTACCAGCT
>CAZNHL010000033.1:0-21349 GCA_964572965.1 uncultured Bifidobacteriaceae bacterium
GGAGTTTTAAATCCTGATCTGCAAAATTCTGCGTTATCTGCGGGAAAACACAATAAGATTCATAGAAGCAGATAGTCATTTACTATTTTTTATGTATAGCCTGTACGCCATTATCTTAATGAAAAAGTGTTGTGTACTTGTGGCGGCAGGTTTTGAGGTTCGCCGGCTATTGGTGAAGGAGCTGTGTATTGCCTAAAAAGGAAAAAGGGTCCTACCAATTTGGCAGAACCCTTTCAAGTCTATAATCTCAAATCTGATTTCTTATTATCTGAGAAGAGTAATACTTCCTTCTCTTCTTTGTTTTCCTTTTACTTTCGGGTCTTCAGCATCATAAGTTATTACATAAGGGTAAACTCCAATCGGCATTTCCTGTCCCAGATAAGTACCATCCCATGAAGAGTCCTGATTACTGTTCTCACTATGGAATATTACTTCACCCCATCTGCTATAGATAGTAATGTTATAATTTTTGAAGTACTGCCCTTGTACAAAGAATTTGTCGTCTTTACCTGATGTGCCAGGCTTGCCCGGTGTAAATGCATTCGGGATGTTTACAATCGGACCGCACAGGTCTTTTACCGCAGTGTAATTAGTATCCGGACATCCGTAAACGTTTTTGAGTATCACAGAATAAGTTCCGCTCTTATCTACCTGAATTTTCTGAGTGGTTCCGATAGTATTTCCCTGCGCATCGCTCCATACATAAGTATTTGTTTTTGCATCGTTCGGGTTATCAGAACCAGAACCGGCATCCAGGGTTGCATGCCTGTCGGTCACCGGGCAGAACTGGTAAGCAGGGGTAAGCGTGTTTATAGGCAACTCATTGAATATCACGTTTGCATACTTATTAGTATCTGACGCACATTCGCCAATAGAAGCGGTAGCCCCGTACAGACCTGTTTTGTCAACGACAAGCGTATGCAACGTTTCGCCCGGTATACTGACTCTGTTTTTCGTCCATGAATATACAGGAGTGAACCCTGGATAAGCATTTACCGGTGTTGCATCTAATGTATGGCTTTGTCCTTCACAAAGGCTAGTGTCCCTAAGTGCAAAGTTTGGCTTCTCAAGCCCTATAATCCTTATACTGTCTGTACTCTGACATTCGGTTGTCATGTCCTTTACATCTACATAAGTAAATATGGTATCCGGTACAGACTGCAATGGGTCAACAAAGCTGTTATAAGTTCCCGTTGAAGAAGCAGGTGATTTCCATGTATAAACAGCATTGTTAATACTAGAAGTCCTGATGCTTACATGTGCCCGCTTACAAGCAACCTTGTCTTTGTGTACAAGTATAGGAAGGTCGTTCACAACGGCACTGTCAGCATAAGTACAGAAGCCCAAGGTGTATTGTAGTTTGTATTCACCGGCATCAGTAGCATATATTGAAGTGTCGACCTGTCCTTGTAGCAATTGGTCATTTTTATACCACTGGAATGAGCCATCAGGCTTGTCATTTCTTATCTCAGCAGTAATAGCTACATAAGGATCCAGGCAATACTTGTCTTTAAGTATCAGATCGACTTTCGGTACGATCCTTACAGTTACAGTGTCTTTACCGTTACAACCGTTCTGGTCAGATACTACCAGTTCGTAATCAGTATCAGCTGCAATGTTTACATGCAAGTAAGGTTCATAAGATTCTGTATTGCCTGTTGCTACCACGTTCCATTCATAGTTAAGATTTGGCAATGCCTGAGTGAATATTGTAGCATCCTGGCTCGGACATACATATTGGTCTGGCCCCGCATTAGCTGTAGGGGGCAGTGCCACATTTGCTGTCGCATTTGCAGTATCTGCCGGGCATATACCTGGATTACTGATCCATGACAGTGTGATATTACTGTTGATATCCGACTCTGCAAAGTAATAGGTAGCGTTCATGTTAGTGTTGTCTGGCGAGAATGCGCCGGCACCGTCAGTCACCCATTTTGCGCCACTTGCATTTTGTAAAGTTGCTGTCAACTGCATTCCTTTGAATGAATAGCAAGGAGCAGCTGCACTGGCAGTTAAAACCGGTACTTTCTGCAAAGTGATGTTCAGGTTATCAGATACCGGAGGACATGCATTGTTTTTGACACTTGTCAGACTCAATACTACACCTCCTGTAATGTCTGCGTCAGATGTTGCCGGTACATAAGTAGCATTCAGGGTATTGGCATCCGGAAGGAATGTTCCTGTACCTGTTGATGCCCACGAGAAGTTTGTCGCCACTTTTGTAACCGGATTAAGAGGTATACCTGTCGTGCTTTCGCATGTAGTCAAATCCTGACCCGCATCCACCGTTGGTATTTCATTAAAGGTAATAGTAGCGTAATCACTTACCGGTTTACATGTTCCTTGTCCTGTTGAAGTTACCTTTACAACTATTTGATCAACGTTAGTGTCAGCAAGAACGATCAGGTAATTTGTGTTCAGTGCATTAGGGTTAGAGAATGATCCTTGCCCTGAAGCTGTCCATATACCACCTGTTGCCACTTTGGTTTTAGCTACCAACGGTACGGAAGTAGCAGAGCGGCAAATTTCTTTGTCCGGTCCGGCATCTATAGAAGGTATCGGAGTAAACTTGATTTTAGCAGTATCCTGTGCCGCTTCACATACCCCGTTGTTTACAGAGCTCACAATAGCCCATACCTGGCCAAGTGCAATGTCACTGGCAGTCGGGAAGTAGCTTGTTGCCAGTGAGTCAGATTTAGGAGCAAAGAAGCCTGTACCTGTAGTTGACCATACACCTGTAGTCGCAAGAGTAGGCGTAGCAGCAAGGTTGATGCTGTCTACATCTGAACAAGC
The DNA here is from genome assembly GCA_964572965.1 of uncultured Bifidobacteriaceae bacterium. Taxonomy (GTDB): domain Bacteria; phylum Bacteroidota; class Bacteroidia; order Cytophagales; family UBA9547; genus CAZNHL01. The sequence goes on from CAZNHL010000033.1 coordinate 2,794, forward strand.
GGACACATCATGTGTTGATACCGAGATAGTCGGCAGGTTCTGGTATATAATATGGAAATTATCAGATACAGCACCGCAAGGACCATTTCCTGTCGAAGTCAGTGTGATAACAGTATGTGTTCCTGTTTTTCCTGCTGCCAGGTCATTAGCACCTATTTTGTATTGAGCTTCCAGCGTTGTGTCATTAGGTGCGAAAGTACCATCACCTGCCGTTGTCCATTTTCCGCCTTTAGCATTTGCGATAAAACCGTTCAGTTTTACAGAAGGCACTGATACACATATTGTCTGATCTGTTCCTGCATTTACTATGGCAGCCGGTATAGGGCTGAAGCTCACTGTAGCAAAGTCTGCCACAGAAGGACATGTATTAGCAGAAGTAGAACTCAATGTGAATGAGATACCTCCTTTTGTGAAATCAGCACTAGAAGGGCTGTAGTTTGTCGCCACGGTATTGTCAGGAGTGAAAACACCACTACCATTTGTTGTCCACTTTACATTCGGATTTGACGAGAATGTATTGTTAACAGTGATGTTTACCGCATTTGCACAAAGTGATAAGTCTGGCCCGGCATATACCGAATCAATCTTGTCGAAGTTGTAAATGCGATTACTTGTAACCGGTTGACAAGTCCCGTTTCCTGAAGTAGTCAGGGTGAATGTTACACCCGTACCCGCCAGATCAGCAGCCGAAGGAATGTATTTAGTGTTCAGACTTGTAGAGTCCGGCGAGAACTTACCAGTACCAGTACTCGACCATACCCCACTTGAAGCAATTGTGACAGCTCCGTGCAGACTCAGCCTTGTCAGGTTTGAAGTACAAAGAGTTGTGTCGTTGCCGGCAACAGCAGTCGGTGTAGGGGTGAATGCGATCGTTACCGTTGAATTTTCAGGTATACAAAGGTTATTCCCCGTTGTTGTAAGTGTAAGTGTAACAGCACCTGCATTCTTATCAGCGATGTCTGGTGTGAATGTAGTTACCGCGTTTGTTGCATTAGCAAATGTCCCTAGTCCTGAAGATGAAGTCCATTGTACACCACCAGCCACGGTGAAAGCACCGTTCAGGTTTACCGTTGTTACATCCTTACAAACACTTTGAGCAAAGCCTGCTGATACTGTTGGTGCAGGTGCAATAGTAAGTACTACCTGGTCAGTGCTTACAGGACAAAGAGCATTACCTGTTCCTGTTAGGATCAGAGTGGCTTGCCCGTTTGCGATCTGTTGAGCAGAAGGCACAAAGCTGGCTGATAAAGAGTTATTAGGAGTGAATGTGCCAGTACCGGAAGGTGTTGTCCATTTTACCGAATTAGTACTTGCATTCTGTGTTCCGTTCAAAGTATATCCGAGGGTGTTTGCGCAAATATTGTCATCCAGTCCTGCGTTTACTGATGGACCCTGTAAGATTGTGAATACTACATTGTCAGATGTCGGAGGACAAGCCCCGGCAGGAGTTGTCAATGTCAGGTTGATGGTCCCGGAACTGATTTCAGCGGGAGTAGGTGTATACTCTGCAGTTAAAGCGGCATTGCTAGGACTGAATGTTCCTGCACCTCCAGACCAAGTTGCACTGGCACCAGAACCCTGAAGTTTAATAGGGAGGTTATTAGTACAGTAAGTGCTGTCTCTGCCTGCATTAATTACAGGGAAGTTGTTGAATGTTAAGGCGAATGAACTTGTCAGACTTTGACATACTCCATAAGTATCCGTTATTAAAGAGAGTACTACTTCTCCGTCTGTTACATCTGTTGGAGATGGAACATATTGAGCATTCATATCCGTATTATTTGGCGTAAATGTACCGGAACCACTGGTTGTCCAGGTTGCGCCCGGTGCATTTTTAATAGCACCTCCTAATTGTACCGGAGTTGTTCCTTCACATGAAGTAAGATTTGCTCCTGAATTAACTTCCGGATATGGAGAGAATATTACTCTAAGATCACTATAAACAGCATCACATGTTCCGTTTCCGGTAGTTACAGCAGAAATCTGAATGCTGCCAAGCGAAATGTCTGCACCATTTACAAGGTAAATCGGATTTATCAAGGTGTCTGCTGTTGAGAAAGCTCCAGACCCCGAAGTTGACCATTTAACTCCTTTTGCATTTGCTATTACTGCTTGTAATGATACTTGTCCTTTTTCTGGATCGTCGATACATAGGGTCTGATTTGAACCAACATTAATAGTTGGTTTTGGTCCGATGGTAACAGTAACAGTATCCTTTCTTGAACTACATGGGCTATTGTTTAGTGTAGTCAATACAAGGTTTACTGTTCCTGCTGTAATATCAGCCGTGCTCAGTTTATAACTAGGGTTAAGTGTACTTGTATTAGGAGCGAATGTTCCTGTTCCTAAAGTAGACCATACAAAATTTGCTGAACTTGTAGATGCCCCAGAGACAGTAACAGAAGACTTATCAGCACATGTTATTATATCTGTTCCTGCATTAACAGTTGGTATAGGAGTAAAGAAGAAAGATACAGAATCTGTTACTGCTTCACATATTTCTGTCCCTTTTGCCGTAAGCACGAGTGTTGCTTTGCCGGCAGTCAATTCAGTGGAAGTAGGGAAGTAATTGGCTGTCATGGTTTGGTTGTCAGGTAGTAGTGATCCACCTCCCAATGAAGTCCATGTTGCTGCCGTTGTTCTTGTAAATGAACCGCTCAATGGTATTGAAGAGACATCCTTACAATATGTTCTGTCAGCGCCTGCATTTGCAGTAGGTTTTTTGTTGATGGTAATGTTCAGCTGATCAGCCACCGGTTTACACAAACCATTTGCTCTTGTTGTCAGCGTCAATACAATTGAACCATTGGTAATGTCCTGGGCAGAAATGTTGTATGTGGCCTTAAGGTCAGTAGAGTCGCTAGGGCTAAATGTCCCGGTTCCTGTTGTTGTCCATTTGCCATACCCTGCATGGTCTATGGTGCCGTTAAGGGTAACAGATGTTTGTGTTTCACAGATATTGAAATCAGTTCCCGCATCTACCGTTGGTTTAGGAGCAATCAATACGTTCATTGTATCAGTTACTGCACTACATGTACCAGAGCCCGTTGTTGTGGCCCATACTTTTACAGAACCTTTAGCTCTGTCAGAAATTGAAGGTACAAATTTAGGAGCCGAAGCTGTTGTAGAAGGAGAGAATGTTCCGTTTCCGCTATTAGCCCAGGTTTGTCCGCTTGCATGAGTTGTTGCAGCTACTATTACAACCCCTGAGCTGTCAGAACATATATTTTGGTCAGCACCCACGTTGATAGTCGGCCTAGGATCGAATCTTAGTGTGAAGCTGCTCGTCGCAGCAGCGCATACGCCAGTACCTGTTGTTGTAAGCGTTAATCTTACAGATGTCGCTGCAATATCAGCTGCAGAAGGAAGGTATTCTGTTTGTACGCTATCAGCATGAGTAAACGTTCCTGTGCCTGCTGTTGTCCATACAGAACCTTTTGCATTGGTGATCTTGCCTGCCAGTTTTGTAAAGCTTATATCCTCGCATACATGTCTGTCCGGTCCTGCCAAAGCTGTAGGCACAGGTCTGAATGATACTACCATTCTGTCTCTTACTTTTCCGCATGTACCATTGCCTGTTGCTTCTAATGTAAGAGTTACCGTTGTAATATCCCTGTCATTTTGAGATGGAGTATAGACAGCGTCTAATTTAGAGTCCACGTCGAAAGTGCCCGTGCCTGATGAAGTCCATTTTTGGGAAGCAGCATTTGCTACTTTTCCATAAAGTGTAAGACCTGTTGTATTGGCACATACAAGAGTGTCTTTTCCTGCATCTACTACCGGTTGTTTGGTAATGTTCAGTGTAAGGGAGTCCGTCACTGGATTACAGGTTGCATTGTCAGAAGTTGTAAAGAATAGTTTTACAGCCCCTGTATTGATGTCAGCAGCCGAAGGCATATATTTTGATGTTGTACTTGCCGCCGTAGGAGCGAATGTACCTGTTCCTTTAGAAGTCCAGATCCCTGTTGTTGCAATGGTAATTGAAGCTACAGCAACATTAACCGGTATAGCTGTTTCACAGAAAGTCTGATCAGCACCGGCATCCACAGTAGGAGATGGAGTGAAAGAGAAGGTTACATCATCAGATACCGATGGACAAACCGGATCAGGTGTAGATGCAAAGGTCAGTGTTACTGAGTTTGCTGCTAGTTCCCCGGCTGTAGGTGTATAGACCGCATTCGTAGTTTTATTGTTAGGAACAAATGTACCGTTACCGCCTGTCCATGTACCTGGATTCGAAGCAGGGTCATTAATAGTTCCTTTTAAAAGGATGTTGGAGTTGTTTTTACAGAAAGTCTGATCAGGTCCGGCGTTGATTACAGGTACCTGCTTAAGCGTAAGCTTTAAAGTATCTGTTACAGCAGGACAATAGCCATTTCCTGTAGAAGTAAGTATGATTGTTAAAGCACCTGTATTTTTATCAGCAGCAGAAGGGTTATAGGTAGGGGTCAGGGTTGTTGTGTTTGAGAACGTTCCGGTCCCTGTTGTCGACCATTTTCCTCCGGCAGCATTTGTTACAGTCCCTGCTATAGCTATCGGTGCTGTGTTGCTGCAAAGTGTCAGATCATTGCCTGCATTTACTACCGGTGCAGGATTTATCCTTACAAGAATAGTGTCCCATTTAGACAGACAGGTTGCTGTAGGGTCAGTAGCATATCTAAGTAATACTTTTCCTGCAGCAATTTCACTGGCTGTTGGTTGGTATTTAGCATTCAATGTTCTGTTGTCGGGAGTAAAAGTTCCTGCTCCCCCGGACCATGTACCCAGGTTACCTGTTCCATTCAATTGTACCGGCAAAGCATTTGTACATACAGGAGTAAGGCTTCCTGCGTTAGCTTTAGGCACAGCAGTGAAGAATATACGTATCATATCTGATACTGCATTACAAGTCCCGCTCACAGCAGAAGTAAGCCTTAATTCTACATAGCCTGAATCTATATCAGCTCCGGAAGGGGTATATGTTGCTGAAGCAGCAGCGGTATTGGCACCGGAGAATGTTCCCGTACCTTTTATTACCGACCATATTCCTCCAGGTGCATTTGTAATTGTTCCTGTCAGAGGTACAGTTGTTACGTCGCCACAGACTACCTTGTCTGGACCGGCATCAGCTGTTGGTGCAGGGGCAATTGTAATGATGACACTGTCTGCAACACTCTTACAAGCTGCACTTCCTGTTGTAGAAAATTTTACTTTTGAAGTACCTGCCTGTATTTCTGTGTTTGAAGGTGTATAAGTAGGGTTCAGTACACTATTATTAGGAGTAAATGTCCCGCCATTTCCAGACCATATTCCGCCCGTTGCAGGAGCTGATGCTGTTGCAACAAGTGCTATGTTAGGATTATTTGCACAAGAAGTTTTGTCAGTTCCCGCATTTGCTACCGGTGCCGGAGTGAAAGAGAAAGTAACCTCGTCTTTTTCGGCATTACAGTTCCCGTTGTTTGTTGACGTCAGCGTGAGTGTGATAGATGAACCGGCGCTTATTTCAGAAGCCGCAGGGGTATATGTAGCATTCAGGTCAGTGTTGCTGGCGTTGTAAGTACCTGCACCGCCTGTCCATCTCCCTCTTGTTGTTGACGAAGTGCCCTTTAAAGCAATATTTACATTGTTTACACAGAAAGAAGAATCCCTTCCGGCATTCACCACCGGTGAAGGAGTGAAAGAGATGTTCATTTTACTGCTTACCGGATTACAGTTCCCGTTATTAGTAGAAGTGAAAGTAAGTGTGACAGGGTTTCCGGCGGTCACTTCGGCAGCAGAAGCTGTGTATGAAGTTTGTTGAACCAGCGTCCCTGTTCCTCCCGTCCATGTACCGCTACCTGTAGAAGAAGTGCCACTGATAGTTGTTGTCGGATTATTATTACAAACCGATTTGTCACTTCCTGCATTTACCTTCGGTACATTGTTGAAAGTGATCTGCATCTGGTCGCTTACAGAATTACACTTTGTCTGGTTTGCTGTGAATGTAAGTGTTACCGTTCCAACCGTATCGGCTGCTGAAGGTGTGTATATAGGGCTTGCAATAGTTGTGTTAGAGAAAGTTCCTGTTCCATTGGTTGTCCATACCACAGATGAAGCATTTGTAGTAGTACCGTTTAGCTGCAGAGTAAGGTTGTTCTTACATACCTGGGCATCGTTCCCGGCATTTGCAGTAGGTGACGGATCAAATGTTATCAGTACCGTATCACTCACAGCATTACAGTTGTTATTTCCTGTAGACGTAAGTATAAGAGCCGTGAAAGTAGAAGCAATTTCACCGGGACTTACAGTATAAGTAGCGCCAAGTACATTAGCACTTGGAGTGAATGTTCCCCCGAAGCCTGTCCATGTACCGCCACCGGTTGTAGAAGTTCCGGCTAGTGTAACACTCGGTTTATTCACACAGACAGAGAAGTCGTTTCCTGCATTTACTTTAGGAGCTTTTGTGAACGTGAAAGTTACCGGACTTGAAGCTGTCTGTGTACAGTTCCCTGCTGAAGTAGTAGTATAAGTTAATTGTACCAATCCGGCATTCAATTCAGCAGCAGTAGGTGTGTATATAGCGTTTCTGGCAGTATTGTTAGGATTGTAAGTCCCGTTACCACCACTCCATTGTGCAGCAGTAACTGCAGTATTGAAAGTCCCTGCAAGTTGTATTGCTGCATTGTTTTCACACAAGCTTTGTGCAGGTCCTGCGCTGATTACAGGAGCAGCGGTGAAGTTGATTCTTACCGTAGAGCTTACCGAGTTACAGTTTGCTTTGCTTGCAGACAATGTAAGTGTCACAGATCCTGAATTGATTTCAGCAGCTGTAGGGGTATATTTAGCATTTACATCATTTATATTAGAGAACCCGCTCAAGGTTCCTCCTGACCATGTAGGATTGATAGCTCCATTGCCGATGTTTCCTGCCAGATTTACTACCGGGTTGTTTGCACATATTGAGGTTGTTGAACCCGCATTTACAGTAGGAGCTTTAGTAATTGAAACAGCTAGGGTAGAGCTAGCGGCGGCACAAACACCATTACCAGCGGTAGATGTCAGTGTAAAGTTTACTGTTCCTGCATTGATTTCAGCTGTTGTGGGCGTATATATAGTGCTTAGACTCGTGTTACTTGTAAAAGAGCCTGCACCCGCAGTCCATCTAATAGCGGTTACGCCATTTCCCTGAGTTCCTTGCAATTGTATGTTAGGACTGTTCTCGCATACATTGGGTGCTGTACCAACACCTACCACAGGTGGTTTTTGCAAAGTAAGCGGAATGGTGTCACTAGCGCTAGGACAAGAAGCTGTTCCTGCAATAGTAATAATAAGGTTTACTTTTCCTGCTGTAATATCAGCAGCACTTGGTGTGTAAGTACCGGTAAGAGAGCTAGGGGCAGAGAAAGTACCGCTACCTGTTGTTGTCCAAATTGTGGGAGATGTACTGATTTTTGAAGCTTTTAAAGGTACTGGAGAACCGTTACCACAGACAGTTCTGGCATTAGCACTTCCTTTACCTGGAGTGTCTGCATCTGCATCAACATCGATTTGGCTAGAAGTGAATTGGGTACTGCCGCTAACAATGTTTGCATACCACCATGTATTTATACTTTCAGGACAAGATACACCGCAGTTGTTATCCCCTCTGTTTCTCCATCTGTGACAACCGATAGTAGTACCGGCAACGCAACCAGGGTTAATCATAACCTTTCCATCAGTTGCTGTACCTGCCATGATCTGGGTATCGTCCCAAAACAGTCTTGGCGCCGGACCACTAGGACGTTCCAATGTAACAATAAAGCCATTGGCATTATCTTCTACGTCATATAAAGGTAAATTCGTGATTCCATTGAAGAAATCTATCTGGATATCTATGATAGTTCCTGGTGCAACCTGATTACCCAAACCATCTTTCCCGTCCCAGGGAATACAGTTAATTCCCGTTACGGCATTATAAGAGATGGAAATATCTTTTGAATTCGGTTGATAACCCGCTTGCCCGTTCAAGTCTAGAATAATCCCGATTGTACCGGGTTTGTCTCGTACATCGATATTTATACAATAATTAGGGTAGCAGCCCGTAACTTTAATATTGTCTTTATCTATTGTACCGAATGTTCCTGTAGGGAAGCAATCAATGTCGGGATTATTTAAGAAAATTTTATATTCAGGATAGGTCTGGTTTCCTACTTTTGACAGTCGGTCATTGGCGAAGTTTCCGGTATTGGCTGTTCCTTTAGAGTTACAGGCAACGTGAAAACGATATGGCTGCATACCATTGAAATCAATTTTGGTAACAATACCATCATTAGCATAGACAAACATTTTGCCATTGAAACGGTTTGTATAGCTACCGGTGTTTAATTCCCAGTCTTTTGACCATAAACGGCCAGGTTTGATACTGGCAGCATTAGTGCCGTTGGCAACGGTGATATCAAAATATCTCAGGTTTATATTACCTGTTGAGTAAGTTGTTCCTACGTTGAATTCAATGTAAAAATCCCCCACTAAACCGGATGGGTTATTATAAACAAAAGCATTATAACCGCCGGCAATGCCTAATGCGGCCGGGCCGGCCACTGCCTGGTTATAACTGTTGATATAACCAGTGCTACCATTAGTAGTAGGGATTCTGGTAGGGCCCATTACAATATTGCCTAAAGAATCTTTAAGGCGGAAATAAACGTTATTTGAATTGGCATCAGCAGTCTGAAAGCCCATGTAGATTTTTTCATTAGGGTTACAGATTGTGATATTTAACCTGTAATCTTTAGGGCAGTTCCATGTTGCAAATGGGATATTTGTAACGGTACTATTCATCTCAAGATAAGTATTATCGCTGGATGACGGATTAATTTGTTTAGTACCTTCCGCGAAGGCGCCTAAAGCAAAAAAGCAAATACCTAATGTTAAAGGCCATTTGCGAAGAACAGAAAAGATAATAGACACTTTTGCTGTAGAAATTTTCATAAGCATACTTATTAGGTTAATCCTAAAAATTATTGAAGAAATACGAAAGTTAGGGTAAAGGTGTTTTACTGTTTTCGGTAAAACACCTAAAAAAGTCGATAGAAAAATAAACCTTTTTGAGTTTATTTCTTTAAAGGGCAGAGTTTGATCGTTTTATCTAATTCACTATAGGACGTGGATTCAGAAAGATTTATGTTCTGATTACAGAATTCATAGTCAGGAGATTCTACTGAAACTTCATAATCTGTTCCGTAAGGCAAAATTACAAGATATTTTCCTGAGATACTGTTTGACTGAAATACTCCAAGAACTTCTTTAGATTTTTTATCTTTTATAGAAATGCTGGCTTCAATTGGTTTTGATGTCAAAGAATCAACAACAATACCTTTCAGTACCATAATGTCTGAAGTCTCTTCATATATTTTTGCATAGTAAATGTCCTTATCTCCATAAGAGTTTTCTTTTCTGTATGAAGAAAAATAGGCCGTTGTACCATCGGCTGACCATGAGAAATAAATATCGTCATGAGCAGTATTAATAGGATAACCTATGTTTTGTGGTTTAGACCAGCTTTTGCCGGCATCATCAAATTTTGAAGAGAAGATGTCAAATCCTCCCATGTTGCTGTGGCCTTTTGAACTAAAATAAAGTGTCTTGCCGTCGGCATGGAGGTAAGGAGAGTCTTCGTCATATGGTGTGTTGATCTCTTTGCCAAGGTTTACCGGCTCAGTCCAATTACCGTCGGGACCTTTTCTTGAAATAAAAAGATCTGTGCCTCCAAAGCCATCTTTACGGGTACTGGCAAAAATAAAAGTTTTTTCGTCACTGGAAAAACAACCACTTGGCTCCCAACCTCCTGAATTAATCTTTTTATCCAGTTTGTCAGGTATTACCCATGTATCGCCTTTAAGCTCAGAGGTATATAGGTCTCCCGATGTATTAGACTCCGGATTACCATCAATGTGCTTATAAAATAACAATAAGTGACCATCAGGGCTACTGGCTATTGCTGCTTCGTGTCCAGGACTGTTAATATTTACACTGATACCTTTCGGGGTTGACCATTTGTCATTCTCTTTGTGAGAGATGTAAATGTCTTCATGATAATTTCCATCGAAATCATCAATTAGCCCTCCGGTTGTGTTAGGACGGCTCGAGGTGAAAATAATTGACTTTTCATCAGCACTTACTACAGGGCCATAATCAGGATAAGGTGAGTTTATTTCCGGTCCCATATTGTAAATTTTTACATTAACCGGGCTTGCTATCATTTCAATACCTGTTTTGCATTCCTGAATATATTTGTCTATTTCTGAAATAGTCTCAAGAGATGGTCTGTTTCTCTTTCGTGAGATCAACTTTGCTTTATAAGTCTCAAACTCCTTAATAGCATTGTCAAATTGATGGTCATATTGGTAGCACTTCCCTAAAAAGTAATGTACAGATAGCGGATATTTTTTGTTATCACCTTTTTCTACTTTTTTAAAGTACTCTAATGCTTGTTCATTTTTGCCGATACTGAGGTAGCAGAAACCGATATTGTAATCGTACTTTCCTTTCTGATTTGGGATAGAATCCAGTTGTTTGTAAGTTTGCAGGGCTGGAAAAAATTTATATTTATCCATATAAGCCGTAGCTTCTGTTTTTAAATTTTCAATTTCAGATTTGCGTTGTGCCTGTAAAAGAGACAAATTGCAAGTCATTAAAATTGAAAAGAAAATATATTGATAGTTTTTCATTTAAATAAGGGTTTACCTTTACAGTTCAAAAATAGCAAATAATCATTTTTATCAAAAATCTCTAACTTTTGGGTCTTAAACTTCGTAGAAGAGCCCAAAAAGTTCTAGACTTACTTTTTTCCAAAAGTTGAAATAAAAGTTATGAATAAATATTTACCAAACATAAGTATAAAATCGTTAAGGAAAGGTTTATTACTTGTTTTTGCTCTAGTATTGGTGGGAGGGGCTAAAGCTCAGGATATTCAATTTTCGCAATTTTATACAGCGGCGCTTTATCAGAATCCGGCATTTGCCGGCGCCATGCATGCACCCAGGGCCATGGCTCATCAGAGGCTCCAATGGAATAGGATAGCTGGTCAGTTCAATACTTCTATGGCATCGTTTGATACATATTTTTCAAAATATAATAGTGGTGTCGGGTTAATGGTATTACAGGATTACCAGGAAACTATTTCAAGTACAGAAGCTCGTTTACAGTACAGTTACGAGTTGCATATAAGCCCGAAGCTGACTGCAAGACCGGCGCTTGACTTGGGTTACATCAATAGAAGTATTGATTATACAAAACTGCTGTTTCCTTCCGATTTTGATAATACCCAGCAAATTGGTTCAGGATCGAATTACGGAGCAGATAAAAAAGGGTTTTTCGATGTTGGAGCAGGTATTTTGTTATATACAGACAGGCTCTGGACAGGCTTTTCTGCAGGGCACATGAATCAGCCAAACCAGGCTATGTATGGTCAGATAAGCAGATTGCCTTTTAAAGGTACATTTACAGGGGGGTACAAGTTTTATCTGCAAAAAGGCGTTGATCACGACTATAATGGTGATTTCAGGCCCGAGTTTACAATTACTCCGACCTTTCAATACAAGTCTCAGGGAAAGTCCGATCAGCTGGATTTAGGTTTGTATGGGATGTATGGAAACTTCCTTGTGGGTTTATGGTATAGAGGTTTGCCAATGATAAAGGAGTATGACAGGATTCAGAATAATGAATCGATGATTGCAAGTGCCGGTTATCGCTGGGGTATGCTGACCTTTAATTACAGTTATGATTTTACTGTTTCTACATTGAGTAAGTCAAAAACTGGTGGAGCGCATGAGTTCAATATTACCTTTATTGCCAAGCAGTCTAAGAAGCACCGGTTTATGAAAAGACTGCCTTGTCCTGATTTCTACAGACATTTACAAAGCGAATAATTTAATTTAAATATTTCGGGCACTAATTTGCGGAATCGGTATTTTTTACGAATTTCGCCCATAGAAATTTACCTGATGGCCCCATGGTGGAATTGGTAGACACGCCATCTTGAGGGGGTGGTGCCTTAAGTGGTGTGAGAGTTCGAATCTCTCTGAGGTCACGAAAAGTCCTGTAGAAATACAGGACTTTTTGTTTTATCTGGCAGCCAGATAAAACCTTTTATCGTATTTTTTTATATATTGGTTGATAATCTTTGATCAATGAAAATTACTTTTTATAGCATTCAAAATTTCGAAAAGGAGACGCTTTTCGCTGCAAATCAATCAGGACATACCGTTCAATTTATTGAAAACAGATTAGATCATCAGTCTGTAAAATTGGCTGTTGGCTCAGAAGCTGTCTGTATTTTTGTAAATGACCTTTGTGATGAGCAGGTAATCAAATCCCTTTCGGAAATAGGCGTAAAATATATTTTGCTGCGTTGCGCCGGTTATAATAATGTGGATTTTTCAGCAGCTCATCAATACGGACTACGTGTGGCTAATGTGCCGGAATACTCTCCTTATGCAGTAGCCGAGCATACCGTTGCACTGATTTTAGCGCTTAACAGAAATATTGTAAGAGCTCATAACAGGGTAATTGATGGTAACTTTTCTCTGAATGGCCTTACCGGTTTTGATATGCACGGGAAAACTGTTGGTATTGTAGGGTTAGGTAAAATAGGGGCTATACTTGCCCGAATTTTATACGGGTTTGGGTGTAAAATACTTGCTTACGATTTATACCCTTCAGAGGAATTGGCCAAAAAGTATGAATTGAGCTATGTGGACATTGATACTGTATGGAGTCAGTCTGATATTATTTCTTTACATACACCGCTTACACCACAGACAAAGTATCTGATAAACAGCGATTCAATAGCTAAAATGAAAGATGGTGTTATGCTGATTAATACCAGTCGTGGTGGTCTTGTGAATACCAAGGACGTTGTTAACGGGTTGAAAAAAGGGAAAATCGGTTATCTGGGTCTTGATGTATATGAAGAGGAGCAGGGCTTGTTTTTTTATGATCATTCGGAAGATATTCTGCAGGACGATACTATTGCCAGATTACTTACATTCAAGAATGTACTTATTACAAGCCATCAGGCTTTTCTGACTTCTAATGCGCTGAAAAACATTGCAGATACTACATTTGAAAATGCCGATAGTTTTTCGGAGGGCAAAGTGGAAAATTGCAGGAATGAATTGGTAAAACATTAAAAACGGATGCTTTAGCAGTGCTTTTTGTTGTTTGTTTTGGCAAAAAATGACGAAATAATTCGTATATTGCTTAGCATTTTAGAGTACAAAATCTTTAACCAACTTTTACATACATGTCTGAAGGCGGAAATATTATCCCAATCAATATCGAAGAAGAAATGAGAGGAGCTTACATCGATTATTCGATGTCAGTTATCATTTCCAGAGCTTTGCCTGATGTGCGTGACGGTTTAAAACCTGTTCACCGCCGTGTGCTTTACGGTATGCTTGATTTGGGTGTTAATTATAATAAACCTTACAAGAAATCTGCAAGGATTGTAGGTGAAGTATTAGGTAAATATCACCCGCACGGTGATAGTTCTGTTTACGATACAATGGTACGTATGGCGCAAGACTGGTCTTTGCGTTATCCGATGGTGGATGGTCAGGGGAACTTCGGTTCCATTGATGGTGACTTTCCTGCTGCTATGCGTTATACCGAAGCGCGTCTGAAGCGTATTGCTGAAGAAATGCTTCATGATATCAACAAAAATACTGTTGATTTTCAGCCCAACTTTGATGACTCCCTCGAAGAACCTACCGTTCTTCCCGCTAAAATACCAAATTTGCTGGTTAACGGCACTTCAGGTATTGCAGTAGGTATGGCTACTAATATGGCTCCTCACAACCTGTCAGAGGTAATTGATGGAACTATTGCTTATATCGACAATCGCGATATCACAATCCCTGAATTGATGAAATATATTTTAGCGCCTGATTTTCCGTTAGGAGCTACTATATTTGGTTATCAGGGGGTTAAGCAGGCATTTGAAACTGGCCGTGGCCGTGTTGTGTTGCGTGCAACAGCAAATTTCGAAACCTCTAAGTCCGGTAAAGACCAGATTGTTGTAACAGATATTCCTTACATGGTCAATAAAGCTGCGATGATTGAACGCACTGCGCAGTTGATTAATGATAAGAAAATTGAAGGGATCAGTGATCTTCGTGATGAATCTGACAGAGAAGGTCTTCGTGTTGTTTATGACCTTAAGCGTGACGCGAACGCTAACGTGGTTTTAAATAACTTATACAAACATACTGCATTGCAATCTTCTTTCAGTATCAACAATGTATGCCTTGTAAAAGGTCGTCCATTGACATTGAATCTGAAGGAAATGATCCATTATTTCGTTGAACACCGTCACGAAGTAATCATTCGCAGAACTCAGTACGAGTTGAATGAAGCAGAAAAACGTGCACATATCCTTGAAGGGTATCTGATTGCGCTCGATCACCTTGATGAAGTAATTGCTTTGATCAGAGGTTCCCGTGACCCTGAGGATGCAAAAATAGGTTTGATGGAGAAGTTTGGTCTGAGTGAAATTCAGTCCAAAGCAATTCTTGAAATGCGTCTGCAGCGTTTGACAGGTATGGAACGCGATAAGATCGTTCAGGAATATGAAGAGATCATGAAATTGATCGCTCACCTGAAAGAAATTCTTGCTACTGAGTCTTTGAGAATGCAAATCATTAAAGATGAGCTTCTTGAAATTAAAGAACGCTATGGAGATAAACGTCGTACGCAAATCGTTCATGCTTCTGATGACCTGACTTTGGAAGATATGATTGCTGATGAGCAAATGGTAATTACCATTTCCCATGAAGGTTATATCAAGCGTACACCACTCACAGAATACAGAGAGCAAACAAGAGGCGGTGTGGGTTCTAAAGGAGCCGGTTCTAAGGATAAAGATTTTACTGAACATTTGTTCGTTGCCAATACACATAGTTACCTGTTTATCTTTACAGAATCAGGCCGTTTATTCTGGTTGAAAGTTTATGAAGTACCTGAAGGTAATAAAATTGCCAAAGGACGTGCTTTGCAAAACATGATCCAGATTGAAAAGGATGACAAAGTAAGAGCCGTTATTAATGTTAACAACCTGAATAACAAAGACTATACTGAGAATACCTTCCTGATTATGTGTACTCAGAATGGTACAATCAAGAAAACAAGTCTTGATGCTTATTCCCGTCCGCGTGCAAATGGTATCAATGCCATTACAATCAACGAGGGAGATAGATTGCTTGATGTTAAACTGACAAACGGAAGTAATGAAATCGTTATTGCCATTAAGTCAGGCCGTGCAATTCGCTTCAATGAAAGTACTGTTCGTCCGATGGGTAGAACAGCTGCCGGTGTAAAAGCCATTTCAATTGTTGATCCTGAAGACAAAGTGATTGGTATGGCTGCCATCAGCGACCCGGAAAACCAATCTCTGCTGGTTGTTTCAGAAAAAGGATACGGTAAACGTTCTGCTATTGATGAATACCGAATTACCAATAGGGGAGGTAAAGGTGTAAGAACACTGAATATCACAGAAAAAACGGGACAGCTTGTTTCTATTCTTGAAGTAGTTGATACAGATGGTTTAATGATTATCAATAAATCCGGTATTACTATCCGAATGAGAGTAGCAGAGCTTCGTGAAATGGGACGCGCTACACAAGGTGTCAGAGTAATTAAACTGAGCGAAAAGGATGCAATTTCTTCAATAGCCCGCATTGAGAAAATGGAAGGTGAAGAAGAGGAAGAAATTAATGCTGAAGCAATTGATTCTGAAATAACAGACGATTCTGATATCGTTGCAGATGGAGAAGAAACAGATAACTCTCCGGAATAAATTTTATAATTCAAGTGGTCTTACGTTCTCGTAGGACCACTTTTGGTTTTGCCCCTTTGTTAATTACTGTTGAATATTAACATTTCTTTAAAATGAAAACTAAATTTTTAAGTGCTGCATTTTTATTAGTGAGCACATTAACGTTTGCACAATCCGGTGCCGTTACAAACGCAATTTTGTACCAAGAGTCAGGGGAACTTGACAAGGCTAAATCTGAAATAGATAGAGCGGCAGTACACGAAAAAACATCTCTGGCGGCCAAAACCTGGTACAATAAAGGCTTTATTTATGAGTCTCTTGTTGTTTCTGAAAAGCCTGAATATCAAAAACTGTGTGATAGCGCAGCTGCTGTTTCATTCAATAGTTATCAAAAATCAATTTCTTTGGATAAACCTAATGGTCAGTATGCAAAATTGTCTAAAGAAAGACTTAATAACCTGTACATAGTTTTACTGAACGACGGGATTACTAAATATCAGAAAAAAGACTATTATAATGCTTTGGGTAGCTTTAAAATGGCTCAGAAAATAAAATTGCAGGATACGACAGCCTATATTTACGGGGCTTATGCAGCAGAAGAGTTAGGTGATAAAAAGACTGCAGTTGAACAGTTTAATCAATTAAAGTCAATTGGCTATACAGGTTTGCAAATGTATGTCTATGTTATTGATTATTATAGTAAAGTAGAGAAAGACGACACTAAAGTTGGAGAAGCCCTTCAGGAAGGCCGTGCTAAATATCCGCAAAACAAAAATCTTATTTTTGCCGAAATGGAGTATTTATTGAAAAACGGACGCAAAGAAGAAGCTTTACAGAAAGCAGAGCAAGCGATTAAAGCAGATCCTAAAAACGGACTATTATATTTTAGTATTGGTGTTTTGTACGATCAGACCGGACAGCAAGACAAGGCTATTGAGTCTTATTTAAAAAGCGTAGAGTTAGACCCTAATTATTTTGATGCCTTGTTTAACCTTGGCGCTGACTATTATACATCTGCAGGTGAGCTCGTTAAGAAGAAGGGCAACATGAGCATGAAAGAATATAATGAGAAAGGAAAAGCTTTAGATGCAGAAATCAATACTCGTTTTAACCAATCTATGACATATTTGGAGAAAGCTTATGCTATCAATAAAAATGATGAACAGGTTAAGCAGGTTTTAAGAGATATTTATAAAAGATTAAGTCTTACAGAGAAGCTAAAGACTTTGGAATAATGCCTGAAAAAGCACTTTAGGGCGGTTTTTATATGAATATAAACCTTGCCATATTGAATAGAAAATGATAATTTCGCAGATTATCGTAATGATCTTTAAGTAATTGTTAACATAGTAAAAGTTTTCTGAGGTGGATTTATTTGAGAAGTTACAAAAGAACAGGGGGCCTTTAGGTCAGCATGCAGCTTATGCACATGGTTATTTTATGTTCCCTAAACTGGAAGGCGATATCGGTCCTAGAATGAAATTCAGAGGGAAAGAAATGTTGAACTGGAGTTTGAATAACTACATAGGTTTGGCAAATCATCCTGAAGTAAGGAAAGCTGATACTGAATATGCTGCTAAATATGGCTTCTCTGCCCCGATGGGAGCAAGAATGATGTCAGGTAATACTAACCTGCATGAGCAACTGGAAGCAGAACTTTCTGATTACGTCGGAAAACAGGATACTTTGCTGATGAACTTCGGTTATCAGGGTATCATGTCTGCTATTGACGCATTACTTGATCGTCACGATGTAGCTATTTATGACTCAGAATCACACGCAAGTATTGTAGATGGTGTGCGTTTGCATATGGGTAAGCGTTTTGTTTTCCCTCATAACGATATAGATAATCTTGAAAAGCAATTACAAAGGGCAACTAAAATTGTTGAAGAAACAGGAGGCGCTATCCTTGTAATTACTGAAGGTGTGTTTGGAATGGCTGCCGATCTTGGCAAATTGGACAAGATTGTTGAATTGAAGAAAAAGTATCAGTTCAGGTTGTTAGTTGATGACGCTCATGGATTCGGTATTATGGGTAAAACCGGTGCCGGTACACACGAGCATTTTAATGTAGTTAATGACGTAGATCTGTATTTCTCTACATTTGCTAAGTCAGTTGCGTTGATTGGTGCATTTATCTCTGGCGATGAGCAGGTAATTGAATTCTTAAGATATAACACACGTTCACAGATTTTTGCAAAAGCACTTCCTCTTCCATTGGTTGGTGGTGCATTGAAGCGTCTGGAATTGATGAGAAAGCATCCTGAATACAGGGAGCAGGTTTGGACTATCGTAAGTGCTCTGCAAAAAGGATTTAGGGACAATGGCTTCAATTTGGGACGGTCAGAAACTCCGGTAACTTCAGTTATTTTGCAGGGTGATGGTTTTCAGGCAGCTAATTTGCTGATCGATTTAAGAGAAAATTTCAGTATTTTCTGCTCAATGGTTATCTATCCGGTAGTACCAAAAGACGTGATTATGTTGCGTATTATTCCTACAGCAGCACATACTCTGGCTGATGTTGAGGAAACTATCAGTGCTTTCAAACAGATCGTAGTAAAGCTGAAAGAAGGTAAGTATGACAAAAAGATCACTGAGAACCCAATAAATATGTAAAAAAAGTGGCTTTGGCTTCTTTTTTTGATGTTTTTATTTGCACATATGTTTTTAATTACTAATTTAGAAACACTATTAGAACTTATTAAACAACCTTAAATTAATACCACAATGAGCAAAGCAAACAGATACAATGAGTTGAAGCAATTGGTGACTGATCTAGAAGCT
>CAZNHL010000033.1:21359-28707 GCA_964572965.1 uncultured Bifidobacteriaceae bacterium
AGTTCAGGAAACTAAGAACGCTGCAACTCCGGCAAAATAATTTAAAAACCCCGAGCAATCGGGGTTTTTTCTTTTTAAGCTTTTTCTTCCAATAACTTTTTCAGGTTCTGCATTACTGCCCGCCAGTTGCCTTCAGAGTGTTGCTTAGCTTCTTCTGTATCAATTTTATCCTGAGTAATTGTTAGCGTAGTTATCCCACCGGACTCTGTTAACTCATAACTGATATTTGCATAGTTGGCAGGCTCGTCTTTTTTACCTGAGAAAGAACTCCAATAGCTATACTTTAGAAATTGCCCTTCTTTTAGTTCAATTATAATTCCTTTGTCTTTATAAGCCTTGCCGTCCCATATTCCGGAGAAGGTAAGACTACTACCTACTTTCCAGTCAGAATGAACATCTGTATCAAAGAAATATTGTTTAATCAGTGTGGGGTTGGTGAGACCGTCCCATACTTTTGCTTTGGGCACATTGATCCTGATTGAGGTGCTTAAGGTTAAGTTTGCCATAAAAACAGTGGATTGTTTATATTTTAATGTACGTAAGTAATTGTAGAGCAATTTAAATGCTATTTACTGACAATAGTATGTCAGCAGTCTTTCACGTGGTAAATATTATTTATTAAGAGAAAGTGTTAAATTGGTCTTTATAAGAGATTAAATAGAAAATATAATTTATTATTGGGTTTAGCAGGTTACTTATTTAACACTTTTTTGTAGTAATAACGTGGAGTATACTGATCGTGAAATATTAGAACTCATCAGGGTAGGGAATGACGATAAAGCACTGAGTTTTATATATAAAAAGACATTTCCAAAAATAAAAAATTTGATTTTGAAAAATGGTGGCAGAGATGATGAAGCTAAGGATATTTTTCAGGACGCAGTAATCTCTTTTTACAATTATGTAAAACAAGGGAAATTTGATGCGGGTAATGCCATAGATGCTTTTATATACTCTGTAAGCAGAAACCTGTGGATTAATTATGTGAAGAAACAAAACCGTGTAACGGAGTTGAATACTGAATACGACCAGGTAGCAGAAGTGGGGGGAGACTCATTAAGCTACCTGATCAGTAATGAACGGACAACTTTAGTGACGGAGTTACTAGATATGATTGGGGAACGTTGCAAAGAATTATTGTTGAATTCTATTTATCATAAGCTTTCCATGCGGGAAATTTGTGAAAAAATGGGTTTTAGTACCGAAAACGCGGCAAAAACCAGCAATTATAAGTGTAAGCAAAAATTGGTTGAAATCGTTAAAAATTCACCTTCGCTAGCAGATATTCTGAAATGATGCCAAAACAGGAAATATATGAAATGATTGATAGCTACCTCGAAGGAGGGATGTCAGTCACTGAGCGGAATAGCTTTGAAAAGATGATTCAAAGTGACCCGGAGCTGGCAAAGGAAGTTGATGCTTTCAGGTTAGCGAATGCAGTCGTTTCTGACTTTGGCTTGGTGCAATTGAGAGGTAAGCTCGATAAAATTCATCATGAACATACCGGCGGTGGTTCTGGTGGAGGCAGTGGTATTGGTACTGCCTGGATTGCCGGAGTTGTTACATTACTAATCAGCGTTTCCGGAATAGTGACTTATCAGTATTTAAAACCGGAAAGCACTGTTGTTGAAACTAAAGAAGTTGTTGTTATAGAGTCTCCAAAAACAATTAAAGAAGCACCACAAGAAGTTAATGTTCCTGAAAAAGAATCTCCTGTAGTTGAAAATTCGGATCTTCCTCAAAAACCTGTTACTACACCTCAACCTTCAGAGAAGAAAAGAGAGAAAATAGTTGATTGTAATTCTGTTTATATAACCGGAGAGGCACGTATTACAGAAGCGTGTTATGGCAGTGCCGATGGTAGAATCAAAATAGATCAGGGTAGTTTGCAGGGTGGGAAAGCCCCTTATCGTTATTCGCTTGATAATAAAGAGTATAGGAAAGACAATGTGTTTTCTGGCTTGAGTGCGGGTAATTATACCATTTATGTACAGGATAAAAATAGTTGTATTAGTAAATTAACAGAGGTGGAGGTTAAGTCGCGGGCCTGCAAGTCAGACCAGGCTTTTGATCCTGATAAAGAACAATGGAGTGTACCGATTGAAAAAGGGTTGTCCGGACAATTGGTGGTATTCAATAATAAAGGCAATGCTGTTTACAAATCTAACTTTGAAGCAGGTGGAAATGTGGTCTGGAATGGAAAAACTACCACAGGGGCTGATTTGCCTGCCGGAAATTATGGTTTTGATGTACAATATTCCAACGGAACGAGTCGGGGAGGTACTGTTACCCTTCTGAAATAGATTATAGGATTGAAAGATTTTAATATTCAGGGAGCCTTTCTTTAATTTGAAATCTTTTAATCTTTAATCAATCAAAATCCTCTTTTCAGAAATTCAGTCAACACATAATCATTCTCAAAGATATTCTGAAGCATTTCCTGTTCCTGACGGATATGTTTCTTTAGATTACTTTGTTCTACTTTGAAATACTTCTCCATAGCTTTTGCATTATTCAGAGGTACGCCCCTGATGGAAGTCAGGATATTGTTATGCTGCTTTTCAAGTTCATTTACCTGTTGCTTTAATACATTGTTATAGCCTCTCAGGTCACTGTCGGCCAGGTCGCTTTCAATAATGCCGTGTTGTGCCTGAAGGATCAGTAAACCAAGCATGTCCTTGTTTTCATAAGCCAGCGTAACCTCTTTCATTGCTTCTGTCTTAACGGCTTTTTTCGCTTCGTCCAGTTCTTTGTCAGGGTGAAGGTGTTTTACCAGTGAAGTGTAGACCGATCTGATCGACTTGGTCATTTTGTCAAGCAGGCTTTTTGCTTTATGGTTATCAGCTGTTTTTCCTTTTCCAAAGTTTTTTCTGCTTTTCTGTTCACTGGCTTCATTGGCAATGCGCTCGCGAAGTTTAGCTACTACTTCCGGGTCGTTTAGGTCAGCAGATTCGTGATCTTCCAGGTTAATACCGTAATGTGATTTCAGATAGGCGCGAGTGGCTTCTTCTTCACTGGCTTTACGCTCTTCTTCCAGCTCATCAATACTGGCTCCTCGGTGACGCGCTGCAATGCTCATTAACTCTTCCAACTGATCATTTTCAAATGCAAAGAGCGATAATAGTTCTTCCGTTCTGTCTATAATTTCTTCCCGCAACCTGATTTTAAGTCTCTTTTGAAGATAGCTTCTGTCATAAGCCCAGTCAAGCGAACGGACCTGCGCCAGCTTCACGTCTCGCAGTTGATTTAATAAAGGCCTGATGTGTTGATTTTTGTGTTGCTCTACCTGGTCGGCCAGCTGTTTTTTTTCTTCGATCTGTTTTTTTAGCCGCTGGATTTTTTCCAAAAGCTCATGGAAGTGCTTCTGCTCTCGGGATACTTTTTTGTCTTTATCGGAAGAGTTATTTTTTTGCAGCATGCTTATTCAGTTAGAAAAATAAAAAAAGCCCCCGCAAATGCGAGGGCTTCCTGTATTGTTTTTTATTCGATTACAGCAAGTTCTTTTTGATCTCAGCCTGTAAAGATGCCGAAGCCGGAGCCAATGGCAAACGAACGATATTCCTGATCAAACCTAATTGAGTCAATGCAGCTTTTGCGCCCACTGGATTGCCTTCAGTGTAAAGCAATGGGTTCAGGTCAATAAACTTGAACAGCAATTCATTGGCCGTTTTAAAGTCATGTTTTACAGCTGCTCTTACCATATCAGAAAACTCTTTAGGATAAAGGTTTGCCAATACAGCAATAGAGCCGATCGCTCCTAAAGAAGCCATTGGGACTGCCAGTAAATCATCACCAGCAATCAAAACAAAGTTTTTGTCCTGGCGGCCTTTCATAATTTCCATGCACTGATTCAGGTCGCCTGAAGCTTCCTTGATACCGATAATGTTTTTATGAGAAGACAAACGGATCACTGTTTTGGCGCTCATATTCAAACCTGTTCTTCCCGGTACATTGTACAGGATAACCGGCAGGGGAGAAGCATCAGCAACTGCGGTATAGTGCAGGAATAAACCTTCCTGAGATGGCTTGTTATAGTAAGGAGCTACAGATAAGATAGCTACTACACCTGTCAGGTCTGTTTCTTTCAGTTCTTTGATAACTTCAGCCGTATTGTTTCCTCCTATACCGTAAACAATAGGCAGGTTCTTACTATTGTTTTTGCGAACGAAGGCAAGGATTTCGGATTTTTCTTGCTTGCTTACAGTTACGCTTTCAGCAGTAGTTCCAAGAACAGTAATGTAGTCTACACCACCATCTGTTACATGTTTGATTAATTTTCCTAATGCAGGGTAATCAATGCTAAAATCTTCGTTGAAGGGAGTAACCAACGCAACGCCCGTTCCTGTAATGTCGCTAATGTCAATCATGGTTTTATTGTTTGAAAAATCCGTCCGCAAAATTACGGATAATATTGGGAATTACTGTGCTAAACGGGAAAAAAATACGTCTTTCAGGATTATTCAGATTTGGAAGATTGGGTCATTATAAATAAAAAGTCCCGGCACTTTAATGCCGGGACTTTTAAAACTACAAATTGTTATATCTGTAGATATGATCGATATCATTTACTTCGTCATGTTCTACATCAAGGTCTTTAATAAGGCCGTCTTCCAGTCTGTAAACCCAACCGTGGATTCGCAAACTACCTTCCTGCCATGCCTTTTGTACAATTTTTGTTTTTGAGAGGTTTCTTACCTGCTCAATCACGTTTAATTCTACAAGTCTGTCAGCCTTCGCTTTTTGGTCAGATATAGCATCAAGCTCTTTACTGTGCTTCACATAGACTTCCTTGATGTTTCTTAACCAGCTGTCTACAAACCCATATGAAGTATTGCCCATGGCTGCCAACACACCGCCACAACCATAATGCCCGCACACAATCACGTGTTTTACTTTTAATACACTTACCGCATAATCCAAAACACTTAACAGATTCATGTCAGTAGAAACCACCATGTTGGCAATGTTTCTGTGTACAAATATATTACCCGGATCTGTTTCTGTAACGTTTTCTGCAGGTACACGGCTGTCTGAACAACCAATCCAAAGAAAGTCTGGCTTTTGAATAGTTTTCATTTTAGAAAAATATTCGGAATCCTCTTTGACCTTTGCTGAAGCCCAGTTTTTATTTCTACTTAATAATGATAAGTGGCTATCCATCTGTATGTGTTAATGTTTTTTAAGTGTTTTAGTATGAATGTTTCAAGTTGTGCTACTAGCTTGTTGGATTTAGTTTGACATCTTTCAAGAGACCTCAGATGACAAATTTAATATATTTTGATTAGCATTATCAAACAGGAAACAGCTCCGGTTGCAAATTTAGAAAGATGAATTTTAAACAGCTGAGCAATTATATAAGGTAGAAAACCAATTTTGCAATCTTGTAATTTTCAAATCTTTCAATACCTAAGCAATCATACTTAAGAAATCCTGTTCTGAGACAATTTTTACCCCCAATTTTTCAGCTTTTTCCAGTTTAGAAGGTCCCATGTTTTCGCCTGCTAAAAGATAATTCAGTTTGGCTGAAACACCGGAAAGAACCTTGCCGCCATTGGCAATGATTTTGTCTTTGAGCTCATCTCTGTCAAATTGAGTGAAAACTCCCGAAATCACAAAACTCAAGCCTTCCAGTTTATTGCTTTCCACTACTTTTTCAGTTTCAATAATAGCAAACTGTAATCCGGCAACTTTCAGGTTTTCAATGATCTCAATATTGATTGCATCTTTGAAATGCTCAATGATACTCTGAGCAATTTTGTCACCTATTTCCGGTGCTTCAATCAGCTCTTCAAAAGAAGCCTGAATAATGTTGTCGATATTCTTGAAATGGATTGCCAGTTTTTCTGCTACCGTTGAACCTACAAAGCGGATGCCCAGTGCAAATAATACGCGTTCGAAAGGTACTTCTTTGGATTTTTCCAGACCTGCCAACACATTTTGTACAGACTTTTCACCAAATCGCTCAAGCTGGATTAGATCATGAAAAGTCAGTGTGTACAAGTCTGCGTAAGATTCTATCAGGTGATTCGTGAAAAGGGCTTCAATGGTTTCAGGCCCGATACCTTCAATATTCATTGCCTTTCGCTGGATGAAATGCTCGATCTTGCCTTTGATCTGTGGTGCACAGCCTTTTTCGTTCGGACAGTAATGGATTGCTTCGCCTTCTTTTCGGATCAGTTCCGTGCCGCATTCAGGACAGTTGCGGATATAAAGTATTTTGGAGGTTTCTGCTTTGCGTTTGCTTACATCAACACCAGTTATTTTGGGAATAATTTCGCCGCCTTTTTCCACAAAAACGGTATCGCCTTCATGTAAATCAAGGCGTTCTACTTCATTGGCATTGTAAAGTGAAGCACGTTTTACTGTTGTTCCTGCAAGAGCCACCGGTACCAGGTTTGCAACAGGTGTTACTGCACCTGTGCGCCCTACCTGATAAGTGATCTCTTTGAGCGTGGTTACGGCTGTTTCAGCTTTGTATTTGTAAGAAATAGCCCAGCGTGGACTTTTTGCTGTTAAGCCAAGAGTTTCCTGTTGTCCATAGTCATTTATTTTTAATACAGCACCGTCGGTTTCTACGTACAAATCATGACGTTTTTTATCCCAATGATGTACATAGTCAAATACTTCATTGATAGTACTACATTTTTTGTAAGTGTCAGATACATTAAAGCCCCATTTTTTTAGCTGAGACAATGCTTCTTCGTGTGTATTGTAAGGCAGGTCATCTCCTAAAAGAGAATAAACATAGCATTCAAGGTTGCGCTTGGCAACAATGCCGCTGTCCTGCATTTTCATAGTGCCAGAAGCAGCGTTTCTTGGGTTGGCAAGCAATGCCTCTCCGATGTCTTCACGCTCTTTATTGATTTTCTCAAAAGTCTTCTTAGAAATAAAGATTTCTCCGCGTACTTCGAACTCGGAAGGATAATCATTGCCTTTCAGGCTTAAAGGAATTGTTTTGATAGTACGGGCATTGGTAGTAACATCGTCGCCCTGAACACCATCACCGCGCGTGACAGCCTGTAATAACCGGCCGTTTTTATAAGTTAAGCTGATAGATACTCCGTCAAATTTTTGTTCACAGATATATTCATAGTCATCTCCAATGGCTTTTCTGATCCGCTGATCAAATTCTGTTAAATCCTCTTCCGAATAAGTATTACCAAGGCTTAACATCGGATATTTATGTTTTATCGATTTAAACGATTTGGTAATTGTTCCGCCAACACGCTGAGTAGGAGAGTTAGTGTCTTTCAGTTCCGGAAATTGAGTTTCGAGATCGTTGAGCTCTTTTAAAAGTTTATCAAACTCAAAGTCAGAAACTTCGCTCACCGAATTCTGATAGTATTCA
>CAZNHL010000033.1:28717-46229 GCA_964572965.1 uncultured Bifidobacteriaceae bacterium
AAATTTAAATGGTTGATTCTTTCTGTAAGTTCGCTTACTCTTTCAGCCGCTTGTTCCTGTGTCATTGAAGTTCTGTAAATCAAAGATAAAAGTAAGGAAAAACTTGCTAATCACATAAGACAGAGAATGGGGGAATAGTGAATTTCAAATGTGAAATCATAATATATAATAACTATTTCAGATATAATTCCCAGTCATCAAGTATGTAATAACCCCATATTCCTTTTTGTACTTTTACCTCAATTGCATAGTCATCAGGGTTTTTATTAATATTTCGTTCTACAACTCCCTTGCCGGCCAAGACACTTTCTTCTTTGTTGTTTAAAATGAACTTTATACTGTTGTATCTTGATTTTTTATTTTTTGAAAAGCTGACAACATTACATTTGATTGTTGTTTTTGGGTTTTGTTCCGCTTCGTAGGAGTTAACAAAGTTCCATGATACCAGAGCTGCCTGTCCGAAGCTTATGTATGAAATTGCAAGACCTTGTACCAGTAATAGGGTACCGCTGTATATTCGTGTTTCAATATCCCTGCCTGATATCAATTTGTTGATAATAAATCCTCTCTTGTAAATTCCTAAAAATAGTGCTCCTGATAATAAAGGAATCCAAAAGATGAAGATGTCAAATTTAATATCAGACCCCAGTGTTTTGGGTTCTAAACAGGCAGAATATATAAAAGTGAAAAGCATTAAGCAAAAGAAGATGGTATAGCCGGTATTGCTAAATGCCGCATCTGAAACAGCGCTTCTTTTTTTCATACGTTTTCCTTTAATGGTTTTAGTTTGTGCAAGATATGAGCAATTGGGTTTGAATTCAACAGAGATCCCCCTTATGGCTGATACTGGTTTACAAGGTTAATATAGTTAAGGAAGTTGGATTACTTTATCTGATTCCGGTAAATACCTGGCTTTTTTATATAGGTTTGATACAGTTTATTACTAACATGTTTTCTGTTACATGCAGGAGAGGTGGGGTACAGGCTGGCTCTGTTTCTGATATCAATCATATAGAGCGTATTTTTCGGTTATCATATTGTCAAAAAAGCTTATTGGTTCAGACATTATGATTGCCGGTTCGCTTATTATCATCTTTAATTTAAAAAAGCTCTGCCGAAAACATTCCGGCAGAGCTTTTTAAATTTATTTTTTTGCAAGTTCAATTGGTATGTTTTTATAGGTGTCGGGTATATCTGCTGTCATTGTTTTAAGGAATGCGGCAATACTTTCAACTTCTTCTTTGCTAAGCTCTTTGTTCAACTGTACTTTAGCCATGATATGGATGGCTTTTGGCAGCGAGTCTACACTGCCATCGTGGAAATATGGGTAAGTGTGTGCTATGTTACGAAGAGAAGGAGTCTTAAAATAGAACCGGTCATATTCCTCTTTACTCACATCAAAACGTCCCATGTCAATTTTAGCGCTCTTGGTGTATTCATTGTAAGGGTGATGCACTCCGAACTTTTGGAATGAATTTCCTCCCACGGCAGGACCATTGTGGCAAGTGGCACAACCGGTCAATACAAAGTTCAGCATTCCTGCTTTTTCTTCTTTGGTAAGAGCTTCTGTATTGCCATTCAGGTAGTCGTCGAAACGGGAAGGCGTAACCAATACATGTTCAAATGTACCTATTGCTTTACGCATGTTGGCATAACTGATAGGCTCTTTCTCATTTGGAAATGCATTCCTGAACATTTGCTGGTACATCGGAATGCTCTGTAAGCGAGCTACCATGAATTTCTCACTTGGTATGTTCATTTCAACAGGGTTTAATACCGGCATACCAGCCTGTGATTCAATAGTACCTGTACGGCCGTCCCAGAACTGGGTAGTATGCAAGGCTGCGTTGAAAGTACTTGGAGAATTACGTCCTCCGAGTTTGCCTTCATCACCCGGAGAGAAAGATTTATTGTCAACCCCAAAAGTTTTAAGATTGTGGCATGAGTTGCAGCTATTGTTGCCTTTTAATGACAGACGTGTGTCGTAGTACAGGTAATAACCAAGGTTGGCAACATTATTATTCTCCGGTAGCTGTTCATTGCTTACCATTGTAATTGGCTGAAATAACTTTGTGTGGGGCTCCAGTGCAAGATCATACGCATCTTTACGGATCTTTACCGGTTCTTCCGGTTTGCTACTGGTGCAGGAAAAAAGCCCGCTTGTTGCAATGGCAATACCTAAAGCCATTGTTACATACTTGTTTCTAATAACAGAAGTTGGGGATTTGAAAATAATTGGTGTACTCATCATTATCATATTTTGATAAGGCAAAGTAACGAAATAGTTTTCTGTTATGTGTTATTTTTATTTATCGATATAATCTATATATGTATAACCGAAACTTATAGTTACTCAATAATTATCAGGATAATTTATTCAAAGACGGGTAATTAAATTAGCCTGTCTTTAAATTTATACGCTAGAAAATCTGATAGATATCATTGACAATAAGGAAACCCGAAACGACAGCAATTGTATAAAAAGAGGCCTTTGTCAATTCTTTCATTGGAGTATGAAAACTGTTTCTTAATTCTATTCTTGTTCTGGAAACTGATACTTTTTGAATTGCTTTGTCTGCCAGAAAGCTATTCACAACCAGGAAGTTAACTATGGCATATAGTGTAAAAAACACAAATGCATTGCCGGAGAGTTTCAGGTCAGTTAAATGAAGGGGCTCTATTGTAGAGTTCTCATTGTTTTTTAGTAGAGAGAGGTATAAGCTCCTGAAAAAATAAAGTATAAAAAATGCTATTGGCAACAGTGCATTTACATTCATTATAGTATTTAGCTTTACATTTTTTGTTCTGATTGCTTTAGTGAGTTTTTTTATCAGATTAGCTTGTACTCCTAATACAAGTATAATATTAAATACTAATAGTAAGTTAAATGTGGAAATGTATTGGGTATGTTGTAGTGAAGTACCGGCAAGGTATATGCCAAATATTCCGGGTAAAAAAAGAAGATAAGTTTTCCAGTTTTTTGAGTTAGGGCGCATAGGAGCTATTAAGTATATGCCAAAATTACCAGTAAACACTTAAAAATGCAATTGGGAGAAGTGTATTCTCAATTGCAGTATGGAGGAATTACGTGTGCCGGGCTCATATAGCTAACGTGGAAAAACAAGCGCCCCGCTATTTGCCACCATGTTCTCCGGATATAAAGAATTTATTCAAAAATACTTCATCTATGTTTGGCACATCCAGCCGTTTCGCTTTTTCAAAACAATACTGAGCATTGTAGGCATCATTTTTTAGCAGAAAACAAATTCCTTCAAAAAGAAATACTTCACGTTCGTCAGGGTTTAGTTTATAGGCAATATCGAGGTTTTTGATTGCCATATTGATGTCATTGTTTTGTATGTATATTAATGCTAAAAGTATATAAGCAGCCTGTAGGCTTTGGTCTTTGTTTAGTGCGTCAAGTGCATATTTTTTAGCTGCTTCATAGTTTTTGTTACGAAATTCAATCCGGCCCATTACTACAAAATCTGTCGGTATTTCATTAATGCCAGGCTTTATAGCAAATTTCTGTCGTATTATTTTTTCATAACTGAGTGTGTCGCCCGATACCAGATATACGTTAGCCAGATTGTCATAATCTCCTGATGCATTGTACTCAAAAAAGCTTTGAGATAATGGTTTTTGGGCTATTGCTTCATTGAGGTAATGAATGGTTTTTTTATAATCGGATTGGACAAGGTAGAGAGAGGCCAGCCATTTGTAAATACCATATTTACTGATGAGGTCTTTTCTTTTAAGGCAGGATAAATAAAATTGCTCGATTTTTAGTAATTCCAGAGAATCCTGAGGGGGATTTTTAAAGTAATCATTTCGCTTATCAACGAAGGGGTTTTTATCTATGGTGCCGATTTTTATATTTATCAAACATTGTCGCGTGATATAATACATCAGCTCATATTGGATGTTCCCTTTATGAGTATCCATGGCTGTTTTTAATAAGCTTAAGTCACAAAGCTCATCAATAGTTTTGCTATTATACACTTTTGTAAGGCTGTCAGGGTTACGGCTATTAAGAGTTTTGTTTGCAAAGTCAAAAATGTAATACATCGGCAGTATTTCATAGCTTTTAGGGTTATCGGGAGCTTCCGCTATATTTCGCTTAACCAGTAAAAGCGTAGTGGCAGTGTCCTGCATGTAAAGTGCATTGATAACCGGTGAATATCTGGCTTTACTGTCTTTAGGGTTTAATTTAAAGGCAATTGAATATTGATTAACAGCTTCTGCATAATTGCCATAAAAAAAACAAGCGTTACCGAGTTTGTTGTAAGAAGAAGCACTGTCTGGTTTGGCAATAATACCTTCTTTGTATAATTCAATAGCTTTGGTGATATTTTGAGTAAATTCCTCGCTGTTATAATTATACATATAAAGCTTACTAATCTCTAAATAAGTGTCGGCATCTTTATAAGTTCCTTTCAGTTTTGCTTTTAAGGCATTAATCTGCTTAATATTAAAAGGCTGGTCTGCTTTGAAAGAATTTGTTTTTGCAGATGTATTAATATCTCCGCTTGAATAAGTAAAAGTGATTGAAGAGGTCGGTGCATAGTATTTGGCAGCCTGGTTTTTCAGATACAGAGAATCTGCTCCGTTTATGGGAGCCTTTAGTTTAGCATCCTGAGCCTTTCCGGTCATCAATATAAACAGCAGTGATAATGTAAATGAAATTTTATAGGTTTTCATAGGGTTAAATGCTTGTATAATTCCAGAAATTTCATTGAAGACTGATAAAGCCACAAGTATGTCTTCGGCATTACCTGTAATTAATATTCTATTCAATACTTATAATTTTCCAGTCGTGTCCAGTATTTTTTTCTAAATGAACGGTTACCTCTTTATACTTTTTACGTCCTTTGATTATCATGTTAATATTAGCAATACCATTGTCATTGAAAGTCTGTATTTGGCCATTGGGGAAAATGGAATATCCTTCAATTTCTCCTAATGCTTCGATTATGTCAGAATCATTTTGAAAGTAACTCTTCGATGCATTATAGGCATCACTGTTCAAAAATATTAAGGTAAGAGCTACATGAGTAACCAGGATAAATAAAATTCCCCAGAATCCAACATAGTGCCATGAAGTTTTCAACTGACTGGCTTTTCTGCTTTTTATATCTTCGTTTAATAAAAGTACTAAACTGATGCCTAAAATAATATAACCGACCGATTCGCTTTCCCAAAAGAAAAAGATATTGAACAGTCTGACAGAATAACCTAAAAGAATAAGTGTTATTGAAATACCGAAAAGTACTTTTATGTATGAGCTTAAATTTTGGATCAAATTTAAATAATAGGAAAAAATCTGTTGTGGTCTTCTTGGCTCCCGGGTGTTCTTTATTATTAACTGTTGCCCTTTTGTTAGGTATAATACAGGTCCGATAATACCGATCATTGAGATTAGTATCCAAAAGAGTTTTGATCCTTTAAAATCATTGTTTAAAATCTGAAAGATTGCAAAAAGTGAAATTGTTGTGGATGACAAACATATTAAAAAGAAGAAGATAGCAAGAATGGTTTCCACTGAATTTTGTTTTGTTCCTTATAGTTCAAAAGTAAGGAGTTCAGGGCGTAGTTCAAAAATATACAGAAATCTGCCTTACAAGGAACTGTAATGTAAGTAAAAAAGGGTGCCAGATTTTCATCCGGCACCCTTTTTTTAACTCGTTACTTAATGTTTATTTATTAATAGCTTCCAATATTTCCTTACCCATTGGGTTTACAGAAGAACCGAAGAAGTTTACCAGTTCACCTTTTTCGTTGATCAGGTATTTGCAGAAGTTCCAGCTTGGGGCCTGGTCGTTCCAGCCGTTTTTATTTTTGTCGGTAAGCCAGGTGTATAAGGGAGAAATGTTTTTCCCTTTCACATCCACTTTATCCATCATCTGGAATTTAACACCGTAATTCTTAGAGCAAAAAGCGCCAATTTCCTCATTAGTACCGGGTTCCTGTCCTCCGAAGTCATTGCAAGGAAAACCGATGAGCGTTACTTTGTCACCATGAGTTTCGTGAAGTTTTTCAAGATCTTCATACTGAGGTGTAAAGCCACATTTAGATGCTGTATTGATGATCAGTACTTTTTTGCCCTTGAATTGGCTGAAATCAAGTTCTTTGCCGTCAAGGGTTTTTAGTTTGAAGTCGTAAAAGCTCATACCATTGGTGTTTTCGGTAGTAGATGTTGTATTCTCCGGGCGTGATTTGATCTTGCCGAAGCAGGATGTCATTAACATTGCTACTGATAATGCCGCAAGAGAAAAAAGTAATTGTTTCTTCATTGTAACTGAGATTTTAGAAATTAGGAATTAGATATTAGGGCCATAGAGCGCTATTATTCGATGGTATGGAATTGGAGCTTTAAACTGATTTTATCGAACAGGCAACCTAATATCTTCTTTATTAATCTACGGAATGAAGTTTGCATATGGATTACTGAGAGAAGTTCCACTTTTCAAAAAAGTGGAACTTCTTGCTAAGCCTACATTCTTTCCGGAACGTCTATACCTAATAACAACATAGAACGCTCAATTGTTTGTGCTACTGCCTGGCAAAATGCAATTCTGAAAGCGAAAGCGTCTTTGTCTTCTTCGTTGAAGATGGAAACCTCAGTATAAAAGCGGTTATATTCTTTTGCCAGTTCATACACGTAATTTGCCACAACAGAAGGAGCATATTCTTCAGCCGCCTTATTGATAAAGGCCGGGAAGTCGTTCAGCATTACCAATACAGATTGTTCTGTCGGTTGCAGCTGCTTTACATTGAATTTAGCAGGGATTTCTACATTCATCTGTTTTGCTTTACGCAGGATGGCAGAAATACGAGCAAAGGTATATTGTATAAACGGCCCGGTATGTCCGTGGAAGTCGATGGACTCCTGCGGATTGAAAAGCATGCGTTTTTTAGGATCTACTTTCAACAGGAAGTACTTTAAAGCACCCATGCCCAGCGTTTTGAAAAGCTTAGAAGCCTCTTCAGTGCTCAGGTCGCTTAGCTTGCCTAGTTCTTCTGAGTTTTGGCGTGCAGTTTCTACCATTTCGTTCATCAGGTCATCAGCATCTACTACAGTTCCTTCACGTGACTTCATTTTACCTGAAGGCAAGTCGACCATACCGTAAGAAAGGTGATAGATACCGTCTGCATATGGACGGCCTAGTTTTTTCATGATATGCTGCAATACCACAAAATGGTAATCCTGCTCGTTACCCACTACATAGATAGACTTCTGAATATTGAAATCATTGTATTTCAGATCAGCTGTACCCATGTCCTGGGTCATATAAACCGAAGTGCCGTCAGAACGCAACAATACTTTTTCGTCCAGTCCTTCAGCAGATAAATCGATGGCAACAGAGCCATTGTCTTTTTTGTAGAAAATACCTTTGTTCAATCCTTCTTCTACTACTTCTTTGCCAAGTAAATAAGTGTTCGATTCATAATAATATTTGTCGAAGCTGACACCCATCATTTTATAAGATTCTTCAAAGCCGGCATATACCCAGCTGTTCATTGTTTTCCAAAGGTCAATAATGGCTTTGTCGCCTGCTTCCCATTTAAGAAGCATTTCCTGAGCTTCAATCAGTAATGGGTTCTTCTTCGCTATATCGTCTTCAGACCAGCCTTGTGCAACCAGTTCAGCAGCTTTGGCTTTCAGTTGTTTGTCGAATTCTACATAATACTTCCCGATCAGGTGATCTCCTTTGATACCCGCAGACTCAGGTGTTTCGCCTTGTCCGAATTTCTGGTAAGCCAGCATTGACTTACAGATATGGATACCACGGTCGTTGATCAGGTTAGCTTTGGTGACGTCATAACCGTTTGCTTCCAGGATCTGTGCTACAGAGAAACCAAGGAAGTTGTTGCGCAGGTGGCCAAGGTGCAGAGGCTTGTTTGTGTTGGGAGAGGAGTATTCTACCATTACACGTACACCTTTCTTTGGAGCGATGCCGTAGTTTTTATTTGGAACGATGCTTTCAAGAACTGAAATCCAGTAGCTGTCAGCCACGGAAAGATTAAGGAAGCCTTTTACTACGTTGAATTTTGAGATTTCTTTGATGTTTTCAACCAGATACTGGCCAATTTTTTCACCGGTTGCCTCAGGAGAAAGTTTCGATACTTTTGTCAATGGGAAAGTGACAAAGGTATGTGTTCCTTCAAATTCTTTTCTCGTCGGCTGTAATGCAATGTCTGCTGCATTCAGGTCGCTGTCGAAAAGGTTTTTTACTGCTGTACTGATGCCCTGTGAAATAATCTGATCTATGTTCATGTTACTTTTACTATATACTTTTTCCTAATTATCATTTGTTTTTGCGACTTCTGCAATCTCGCTTTGTCTGTACATGCAAACTTAATAGTTTGTTAATGTCTCAATCCGTCGAAAAACCTTGCAAAGATTACAATTTTGTAACAATATTGCACCCTATTTTCGATGTAGCATCGGGGTGGTGGGGTAATGTTTTATTAAACACTTGAAAGTCAGTAAGAAATAGATGGAAAAATACAGTGATCTGATCGAACAAACGTTCTTTTTTCCGACAGACGAGTTTCGTGTCGAAAATAATGAGCTGATGTTTAACAATGTGCCATTGATGCCTATCATAGAGCAGTATGGGACGCCGCTTAAGCTGACTTATCTTCCAAAGATCAGTTCACAAATTCAAAAGGCAAAAAGAATCTTCAATGATGCTATCAAAAAGCTGAATTATGAAGGTACTTATACTTATTGCTATTGTACAAAATCTTCGCATTTTCAGTTTGTATTGGCTGAAGCACTAAAGAACGATATCCATATCGAAACTTCTTCAGCTTATGACATCAATCTGGTAAAGCGTTTGTACGAGCAGGGTAAGATCACCAAAGATACTTATGTACTTTGTAATGGTTTTAAACGTGATCTGTATACCAGCAACATTGCTGAGATCATCAACTCCGGTTTCAAAAACTGTGTGCCTATTCTCGATCATCTTGAAGAAATAGACGAGTATCAGAGAAAGGTAAATGAAGGTATTAAAGTCAATGTGGGTATCCGTATTGCTGCAGATGAAGAACCTAAGTTTGAGTTTTATACTTCTCGTTTGGGTGTTCGTTATAACGATGTTGTGGATCTTTATAAGAGTAAGATTGCTAACAGTGGCAAGTTTGACCTTAAATTGCTTCATTTCTTTATCAATTCGGGTATCAAAGATACTTCTTACTACTGGAGTGAATTAACCCGTTTTGTTGAGTTGTATTGCGAACTGAAGAAAATTTGTCCGACTATAGATAGCATGGATATTGGTGGCGGATGGCCGATCAAGACTACCTTGCACTTCGACTACAACTATGAATATATGGCTGAGCAGGTGCTGGGCAGGATCAAGAAGATCTGTGCTGATAATGGTGTGGCTGTTCCGAATATTTTCACAGAGTTCGGTTCGTTTACAGTAGGAGAGAGTGGCGCTGCCATTTACTCTGTACTGGATCAAAAACTACAGAACGACAAAGAGATGTGGTATATGATTGATAGTTCTTTCATTACAACGCTTCCTGACGTTTGGGGTTTGAACCAGAAGTTTGTGATGCTTGCCATTAACAATTGGGATCATAATTACAGGAAAGTGAACATGGGTGGTATTACCTGTGACAGTATGGATTACTATAACTCGGAGATGCACAATTTCAATGTGGTTATGCCTACTTTCAGTAAGGGAGAGAAGCAATATATCGGATTCTTCCATACAGGAGCTTATCAGGAGTCTTTGGGTGGCTATGGTGGTATTCAGCATTGTCTGGTACCTGCGCCAAAACATATTCTGATTTCAAGAGACGATCAGGGGAATGTGCAAACTGAATTGTTTGCACCGGAACAAAATCCTGAATCAATGCTTAAAACTTTGGGATATTAAAAAACGTTAATAAATTAGGTTACCTGTTTTCGCTCTTTTTTTAAAGAAATTCATAAAGAATAATAAAAAAATGCAAAAACTATGGTTCTACATTTGTAGAGTCAGAAAACATTTTATATTTTTGAATTAAATAATCGTACAAAAATGAAGAAAGTATTATTCGTAGTTGCTGCTTTTTCTATCGTAGCTTTGAGTTCTTGCAGAGGTCACAGAACTTGCCCAACTTATTTGAAAAATACTGCTGAAAATACAGAAATCTCTGTTTCTGTAAAGTAAACAGAGTTTTACAATAAGAAATAAAGGGTTCCGCATCTGATGCGGAACCCTTTTGTGTTTTTAGAATTTTGTCAGATGCTTGAATTTTAGGGGTGGATTTGAAATCCGTTTTAATCAGAATTCAACTTTACAAAAGTAGAATAGCAGCGTGTTGTGGTCGGTCAGGAGACACGACCACGGTGGTTTGGATGGTACCATTCAGAGAGAAAAAGCCAGCGTGAGTTATATTGGAGTTGAATTAAAAGTTTTTTTGTCCCCTCGGTCGTGTCTCCTGACCGACCGGAAAATGGGAAGAATATTAAGCTATTTGCCTCCTTTTTTATTCCAAAAGCCTGAATGGCTTCCATTTTTCAGAGGATGACGCTCTTGTGGCTCCCACTCCCAATGGCATTTCATATAACTCATTGACTGTTTGATCAATATTTGAGATCTCTTCTAAGGCTACTATTTTAGCTTCAGATTCGGGATGGTTCTCTTTGCCGCACAGGAATTGCCAGGAGCCTTCTTGATCGTGCGAAACGAATAAAATAGGCTCGCCATTTAATACATGAATACAAGAGAAACAAGCAGTGTTTCCTGGTTCTTTAAACTTATAATTTTTAGTTTCCTTTTTTTTGAAAAAATTGAGCATAATATAAATTCGGTTTTAATTTTCAAACGTTTTTGGTTGGTTCCTTAGTCTGTTAGGCCAATTAAATCCCATTCATCAAATACATCCCCAAATTCAACATATAAATCGGGTTTATCATCGTGCCACTCCCCTCGGTCGTGTCTCCTGACCGACCGGAAGAATGATTAGGTAACTTTGGGTAAAGTATTTATTTTTCTTTTCGTAACCAGCCTAGGGTCTTTGGATCATTAATTCTCCATAGTTTGTCTTTCTCCTGAAGAGTTAATTTTACTCTGGATTTACCATAAGGGCCAGGGTTTTGCTGGATTATTTCAATCTGATTATCAGATACTTTTGATATAATTGCTACATGTCCGAATTTGTTAAAGAATGACGGTGAAAAAACAATCAGATCACTCACTTTGGGTTTTGTAATGCTGGAATTGGTGTATTGTATCAGATCCCTTTTTCTGTTTTTGTCTCCGTCTTTTATTTTGCTGTCAAAAAAGTCTTTTGCATTGCCATAGCTATCGGGCATTTTGTGGTGTAAATGTTCGTAGTAATATCTTTTTACAAATTCAACACATTGATACTTCATTCCCAGGTTATAGTTGTCTGCAGTAAGGTTGCGTCCGCATGTGTTTAAAACACCTCCGTTATAGTAGACTTTTACGCCATTCAGGCTATCCAGTATCTGGCCTACTTTATAGTTGTAGTTGAAATTGAAATTTTTGAATGCCCATTGACCAATAAAAAATGCAAAGATTAAACCTATAGCGATTTTTAAGAAATGTTTAAACTTCATGTGCTTGTTGTTAAACTGTTGCTTAAATTACTGATATTTTCACAAGAGATAAGTTGGATGGTCTGAAAAAAATAGCCCTCGGTTCAAACCAGAGAGCTATAAATAAAGATTTTGTTAACTTTAATTATGCAATATTTGAATGAACTTGAAAAGATTTTGTCTCCATTTAAGGATCTAGGTGGCAGGTAATCAGTTAATTGTGAAAGCTCCGAACTAGTCCAAGTTTAGTATCCTGGTCCAAGATAACGAAATGTGTCTTGGACCAGCAATAGTTTTAGAATTTTGTTAGATGCTTGAATTTTAGGAGTTGGATTTAAAATCCGTTTTAATCTGAATTCGACTTTACAAAAGTAGAATAGCAGCGTGTTGTGGTCAGTCAGGAGACACGACCACGGTGGGATATTGGGTTGCTGCAAACTTTGATCAGTTGGTTTTTTTAATTTGTATATAGTTATAAAAGCAAACAGCCCTTGACTGAAGTCAAGGGCTGTTTGCTTTTATAATATAAATCAGGCTTTTAGCTTAATTTAAAGCTTTTTACAATATCATAAGCTTCGAGCAGGCTCATTACGTGCGCATCTGCCTCGGGGTATTTTTCAGTTTCTTCAATTACCTGGATTGTTTTAATGCCTAGTTTTTTTGCAGGTTCAAGGTCACGGGCTTTGTCACCGATCATAATAGACTTTGTGACATCAATGTTATGTTTTGCAATTGCTTTTTCCCACATCAATGATCCGGGCTTACGCGTCAGAGATGAAGATTTACTTTCGTGGTAAGGAGAAATGTAGAAGTCGTCGATGGCATTATTGGAAATTTCCTGTAAGTAATTATGGCAATTATCTACGTCATCCATCGTAAATATACCTTTTGCAATTCCTGACTGATTGGTAATCACGATCAGTTTGTAGCCGTCAGCTTTGAATTTATTGAAAGCTTCTAATACGCCCGGCAGGATCTTGAACTCTTCAAGGGTATATACATAATCTACTTTATCTTTATTAATGACACCATCACGGTCGAAGAAAATACATTTATTCATGTTGTATATTTTTATGGCCACAAAGGTAAGGCTTTTGTAGTGTAATTATAAATGTATATTCTAAAATGCAGATAAGGACGGATGTTGTGCAATGGGAGAGTTGTGTTGATTTTTGATACAAAAAGGAACAGTTACTGACTTAGTGATCAGCAAACAAAGGATAATCTTAAGAAATCAGGATAAGACTTTTTTAATTGCAGCGGCTTTCAGAAGACATTCGTCATATTCTGCAACAGGGTCGGCGTAATAAGTGATGGCGCTGCCTGCCTGGTAAGAAAGGTAGCGGTTTGTACTATTATATAAAATGCTCCTGATGATTACATTAAAATCAAAATCACCTTCGGGAGATATATAACCAACACACCCGGAAAATAAACCTCGTTTAGTAGATTCATATTCTTCAATGAGTTGCATGGCACGCAGTTTGGGAGCGCCTGTCATACTGCCCATCGGGAAGCAGGCTATTAAGGCGTCTATTCCGCTTTTCCCGTCAGATAATTCTCCTTTTATGGTAGAGATCATCTGATGGACATGGGGGAAGGTATAAATGCCAAATAGTTCTGCTACTCTTACTGAGCCGGGTTTACAAACTTGTGACAGGTCGTTCCGGACAAGGTCCACAATCATTACGTTTTCAGATCTCTCTTTCGCGCTGTTGTATAGTTCACTTTTCAGTCTTAAATCTTCCTGCTCATTTTGACCGCGTTTGGCAGTTCCTTTGATTGGCTGGCTGATCAGCTGATTCTCTTCTTTCTTAATATAACGCTCCGGTGATGCGCTGATCAGAAATTGTTCATGTACTTTCAGAAATGCTGAAAACGGGGCAGGGGAAAGTCGGTTCAGTTTTTTGTAAACCTGTAAGGGGTCAATATCGGCATTCTCTGCATAGAATTCCTGACAAAAATTGACTTCATAAATGTCTCCCCGAAGGATATGTTGTTGCAGTAATTCAATATTCCGTATGTACTTTTCCTTTGTTAATCTATTGTTTATTGAAATTTGGTTAATGATCTCATTTTTAGGTATTTCAGTACATGAGATAACGTTTATAATAGCCTCCGGATTTGCGGAATGAATCGTGATTGTTGTCTCATTGATCTCCAGCAGATGTTCCGGTACAAAAAAATGGTAATCGGGTAGTTTGATGCCGTCCGGATTGTTACTTTCTAAATTCTCCAGTTGGTTTTTGTAATCATAAGAAATAAAACCGAAACACCATTTATGTTCTTGCTGCAATCGTTTCAGTTCAGCAGGCAGACTTTCTGGCTTAATTACTTCTTTTGCACCTATGGCCAGTAAATGTCGGAATGGTTGTGATGGATAAGAGAATCCGTTGGGATTCAGGTAACAAAGGTCAGTATGCGAAGTTGCCCATTGGAGTGCCTTTTCAATGAAAAAAGCATCGTATCTGATCTTTTTACTGTTACTCATGGTTGCTGTCTCCGTCTCCACTATAAATCATCAATGTCACTCAGCGCTGTTTTGGCTTTTTGGTCGATACTGTTTTTGTATTCGTGACCTTTGTAAGTTAGTGCTTTATTGAAAAAGTGTTTTGCTTTTCCTTTGTCTTTTTTGTCAGCAAATATATAACCGAGCTGTAACGAAGCATTGGGGGCAAAGTAATAATTGTCTTTTACAGTAGTAAGATCTATTGTTTTGTTGTAATAAATAATGGCATTGTCCAGGTTATTGGTTAAGTGGAAAAGCCGGGCTTTGCGGTAAAAGTATTCTACCTGGTCTTTATGGTTTGTGAAATTGTTGACTGTAATGCCCTGTAAAAGTACTTCTGCTTCATTATAATTGCCTCCGTCACAGAGTAACCTGGTTTTTAACAGATTTTTATTAGGTTTCTCATCGGTATTAATCATATGCAGCGCTTTTTTGTCTGCATCGTAATAAGCCTTACCCGTGTTTTTTACCCTGTAAATGTATTTGGAGGTTTCTGTCTGGTCGTCATTTTCAAGCCAGTGGCATAAATACATTTTGTAGTAAACGTCTTTCAGGTAATTTTGGCCATGATATTGGTAGACAAAGTATTTATACCAGGCCAGCGCATTTTCAAAGTCAAGTTTGGAAAGGTACGTGTCGCCGATGATCCTGTATGTATTTGGTATTTGCGCGTATTCTTCTCCTTTTGGTCTGTTAATCAGTGTTTTCTGGGCGAGTTCGCTACGGCCGCTCATGTTTAACAGAGTTCCGTAAATGTTAACCAGTAAAAGGTTGTCAGGGTTTTCTTTGATCAGTTTTTCCATTGGTGCATATACTGCAGTTGGATGTTTGAGCAAAGTGGCTTGTAGCAGCATGCGGAATATTTCGGCTTCCAGTTGCACCGGGTTTGGCTTTTTAATGGCAATATCGAGCTCTTTCAGTCCTGTATTGATATTGCCTTTCATGCCAACAATGTTTGCAATCCAGCGGTATTTGTCCGGGATACTGCCTATCATGGTGTGCAGGAGACCTAACGATTTATAAGTCGGGATAAATTCCGGATGTTTTTTTTTGTTACTGTTTAGCAGGCTGTAAGCATGTTTGATATTCCAGGCCGCACTTACATTTTCTTCAAACTTTACCTGTATCAAAGCTTCCTGAATATGTATTTCAGCAAGAATGAACTGATACCAGGGAGATTGGCTGTCCTGGAGCTCTACTGATCTGATCCGTTTGGAAAAATTGCCAGCTACCTGTTCAAATTGTTTCGGGTTTTCACTCCAGAAAACCTTTAAGAATTCGATGTGGTTTTCAAGGTAAAGATTAATACCATTGTCAGGATCTTGGTGTTTTATTTTTAGCAGGAGCGATTCTGCTACAGGTAGCTTCATTTTTAGTGCTTCATCATAAATTTGCTGATGAGCGGGCGTGAAGTCAAAGTGTGCAAATGACTGAAGGCAGATGCACATAAAAAAAGGGAAGATAAAAATATCTGCCCTTTTTTTTAAAAGCCTATGTTGAAGCTTCTGTATCAATTATTTTTTAGAAGGAGCTGTTTCTGCAACCGGAGCAATTTCTACACCTGCAAAAATACGTCCGCAATGTTCGCAAACGATAATCTTTTTGCGTTCTTTGATATCAGCCTGTCTTTGTGGAGGTACAGTATTGAAACAACCGCCGCAAGCATCTCTTTTTACCAATACAACGCCAAGACCGTTAATAGCATTACCTCTGATTTTATTATAAGAGGTAAGCAGTCGTTCTTCAATTACTTCAGCAGCTTTAACTCTTTCTTTTTTGTATCTTTCTTCTTCTTCGTTGCTTTCCCCTACAATAACATCAAGTTCCGCTTTTTTAGCGATAAGGTCTTTTTTACGTTCTTCTAGGGCGATTTTTGTTTTTTCGATGTCTGCGGACTTTTGGGTCAATTTAAAGCCGGCTTCTTTGATTTTCTTTTCAGAAATTTGGATTTCAAGCTGTTGAAGTTCAGTTTCTTTAGTGATAGCATCGTATTCCCGATTGTTTTTCACATTCATTTGCTGGTCTTCGTATTTCTTGATCAGCTTTTCTGAATCCTTAATGCTTAGTTTTCTGTTAGCAATTTCTTCTTCGTAAGAATTAAGCTCATTCGTGTATTTGCTTATTCTTGTTTCGAAACCCGCCAATTCATCTTCTAAATCTCTGATTTCTTCAGGAAGGTCACCTCTTATTTTAAGGATTTCGTCTAATTTTGAATCTAATTCCTGAAGTTTTAGAAGTGCTTCGAGTTTTTGAGCTACCGTAATTTCCATTTATTTAAAAGTAACTTATTGGGTTCGTTTTAGTTTGCGACAAATTGGCCACAATATTAGTGAATTTTTCAGACAAAAAATTAAAAAATAATTCTTTTGTACATATTTCGCTTTCATAGTGGCCTATATCTGCGATCATTATTTTGTTGTCAGCATCGAAAAACTCATGGTATTTGAAGTCTGCGCTTATAAAAGCATCAGCACCGGCCTTGATTGCATTGGGAAGTAAAAAGCTTCCTGCCCCCCCGCAAAGGGCTATTTTCTGTATGGGGCTGCCGGTGTAAGAGGTGTATTTGATACAGCCGGTATTCATTTTATCTTTCAGGTATTGCAAAAAATCTTTCTCTGATAAAGCTTTTGGTAAAACTCCTATTGCTCCCGAACCAACTTCCTGGTTCTCATTTTCAAGCGGGGAAACGTAGTAGGCTACTTCTTC
The DNA here is from genome assembly GCA_964572965.1 of uncultured Bifidobacteriaceae bacterium. GTDB lineage: Bacteria > Bacteroidota > Bacteroidia > Cytophagales > UBA9547 > CAZNHL01. The sequence goes on from CAZNHL010000033.1 coordinate 45,499, forward strand.
ATAAGGATGATTGCTTCTGAGTGCTTTTAAAACAGTACTTTCCTGATGGTTTGGGAAAATGACCTCAATGCGGTCTTCTGTCACATATTCCTGTACATTGGCTTGTCCCAAATGAGGGTTTGCCTTATCGTCAGGCTGAAAACTACCTGTACCTTCAAGCTTAAAAGAACAGTTTTTATAATTGCCTATCTGACCGGCACCGGCTTCATGTAGAGCCGCTAAAACAGTTTCTGTGTGTGCTTTAGGGACAAAAGTAGTCAGTTTGCTCAATAGCTCTTTTTTAGGTGCCAGGATTTGTATTTTTTCCAATCCCAGTTTCTGGGCAATTTTAAAATTTACTCCCTCACTTACATTATCAAGGTTAGTGTGGGCAGCATAAATGGCAATGTCATTTTTAATAGCCTTAATAATAGTGCGTTCAACATAACTGTTGCCATTGAGCTTTTTTAAGCCTTTGAAAATAATAGGGTGATGGGCTATAATCAGGTTGGCTCCCAGGTTGATAGCTTCGTCAACAATGGCTTCTGTCGTGTCAAATGCTATAAGAATACTGGTAACTATAGTACTGCCATTGCCGGTAATTAACCCGGCATTGTCATAGCTTTCCTGATATGCTAAAGGCGCCAGCGATTCAATAGCTTTAGTAATATCCTTTATTGTTATTTGAGATGAAAGCATATTGTGGTTTTGATTGGGGTTAAATATACAATCTTCAATTGAGAATTGAGAAT
>CAZNHL010000034.1:0-46028 GCA_964572965.1 uncultured Bifidobacteriaceae bacterium
CACATGGAGTAATGGTACATGGCTGGGTACCAGAATTGGGTGCAGTAGAAGTAGTTTCTCCATCAGGTGTATGTTGTTCCGGTATGCATGCATTGAAGTATGCATATATGGCAATTAAATCAGGAGAGGTTGAAAATGCAGTTTCTACAGGTTCAGAAAGGTTATCGCGCGTATTGCGTGCAGACACTTTTGAAGATGAAGTACAGCATTTAAATAAGCTGGAAGAAAATCCTTATATCGCTTTTGAAAAAGATTTCCTGAGATGGATGCTTTCGGATGGAGCTGCTTCTTTCCTTATTTCAAATAAACCGGATGAAACAGGTTTGAACCTGCGTATCGACTGGCTTGAAGGGGTTTCTTATGCCCATCAGCTGGAACCTTGTATGTACATGGCCAGCGAAAAGCTCGAAACAGGAGAGTTGAAAAGTTATATGGATTATTCTGCTCCTGAAATTTTAAACCAGTCGATTTTAAGCATCAAGCAGGATGTGAAATTGTTGAGTGAGCATATTGTTCCACGCGGTTTTGATAAATTAAAACTTATTCTTGAGAAGAGAGGATATACCGTTGATGATGTAGATTACTTCCTTCCTCATATGTCAAGCTATTTCTTTGAAGAAAAAATTGCATCAAAACTAAAAGAGAACAACATGGAAATTCCTATGGAAAAATGGTTCTCAAACCTTAAAACTGTAGGTAATGTTGGCGCTGGGTCTATCTATCTGATGGTGGATGAACTATTTAACAGCGGTAGACTTAAAAAAGGTGAACGAATCCTTTTAGCGGTTCCGGAAAGCTCAAGGTTCTCTTATATGTTTGCCTGGCTGACAGTAGTATAAGTAACTAGTAGTGAGTATTAGGTAATGAGATTTTGAAGTCTCACTACTCACTACTCATTACCCAATACTAATAAAGATGAAAAAAACAGATATCCCTCAGGATCCAAGTGTGCTTGACAAATTCACGAAAGAGGTTTGTTATGCTGTTGATGAATCAGGAAAATACACTACAGAGTTAAGCCGTGGCTGGGAAGTGAAAGCTTCTGCGCTTGGCGTAGCATGGGAGGATATCGAAAACAGAGCCGCAGAGGCGAAAGTCAGAGTGGAGAAAGGTGAAGTAAGTCCTGTCTTGTATTTCATGGAATTACGCCTGATGGACATGCAAACGCTGGCTGCCTATACCGGTTTCTGGAAATGGACAATCAAAAGACACATGAATCCTGCTGTTTTTGCCGGACTTTCTGAAAAGAAACTGGCCAAATACGCAGAGGTTTTTGAAGTAAGTGTAGAAGAACTGAAAACTATGAACGTAAATGCAGCTTAATTTTGAGCATCTTCAGTCTGCCCATTGTGAAAATGGTGTGACTACCAATCTTTTGCGCCATGTAGGTGTTGACAACATCACAGAACCATTGGCATTCGGGATCGGTTCGGGATTGTTCTTTATTTATATTCCGCTGTTAAAAATTAATAACGGACCTGCTTTTGCATTCCGTACCATGCCTGGCCTTATTTTCAAAAGAACCTGTAAATCTCTTGGCATTCCTGTTGTGAGAAAGAAATTCTCATCCACAACAGAAGCTCAAAAATATCTTGATAAATGCCTGAACGACGGTCAGCCTGTTGGCTGTCAGGTAGGCGTTTATTATCTGACTTATTTTCCTAAAGAATACCGTTTTCACTTCAATGCACACAATTTGATTGTGTATGGAAAGGAAAATGATAATTATCTGGTAAGTGATCCGGTAATGGAAGAAGCAACTACACTTACAACGTATGAGTTGGAGCGTGTACGTTTTGCGAAAGGAGCACTGGCGCCGAAAGGACAACTATACTATCCGAAACAGCAGAAGATTGTAACAGAAGATAATATACGTTCGGCTATTAAAAGTGGTATCAAACGTAACGTACGTGACATGCTGCATATTCCGGGGCCAATTGCCGGAGTAGACGGGATTAAGTTTACCGGAAAGAAAATTAAAAAATGGAGAGATAAACTGGGTGTGAAAGAAGCCGGTATGTACCTTGCACAGCTGGTACGTATGCAGGAAGAAATAGGTACAGGAGGTGGCGGTTTCCGCTACATCTACGGAGCCTTTTTGCAACAGGCTCACCAGTACATACCAAATGACCGGTTTTTAGCAACGTCAGAAAAATTCACCAAATCCGGTGATTTATGGCGTTCTGCGGCAGTACAGGCAGCAGGTATTTATAAAGGGAGAATCACAGCACAGGCAGACTTTGATGTGATGGGTGATATCCTTTTTGAAATAGCAGAACTGGAAAGAGAAGCATTCAAAGACTTGTCAAAAATTAAGTGGAATTAATGGATGGTTTTGCTGTAAAAGTTGAACATCTGAATTTCCGTTATCCCGGACAATCAGCCTATTGTTTCCATAACCTGAACTTTCATGTGAGGGAAGGTGAGAGGCTTGGTTTATTTGGTCCTAATGGTGCAGGCAAAACAACCTTCATGAGCCTTATGACGGGGTTGCTTTCTTATAATGAGGGCAGTATACAACTTTTTGGCCGTGAAATTATCCGTAACAAAGAAGCTGTTAAAAAACTATTCGGCTTTGTTCCTCAGGATTTCTCTTTTTATCAGGAACTGACACCGTTGGAAAACCTGGAGTTTTTCGGCGCTTGGACAGGCCTTGGCAAAAAAGAAACTACCAGAAGGGCTAATGAATTACTGGAAGTACTTGGGCTGGCAGATGTTGCCGATGAGCAGGTACTGAAGTTTTCAGGAGGAATGAAACGCAGGGTGAACCTTGCAATCGGCGTTATCCATAAGCCGCGCCTTCTGTTTCTTGATGAACCGACTGTGGGCGTAGATGTACAGTCGCGCCATGCCATCATCAACTATCTGAAAGAACTGAATGCAAACGGAACCACATTGCTTTACACTTCACACCAGTTAAAAGAAGCAGAGGAACTTTGTGAAAGCGTAGCATTGATCGATAAAGGAACAATTGTAGCTCAGGATGGCCTTGATGCTATTCTGAAGAAAAATAATACCACAGATCTCGAAGATCTGTTTTTAAAACTGACAGGAAAAGATTTCAGGGATTCTGATGTATAAACTCTGGGCTACCATATTAAAAGATATAAGACTGCTTACCCGCGATAAAGTAGGCCTGACACTCATGTTTGTCATGCCTATACTTTTGGTAGTGGTAATCACAAGTATCCAGAATGCTACTTTTGACCTTGTTAACAACAATAAAGTACCAATGTTGCTTTGTAATAAGGACAAAGGGGAAATTGGCCTGATGCTCATAGAGTCTGTTGAGAAAATAGGCATGTTTGAGATTTCTGAAACAGATAAAAATCTGGATGAGAAACAGTTGTCAGGTGTAATGAAAGCAAAAGATGCTTTGGTAACAGTTGTAATCCCTGAGACATTCTCTGAAAAAGTAAAACAAAGAGCATCTGATATTGCTTCAAAATCGCTTACAGAGTTTGGTATGGCTCAGGCAGAAAATCATAAAGAAGCAGTTATAGAGCCATTGATATTGTATTACAATCCTGTATTGCAGGAATCTTTCAGGCAATCAGTAACAGGAGGCTTGTTAAGCGCACAGCAATTGGTTGAAAGCAAGCAGATATTGAGAACACTTTATTTTTCTATAAACTCAAAAGAGCTGCCTGCTGCGTTGGAACAAAGTATTGTTCACAATCAACCGCATATCAGTCAGATCCCTGTTTTAAGAGACGGCAGCCGCACTATCCCTAATGCAACACAGCATAACATTCCTGCCTGGACAATCTTCGCAATGTTCTTCATTGTGATTTCTTTAGGGAGCAATGTAGTGAAAGAAAAAGTCAGTGGCAGTTCTGTCCGTCTGAGAACATTGCCGACAAATTATGTGATTGCACTTTTGTCTAAGCAGATAACATACCTTATCGTTTGTCTTACGCAGGTATTTGTTATTTTCTCCATAGGTATCTGGATATTCCCTCTTTTAGGTTTACCTAAGCTGAATCTCCCGCATGACCTGATAGGTTTATTAATCGTTTCGTTAATTAGCGGCTGGTGTGCGGTAAGCTATGCAATTTGTATAGGTGTGTTTGCTGCTACTCAGGAACAGGCCAATGGTTTCGGGGCGGTATCTATTGTACTGCTCGCGGCAATCGGAGGTATTCTGGTACCTAGCTTTGCCATGCCTGAATCCTTTCATTGGTTATTAAGAATTTCACCATTGCACTGGTGCCTTGAGTCTTTCTATGGTTTATTCCTTGAAGGAGGAAAACTGAAAGATGTACTGGTAAGCATTTTACCATTGGTAATTATTATACTTGTAATCAAAGCGATTACATTTGTAGGTTTGAAAAGAGAGAATTTGATATAAATAAGAAATGGAAACAGCACAGTTAAAATTGACATTAAAACAACAGATTATTCACTTTTTGAACCTGATCTCAGTTACGCCTGACGACATTAAAGACGATCAGCCATTGTTCGGTGAAGGTCTTGGCCTGGATTCTATCGATTCATTAGAATTGATCGTTTTGCTTGACAGAGAGTATGGTATCAAAATCGAAAATCCGAAAGAAGGAAGAAAAGTATTGGTAGACATCAATACAATGGTAGCTTACATTCAGGAACACAGAACAAAATAATTCATTGAGTCGCATTTTTATTACAGGAATCGGAGTAATCACATCACTGGGCGATTCGGTTGAAACCAACCGGAATGCTCTCGTGGCTGGTAAATGCGGGATATCCGGACTGGAACTCTTCAATACGAAGTATGCCGGTTTGTTACCCGCAGGTGAGATCAAAATTGAAAATGCGAAACTCAAAGAAAAACTGAAAGCTAATGAAGCGGGTGTTACCCGCACCACATTGCTTTCGCTGCATGCTTTTGAAGAAGCTATAGGTGACAGCGGGCTCGACCGCAGCTTGCTGAAGTCGCAGGATACAGCTTTAATCGGAGCAAATACAGTAGGGGGTATGTGCCTGACCGATGAACTTTACCATGATGCAAACAAAGACCATAACGGTTCCCAGTATGTATCATCATATGATTCCGGCTCTGTGGCCATTTATCTGCAGAATCGTTATGGTATTGGTGGTGTGATTAACACCATCAACACGGCCTGTTCTTCGTCTGCCAATTCAATTATGTATGGTGCGCGCCTTATCAAACAGGGGTTAGCCAAAAGAGCAATTGTAGGCGGTGTCGACAGCCTTGCCAAGTTTACCATCAACGGTTTCAATTCATTACACATTCTTTCTTCTGAAATATGCAAACCCTTCGACAGAGACCGGACTGGTTTAAATCTGGGTGAAGGAGCTGCATTTCTTGTACTCGAAAGAGAAGAAGACTGCAAAGGGAAAAAAGTATACGCCGAGCTAACCGGTTATGGCAATGCGAACGACGCATACCATCCGTCTTCCTTGTCTGACAACGGCGATGGCCCATACCTTGCAATGAAAGGCGCGTTGGAAACAGCATGTTTAAAGCCTGATCAAATCAGTTTTATCAATGCACATGGTACAGCCACAGAAAACAACGATCAGGTAGAAAGCCGTGCCATGGTAAGGCTTTTTGAAAAGCCCGTTCCGTTTGCTTCAACCAAATCCAATATTGGTCATACATTGGGAGCTTCAGGCGCCATAGAAGCTGTTTATAGCATTCTGAACCTGAAACACCAGGAAGTATACCAGGGCCTCAACTTCAGTAATGCCATTGAAGACACAGGGCTTAGTCCCGTGTCCGCTTATACCCAAATGCAGGTACAGCATGTTATGTCCAACTCCTTCGGTTTTGGCGGTAATTGCAGTTCAGTAATCTTCTCCAAAGTCTAGCCGCATGTTTTACATTCATCAGAATACCTGTATATCACCACAGCAGACTTTCAATGAAGTAGCGCTGGATACACCTTCAGAAATTGTAGACAACAAACTGATTGCCAAAGAACCGGTTTACGACGGCATTCCGCTAAGTATGTTGCGCCGTATGGGCAAGGCAGTAAGGATAGGAGTAGGAGCCGCTTTACCATTGGCCCGCAACGAAGTAAAGCCAAACGGTATCATCATCGGAACAGCCAACGGAGGTATGGAAGATTGTATCAAATTCCTTAATCAGATCATCGATTACGAAGAAGGTACGCTCACACCGACCAACTTTGTGCAAAGCACTTCAAATGCCATTGCCGGACAAATAGGTATGTTGTCTGCCAATCAGAATTATAACATTACACACGTACATCGTGGGCTCGCATTTGAAAATGCAGTACTGGACACAGCTATGTTGCTGAAAGAAAACCCGGAAGCAACTTACCTGCTTGGCGGACTGGATGAAATTTCAGCTTACAATTACAATATCGATTTTCTGGCAGATTGTTTCAAAGACGAAAAAGTAAGTCAGGAGTCACTTTACAACTCAAACAGCAAAGGAACCATTGCAGGAGAAGGGGCAGCCATGTTCCTCGTAAACAACAATAGTGAAAATGCTTTTGCCTGTTTAAAAGCAATGACCACGGTGCATACCAGAGAGGCTGATGTATTGGCGGACAGACTTGAAAACTTCCTTGAAAACTTCCTTGAAACGAATCTTGAAGGAAGACATGTAGACCTTTTCCTTTCAGGGGAAAACGGGGACAACCGTCAGGCAAAGTATATTAATGCAATTGAAGCTGTATTGAACTCAGATACCATTGCCCGTTTCAAACACCTCACAGGCGATCATCCAACGGCATCTGCTATTTCCTTGTGGCTGGCTACACATTTGCTTCAGCAACAGGTAATTCCTGCACACATGCTGAAGAAGGGTATTACTAACAAACCATTTTCAACAATACTGATCTACAACAACTTCAAAGACCAGCAGCATAGCTTTATGTTAGTTGAAAGGGCTTAATTTACCTATATATGATATAAGGGTATTGCTATGAAAATTCTTGATCATCGAATAGTAAAAGGGTATATAAATATCAATAATAGTCGATGGGTAGAATGGCTATTTAGGATAGCTTTTACCTTAATTTTTGTATTTACTTTGACCGTAGAATGTGGGGAACATTATCCTGAATATTGTTGGGCTATGATACTTGTTGCTGTTTGGTTGTATTTTTTTAAGTGGAGAATACCTGCATTTATTCCTTTAATGTACACTGTGTTGTTTCATTATCTCCATTTTTCTTAAGAATAGAAATCCTGTTTATCTGTCGTGTAGAAATAGCAGATAATAGTGAAGGTGGCTGAGCTTGCCGAAGCCATAATTATTTTAGCTTTCTCCATATACCTTTTCTATATCCGGATAAGTCAAATGAAAGCACTTTTCATTAACTTAATAACGAAATGAACTACGAATCTAAATCAAAAGACAGTTTTAAATCGAGACTACGGTTTTATCTGTATTACTGTGTGATAAAAAATCTGGAAGTAAATGAAGATGAATTTATTAGGTTTGATATTGATACACCAGAAGCTGAGCAATATGTACTTGAATATACAAGTATATATCATCAGGAAGAAAGAAGTTATGTCATTGCCGGCAAGTGCTTAAATACAATTTATAGTGAAATAAAAGCAAAAGAACAGGTGTCCCTTCTCAATTGGAGAAGGTATCATGATGATGTCTTTGTTAAGAAGTTTACTGTAGATGAATTTAACGAGCTAGTTAAAGCGACGAAGAAGTGTGATTATTGTGGAATAACCTTGGACCAGATAAATACACTTGTAATTCAACGTAAGCTGTTTAAAAAAAATGAAAGAGGCTTCAGTCTGGAATTAGATCGTAAGTGGCCCAATAGAGAGTATTCTAGAGAGAATTGTGTAATGGCTTGCTATTGGTGTAATAATGCAAAAACAGATGAATTTACACATGAAGAGTTTAAACCCATTGGAGAAGCAATCGGGCAAGCTTTAAGAGCGAGATTAAAATGACCACGATTTATTTTTCTGAGTACCTAAAAACAACCAAAGCTTATCAACATGTCTTCAAACAGATAAGCACCGCCTTGGATTTGCATCATATTCCGTTTGAGTTGTTACCCAATACAAAAGATATTTGGGCTAGGGATTATATGCCTATTCAGGTAAGTAGACAAAGATTTGTTGAGTACATGTATAATCCTGATTATTTACAGACTACAGTTAATAAAAAATATATTACTAATACAGCAGATGTTTGTAAAGCATTAGGGATAGAAACCGTCAAAATACCTTTGGTATTAGATGGTGGCAATGTTGTGAAGCATCAAAACAAAGTAATACTTACAGATAAAGTCTTCAAAGAAAATAAATTTCAGTTTTCGAAAGAGGAGGTTATTAGGTGTGTTAAAGATGTACTAGGAGTTGATACTGTTATTGTTGTTCCATGGGATAAGATTGAAAAATATGGTCATGCAGACGGTATGGTACGATTTATTGATAGCAACACAGTACTTACTCATGGTTTTTATAGACAGTATTCTGAAGATTTTAAAAAGCAATTTTATAATGCTTTTACAGCTGCTGGTCTAAACCTGATTGAGTTAAAATTTGATGTACAGCACCTGAGCGATGACCTTAATTGGGGCTATATTAATTATCTGCAAACACCAGGCATAATGCTTGTTCCTGTATTTGGTATAGATGAAGATAAACAGGCCTTGGATCAGTTAGCTGCTCTATTTCCCAAGTATGCAAGGCAAAATTGGATTGTACCAATTGAAATGAAAGCATTTGTTAAAAATGGTGGAGGAGCATTAAATTGTATTAGTTGGGAGGTTAGTAACGAAGAATAATAAACCGTCTAAATCCAATTTTGGAATAAATAGTATACCTCAACTGTCTTAAACTTCCTTTGAATCTGCCGCAAGATTAATGAAGTGTATCATGTTCCTTTATTCGTTTGGCCTGACTTGCAAAGTTTTAAGAACTTGGCAAGTCTAAAGCTTTAAAAGATAACTACTAGAAATCAATGAGTTATATAAGTTGTATTAAAAAGGTAACCGAATAACTAACTTATAAATTGATAATGTATGCAGTTGTTTAAAGAACTTTTTTGATACACAAATATACTAATAATCAATATGTTAGTCAATCAAAACGCAATATTTCATTGCAAATTTTATTAGGCTGATAGCGGCTGTTTAAGCGAGGTAAATTGCAGTTTGGATTGATTGGGTCTGATGATAAAAGTCGGCCTTTGTATCTTATCTATGACTTTGGTAGGACTCTTTTATGATCAATCTATCATGAACTTGTTTACTTCTTCTTCAGGTATTCCTGTGTACTTGCAGAACTCTAGAACAGTGACAAATCCCTCAGCTGGTTTCCCCAATTCCTTTTTGATTTTTTGAAGTAGTCTTCGGGCTGTTTGCTCTTTTCTGCCTGTCACATTTTGGATATCCTTAGTGTAAATACATATCCTTTTCGGTATAAACATACAAAAACTGACATCGTGGTTTTTTAGTTATACGCCACTATCGTAAAGTTGCTGAAAATACTTCAGAAAACTATGCGATTACTACTGTTATTCAGCTTCTTACTGACCTTATCGGACTCTTTCGGTCAAATCTCCTGCCGTGTGATACGGGTTAAAGATGGCGATACTTTTGTGGGTTTGTGGAATGGCAAAACATACAATTGCCGGTTAGCGCATATCGACGCTCCGGAAATCAAACAGGCTTATGGCATTTCCTCTCGTGACAGCCTGAGTAAAATCATCCTGGGAAATATTGTGGCTGTTGACAGCCTAAAAAAGGACTTGTACGGTCGGGTACTTGTGAATGTCCGCTTTGGCAATATGAGGCTTGACAGCTTGCTTATTGCTAAGGGCTGGGTATGGCATTATTCGGCTTATTCTAAAGATACCGTGCTTGCCATAGGTATGGTTGGTGCTTGTGCCCAGGGAGTCGGGTTATGGAGGTGTGGTAAATCCATGGCTTGCGCTCCCTGGTTGTACAGGCAGTTTAATGCGCGCAATAGGCGCAGGTATTGTACGGGGTGTTAATCGATGTTCAATTTTTAATTCAAAAAGCTAATGGCCAGACAGAAAGGCATTTTAAAAATCAAGGGGACTTTAGGAGGTATGACCTTCTATAAGACCTCAGCAGATGGTGACTTGGTTCGTGAGAAAGGCGGTATCAGTGGTGAGAGGATCGCCAATGATGCGGCGTTTGTAAGGACCCGTGAAAACAACTCTGAATTTGGGGCTGCGGGTGCAGCCGGAAAAGTGTTCAGGGATAGTTGCAGAAACATGATGATGAGCGCAGCGGACGGCCGTGTTACTTCTCGTGTAACTAAAACCATGATGGACATCCTTAAACTGGATGCAACCAACCCAAGAGGAAAAAGGCTTCCTGCAACGGGATTGGCTTTGCCAGCCGGTAAAGCTTTGTTGAAGGGCTTTAATTTCAACTTACAGGCGATTGTCGGGGCGATCCTGTTCAAACCTTATGTGCTGACTCCTGCTACAGGTGTGATCACGATTACTGGTTTACTTCCATCATCTGACATTGTTGCGCCAACGGGTGCAACGCATTTCTCTTTAACCGGTGCTTTTGGTAATGTGAACTTTGCGACCGGTGTGGTTGACGTGAAGTTGTCTAACGTGGTGAACACTGCCATGACTGCAGCAGCAGGTAACATTCTACTGACTCCTACGGCTGTACCAGCCGGTACGGGGATTAAATTCTATCTCTTGAAGATTGAGTTCTTCCAGTTGGTGAATGGTATTCAGTACTCATTGAGAAATGGCGCTTACAATGCGCTTGCGGTTATTGAGGTTGCTTAATGGAATTACAGCTATTAAGGACTTATTATCCGAATGGGACAAATGGAGAACTGTGGTGTGATGGTAAATTGATCTGTCACACCATAGAACTTCCCTGGCTCGAGAACCAGCGCAAAATCTCTTGTATTCCCGAAGGTAGTTACAGGATCAGGAAACGGTTTGTGGCAAAGTTTCAGTGGCACTTATGGGTAACGAATGTTACCGGTCGACAATGGATTTTGATCCATGCTGCAAACAATGCTTTGAAACAATTGCAAGGTTGTATTGCTCCGGTGACAATACTTGAAAGCCCTGGCATCGGCAGTCTCTCCCGGGAGGCTTTAAAAAAGGTCAATGATTTGGCTTTTCATGCGCTTGATAAAGGCGAAACGGTAATTCTTAAGATTTCTACAAAAGCTTAAAGTATAGATTATGAATGTAGTTCAAAGAGTAAAAGCACCTACGCCCAAGTTCTTTAAAGTACTTCGGGCTATCGGCCTCAGCCTTGCTGCTGTTGGCGGTTCTATTTTGGCTGCGCCTGTTGCGCTCCCTGCTGCTTTGGTTGCGGTGGCTGGCTATGTGGCCGTAGCCGGTGGCGTGATATCGGCAGTAAGCCAGACGGCTGTTGAAACTTCTAACAACAGAAAAGATGAATCAGCCTCAAAGTAATAACGGGACTATCATTGGAACAATTGGCGGGACGCTCCTCAGCGTCTTCGCCAGTGTTCACACTGCTGATATTGTTAAAACAGTTGTGTTAGCTGTGATTGGAGCAACAACAAGTTTTGGGATATCATTATTGCTAAAATGGATTAAAGCAAAGTTCTATTAGTGACCTATAAGTTCTATTCTGGCATTTAAATCTTCTTTCACGGAAGCTTTTTGCTTATCATGCCCAATATTAAAAATGTTTCAAACGGCTTACTTAATATAACAATCAGAGTACATCAACTACTAATAAAACCGAAAACCGGCTTTTCTAACATTAAATTATGACCTTTGGTATACTCAGATATTAACTTTTTAGGACTTGTTAGATATGTTGTTTTAATTAAAAAACCATTCTGTGACACTTTAATGTCAAATGGAAAATTATCGAATGATAAAGTAAAACTATCAAGCTTTTGGGAGTTATATTGAAGTTGAATATCTGAATGGTCTAGTTCTTCAATATTGTCAATTAGGTTCTCAATATTTATATGTGTATTTATTTCAAATTTTAATCTATTAAAATGTCTAGGGAAAATTTTATTAAACTCTTCTCCTAAAATAATTTCAGAATTATTGAATCTCGTTAGGAGTCTTTTTAATATATATTCTCCGGCTTTAGACTTTGACTGAGCTATTTCAAGTGAATAAGTAAAGTCTGGGGTATTAATAGACCCTATTCCTAATTCATCTGCTATTACTTGGATGTCCCTACGTTTATAATTAAACGCCTCTCTTAATTTTATTTCTAATTCATTAATTTCATTACTTACCAATTTATTACCTGCCTTTTTGATGAAATTGTCTATCCAAGCACTAAACTCTGTAGGTACCTTATTGTTTCTAGTGAAATCAGGTAACGTTTTTACATTCCCGTTCTCACTTCCTAATATCTTAATACTATTAATTTCAATATTTGTACTAGCACTTTTTCGTTTTCGTTCTTCAAAAATATGACTCAGGTTAACAATGATAAATCGATCTGTGGCATTTCCAAAAGTAGTGGGGGTTTGAATCCTTTTAGGATCTGTATTCATATTGACAAAGTAACCCACTTCCTTGTTAAGATAAGTTTGTAATTTGTCATTAAACAATATCCCATCTTCATATATATTGCCGGCATCTCCACTTAGTGCCTTTATTAGAAAGTGTGACCATACCCCATTTTTTAGCTTTAAATCTGAAATAGATTTTTCACTACTTTTGGAAGAAGAAAACCCGCAGCAAAACTCTTCATTTTTATAAAGATATTCCAATTGATCTGCTAAGAAATTAATAGAATCGTGAGATCTCACAGAATCATCAGGTTCAAATCCACTATGACAACAATCAAGAAACAATAAGTTCTTTTTTGATTCTGATTTTTTCAAATAAGACATTATTCCTGAAATAGGAATACAAGTGTTTTGTAGATTTTCTTGATATGCATCAACTGGTATTATATAGTTCTGATTACTAATATATGTGCCATGTCCCGCATAGAAAAAAATCAATCGATCATCCTTGGTCGCTTTTTGTGATAAAGCCTTTAACTCTTCCTTTATGGCTGTATTTGTTGCAAGTCCGTTGGTTAATAACTTTATGTTATTACTATCTAAGCCAATTTTTAAAAAAGTATCCCTGATATCATTTGCATCCTTTTCTGCATGAGAAACTTTTTTAAATGCTTTTGGTTGATTGTAATTCTCTATCCCAATTATCAGCGCGTAAGTAACACCCATATTTGCCTATATTTTTATTAAAAGAAAGAAGAAAAAACGGTAAAAGAAACCACTTGCTTTACAACCTGTATTTTATCGTTTTTTTGAAGGGGAAAAGACGTGTATAGGTGTTGATTTTGTTTTTGATGCGCCCCGGCTTTTTTACTTCAAAAAAATGTTCCTTTATACCTTCGCTGTTTAATGTTGCCAGCATAAACAAATAAAACGCTCATTCTCTTTCACGTATGGAGATGAGCGTTTTTTCCTTGATCCATGGTGCGAGGGCGCACCTAATACAAAATGGGAAACGCCCACCTTTTAATATCACTATAAGCGAGTTTAGTATCTGGGCGATTTCCCTGCCGACGAATGAATGGCGTGTTTTTGACATGCGTGGGGAAAGGACATGCACTTAAACGACATCCCGTAGGGTGGCGGTTGGGTGCATGGCCTGTGCGTTGGCTTGGCAAAAACATGACATGAATGAGTCTTGGGGTTGAAGGGGCAAATAGCCCCTTGGGTGATATTTTACATAATACTGTTATGAGAACAGGCGTCAGCCCATAGCGAAGCGGAGCCCGAAGGGTGTGCTCATAACGTGTATTATGTAAATATAGCATTGCGTTGGCCAATTGACCGGACGCGTCCACCGTGACCTTTGCGGACGTTTTTGTTACCTTCTTTGAAGCAGATAGTATTGAGTAGTGTTTGTAAGCCTATGCTGTCTGATTCTTAGTGGTGTTACCTGGTAGCAAAAAGGAAGGACGCATTGGGAACGGTGGCAAGGACGGGCATCATTACCGTAGAGCTTGCGGAGCGGTAATATACACTGCAGGTGTGGCGAAGTGAATGGATTTGAGTGTTTGCTTGTGCGTTCACTTTGCCACTCCTGCTACATTATATCTTCTGTATCCAGTTGGAAGAAAGCAGCTGGCCGACGATGAGGAGGCTTGCTGCTGCTTTATTTAATACTAGTCAACTAGACTTTCTATTGTTGCGGCTTCTTAATACCATTTTTACTATATTTCAGATAGCATTTTAATTACCGGCCTTTATGAGTTTATCTTTTACCAAACCAGTTATTAGTTCAAGTAATAATAACCCGCCTGCACTAGCGAATAAGAGTTTTCCTTATAGCCAATTAACTGACAGGAGGTTCGAAGAATTAATCTATTCTATATATAAAAAAGAAATAGAGACTGGTACTTTGCAATATATTTATGATGACATAAATATATTGCAAGGAGTTCGTGAAAGAGGGCGAGATTGTTCATTTCATTTGAATAATGATTGTGTTGGTATTATTCAATGTAAACACAGTATTGATGCTTCAAATAGAATTAGTCAACCTGAATGTGCTCGTGAAATAATAAAATTTATTTTACACATAATTATAGACCCGAACATTGTTAAGAATTCCCAACAGATCGACTACTATTTTACAGTTTCATATGGGTTTGCAGAGACAGCGTTAAAATTACTAAACAATTTTAATGTTGATATTTTAGTAGCTCCTAAGCTACAAGAATGGACAGAAGAAGTTATTAAAAAAAATGTAGCTCTGAAGGGGCTTGTATATGCGAATATAGAGAATGAGCTAAAAGCTATACTAGGAAGTATTAAGGTAAAAAAAGTTATTCCTCAAGATCTTGATGTATTGCTAAACAAAGCTGGTAATGAAGATATTATACAGACATTTTTTGAAGTAAAAACAGTAGTCAACACCAAAGAAATCCAAAATTCACTTGCTGAAATTAATGATACATTAAAAGATCAAGGAGCTTATAAACAATACTCAACTATTCCCGAAGATGTATTAGTACAAGACTTAAAGAAGGCCTCATTTCAGCTTACAAATATTAGAGGTGAATTCGGAGACTTAGTAAACTCACATATACCTAGAAATGAAACTGAAGAGATTTACAACTGGATTCTAAGTTCTATTCTCCCTAATGAAAAGCCCATAGCTTTATTAGTTGGGAATGCAGGAATGGGTAAGACAGTAATATTAAAAGATTTACAAAATAAGCTTGAAAAGGAGAATATACCAACCCTTGGTATTAAGGCCGACAAATATTATGTAGAATCTATATCTGAACTTACTAACAGGCTGGGGCTTCAAGATTCAATAGAGAAAAGTATTTATACATTAAAAGAGTCATATGAAAGAATAGTTATTTTGATTGATCAAATTGATGCTCTATCACAATCTCTTTCTGCTAAGAGAGAATACCTTGATACGTTTAATTTTTTAGTAAATAATCTATCCACGATTGATAACGTAAGAATAATCATTTCGGTCAGAACATATGATTTAAATTATGATACAGATTTAACTTTTTACAGGAATCAGAAAAAAATAGAGATTCAGTTACTAGATGTACAAGCAGTCGTGAGTATTCTTAAACAGTTAGGAGTACCTGATAATTCATACTCTGGTTCTCTAATTGAATTATTGCGAGTCCCAAACCATCTGAATGTATTCTGTAAAATATATAATTCTAAAATAAATCTTTCATCGATTAAGACGCTGCAAGATTTATATGAAGAACTGTGGTGTCAAAGGGTTAGTAATGTACCTTTAAGTTCATTGGCAAACGCTAAGACATGTAAAGAGGCCTTATATGCTATTGCAGCTAGAATGTATGAATTGCAAAGGATAAGCATTTTTAGAACAGAGTTCTTAGATGATTATAAAAATGAAATTTCATACTTACAGAGTAGCAATCTTATTACCAGTGACCAAAATGAAATACAATTTTTTCATCAAACCTTTTATGATTTCATTTTTGCAAAGCACTTTATTGATACCGGCAGACCAATCCAGGACTATCTAATTGAAAATAATCAAGGGCTATATATCAGGTCTAGTTTAAAAATGATTTTAATGTTTTTGAGGCAGAAAAATCCCAAAAACTATATACTCTTGATTGATGAAATACTTGTTTCAAAAAAGTACAGGTTTCATTTAAAGTTGTTAGTATTAAACTTATTAGCTTTTAGTGAATCCCCTTTGGCCGAAGAGATTCAATTAGCTACTAATCGAATTTTCAAGAAGAAAGACCTATTACTCTATTTTTTAGAGTCAATAAATAGTGAAGCTTGGTTAAAGTTGGTAATTACAAACAATGTTCTTACAAACATGTCATCAAAAGAATACAATCTAAAAAATGTATTCAGGATGAAATCTGTAGAAATATCCCAAAAACAGCACGCAGATATTATTTACACACTTTTTGCAAGAAACTTACCCAGAAGTAGGCATACTATTATTCCTTATCTACTAGATGGGCCGAATTTTCTTGAAAAAGACAAAACAGCCTTTAGTCTTTTATACTATCTCAAAATTTGGGATCAAAAGGAGGCTTTTGATCTTTATGAAAAATATGCGTCGGCCTCAAATACTGGTCTTCGTGGCTTTTATAGTATCATGGAAGATGCTGCCCACTATAATCTTCCATGGGTAACACAAACTTATCGTACTATTTTACAAGAAAGAATAAATAAATCCTCAATATATGATAGGGAACATATAAAGTTTGATTATCAAGACAGTAAATTATTAAAAGCGATTACAAATATTGATCTGAAAAGCGGAATTCAATTTGCATTTGAATTAGTTGAGCTAATAATAGAGGATAACTCCGCACCCTCAGAGAACTATGAAATTGAAGGTGATATAGTTTTCTGGGGATATGATAATGATAGAGAATATAGATCGGACGGGCCAGAATTAATATTGTCTCGTCTAATTAAATCCTTGAGATTGCTTGCCAAAGAAGACAAACAAGTATTTAGAGCATTTTTTCAAGAAAATTTAAAGAGTAAAAAGAGTACTATCTTATTAGCGCTGACTTTAGGCATATTAGAATCTTTTGAGATCTATTTGCCTGAAATTCTCCAACTGTCTTGCGTTATTAATGAAAAGGGTGGCTTTAATCAAAATGGAAAACTTCAATACTGGTTGCGAAATTTACTTGCCAAAGTATATCCTTTATTAAATTCTATTCAAAAAGATACTATAAACCAAATTTACTTATCTGTTGAAGCTGATAATGTTCAAAATGATAAATCAGTAAGTCCAGAGGGAATAGAAAGAACCTATACTGACTTTTTAAAACTAACTTATATTTCTTCATTACCTGTATCTGAACTTACACTTCAGCCGGATTTACACCAAGAGTTTAATACCTTGAAAGCTAAGTTTACAGATACTACAATAATAGATCAAGAACCGAATGTAGTAAGAATGCGGCCGGTAGCTGCTCCATTTTCAGAGGTGGTTTATAAATCAATGAGCTATGAAGAATGGAAAGAGTCTTTTAAAAAAGTTGATTTGAATACTGATTTTGGTGCATCAGGGTCAAGATTAGAACACTCCAGAGCTTTTCAGAAGGAAGTCAAAGAGAATCCTTTGAGGTATATAGGCCTGGTAACAGAACTCATTGATGAAAATACTGTATCTGGCGAATATATAATAAAGGGTATTGAAGGCTTGGTAGAGGGGAATTATTCTCCTGATAAATTATTAATCCTCTATAAAAAAGCGACTTTATTACAGTTAAACAGAGAACAAACATTATATCTTGTTTGGAAGTCGGATTATTTTATCGAGAATAAAATAGTTGATAACGATATATTACAGTATTTAATTGATTGCTCGATCAATCATGAAGACCCTGAATCTGATCGTACTGTAAGCTTGGGGTATGGTATTAATTCTGTAAGAGGTGCTGCTGTTATCAGATTAATTGCATGCTATTACAATGTTGCTTTTAAAGATCGCATTTTAACTGCTGTCGATAAGGTCGTTGAAGATAAAACAGTTTCAGTAAGAATTGCCGCATTATCAAAGTTGGCATTTTTGAATTATTTGGATCCTAAGGTTGGAATAAAATTGTTTATTAAGCTTACAAGTACTGATGAGCCTGAAATTATTAAATCTTCCTTCATTGTTATCCAATATTTCATAAACCACGATTTGAAGAAGCTATTACCGTATCTGCGCAGAATTGCCAAAATACCTTCGACCCATAAAGATTTAGAAATTGTCTTGACTGTTGCCTGGATGAACGGTAAGAAAGAGAGCTACCCTTTATTGAAAAAGTTACTAAGGAATAGTACTGTTGCTAGAGAAGGTGCTATAAGTGTGGCTACAACTAATTTTTTTGAGAAAGACGTTACTATAGCTGAAAAATGCAGGATGCTTTTTGTACAATTTTTAAATGATAAAAACTCTGAAATTATTCACCAATACAGTGTGTTCTTTTTAAAACTCGAACCTGAACAGTTTCAATCATTATTACCATTATTGAAATTATACAGTAAATCTGTTGCTGCCAAACAGAGTCCTTACTACTATTATGAGTTCTTGCTGAAGTGTGTTAAGAAATACCCTACTCACTGTATTGATTTATTAGCGAATTGGGAAAAGTATGATAAGCCCGACATTACTCAAAGTGGCCACTATGATAGTGAGCCAATCGCAGTTGTAATTGGTGCATACAATGCCTTGAGAAATACAGAAGAAGGTAAAAAGTATATGATTAAGGCTTTAGATATTTTTGATAATATGCTAATGGACTACAGATTCCGTTCTTCAGCCAATAAGGTTATTGAAGATAGTGATTTATAATATTCTACTTAATCAATCCCCAATTATAGAAATATGGATTTTGAAGCACAAATAAATAAGAAAGGATTCGAATTAGTTGCACTTGTTAATGAACTATCTGAGGTCTTACAAACAGATGATATTACTGATTATATAGGTACTCCACCAAATATAGGAACGCTGACAGATGTAAAGCAGGCTGTTTTATCTTGCGATGATGCTTATGGAAACAAAATAAGCGCCTACATACATACTGACAATAGTGATAGCCAAACAAAAGCGATAGGCTTAAATGAAGATAGTTATAAGCAATTAAAACTTCTTGTTAGCGATCTCTTAGATGAGCCCAAAATCAGTAAGTATACAGATGTGTCTTTTTTAGAAACACGTGTTTTTAATTGGGTAACCGATGTTTACAAAAGCAAGTTCGCAGCAAAAGAGTTATTCTCTTATATCTATGATGAAATGGATAAAGAGCTTAAAGAATATGCTTTCTATTTTAAAATACTTTCGTTGGGTATCAAAGAACCTTATACACTTGGAAGCGCGTCAATAACTTATATTTCAGATGCGAATTTGGAAGAATGGGAATGGATGTTTGTAAACAAGGCTGAAGATTATAGAAGTAATATACTAAAAGTGTTACAATTCTATAAAGATGTCCCTTTAATACGTGTTAAGAAATATGGAATCGAAGCTAAAGCAAGATCATTAGCGCTTCGTGAAGCAGAATTGATTGTAAATGCAATGAAGCTTTTTTTCATCAAACAGTCATTAAAAAAGCATATTAAAATTTTTGATTTAGACTACAAAATTGCCAATAATGAATCTAAATCATTTTCTGCTATTGTTAATACGGAAATCTTAAACTTTAAAATGTCTGGAAATGGGGCTCCGATATTTATTACCCCATCTGGAATGAAATCGATTCAAGATTTAGGGTTTAGTATTATTTTGGAATTTATACACAAAAATAAAAGGGATGCACTTGGCCTATTAATTGAAGATGGGGTGATGCACCTTGGCGGCATTACATCTACTGAGAATTTATATGAAAGAACTGTTAAACTAGTTACATTTTTTGAAGGTTTTTTAGTTCCTCAATTAAGTACTAAAGCTAAAGGCGAAACGATTTTAAAGTCATTCATTTCACAATTACCAGACTTAGCAATTTCATTAGAAGAATATAAGCAAGTAATCAGGATTAACTATGAGATCAGAAATAAGTATTTGCATAATCGAATTGAACTTCCCCTTGACTTATCAAACATTTATTATTTTCAATCACTAGCATTATCATTATTGCTATTTTTAATTCAGAAATCTGACGAAATCGGCACAATTGATCAAATGCAAGAATTTTTAACAAAACAATCTACTGGTGTTTAGCAATCAGATATTGACTCTTAATCATTTTATGCAATCTTCGCTAAAACCTTACATCGGTTTGTGTATTACTGGTGAGTTACTTAGCTTTGTTATGCGAACATTAATTAAGTATTACCCCTAACCGATTTTATCTTACAAACTATGCATTTTGCGGGTGCCTGCGACTTTGCTCTGGGATAGTTTTAGGCATTATCTAAAAACGATCTCCAGCTTTGGTCAAGGAAAAACTATTGCTACTAACCAGCAATGGAATGGAAAAATATTAACTAGTTTTAAAAGGAACTGTCCGGCTGAGTATGGGTGTAAATCCCTACCTCTTACTTAATGAGATGTTCGCAGCACAGCCGGACATATTTTTGTATCATGCGAACATTACAAAACCATTATTCGACTATTGTTGTCCTGGACAGGGATGATGTATCAACTACGCTGATGGAACTCTTTCTTCAGCATGCCGGCTATGTTGGTACTGTTATCAAGTTCAATTCTATTGAACAGGCACAGGCGTTTCTGGAAGTGTCTGAAAAGCCTGTTTTACTGATTACTGACTTCTTTACACATTACATGGATAACTTCAATTTCTTTGAAGACTACCGTAAAACAGCAGATAAGATTATTGTGGTTGGAGAGTTTGAGGAAGAGGTAAAGCGATTTATGAAAATGTATGGCAATATGACTTTTTACAAGAAACCGCATACTGTGGCAGAAGTTAAAAGCTGGTTGCTGGCTGAGCACAGCAAGTAAATGGTATACCATGCGCATAGCTTTTATAATGCTCTATTTTTAGATTATATTGTGTTGTTTTTAATTTAATTGGTGACTCAGTGAATACCGACATTTCATTTTTACCTGAGAAAAAACAGGAAGAACTAAAGCAGCTGACTGCGTTTATTGTAAAGGAGATCCAACCTGTACTGGTGATCTTGTTTGGCAGCTATGCGCGCAATACCTGGGTAAATGATAAATATTACAAAGACGGTGTTTACTATACTTACCAGAGCGACTACGATGTACTGGTAGTTACTAAGAATGACCTCAGCAAAGGCACATCGGGTAAATGGAATCAAATTGAACATAGAGCGGACCAGTTTAGTTATTCAGCACCTATCAGTCTTATACAACATGGCTTGGGTTTCCTGAAAAAGGAATTACGTGTTGGCAGCTACTTCTTTACAGATATTATTAAAGAAGGCATTTTACTACATGATACTGGTGTTTCTGATGAACTGAAGCCTGGAGAAGTTGATCCGGAAGAAGTTAAAAAGCGCGCCAAAGAAGATTTTGAATATTGGCATTCAAGTGCCAATGTGTTTTTCTCGCAATTCATGCATGCGTTCAGGGACGGACATTATGTGCAATCTGTATTTGAGTTACATCAAACAACAGAAAGATATTATACGGCTTTATTGTTAGTATTTACCGGATACAAACCTAAAAGCCATGATTTGAAAAGGCTAAGGAAATCGGCTATTTTGATCGATTCTGATTTTCGAGAGATATTCCCGCAAGATACTCCAGTGCAACAAGCACATTTTGAACTACTTCGTAGGGCTTACATTGACGCGCGGTACAATAAGAACTATGTCGTTACAGTTGAAGACCTGGAATATTTGATGCTTCAAGTAAGTGCGCTGAAATCGCTTGTGGAAAGGGTATGTTGGAAGAAGTTGGAAATGAAAGCGGTGGTAAATACACAACACGACAAATATGAATAAACTTTATATTACTGTAGAGACAGAGAAAGCAGAAGACATCGGAACCATCTTGAAACAAATGGTTGAAGATCAAAAATTTAATCTCTTGGATCATAAGTTTACTTATGCTGACGACTTTAAAACAATTATACTAAACAATCAAGCAGAGATAATCGATTATATAACAGAGGACGGTTTTACAGAATTTGTAAATATTGGTGCTGTTAATGAAGACTTGGTTCAGGTAGGTGCATCTCAAGGTAGTATTTTAAATGTTATGCAAAAGTATCTTGACAAAGTAGGTATTGATAATGAGTTAATAATTATTGATCCATATTTTTATGCTCCAAGACCTAAAAATCCTGACTATATTTTACTATTGACAACTGTTCTGTCTAAGTATCTGCCTACTATTTCTGATTTAATTATTGTAACCCTTCCTGACACTCCAACCAGGACACTTATTGACCCAACAATAAAAAACGATATACAAAATTCGCTTAAAACTGTTAATCATGCATTGACCATTACTTCTGTTACATCAAACAATTACCACGACAGATTTTGGATTTCTAATCAGCGTACCAATGGTATACTAGTTGGTTCATCATTAAACTCATTGGGGAATAAATACGCCTTAGTTGACAGATTGAACATTACTGACGTAAAAGAAATAGTAACATCTTTAAAAACGGAAGGGCTTATAGCTTGACAACAATACCTGATAAGCTATATTAAGTCAGTACAAATATAAAACCCAGAAAATTACTAGCAGTTAATGAAAGACTATTATTACATACTAGGGGTCAAAAGAAATGTCTTGCAATCAGATATTAAAATAGCTTATAGAAAACTTTCCAAAAAATTTCATCCAGATATGAATTCTGGTGACAAGTATTTTGAAGAAAGATTTAAGGAGATTCAAGAAGCTTACGAAATCTTATCCGATAATAGCAAAAGAGATTTATATGATTACAAATTAAAAAATCATACATCGACTAACAATAATTCAAATTCTAGGGCATATAATAAAGAAAGCGAATTTGAAGAGCGTGAAGCGAAAGTGCGTGAAGAGCAAGAAAGAGTAAACAAAGAGAAAGAGCAGTTAAAAAGAGAAAAGGTACACTTTCAAAAAACTAAAGAAGACTTCCATAAATATCAAACTGAGAAATCAGATAAAAAGCGATGGGGTTCAGGTGTGTGGATTTTCTTAGTTGTTGTTATAATCGCCTTTTTAGGAGTAATAGGGATTAATTCAACTAAAAACTCAAACACTACTAACTCAAGTCCAATTACAAGTAATACTGATAACGATAAGGACACTTTATTAATTCGAGGGCATAATAAATCAACAATAGGTGCTGAAAGGAATGAATCTAACCAAAATATAATTAATAATTGGGCTAATGGTAGTTGGCTAGGAAAAGCATATCAACTTGACATAGATGAGAGCTGGGACATTAGTCTAAAATGTAACATAAAAGAACAAAATATTATTATTTCTTATCCAAGCTTGCATTGTGGAGGCTCTTGGGAGATAATAAATCAAGCTGAAAACAGAATTGAATTTAGAGAAAAAATTGATTACGGAAATGATGTTTGCGTTGATAATGGTAAAATAATACTTGAGAGGAAAAACGATAAGGTATTTTATTATTACTATTTGAATAACAATACACTTAATGCTAAAGGACAATTATTTTCTGCACCCAATCTGTAATTTCAAAGATCTGGATTTTACAGTGTACTTATATCTGTACAATTATTATGGAGTATCATAAGGTGGCAAAACAAATGAAACCAGTAAATACAACAGCAGAAATATTAGCATTTAAAGCACTCAATCGTGACATTGACGAAACTTGGATTGACTGGGCAGTTGATATGCTTATAGCTGGCTATGATACTGACCATCTGATAATTCTTGCTGGAGAAAGTGAGCCTTTCAATCAATTTCAGATGCAAGAACTTGTCAGTAAAGTCTTGGCAGAGCTAAAACTCGAATATTCGGACAAAGACCAGGTGATAAAGAACTACGCTTGCTACCTTATCGACAAATCGCTTGAGGGTGAACTTGAGAACTTTAAAGTGCTTGACATTCTTAAAGATATTTGCATAGAACTTGACTATGAAAAATACTTGTATGATTTCTATTCGCTTTACTTTGCAAAAGACGACTTGTCCTATTCCGAAGATCAATGGTATTGGAACGGTGCTACAAGAGAGAATATTGATAAGATAATAACGGACTATTTTATAGCTTGGAAAACTAACTGTACAACAATTTAAATAACATTCATCACCATCTGTCCAAATTTGAAATAAAGTGTCCTGATTCTAGATTAACGCAGTGGATCTATCATTTATTAGTTTACTTCAGCAAGACCATACTTGTTAATTGCCGCTAAATCTATTTGGTTCGAAATGCTAGATAGAAAAAGCAATTTGTCTAATATCTCTTCTATAGACATTTGATGCTCTGAATTTAACTGGTATATGCCAGAATAATATTGTAAAAATTTTTCATCTATAATGCCATTTCGATGAGAATAGAGATGTCTAATTTGGAGCGTTTTTTCAATCTCATTTTGTGTTGCTTGATCAATGGCATTCAAATCACTTATCTGCTTATTGTCCTTTATAAACCCTTTCACACTCCCTTTTTGCAGTTTACCTAATTTTTGCTTTGCCCAATATTTAATAAAGTCTTGTAAATCTGAACAATTAAGAACCTCTTCAATAGTAACTGTCTGTGGTGATTTTAAAGTTGAAGGGTTGGCTAAATATATTTCGTATAGTAAATCAGTTAGATATGTTTCGAAGTTATCTACAAAGGAAGAAAATAAAATTCTTGTCAAGATTTTACCTTCTTGTATTCCTGTCGGAGTTTTTGCATCAATAGGATAAAGTATAGGTCCTAAATCGTCAATAATTTTAATAATACTCTGATAGTGTTCAATAAACTTCGTTTTAGAATTCGTAGCCTTTAGTTTGTCTTTTTCAAGCTGTTCGTTCATTGATTTAATTCTTGCATAGCCATTTTTATTAAAATGGGTTATAATAGGGTTTTGTAGCTGGGAAGAAGTAGCGACCCTTTTATATATTTTTCCTTCTAATTCGATTACAGAGTCGGATTTTTCAATCTTGATCGCATACAATTTTTTACCCTGGATAGATATATATTGATAATATATTTGAGGTTTCGGTTGTAAGAGGTCTAGCGCTTTATGAGTAATTGCATTAGCATGGAAGTCTTCGCTAAGTCCATTTATTTCTAAACTATCAGAAACCCCTAGTATTAAGTAGCCTCCATTTGCATTTGCAAAAGCACTTATTATTTGTGCTATATTTTTTGATGGTGGTAATACAGCCTTATATTCAAGTGTAGAACTTTCTGGTTGTCCAATAATTTGAACCACTTCATTTGTAATGTCCATTCTAATTTACGGGTATTTTGGTTATGCCTGTATTTTTTAGAATCCTCCCAAGAGTAAGAAGTCGAGGATCCGAAACTCCATCGTCAATCCACAATTCAGCATTTTCATAATCAAGCATGTCTTTCTCTGAATTATAATAAACGATTACCTTTCCACTATCAGAAGGTCGTACTACAACGGTTATTTCTAAACCTTCTTTTCTAATACCTCCAATTACTGTGGGTGCCAATTCTTCCCAGTCAGTACAATCGTAGTCCGGGGCTTTCTTTAAATGTTCAATTATATTATTCTTTGATCTTGAAATTAAGCTTTGAGCATAAAAAAAAAGCTTCCACATTTGGTCTTGATGTATGTACAAATTCAGCTGCTATATTTTTGTCCTTCAATGCATCCTCAAGTTCAGCTAGAGATGTTACACCCCAGCTTGCTAAATCTTCTTGTGTAATTTCCAGTTTAGGTATATAATTATTCTCAAGTGATGATAATACCTTCTTCAGTTCAGTTACATCAGACAGATGAAACTCTTTTAATATACTAGTTAGTTCTTCTGTTTTTTGTAAGTTCTCTAATAATTGAGGGTTTTCTTCTAATGCTTGTGCAACCTTAGATAAATCTGATAAATCAGTCTTGCTTCTCATTACTTTATATAAGCTCTCTTTATCAACGATAGTATTCATAAAGAGCTCAGCACGTTTTCTATACAAATCTGCGAACAAATCTTTGCCTATATCTTGATTGCTTTCAAACCACTCTGATAATAAGCTAATAGCAGCAATTGTATTTTCGTTATTGGAGATGTTTTTTAATTTTTCAGCTATTTTATCTGCTATATCTTTTTTGGTTTTTATCTGATAAGTACCAAAATCAATTTTGTCATTTAGCAAAATGCTTTTCCAGTCGTCTCCAAGCAGAAATAATATTTCTACAAGAGTACTATCTTGAATTTCATCAAGGAAAATATCGACCTTTTTTAGAAACACTCCATGCTGATTTGGTATTATACAATTTTTGTCTAGAAGTAGAATATTACTTTCTTCTTCAATAACAAAATTGCAAACAGCATTTAGCCAATCAAATGTTTGATTTTCGTCTTTGTTTAGTGCTAGACTTAATTTAAAAATATCGCCTTCTCTTGCTATCGTTGATATTAAAACCGAATAGTTGATTTTTTTATCATCTCCCCATACTTTTTCGCACCAATTATGAACGTGATCCTTTTTACAAACTATAGATGGATATAAATCAAAAATATACTGCCAAAGCTTCAATTGGTTTTCTTTTGTATAGGACTTAGAAGGAAACCATAAATCATTAATAGATTTTTTATCATCCTCATGATCTTCAAGCTCGACAATGTTCGCATTCAGTATTATCTCTTGTAAAGGTCTTTGAATCTGCTCTCTAAACCAGCTCTCATCAAAATATTTATCATTAGTTAATGGTATTCTAGTATCTGCAACATTATAGAAATCAAAATATTCTTCCCCTGAGATGCTAACAATTAAATCTGAAAACAGCGAAACAGCATCTACAAGCATTGTTTGGTTTTCTTCCACTTCATTATCTTCGCCGATATTTTTACCTTTCAGCCAAATGCCGTCCCTTTCTGTTTGTGGATTAAAAAAGAAACTGTTTACAATCACAGGGAAATGAAAGCTTTCTGTTCCAATTAATGGGAAATCACAAAATAGCTTAGGGATCTTTTTTATATCAACAAATGAAAATCCGTTATTCTTCTTTATTACCTCTGTAGCAATTGATATCTTATCATTCCCTGTATATAAAATAAAGACATCTTTTGGGGTGCCATTTTCAGTTTTTATTATTGGAAGGATAAATTTATCAATCAAATTCTGATTATTCTCAAAGGCGATTTCATTCTTAGTTGTATGATCGATGATCTCTACTTTGTTAATAGCAGGTATAAATGCTAAGACATAAGGAATAAGTTTTAAGAATTCTTCGATTCCTATTTTTGCAATGTCCCTTTGTTCTTGTGTCTCTAAATGATAACTAAAAGAAGTATTATAATCATTAATGGTATAATCAAACGAGTCAACTTCCTGAGTAGACTTATGAAACTGATTCCATGCTTCCTCTATTCTAGGTATAAGTTGAGAGGTATTTTTGCCTTCTCTATTTAATGGAAATTGAAAGGAAAACAATTCATTATCTTCAGTTTCAACAATTCCTTTTATTTGAATAATTTTAGAAAGGAGATGCGTCGTTAAAAAACCAGTTCCAAACCTGCCAGTCTTTCGCGTTTGGACTCCCTCTTCGATTTCTTTTGACGAGATCTGATTTATTAACCCTCTAATGTCCTGCTCGGTAAAATGCATCCCATTATGACTGAATTCTACTTTATTGAATTCTAGAACTATTTTAACAGCCACCTTCCGGTCTGGGTATTCGGCAATACTATCTTTCGCATTTTGCAATAATTCCCACGCCCACCTGCCTTGGTTATTTTCAACTGTTTTATCCAGGTCATGTAAACGTTTGATGATTTTATCTGCTATAGAGCGATTTCCATCCTCTTTGCGTCCATTTTCAATTGATAGTATCATTGGAAATTAATCAATACTTATAAAAACCTTATTATCAACATTTTATTACTCATATTCTTGTATACTAGCATTTAAGGTTAGTAAGAAGATTATTTTTTCTTGTTCTTAGCTGCTGCCATCCTTTTGTAAAGTTTTGGCATTATATAAATCTCCCTTAATGTTTGATTGATTACTTCTAGTGCATGAAAAAGAATATCCCAAGAAGGACTTTTGATTTCGTGGGCTGAGGTATTACCAATGTCTTTTAACTCTAATAGTACTTTAAATGAATTATTAGAGATATGGCCATCTTCTTTTAGATTTTTAATCTTATCGTACAAGGTTTTACCTGCTATTTTTTGATTGATACAAGTTGCTTCAGCTAGAGTTCTAAGACCAATTCCTGCAAGGATTTTAGATTCATTCTCAAACGCATTTGTAACTTCTTCATACATATCCCTTATCATTTTAGGTAAAGAATATAAGTGTTCAAATGTCAAAAATTGATCATCGGTATCTAATTCTTCTGGGTAATTATGGTTGTATAATAAAGGGAGATCATCTGGTCCAAGATCGTTTGATGTGCTTGTTGTTTCTAAAAAGGAAGTCCTATCACAGCCCATACACTCAATAATTGCATACCTAACTTCTTCTATATAATCACCAGCTTCCTCTAATAATTTTCTGGAATTTACCTTCGAAAAAAGTATCGAATGATTAGTGTCATTTGAACAATCGCTACAATAAGTTTTGACAATATCATTCTTCATTTTAAGCTGATTTAATGTACTTTCTAAATTTAGTAATTTTGATTGACAATATCTGCGACAGCTTAAAACGTACTTATTTAATTTAACATCTTTTATCCTTCACATTGTTATCAAAGGCTATCAGATTGAACATTGACCTCATACGGCTACGTGTACGGCTGCCGTAGGCTGATTCTATCTCATAGGCGCTGAGGTTGGTGGTAATGTGTGTAATCATGCCTTTGTTGACAAAAAGGTCGTAACGGCTGAGGAGGATTTCGGCCATGACGTTTGTGGCTTCGTTGCCATAGTACTTCAGGCTGGTTTCTGTGCCCAGGTCATCGAAGCAATACGTGCGCGGTATGTGTTCTTCCCTGCGCCGGATGAATGATTGCTTGCTGTACTTGTGTATGATGTCGTAGCCCTCTTTGATGAACTCGTAGCTGATGTCCCGGCATGGCCGGACGGTGTACCGGCTGTTTTGTGGCTGGAAGTAGTTGACAAGTGTCATGAGTGTGGTTTTGCCACAGCCGACGGGACCAGTCAGTAATATTCCTTTGTTGAGGTTGACTTCATAGCGTTTGGCGTTTGGAATATCTTTGGTCATGTAGACGATGAGTTTGAAGACGATCTCGTAGTCTTCCGGATGTATGCGGAACTGCTCGCCATATATTTGCTTGCCTTTGTGGTTTAGTATGTTTACACAGGCCTCGAAACTGTAGAGGTTTCCGGCACGCGGTTCGATGGCTTCGGGCTGCTCTTCGTTACAACGGCTCGGAATAGTCTTTGCCGATGTCAAGGGAGAGCTGTCCGGGTTTTGGGCTATGATGTTTTTGAGTTGCTGCATTGTTGTTGAATTTGTCTTTGTTTAACATCCAATTTTTTGCCGAAGCCTGCCAGTCTTTCATCCTGGCTTTGCCACCGACCCGCCAGCCGTTCGACTGGAAATGGTTGAAGAATTTTTCTGCTTCAATGGCTTCTTCTTTTTTTTCTTTAAAAAAATTTAAAACATCTTCTAGGGCGGGTGGCGCGAAAGCGCTCTTACCCAAGTTTATATTGTTTGTATTGTTTATATATAGATGTTGTACAGTGGGTTGTACACTAGGTGTACGGGTAGTCGTACAGTCACTTGTACAGTCAGTCGTACACAGGCTGTACAAGTTGACCCGACTACCGAGTGCCGGATTGTGTGTTGGTTTGTAGCTGAGGTATTGCCATTCTTCCAGTTGTTTGATGCATTTCGTGTAGGTTGTGAGTGATCCGATTTTGGCTGCTTTCATGATCTCGTTTCTGTCTATTTGAAAGTTGTCTGCAAACCGGTTGATGTTCCAAGCCTGGAACAATGCCATGTACAGTGAGATATGAGGCGGTGTGAGCCGGTTGTCCTCGTAAAACAGTTCCATGGCTTTATTCAGGTGCTTGATGTAGTTCATCAGTTGTCGATTGATGGTTGTCAATTGTTTGTATGGCGCGTGAGGACACGTGCGATGGCTGCCGGAGTCAGACGCTCAGTGGTTGTGTCTGGTTATCCGGCGGGATATTGTCTACCGGTGCGTCAGTGCAGGCTTTCAGGTACAGAAAGGTACAGAGTGCGCAGGTCAGCAAAAGCAGCCATAGGATGCGTTTTACTTTGAACCTGCGTCCGCTTTTCCTTCTCTGGTTGGCTTTGGGCTGTGACGGCCTGCGCCGGTTTGTTTTGGTGATGTGGGTCGGCTGGCGTTTCATTAGTTCTGGATCTTGTTGTTCTGAAGTACTTTCTCGATGTCCATTGCTGAGTAGTAGATTACTCCACCAATTTTGGTATATGGCAAGGTGCCGTTGATGCGCAGGTTTTGAAGTGTGCCTGGCGAGATGTGAAGCATTTTTCTTACCTGTGGCGATTTGAGCCAAGTCTGCTGATCGGTCGGTTTAGTTTTGATGATTTCGACCAGTTCTGCGAGGAGGTCGCGCTTGAAACGTAAGAGGTCGTCTTTGGTGATGATTTCTACTGCCATTGTTGTGTGGTTTATGTTAATGGCTCAAAGTGAGGTAAATGGCAATAAATAAAACAGTGGCAGAATGGGTACGACCCTAATACGACCCTTCTATGACGCCATTGATTACTAGTGAGTTATAAGGAAGATTTGCCGGAAATTTTTTGCAATTATTTTTCGATTCATAAGATTTAGTTGTTTGGTATACCTTTTTACAACATTCAGAAAAGGAGATCGTAGAAAGGGGAAATGAAAAATCCGGAGATTCTAGAAACAACATATAAGGACTTGCAAATAAGCGGCAGTATGAAACGCTTTTTTGGCGCGCACGCTATTGCCAATCTTGACCAGCTTTTGAAAATCAAGACAAAGGATTTGCTGGAAATGAAGTGGTTTAATGAACGGCTGCTTTATGAACTTACTTGTGTCCTGGACGAACACGGTTTATTGAACAGGCTTAAATAGAAAAACGCTAACCTTTACAGTTAGCGTTTTTTGTTAGTCGAGTGCCTGTATCATTTTTTCGAGGATCTCTTTTACTGATTCGCGGGTGCGGTCTTCGATGTTGTAGTATTTGTTGTGAAGGCTTCCGATTGCAATGGTGGTTGTCTTTGATGTGCTGAAGCTTTCTATGATGGCGTGCAGCATTTCCATTTGCTTGTTGTTGGTGACTACTCCTGTTTTGTTATATAGCCTAAACATTAAGGCCAGTTCTGCTACGGACATGCTTGTTTCTATTTTGTGGCCATGCGCCGGTGCCGGTATGATTACCTGTTGCTGAGGGTTGTAGGCTTTGAGTTTTTTACGGCATTGTTTGAGTTCTATATTCAGCCAGTTTTCAATAAGCTGATTCACTGGTGGAAAGTCTTTTTGGTAGAAATCGCCTGTGCGAACAGGTATATGCCCGAAACGTTTTGCATGGCTTTGTAAAACTTGTCTTTGCACTTCGGGGTTGTCTTCGCGATGGAGCTCTCCGGTAATTTCTCCTATGAGGAACTTGAAAAATGGAGGAAAATTGTAATTGTTGGAAATAAGGAAGTTGATTACGTTTTCTTCGGTGTAGCTGTCATGCATCAGGTTAAAATCTGTCTGCCAGTTTTTCCAGAAGGTGTCTACAAAACGGATTTGGTTGATGTTGTACCCTTCTTCATTGTCGAGGTCTGTCAATGGGGTTATGTTAGCCAAAAGCTTTTCGCTTAATGCTTTGTTGAGTACTTCTTTGATTGTGCCGATGAAAGTACCTCGCTTGGCTGATAGTTTCTGTTTCCAGTGATCTGATACGAGCAGGGATTCATTTAGATAACCGCCAAAGTTTGATTCGAGGAAGTATAGTACCTGGTCGCTTTGTACGCGCACGGATTCGTTACTCCGGTGTGAAAGTAATGCTATCTGATGGTTTTGCAGAAAGATGGTCATTTCTTCTACGCTTCGCAGACTGTAAGCCGTTTGTGATAGCTCATTTATAATTTCGTCTACTTCATGACTTATAAATCCCGTATTGCCGATTAGCTGATCGAGCGGTTTTAATTTGTATTTCAAGTTCCATAAAAAATTAGGTCCAATAGTTATTTTTCAGCGGCTGTCGCTGAATTTTTCACCACACTCAATAGCTAAAAGTTATAAATCCGGGTATAAAAGTCGGTCAATAATTGAGAGCGCTGTTTCTCAATCTTCGCTGGTGTTTTATTTTATTTCTTTTTTGTCTACAAAGTAACCACGTTATCTGGAATTTTACCTAATAAAAGTATCTAAAAGTACACCTAAGTGCGGGTTGTTACGACCCGACACTTAGACTGTTAACGATTTTTGGTGTGGCTGTATTGCCCATTTTCTCACGGAGTTTAAGCATGTCGTTGCTTACTCTGGTATCTACTATTTTAGCATAGATCTGTGTGGATCTGATGCTGCTATGGCCGAGCATTGAACCGACTGTTTCCATGGACACACCGTTGGCCAGTGTTACTGAAGTGGCGAATGAATGGCGCGCTATGTGGGTGGTGAGTTTGGTTTTGATACCACAGAGTTTTGCGATGGTTTTCAATCTGGTATTTAGGTTTGAGTTGGTGTCCATGGGCAGTAATGTATTTTTTACTTTGCAAAGCATGTCGTCTTTGTATTTGTCGATCAGCTGCAGTGGGACTGGCAGTAATGGTACGTTTGATTTTTTGACTGTTTTGTTCCTGGTCTTTTTGCGCTGGATGCTTAACCACAGGAAACCGTCGATGCCGGTGTACAGATTGTCGGGTGAGAGTTTTGCTACTTCGGCATAGGCGTAGCCGGTGTAGGCTTGGAAAAGGAAGATGTCACGGGTCTGCTCGAGTTTGATATCGGCGAACTGGAAGTTTGCTATGGTATCTAGCTGCTCTTGGGTAAGGAAGTTGCGCTGTACTTCTTTGATGCTGCACTTGAAGTTGTTGAATGGGTATTTGTTTAACCACTCGTTTGCAATGGCCAAGCTCACGACTTTCTTTAGCTGCATGATGTGTTTCATGGCTGTGTTGTGGATGAGCTTGTCTTCGGTCTTTAGGTAGAATTCGAAGTCTGTTACAAATTTGTGGTTGAGTTCGGGTAGGCTAATGTCCTGACGTCTGTACTTGAATTTCAGGAATGCTTCTATTTTGCGTTGGGTCAATACGTATTTGCCCCAGGTGTCTTCTTCAACTCCTAAGCCTACCATTGATTTCATCATGGCATTGTGGTGCTCGAATGCGTCTGCAAGTGTGTGCTGTTTCTCATACTTGCCTGTGTATTTGCTCTTGATTGTTTCTGCGCTGATCAGTTGGTTGTTGGCTAGCATCTGGTTGTAATGCTTTTCGATTTCGCCTCTCACTAATAGCAGGTAGGAGTTCAATATTCTGGCGCTCTCGGAATTGCCTTTGCATGACTCGCTTTCGGAAACCCACTTTGCTGGTTCTATGCTGCGCTTTAGGGATATTTCGGCGCGCTTGCCGTTTACGGTAATCCGTGCGTACAGTGGTGCTGTACCATTGGTTATTTTGGACTTGTTGATCCAAAATAATACGGAAAAGGTGTGGTTCGTTTTCATATTATTTGAATGGTTTGTTGGGTTGCGTAAACCCGTTAATCAATAATTTTCAGTTGTTTTTATTTTGTTTTAAACATCTGATTATCAATTAGTTAAAACCTTTATTCAAATATAACACAGGTAACCGAAAAGGTCACTTTTCTAGCTGCTTTTTTTTGCTTTTGCGTATCGCTTTAAAAGACAAAACCACCTAGAACATTAATTCTAGGTGGTTTTGGTTATCTTTGGGGGCTGAGTAATAGACTTGGCAAGTCTCTGAATGATGATTCAAGCCCCAATTGAAGATTTTGCTGGGTTATAATAGACTTGCCAAGTCAGAAAAAGACTTTGCAAGTCCCCTAACTGGCTTAAGTTTTCTTTGAGCCAGGCGCCAGATTTCACCAAATTTACCGCTCAGATGTATATTTACTTTAATCTATGTGCATGTCTAATCTCTAACAATCATATCAATGGCTTTGTCTATATCATGGTGTTTGAATTGAAATCCACTTTCTATCAGTCTCTCCGGTAATACCCAACGGCTTTTTAGCACAAGTTCAGTTTCTGTATTGATCAAAACTGCCCCGATTTTCAAAAGCCATTCAGGTGATGCAATTCCAATAGGTGCGCCCATCGATTTACGCAATGTATCCATCAGAATCTGATTGGTGACAGGATTGGGAGAAGCGCAATTATATACACCGCTCATTTCTTTATGAGACTGAATAAAGAGTATGATATTTTTTATGTCCTCAATATGAATCCAGCTGAACCGTTGACGGCCGTTTCCTTGCTTACCGCCAAGTCCAAAGCGTACCAGGTTTTTTAAAGGGCGCATTACACCGCCATCATCACCAAGCACAATTGCCATGCGCAAAGCAACCTGCCTGGTAGCGGGTAATTTGAAGTCAAAGAAAGCTTTTTCCCATTGGGTAGCAATACCAACAGAGAAACCGGTTCCGATTTCACCGGCAGACTCAGTCATTGGTCTGTCTTCAGCATGTCTGTAGATAGTGGCAGTACTGGAGTTGATCCAGATTTCAGGTGGATTTTTACAGAGCAGCAAAGCATCTCCTAAAGCTTTGGTTGTCTCAGTTCTTGAAGATAAAATTTCTCTCCTGTTCTTCTCATTATAACGGCAATCCACAGATTTACCTGCCAGATTTATCAGCATCTCGGAACCTTCAAGTGCATCAACAATTCCGGCTTGATTATTCCATTGAATAGTATTCGCTTGTCTGGCTATAATCTTTACCTTATAACCCTGTTGCAAAAAATAAACAGCTAAATATTTTCCGATAAAGCCTGTTCCTCCGGCAATCACAATTTTCTTTTCCATCTCTCAGATAATAAAATATAGAAGTATCATTCGGTATAAAGCCCATGTATAACTCAGGTATACAGGCAGTTTTAGTTTTTTAACTCTTCGCTTGTGTTCCAGAAACATAAAGGCCACAACAGCGAAGAAATAACTTAAGTTGATCAGGTAACCACAAACATACCAGTGATTGATCAGAATCAGCGGTAGAAGCAGGAGTGACCCGATCAGAGACACCTGCAACATGTTATAATAATACAGCAAGTAAACAGATCTGTGTTGCCGATAGAGAAAGGGGAACTGAAAAGCAAGTTGGCCAAGCACTATTGCCAGTTCAAATTCCCAGCCATACTGTATCGACAAAAGTGGTTGTATCAATAAAGCAAATCTGCTAAGCGTATATGCGGTAATGCCGACACATAGCAGCATTACCGTAATACTAACACGTTCCAATACAGATTTGTTTATGTGAAACAGCATAATCAGTTTTTATGAAGCAACTTGTTGTTGTGCATGCTGACTGGCTTTTCTTTTGCCACGGAAGAATAGCAGCAGGTTCAGGAACAGAATAACCCCAAGGTAAATAGAGAATCCTCCGATTTTACTGCTCAGCACTTCTATGAGTTCCTGGTGATTTTCAATGTGGTAAGTTTTCAGAATCAGCAGGGCAGCCCCGATGTTCAGCAGATAAAAACCAATCTCGAACAATTGATTTGTAGCCAAAGCTATTTCTGCACGGCCATGAAAAATGTCCAGCATAAAGATTTTACTGTTTTTGAACAGCACACGGGCAACAAGCACTGTCATTGCAATGGCTAAAGGCAAATAAATCAGGTAAGTTTTAATTGTTAAAGTATTATCAATAATTGCGGGCACTATAGCTTGAGTTTCCATGATTATATGATTTGGGTTTAGTTTGAAAAGCGTTTTTCTATGGCAATGAATATGAAAATGTTAATGAAATGCATAAAGCCCAGTACCAGGTATACAACTCCGAGTTTATATGCCAGAAATTCGATGCAGTCGCCGGGTGTGACAAGCACTTGCCTTTGCTTTAAAAAGGGTAGTACAAAGCCTATATTGACCAGGTAAAAGCCTATCAGCAGTATTTTATTTACAGGCAATATAATTTCCATCCGTTCTTTAAAGATTGACCGGAGGAAAAACTCTCCCTGTTTGTTTAAGCTCTTGCCCAATAAATAAGTGGTGGTAACCGCTGTAAGCAGATAAATGACGGTTGTTAGGATGTAGGATGTATTCATGGTATATATTGTTCAGAACTTTCAATAAATAATGAAACATTGCGGTAAATTTTTTTAGGTTAACTTGTTAAACAATTTAAAGAACCAGTTTTGGTTTGATTTGATATACAAGTCAAGCACCGATTCAGTCTGATTTGCAAACTTTAGTAAGTCTTTTGTTACCTTTTGAAACTCGGCAGATTCTTTAGTGTTTCCACCTTCAACATCAGAAATTTCATTCAACAATTTAAGAATAGGGTCAAGCTCACGACGCTTTCTTTCTTTGGCTACCTGAACACTGATCTTCATAATGTCTTTTTCAGCCTTGAAATACTCTTTACGTTCCCCTGATATCAAAACTTTTTCTGCCAGTCCCCAATCCATTAAAGCACGGAGGTTCATATTGGCATTACCCCTTGAAATTTTCAGTTCCTCCATGATCTCTTCAGATGAAAGAGGAGCAGTAGCAATCATCAGCAGCGCATGTATCTGAGCCATGGTGCGGTTAACTCCCCAGCTTGATCCCAATGTACCCCAGGCCTGTATGTATTTCTCTTTTGCTTCCTGATATTTCATGATGTAAATATGTATTATACTTATTGAACTTCCAAATAATATTGAAAGTTTGTACGTGGGAATTTTGTAAAAGTTGCTATTTAATCTGTTCAACAGCAGTACGGCTTATGAACAGAGATTGAGATCATTTGGAAAAGAGAATTGTATAGAGGCGGTTTATAGATAAAAAAGAGGTTTCTGCATGTGTATTTTCATGATGCGTAGAGGGTGTTTTTGATTTTCATGTAAATAGTTCAATTTCAACTTTGACTTATTCAATTTGAAAGCTGTTGATTTTTACGCTTTTATAAAATAATCATCAATGGAAAAGACTTTCAACTATCTATTTATCACTTAAAAAGAAATAATGAAAACAAAGAAGACTATCATTTTTCGGAGAAGTTTAATCTTCTTTCTGCTGATCTGGGCAGGTACTGTATTCGGACAGAATTGTATATACTCCTCTCACTTTGATAAAAACTCTCCCAAGCCTGTTATTAGTGGCTGGAATAATTATGTGACAGAAGTAAAAGACTCCAAACTACAAATAACAATGGATGGAGAAAATGGTAACCAGTGGTATAGTTGGACATTAGGATATGTAGCGCAGGACGGAACGGCTAAACCTGTTGACTTTTCCATTCCCGGAAATCGGCCTGTCGTTCGGTTCCGGGCAAGGGCTACCGACACGGTAACAGTTTCTGTATATCTTGTAGATACCAAGGAAGTTGTGCTGGGAAATGACGAAACAAGACCCTTTGCAATCATAGACCTGACAACAGAATACAAGGATTTTACAATGGATTTCAGCGGACTCTTCTATAACTGGGACGCTAAACGTACTAAAGTAGATTCAACATCAATCAAGGGGATCATCTTTGAAGCCAATAATGCATATGAACAGAAACCTCATATTAACTCTTTTGGTCAACTGGTAAACCATGCGTTTGGAGGAACCATCGAGTTCGACTGGATCGGAACAGGAGCAGGCTGTTTCCTGCCTGAAAACTACCTGAACTTCTCTGTTCCAAAAAAGATTTGTAAAGATAGCCTTGTGGAGCTGGTCGACTATTC
Source organism: uncultured Bifidobacteriaceae bacterium (assembly GCA_964572965.1). Lineage (GTDB taxonomy): Bacteria > Bacteroidota > Bacteroidia > Cytophagales > UBA9547 > CAZNHL01. The sequence continues at coordinate 37,735 of CAZNHL010000034.1, forward strand.
CGGTAATTTTGTAAATGAACCGCAGGTACTATTAAACCCCGGAGATGATGGCGTAATTGTATCCCATTCCGGAAATAAGTATAGTTTAAAATATACTGCCGTAGGGGAGAAAACCATTGAAATGTCTTTTGCACAATCGGGAATAGCACCTTCTTATATCGAATTGGTAAAAGTAAAGGATTGCAGTCCGGGGTCTTATGATCAAAAGATTGTTGGATATATTTCTGCTCATGGCGATGCTTCAAATGTAGACTATGCAAATCTTAGCCATGCCATGTTTGCTTTTCTTAATGTAAAACCAGATGGCAGCATTGGTGCTTTTGATGATTATCAGGCCAACAGTTTCGAAAAATTCCTGGCTGCTACGGCTAAAGCCAATACAAAAAGAGTTATCTCTATCAGAGGTTCTGCCTATGCTTTGTCAGCGGGGTGGACAGGAATAGAGGAGGTTGCTAAAAGCGCAGGGGCAATTCACAATTTTGCAGATACCATCGTGAAGTTTTGTTTACATCACCAGTTAGACGGTGTGGATATGGATTGGGAGGGATTATCTACTCCCATAGAAAGGGACCGCTACACACAGTTGATTGATACATTGGAAAAGCATTTGCATGCGTCCCATTTACTGCTTACTGCCACACTGCCATTTAATTCTTACTGGGGGCAATGGTTTGCAGATGCAGCGTTGAAGAAAGCTGACTGGCTTCAGATAATGGTGTATGATGCAACAGGAACCTGGGCGCAGAGTCCATTCGGAAACCATTCTTCTTTTCAGCATTTGACCGAAGCAGAGAGCTACTGGACAAGCAGGGGCTATGACAGAGAGAAGCTGGTAATGGGAGTGCCATTCTATGGCTATAAATTTGCATCAAAATCAGGTGGAATAGCAACATCGTACACTTATAAAGATATTGTTGCTCTTTTTCCCCTGATGGACAATTCAATGAACCAGACGCCGGGAAATGATCTTACTTTATTCAATGGGCCTGATCTTTTGAAACAAAAATGCAGGTACTTAAAAGAAAAAGACTTTGGAGGTGTCATGATCTGGGAGATGACCCAGGATGCCTTCGCTCATAAATCACTGCACCAGCATATGGTATGTGCATTTAAAGATGATATCGGCTGTTCAGCATTTGAGCCTTGTACTACGGGTGACATTAGCACTGGACTTGTTGGTCAGTGGGACTTTGACGGAAATGCCAATGACAAAAGTGGCAACGGAAATGATGGTGCCATTGTTCATGGACAACTATCTTACGACCGTTATGGGAATGCAAACCAGGCAATTGGTTCTGCAGATTCTCTGTATGTGAATTACGGAAGCAATGCATCGCTTCGCCTGGATAATCTGACTATTTCTGCATGGGTTAATCATGCAGCGCAGGACGTAACTAAGCCGATGGTGATTTTGTCAAAAAAAGCAGGATGCGGTTATTCGTATCAGATTTACCTGATTTATAATATAGTGGTAGTGTGGGTAAATTCCGGAAATGAAAACTATAATTTTGTGAGCAGTACCCGGCTAATGCCCGGCAACTGGTATCATATTGCTTTTAGCCATAGTTACGAAAATGGATCGCGACTATACATTAACGGGTTAATGGATCAGCAAAACACTATGCAGTTCCATGTATTGCAAGAAGTAACAGGAGCTACTTGTACTGATGCAAGTCTGGCATTAGGATTTACCAAACAGGCACATTATAAAGGTAAAATTGACGATGTACGAATCTATGACCGGGAACTGACACAATGTGATATAGACGAACTATTCTATCCTTTCTATAGCAATGAAAAAACAAACCCGACAACGGGAATTGTTGATAAGGAAGAAACTGCTGATGTAACGGTATACCCTAATCCAAGTAATGGGAACTTCTACATCAGTTATCCTGGTGCTTTAACAGGGGAAGGTGTTGTTATCATTACCAATGCCATGGGACAAAAAGTAGGAGAGTTCCCGCTGACCAAATCAATTACAGAAGTGCAACAAGAACTGGAAGAAGGTATCTATTGCCTGACTATTTCTTTAGGCAACAAACGCCATTCTAAAAAGATCGTAATTCAGCATAATGTGAAATAGGGAAGCCTTATTATTTTATGGAATCAACATAGCGTAATAAATCTTCAGTTGGCTTTTGAAAGTAATAAAAAGGCCGCTCGTTATGGGCGGCCTTTTTATTTTATATCAGGTATGATAAATTACTATTCAATAGTGATTCTGTTGACAGTTTGCCTCTGTTTCTGCCCATTATACATACTGGAACCATAATAGCAAATCAAATAGTAGTTGCCGGGAGTCATATTAGCAGGTGCTGTAATTGTGGGAGTAAAGTAACTGATGCCATATTTGCTTGTCCAGCTTGTATTAGTTATATAAATGTCATCTGCACTTTTTGTGGTGTCTGCAGAAAAGTAATAAGAAACATACATTGTCTGCTCGGCTTCGTTAGCAGAAGAAACCGTAATATTTACAGGTATCGAACTACCAGCGCTGAATGAGGAACCGTTTACACTCAGTGAGGTCATTTTAGCAATTCCGTCATTAACTTTTACCTGTGGCCCAATAAAGGTCTGCGTAATACTTGAGTATCTTGTTTCATAATACTTAATGATAATATAGTAAGTGCCTTCCGCAATACTTTTTGATTCGGAAGAGAGGTATATATTTGAGTTAAAAGACTTACCGCCTGCATTGATGCTCTCATAGCCGTTAGGAGTGCATTGCGAGTTAAGGTAAATGTCATCTGCACCAGAAAATACATTGTCGGCAGATAGAAAAAAGTGGAGACTGGCTGCAGCGCCATAAATGTTGGTATTATTTATATCAATGGCAATAGGTACTGTGTTGCCTAATGTGTATTCATTTTTAACCAAAGAAGCTTTTGTGATAGTCAGGTAACTTGGGTATGGTTTAACAGTAATAGTGCTTTTTAGAGTGTCTCCATAAATATATGTGGTTGCGTAAGAACCATTCCGGTCTTCATAGCGTGGTACAATCAGTAAGTTGTAAGCTGTAGCTGAACTAACTGTTGGTAATGGCACATTAAGGCTAAGCGTAGTAGTATGTGGGAAAATAACAGCACTGGAAGTGCTTTTATAATCACTGGCATCAACTTTTGAGTCAGAAGAGAAATAGTAATCAAAATAAACAGACTGATTTGAAATGAAACTATTGCTGAAGGTCAGTGTAGATGTTACATGTCCGCCGGAATAGTAATCATCAGAGCTTAAATATGCATTGCTGTTGCCACTTAGTCTGATCTGCGAAGGAGTCGGATAAACAGTCATTTTACGGATAACAGGCGTGAGGAAATTCGCAGAGTAGTTTTCCATAAAGTAAGGTTTAATGATCAGGTAATATTCTGTAGCAGAGCTGACAAAAGGCGCCGTTAATGTATTGTCTGTGACATAAGGTTTTATTGGGGTGCCCGTAGAGCTTTTTGTGATGTCGTCATAACTGGCAATTGTATCTGTCGATAAGTAATAATTGAAATATAATTTCAGGGAAGAAAGGCTGTTTGAGCCTGCCGGTGAAGTTATTGTGTATTGGACAGGAATATTGGCTTTCGAGTAAACAGGCGTGTCCAGGATGGTTGTCTGCGTAATATGAACAGGTATAGGTTCCGCTTTCAATACTATGCGGAATGTAGCAGTTCGCTCAGAAATCGTTTTAGCATTGCCATATCCGTAGGAAGTGTTTTCTAATACAGCAATTTTAACTATCAGAAAAAGCTTTGTTTCTGCAAATACAGACGGGTGTTCAAGCATAATGTCTTGTAAATTGTTACTCCCTCCATAAACAATTCCTTGTTTTGAGCTCTTGGTATCGTTAGCGCTGATGATAGAGTCTGTAGAGTAATAATAGGTGATGTTAGTCTTATAGGAGGCATTGATGTGCATGTTTTCCGGAAAAAAGCTTAACCGTAAAGATTCACCATCATAAAAAGTCTCACTGTTGAGAGCAATCTTAGTAACGGCAGGTACAGGTTGCGGGTCTTCTTGTTTTTTTCTGCACGAAAGTGAACAGAATGCAGCGGTCAGCACTATCAGTAGAAGGAAATTTGTTTGTCTCATGTGGTTTATGAAAAAGCAGCCGGGATAATAAATGCAAAACTAAAAAAAAATAGCGACGCACTCTATTCAAAAATCACTTCATCAGACAATAATAACGTTATTTTTATGAGAGGCCAGGCCCCCATATATTTTCAAAGGAGAACAGAACACAACTTCCGGGGGCTGGTATAGAGGTTTAAAGCCAGGGGAGGGGCCGATCCTGCTTAAAAGATCTTGCCCCAAGTGGTTATATTATAGTATTTAATGCTTTGGGTAGTTCCGGATAAGAAAACTGAAAGTTCTCTTTCTGAAGTTTCTCAGGTATAACCCAGCGGCTTTTTAATACAAGTTCAGTTTCGGTATTAATTAAAACAGCACCGATTTTTAATAGCCAGACAGGTGCCGGAATACCAAAAGGCATTTGCATTGTTCTGCGTAATGTTTTCATCAAAACATTATTGGTAACAGGGTTGGGCGATGCACAATTATAAACGCCTGTCATGTTTTTGTTTTTTCTGATAAAAAGAATAATGTTTTTTAAATCTTCAATGTGAATCCAGCTGAATCGCTGTGTGCCGGAACCCTGTCTGCCGCCCAGACCCAGTTTTACAAGGTTTTTCAATGGTCGTATAACGCCGCCATCACTACCCAGTACTATTGACATACGCAAAGCAACCTGCCTGGTAGCCGGCAGTTTAAAGTCAAAAAATGCTTTTTCCCATTGAGTTGCAATTCCGACAGAAAAACCACTTCCTATTTCTCCTGAAGATTCAGTCATGGGTTTGTCTTCTGCATGCCTGTAGATGGTTGCTGTACTGGAGTTGATCCATAATTCAGGAGGGTTCTGACATGACTGTATAGCATTACCCAGAATTTGTGTGGTTTGTATTCGGGACGATAAAATAGCCTCTTTGTTTTTGGTAGTATAACGACAGTCAACCGACTTGCCGGCAAGGTTAATAAGCATTTCAGCATTTTCAAGAGCAGCGGTAATTCCAAAGGTGTTTTCCCATGATATAGCCCCTTTGCTACGGGAAATTATTCTGACAATATAGCCTTGATTAAGAAAATAGGATGTCAGGTATTGACCAATAAATCCGGTCCCTCCGGCTATAACAACTTTCTTTTCCATAATTTATATCAAATAGAGTAATAGAATGGTTTTCTATAAGTATTATACAATTCATATATACACTAAGTAACCCTTTTGTTACCCCAAAAATCAACTGATTGATGCCCGGGTCGTCTGATTTTTATTTATCACAGATTGCAATTGATAAAATAGAGCTGCACTGCATGCTCAGAATTGATAAGCTATGGCTGAAAATTCAATCTTAACCGGCGAAATTTCGCATTACCTAAGGCTGAAAATAATAGGAAGCTTCATGGAAACGGATAGTCATTTATTCATGATGTTTGCATGAAAAGAAGATTTGTTAGGTAGTGAGGTCATTGTGATTTTAAAGAGGAAAAGGCAGATTGTTGAAAAGATAAAAAACTGAAAAAGGAATAATTGAAAAATGTGGGGATACTGATTTGTGGAAACTGTCTACATAATTATGTGATGATTCTACAGTGTATAGTGCTTTAAGTGATTTTTGAAAACGTTTTTCTATTGGTATAATTTTTGGACTAAATATGATAAAAGAATAATTCCTTACAAGAGGAAACTATTCAATTGTTTTTTCTCACTAATACCAATTTATAAATATTCGATCTATGGATTCTTTAAACCGAACAACATTTATCGCAGATTCAACGGATGATTTAAGGCTTGATTTGGCCGAGCTATTTGTTCATGATCATTTTATTGTACCAAGAGAACCTGATACATCTTATCAGGAGCTTATACAGACAGCAAAGAAAACAATTACATTAAAGGAAAAGATAGATGCTATGGATGGGTCATTACATTTTTTATATCAATAAAATTGTTGATAACCAACCAGTCTATGTAATGCAGAAGTCCCGGTAGCAATGCCGGGACTTCTTGTTTTATCAATCCAAAGAAAATTATTGAAGTAGCGTTTCGAAGTAAAGTCGAAGTTATTTAGCCGCCTCTCTCAGGCGTTTGATTTCTTCGAGGTATTCTTCTTCCTTGCGCGACATTTCTTCCTGTGTAGCCTGTAGTTCTTCCATATTCTGACGCATTTCTTCTTCCTGCTCGCGCATGGTTTCTGCCTGAACCTGTGCCTGTTGAAGCAACGTTTTAGTACGCTGGTTAATTTTGATATTGTAGATTGCCGAACCAATACTTTCTGCCAGTTTTTCTACAAATTGAATCTGATATTCTTCCATAATATGGAAAGATGCAATTTCAAGAATACCCAATACCTCTTCTTCTCTGATCAAGGGAACAATTAATAGGAAAGTCGGAGTAGCCTGTCCCACGCCTGAAGTGATTTTGACGTAGTTGTCAGGCACTTCTGTAAGAACCGTTGTGGCTTTTTCGAGGTAACATTGCCCCACAACACCTTCACCGATTTCAATGTGTTTATTGATGAATTTTTTCCGCTCATATGCATACCATGCCGTTAATTCGAGGTAAGGATTTTGGGGATTGTCGTTGTTAAGTAAAAACAAACCGCCCTGATTTGCATTCAGGTATTTGATAAGTTTTGAAATAATGGCATCTGAAAGTGTACCGAGATTACTGTCAGAGCGGAGCAGGTCTGCAAAAATAGTTAAGCCTTCGCTTACCCAGCTACGTTTTTTATCTTCAACAACAGCCAGTTGAAGATTGTCAATCATTTTATTGACAGCAATACTCAATTCATCATTATCGCTCCGCACTACAGCTTTTGTACTGAAATCACCTTCAGAAATAGCTTTACAAACTTTGGTAATATCCTGTTGTGACGAAATGATTTTCTCAAAAGAACTGTGAAGCTGGTCTATTTCATCGCTGCTGTTTTCAAGTGTAATCTGATCGTTTACTTTGCCGGCGGCAGCATCTTCGGCCATTTTAGCAATGGTAAGTATAGGCAGTGTAAGCTTTGCAGAAAAATAGTAAATACCATAAACAAGCAGGGCAATAGACGCCAGACCAATAAAGCACAAAATGCCGACCATTATGTTTGAGCCCGTCATCAATGTTGATTTTGGAATCTGCACGTATGCAACCCATGTTTTGGTAGACTCGCCAAGACGGAACGGAACAAACACTCTTACAGTGTCAGATTCATTTTCTATGTATTCTTTAACCTCGGAGAATAATGTTTTAGGGATATTGGTAAGGTTTTCTTCTATACTGAGTCCGGCAAGTGCAGGTTTTTTACTGGCAGCAACAATATTACCTCCGTCAGAAAGAATAGTGATTGAGGCTTCCCCGTCATACAGGTTAAAGCCATCCAACAGCCCCTGAATAAAACTCATGCTCATGTCTGTGCCACTAATGCCGTAGAAAGTGCCGTTTTTTACAATAGGATTGATAATGGAAATCATATATAGTCCCTCATAGGAAAAAGGGTCTGTAACAGTTTCCTTAAGAGAGTTTTTAGGGTCAAAATACCACGTAGCCTGTGCCGGGTCTTCGTAATTGACAACAGGAGAGAGTTTTACGTCGTTACCGACTCTGTACCAATAAGGAATAAAGCGGCCTGTTCTGTCATGTACATTTGTATTGGCATATGAAGAGTCTTTACCATCGAACATATTGGGCTCCCATACGGTGTATGTACCCAGGAAATTAGGGAATCTGAGAAGAGTACTGTGAAGTATCTCTTGAATTTCCTCACGAGAAAGATGCGTTGGAGTGCTGTTTTTAACCGAGCCAATGGTCTCACACATACTTCTGTTAGAAAAAATCGCTTTGTCGAGTTCAAGCTGGATTTGATTGGAATATTCACGGCTTTCTGCCAGGAGCAGTTTCTCTGCATTGTTCATGGCATCAGAACGCATTTTGATAGCTGTAAATAAAATGATTGCAATTAAAATACTGGAGGCAAATAGACCTACTGAAATAGAAATTTTAGTCCTGATAGCGTTGTTGTTCCAAAAAGCCATAAAAAGAGAGTAAATCGATTTTAACATTTCCCATTACGGGAAGATACGATCGATGTTTTATGTTTTTCGACTTAATTCTGTTTTTAACAGATAACATTAATGTTTTTAGATTGTCCTGGTTTAATATTAAGACAATTCTGATGGATACTTTTCCAACATTGATTTTCGTAGAAAATAACTATGTTTTCTTGTCTATTTTACCAGATAGAGACATAGGTCTATTTCACTCC
>CAZNHL010000035.1:0-45800 GCA_964572965.1 uncultured Bifidobacteriaceae bacterium
ATCTAACATCTAACATCTAACATCTAACATCTAACATCTAACATCTAACATCTAAATATTATCCCTTTCTCAAAATTCTGCTAACACGTAATGACGTGTCAAGGAAAACGATTCTTTGGTTTGCATTACGTTCTACATGATAGAAAGACGTGTTCAGTTCTCCTGTAATGCGTTCAATGTCTTCTTCTGTTACAATTTTTCCGAATTTAGAAATAAAATCCAGTTCTTCGTCAGTTACCCTGTTAAGCGAGGTTGAATTAGAGAGTCGCCATACCAGACATTCACGCATGAGCCCTAGCCCAATAGCGAAAAACCCTTTCTGAAGCTCTCTTCCCATTTTTTGAAAATCGTCAGTCATGCCGTTAAGGGCCAGGTAGTCGTTTTTCCAGCAAGTACGTAGCCAATTGATAAAGAAAGCGGTATTATTGTCTTTTACTTCATTAACCAGGTTATTTGCTACAACAAGATTCCCTTCTGCCAAAAGCGCAATTTCATGGCTTTTTTTGGCATCTATCTCAAAAGTTTTTTGCAGGTATTGCGATAACTCTTCATCACTGAATCGGGGTATTTTAACCATCTGACAGCGCGACAAGATGGTAGTTAATATTTTTTCGTAGTCTGTTGCTACCAATAAGAAGATTGTTTTTGCAGGCGGTTCTTCCAAAACCTTCAATAAAGCGTTAGCAGCATTTAGGTTTAATAGTTCCGGTAGCCAGAAAATAACTGTTTTATATTCTCCTTCATAAGCTTTCAGTGAAAGTCTCCCCATTAATGAGCGGGCTTCGTCTACAGAGATACTTAGCTGCTTATTTTCAGCACCCAGAAAGAAACCCCATTCAGAAGTACCACCATAAGGCAGTTCTGTTAAAAATGCACGCCACTCTATATATAATTTAGCTCGTTCGTCATCTTTATCAACTTTTCCGGCAGTTGGGAAAATGAAATGCTGATCGGGGTGAGAGAATTTACCATATTTTATACAGGAAGGGCATTTTCCGCAAGAATCGGTTTCTTGCTTGTCTGTGCAGTTGAGGTACTGCGCATACGCAAGAGCTAAAGCCAGATTGCCACCGCCTTCATTGCCGAGAAATAACTGGGCATGTGCCACGTGGTTATTTTTGACAGCATTGACGAGTGTCTTTTTGGTTTCTTTAAGCCCGATTATATCTGCAAACAGCATAAGCCTTTCTGGGTAAGCAACAAAAATATCTATTTATATGGTAAGTTTTAAATGTTGAGAGAAATAATGTGTTTTCTGAGCTCGTTGTTTAGGTCAAAAAATAAAAGATCAATACTTTAAGAAAAAAGTTCATTGAAGTTGTGCTTTTTTCTTAATTTTGAAATTACTGCATAAACCAATTATTTTGCAGGATTATAAATAACATTCAAATGGCCATCATTAGTAAAATCAGACAGAAGTCGGGATTGGCGGTTACATTAATCGTGATTTCCCTGATACTTTTTCTAGTAGGCGGAGACCTACTGTCAAACCGTTCTATGTTAAAAGGCAGTAACACCGAAGTAGGTGAAGTTGCCGGAAAAGAAATTGACCTTAAAGACTATCAGGCAAAAATTGATGAGTTGAAAGGACAATTCTCTATGAACAACCGTCGCAACCCTAGCGAATCGGAATTGAATTCAATCAACGAGCAGGCATGGAACCAGTACCTTTTTGACATTGCTTACAAAGAGCAATTCGATAAGCTTGGAATTGAGGTTACTCCGGAAGAGCAAACTGACATGGTTCAGGGTGTGAACATTCATCCGGGTGTACGCCAGGCTTTCACAAATCCAGAAACAGGAGAATTCGACAAAAACCAGGTGATTGGTTATCTGCAAAGTTTTGCAAAGCTTCCTGCTGAGCAACAGTATATGTGGAATAGCTTTGAAAAGCAGTTGGTTCCTGAGCGTTTAAGAACTAAATATGAAGGTCTTTTCTCTAAGTCTGTTTATGTGACTAAGGAAGAAGCTAAAAGAGATTATACAGCTCAGAACGATAAGGCTAGTGCCAGATTCGCCTATGTGCCGTTTTATGCAATTCCTGATTCTTCAATAAAAGTATCAGAAAGCGACATTGCTGATTATATCAGCAAGCATAAGAGCAGATATCAGGTTGAGGAAGGCGCTTCTATTGAGTATGTTACTTTCCCAATCATAGCATCGGGAGATGATTCAGTTTCTGTAAGAGAAGAAATTGCTGTTTTAAAAGGCCAGTTCCGCGAGTCCAAAGATGATTCAGCTTTTGTTCGTCTGAACTCTGATGGCGAAAACAATATTTCGGTTGGTACACGTCAGGTGTTACCTGCTTCATTAACATCTAATGTTGCTGTAATTCTTTCTGATTCGGTTTACGGTCCATTTGCCGAAGGAAATAGCTACAAATTGTATAAGTCTACTCAAAAAGGGATCACTATTGATTCAGCTAAAGCAAGTCACATTTTGGTGAAAGACTCTGCAAAAGCAGCAGAATTAATTGCTCAATTAAAAGGTGGCTCTTCTTTTGAAGAGCTTGCAAAAGCAAACAGTACAGACCCGGGTTCTGCTCAAAAAGGCGGAGATCTTGGTTGGTTTTCCAAAGAAACAATGGTACCAGAGTTCAGCAAGGCGGTATTTGAATCAAAGAACCCTCGTCTGGTAACAACTCCTGTAAAATCACAGTTTGGTTACCACATTATTAAAGTAACTGCACCGATCAGATCAACACGTTCTCAGCAGTACACAGTGTTTACTGTAGAGAAGCATATTGTTGCCAGTGACGAGACACGTGATAAGGCTTATGCCAGAGCAAGTGCATTCCAGTCAGATGCTCATGATGGTAAAAATGCATTTATTGCCGCTTTCAAAAAGGATTCTGTAGCACAAGGCTTATTGAAGTTTGCAGCTGCCAACATCAATAAAAACGGTGAAGTTGTAAATAACCTTACAAGAGCGAGAGAAATTGTTCGTTGGGCATATACAGGCGATGCTGGAGATGTATCAACTGTTTTTGAGGCAGAGGGTAATTATGTAGTAGCTTTTATTTCGGCTAAAAGGGAAAAAGGTACTGCCAGCCCGGCAGATGTGAAAGAAGAAGTAACGTTCCGTGTGCGTAACGAGAAAAAGGCAGCAAAAATTATTGAAAAATTAGGAACTCCGTCAGGAACGTTGGAAGCAATAGCTACTAAATTCGGGCCTGAAGCAGTTGTATATACAGCTGATGGTGTAACGCTTGCCGGTTCTTCTATCCCAAGCCTTGGCTATGACCCTGTAGCTTGCGGTAAATTATTCGGCTTGAAAAACGGTCAGAAATCTAAACCATTCCAAGGTGAAAATGGTGTAGTTATTTTGGAGAAGGTTTCTTCTGAACCTGCTCCGGAAATTGCAGACTATACTCAAAATAAGAACAATATGCTTCAGAATATCTCTTACAGTGTTCAGTATGGAATTGGCGAGGCAATAAAAGAAAATGCAGAAGTAGAAGATAACAGGTATAAGTTTTTCTAGAACCTGCTTAATTTTTAATTCTTATAAAAAGGAGCCTTCGTTAAAGGGCTCCTTTTTTTATGGTTTCAGAGTAGATGAATTTCTGAAAAAGACCCGAAACTTACACCAATGTGTGTAGGTTCTGTTAGTGTTTTTTAATACTTTATGAATTTTTTAGCACTATACTTTGTTAGATTATAAAGAAAATAATAGAGTTAACTAGTTAATTATTTGTTTCATTGATACTTAACTGTTACTTTAGCTTTTAATAACTAACTAATAGGTATATTTATGTATAATTGGAGAAAAGCATTTTATGCTTTTGCTATACTGGTATCTAGTATATGCATTCAGGTTTCTGCCCAGAAACAAGCAAATGTCTGGTACTTCGGAAATGGAATAGGTTTAAATTTTAATTCCGGGGTAGTAAGGTTAACCCAGAACTTTCCAGGACAACATGCAAATGATGTAGATGAAGGCCACGCTACTGTCTCAGATGAAAATGGTAATTTCCTATTCTATACTAATGGAGAACAGATATGGGACAAGAATGCTGCAGGTATGCAGAACGGGACAGGGTTACTTGGTCACTGGAGCGCTACACAATGTGCTACGATCTTTCCTGTACCCGGCGGTACCATGGCTTCAAATTTAGCCAAATATGTGGTTCTTACAACTCCGGTTACTTCTTCAAGCACCACCGGTATCCGTTATAATATTGTTGATATGAACCCGGCAACCAATGGTGGTTATGCAACGGGTGCTGTAACAAGTAAAAACAATGTGATGCCGGGCGCGCCTACTTCTACAACAGAAGCTCTTGCGTCCTGTCCACACTGGAACGGTAAAGATGAATGGGTTGTAGGCCATAATGAAACAAATGTTTTTTATGCATGGAGAGTAAGTGCTGATGCAAGTGGCAATATTGTGGTGAATGCACCTGTTACTTCAACAATTGGAGATAACGTGGCTGGTGTTGCTGTGATGAAACTGAATAATTGCTTCAATAAACTAGCTGTCGCTACACACAATAACTCAACGTTACAGGTATTTACATTTAATAACCAGACGGGTGTAGTAAGTGCTTTTGATGCTAATCCAGCAGGAGTTAATGGTGTATTGAGAATTGATGTTTCTGCTATGGCAAATGGTAGCACAGGTGCTGCTCAGGGTAATTATGGTGTTGAGTTCTCGCCTAATGGAAAATACCTGTTTGTCAGCCAGTCAGGACAAAACTTTAGTAATGTTCGTTCACAAAGGCTTTACCGTTATGATTTGAATCCGGCAGCTACTCCTACTAAAGCTAATATAGAAGCATCACGCACTACGCTTTTGGATAGACAAGGTACTGAGGATGCTCAAAGGCTTGGGCATTTACAACTTGCGCCTAACGGAAAGATTTACATGACACATATGTATACATTCTGGGCGGGAAATGGCGCTTTGAGTGTTATTGATAGCCCGAATGATGCAGCTCATGGGTTTTCTTTAGAGAGTATTACCTGGACAGGTTCCCGTTCTTCTATGGGTCTGCCATCTTTTCACAAAGGTTTTCTTGCAGGTAGCGCCAGTATTTCTGCTGCTGACAGTACTTCGGGTACCGCTATTACTGATTTAGGTGATATTTGTGCAGGTATAGCAACAATGTTCGAAAATAAGTATACAGGTACAGGAACAAATTATACCTGGGATGTGAATGCTCCTAATAATACCAGCCCATTCTATGGAACATCGCCAGATGGTACAAAAGCATATCACAGATATACAGTGCCTGGTGACTATGTGGTTGTAACTACAGTTACAGACGCTGTTTGTAACTATGTTGTAAGAGATACTGCTAAAATAACAGTAGTGCCTGTCATTAATACAACCGGTGTGCCTAGTTGTGGTACCCCGAACGTGACTCTGACAGTAACATCAACACCAACTACGGGTAAGCACTATGTCTGGTATAGCGATGCCGCGCTCACAACACCAATTGCCTCAGGCACTCCGGCAACAGTACCTGCACCATTGATTGGTACTGTTTATGTAAAAGAAGTGGAAACAGTAACTGTTACTCCAACATTAGTGACCCCGGCAATACCAGCGATACCTGCAGGTATTACGAGCATTAGCACAGGGCCGGCTACTGGCTCTTATAACTGGGTAGATGCCTCATCAACAGCTGTTACAACTAATTTATCTGTTACCTCAGCTGTTACTCTTAGGAGTTTTAGTTTTTTAGTGCAAGGGAATGACTGGAATGGAGGGACAGCCACCTACGGAATTACAATAAGGGATGCAAGTAATGCTGTAATCGGTACATATTCTGTATCTGGTTGTGTGAGTAAAGGCGGAACGGCTTGTACCGGATCACCTACAGGCTCTGTTACTACTACGGGTGGCACTCCTGTTAAACAGTTTTCTGTTGTTTTAGGGGGAGGCCTGGCTTTAGCAACAGGTTCGTATAGGGTTGAAATACGGAGAACTGCGGTTGCTGCCGGAAATGCTACTCCTTCTGCTGGTGAAACTTCTATTCATCGTAATACTACTACACTTACTAACCCCTCTATTGCCGGGTTTATTACTAATGCAGGAGCAAGCCCAAGCGGTACTTTTATTCATAACATTAGTATTGGTACACCTGCAGTTGCAGCAGTTCCTGCTGTTTACAAAGATGTTATTACCTCGTCAAATAAATCTTGTTCTTATTCCGGCGCCGTTGTAGCTAACTGTTCATTACCTGTAGAGTTTATTAGATTCAATGCACAGAAATCGAACGAAGGCGCTTTATTAAGCTGGTCTACAGCCAAAGAAAAAGATAATAACTATTTTATTGTTGAAAGCTCTATAGACGGTATAACTTTCACAGAAAAAGGCCGTGTGGAAGGTGCCGGCACTAGCAGCACAGTTCGCAACTATTTATTTACTGACAATTCTCCGGCAATGGGTGTGATATACTATCGTATAACGCAGGTTGATAATGATGGCACTGTATCACATACTGATGTAAGACATCTGAAATTTGATGATGAATTGATACCGTCACTGGCAGTAAGACCCAATCCGAATAACGGTCAGTTTATTTTGGATATTTCTACGAATCTGAAGCAGCCTGTTAGTGTCGAAATATTTAACACAATAGGATCTTCTGTATGGAAGGAGACTTTCGAGTCAGAAGGTTTTATAAGTTCTTTACTGGACTTGCAAGGTTTAGCAAAGGGCGTTTATTTCATAAAAGCGGCTGGTATGACTCAAAAACTTATTATTGAATAGTTTAAATATAGTTTTTAATAAATAAAAAGGTCCTGCAATTGCAGGACCTTTTTATTTATTAAAAAAATGTACAGATGTATGTTTTTTCGATGAATCAGCAAATTTGTACAACCATTTGCTGAATATTTCAGTATAAAATCTCCAATCGTTATTCAAAAGCTGGTGTATTGGTTACTTCGCAGGTTTAATTTCGTGTATGTTTCCATCGAAATATCAACCTGAAGATCATGAATAAGTATTAAGACGATAGTGTAATCGCTATGTTGTTCGTGCTGTAATGCATGTTACTCTTTGTCATTCAATAAATCCTATATATTAATTACGTTTCCTGAGTTTAGTATCAGGAAATGAAACTTCTAGTTATTATTAAAATATGATGAGATCACTCTACTTTACGTCTTTTGTCATCCTTTTATGTGTTTTGAGTGTTACTCATGAATTACATGCTCAATGTACTCCTGTTCCACAGGTAGAGTCTGTTAGTAATGGGAATTTCGAAAAGGGATTTATTGCTTCGGGCCCTGGTAGCTTCGTAACTACTCACACTTATACTTCAGTTCCGCAATCGTTTCCTTTCGGGTATTATACTGTTGGTTCTGGTAGGGTAACATATACTTTGTCCGGCTATACAATTACCGGTAGTATTGTACACCCATGGAATGGAATTGTTAACGGAGACCATACTCCTGGCTTATCGGGAAATGGGAATGCACTTTGGATTGATGGTACAGGTGTTGGTACAGGTGTAGGTGCTTTGGCGTGGCAACAAACGGTTACTACCATTCCTAACCAGATATATAATTTCTCAGCCTGGTTTACTTTGGCAACAACAGACAGTAGAGGAGCCAACTCTCCAAGAATCAGGTTTGTAGTTGAAGCTTTTGATGCAGCTAATAATCCAATCGGGGGAGTAAATCAGCTGGCTGTTTCTGAGGATATAACTGCAGAAAATGGTGCCTGGGAACAAAAAGATGCGCAGTGGACCGCTCCAATCGGAGCAGTTACCGCGAGGATATCAATCTACAACCAAAGTGGCATTGTAAGTGGTAATGACTTTGGTGTTGATGATATCTCATTTATCAATAGCTGTTCTGCATTAACATCAGCTACGTTACCACCGGCTCCTGATTTGGGTCCTGATATTAATTTTTGTGTTAATGCCTCTGGTTCTATTACATTGAATTCTAATGTCGCAACTGCTGCGGGTGCCGGAAGACAGTTTACCTGGTACTCAGGTACCGGAAATCCACAAACTACAGTAGTACAGCATCAACTACTGCCAATACCTATACAATAACCACACCCGGCACATACAGAGTATGTGTGTATCAGCCATCAGGTTGTGCCAAGTCGTCTACAATAGTTATTTCTACAACGGCATCTGCGGCGGGTTCTGATATCAATTTCTGTAGCGCCAATCAATTAGTAGCCACAATAGCACCTACGGGAGTGGCGCCACATCTTACATATGTATGGACCAAAAATGGTTCTGCCTGGGCAGGGACAAATAACTCTACAACAGCAACAGCCAATGGTGCAGGTACATATTTACTCACAGGTACGCACAGCAATGGAAAGGCCGGATGTAATGTGACCAGGTCATTTAATGTAACAGCTAATAGCGCATTATTGTCAGCTAATATTGGGCCAGGACCATACAACTTATGTACACCAGCCTCACAAGCGCTTACTTCTAGTTTAACCGGAGCGGGTTTTACTTATCAGTGGACAAGAGGGGGTGTAAGTATCAATGGCGCAACAGCTTCTTCATATTCGGTTAACTCTGCAGGTACTTATGCAGTAGTTGTTAACTTTAACAAAGTTGGCTGTGCTGATCTCGCATCAAATAGCGTAACCGTTACAAGTTCAAATGCAATCATTCCTGCCGACGGGACTTTTTGCCCTGTAGCATCCGGAGGTACGGGTACAACCACATTGTCGGTGAGTCCCGTGGTGGCAAGTGCATACCGCTGGTATGACAGTGATGCTACTACTGTTCTTGCAAATCCTGGGGCAGGTACATCTTCTTATGCTCCTACAGGACTTACAACTACTAAAACATTCTATGTTGAAGATGCAAGATCGACACCGGCTTCTCTGTCGACTACTGCGGTTGGTTCTGGCGGGAATAACCCTATTAGAGTGACTTTTGATTTAACATCTCCTTTAGTTCTAAATAGTGTGCAACTCTCTAAAGATGCATGGACAGGGTTTTCTGGTAGAACAGTTCAATTATATAACTCAGCGAATACATTGTTAGCAACTTCTGGAGCAGTGACCCAGGCTGACGGTGGGAGTGCACCTTATACTCCTGTTACCGCAGTGTTTGGAGGAGGGGCAGGTGTGTTAATTCCTGCAGGAACAGGCTATTACCTTACTTATGCGGCGGGTAATCCTCCGGGTATGGTGCTCTATTCAAACCCGAGTGGTTCGGGATTAACTAATGTTGTTGCCACTGGGGGGAGACAAATATTTGGTAATTGGTCTGTTGCAGTACCTAACAACAGCTGTAGCAGGGTTCCTGTACGTGCGGTAATGACATGTTCGTTGCCTGTAGATTTTGCAAATTTCACGGCAGAGAGATTCGCTTCAGGAACTTTACTGGTTTGGTCTACTGCAAGAGAAGATAATAATAGCCATTTTGAGGTTGAAACTTCATCGGACGGTACTCATTTCACAGCCCTTAACAGGATTAATGGAGTAGGAACTAGCAGCAGGATGAATAGTTATTCTTATGAAGATCAAAGAACTTTATCGGGTGTAGTATATTACCGAATTACACAAGTTGATTTTAGTGGTGAAAAATCACATACTGCTGTTCGCTCAGTTAACTTTGAGCAAGCAAACGCTACGGTGCTGGTTGTGAAACCGAATCCAAATAATGGTCATTTTATTCTGGATATTACTACTGCCGGTGCACAAGTAGTAAAAGTAGAAGTATTAAATACTTTAGGTACCAAAGTTTGGCAGGAGTCTTTTGATTCTGAAGGATTTACAAGTTATTCTGTAGACTTGGGAAGCAGTTTTGCAAAAGGTATTTATTTTGTAAAAGCTGCAGGTTTGACTCAGAAGATAGTTGTAGAATAATTTGCTGTGATAAAGAAGAAGGCCGTAAAACTTACGGCCTTCTTCTTTAATATGTGTCTGATTTTCTTGGCGAGGAAATACAGGGGTGATGATTTTGATGAAGTATAGCCGATAAACTAACTAAACAGTAAGGCTCCGCAGGTATTATCTGCGGAGCCTTTATTTTTAATTAACCTAAATGGCTTCTTAAAAACCAAGCTGTTTTTTCGTGGTTCTCTAATAAACCGGTAAGGAAGTCGGCTGTTCCTGTATCACCTAAAAGGTCAATAGTGTCAATTTTCTTTCTCAAACTTCTGATTACGGCTTCGTGATCGTCAGTAAGTTCCTGAAGCATTTTCGTTGCCGAAACTTTACTTTGGTTATTTTCTTTCAAAGTTGCTCTTTCAAGTACTTCTTTCAATGAACCAATGGTTAGTTCTCCTAATGATCTGATCCGCTCGGCAATTTCATCTGTAGCCGCAGATAATTCATTGTACTGAGTGTCGAATAACAAGTGCAGTTGCATGAAGTGAATTCCGGTTACATTCCAGTGGAACTTCCTTGTTTTAGCGGTAAGTACCATTGTATCTGCCAAAGCTTCTGTCAGCAACTCTGTAACTGCTTTTCTTTCTTTATTCTTAATGCCAATGTCTATCCCAACATCAGATTTTGTATGACCATTGTCGGAAGCATTTTTCAATTGTTTGGTCAACAACCTTTCAACTGCTTTTCTGTCTTGTTCTTTTGTGCTGCTTTTCATAGTGTTGTGCTTTAAGATGGAACAAATGAAGTGTATTTTCGTGTATAACAAAAATCAATTAAATTTATATATGAATAAATAATTGTTATACATTGTGGCATTGAAAAAAAATTGCCACTACTCATTAATATACAAAAATAAAGCCATCATGACATTACAACAACTTGAATATATTGTGGCGGTCGACACACATAAAAGCTTTGTGGCAGCAGCAGAAAGTTGTTTTGTGACCCAGCCAACTTTAAGCATGCAGGTTCATAAGCTGGAAGAGGGTTTGGGGATTAAACTTTTTGACCGAAGCAAACAACCTGTTGTAGCTACTGAGGCCGGAGCTCATATTATTGCACAGGCACGCAAAGTATTAGCTGAAGGTGCCCGCGTGACAGAAATTATCAACGAAGTAAAAGGCATAGTATCCGGAGAAATCAGACTGGGTATAATACCTACTATTGCTCCTTACCTTTTGCCTTTGTTCATGCCTCGTTTTCTTGATGATTATCCTATGGTGCGTTTATCTATTACTGAGCATACAACAGATGGGATTATCAGTTTACTGAAAACTAATCAGCTTGATTGTGGGATTATGGCTACGCCTTTAGATGATGCAACGTTGAAAGAGATCCCTTTGTACTATGAGCCTTTTGTTGCTTACGTTTCTAAGAATACGCTGCTCTATAAGAAGACTACCATTGAAATGTCTGAGATTGATGCAAAGGATACTTGGTTGTTAGCAGAAGGTCATTGTATGCGTTCACAGGTATTGCAGATATGTCTGGACAGGAATTCCGGTATAGAGAGTAACAGGCTTAATTATGAAGCAGGAAGCCTGGAGACATTGAGAAGAATTGTAGAAACCGACAGGGGTATGACTATTCTACCTCAACTTTCAATTACTGAATTTAATGCAAAACAACAGGCCAGGTTACGTTATTTTAAAGATCCTGAACCTGTTAGAGAAATCAGCATTGTGACTCACAGGCATTTTGTGAAGAAAAGTCTGATAGAGGCTTTAGCTGAAGCAGTAAAAGCAGGAGTGCCTGAAAAAATGCTTGTCAAAGGGAAAAAGTCTCTGGTCGAATTGAAGAGATAAAAGCCTTCCGGATTTAATCCGGAAGGCTTTTGCAGATTATATTATTTCGCCTTTAGAAGCAGTATATATGGCGTACCAGTCTTGCCTGTCGAGATTAATGTCGAAAGCATTGGCTACATTTTTGATATGTTGTTTATCCAGCGTGCCAAGAAGCGGTAATGCACCAAGTTTCACTAACCAGGCTACAGCAGTCTGCTCAATATTGGCGTTGTATTTTTTACCGATTTCTTCAAGCTTGTTTTTTACCCGTATCGACTTCTCGTCTTTAGGGTTATTGATCTCTCCGCCTGCTAATGGAGCCCATGCAAGTGCTTTACTGAAATTCTGCTTAATGAAATCCAGCTGACCATTATCAACAGCATTTGTATTCAATACATTTAATTCAATGTGATTGGTTACGATAGGCGCACGTAAATAGGCAGCTAATGACTGTTGTTGGAAAGCAGAGAAATTAGCTACGCCAATGTGTTTGATTTTACCCTTTTCCTTTAATCCTAGAAGTACACCAGCTGTTTCTTCAAGGTCAGCAGTAGGATCAAGGTATTCCAAAAGGAAAATATCAATATAATCAGTATTGAGTTTCTTTAAAGAGTTATCTACAGACTTTAAAATATGGTCACCAGAAGTATTATAATGATTTACACGAGTCTCAGGTCTCGCTTTATCAACAAGGTTCAAACCACATTTAGTGAACAAAACAATTTCTTCTCTTTTGAAAGAGTTTTGTTTAACGACCTGTCCAAACAATTCTTCGCATTGGTAATTACCATATCTGTCGGCATGGTCAAAAGTATTAATACCTAACTCAAGGCAAAGATTAGTGATTTTTTCCATTGACTTAAGTGACAAGTCACCCTCTTCTGTCCATCTCCAAAAACCATAAATAGCCTGGGATACTTTCGGCCCTGAATCACTCAGATAAATTTTGTTCATTGATAGGTTAGTTTTACTGTTGCTAATATAGCAAAATTGTTTTGTTGATTAATTACCTATAAACTGTTGAAGACTTATATAGTTGGTCTTTAGGAGGATTTATTTAAGCATTATATTTACTATACTAATCAGATAGAAAATATATGCAATATTACAAAATATTATAAAAAAGCCAAGCCGTTTCTGTGGTCTGATGATAAAAAGGAAATGATGATTTCCCTTTTTCTTCTAAATGTTATTCCGGCTAATCTCGCTGCCAGCGCAGATTTTATTGATTGTTAAATTTTTCGGAGGGTGCAGAACCGGAATCCTGATGTGTGAAATACGGTTTTATGAAATTTTATTAAAAATAGGCATTTGAAGTTCAAAAGTCATAAAAAGCGACTTTTAGTCAAAAATTACGTACTTTATTAAATAAACGGCTAAAAATCAGTATTATGAGAAATTTTGATACAGTTACGGAAGCTCTTGCCGATTTGACGAAAAGAGGTTTTACGCTTAATTTTAGTATTAAAGACGGCCAGATCGAAGACGCACAAGTGCAGTTGCGTTTACATCCTGAAAATTTTGAAATAGTAGAAGTATATCGATTTGAAGGGGAAACAAACCCTTCCGATGAAGAAACTATTTATGCAATTGAATCTAATGACGGGAAAAAGGGTGTATTGTTAGTAGCCTATGGTGTGTATTCAGACAGTTTTTCTGAAAACATACTTAAAAAGCTTGCAATAAATATACACTAATTTTTATCACTTGATTTTTGAATTCGGTTTAGTGGAATGGTTCAATGGAAAATAATACGGTTTTATTTCAGTTTTTCAAAATTTGAAATCTCTGATTTTGAGCAAGAGTTTGCCATTTGTTTTTCCAATCTGCCCCATACTTTTTTGATAAGTAAAAACCAGTAACAGCATTATATCCTTTAGCGCCATTTACCAGTGAGGTATAGACATTGCAACCGGCTATCCTTTTGTACTCAAAGCCTATTACTGTGGCTGCTTTTACATAGTCTGCTTCATTTTCATCTGTCTCCCCAAAATAAACAACCTTAGGATTACCCAGGGCAATATCATAAATGGCTGTTACAAAACTATATCGTTCAAACATACCCAATAGCATATGTGTAACAAATAAAGTCAGAACAAATACTCCTACTCTTAACCACTTATTCATGTCTATTCCGAGTAAAAAACCCTTTTCACCCTGCCGCTGATATTCGTTAGTATCTCATAGGAAATTGTGCCTATAGAAGCTGCTGCATCTATAATAGAATGTTCTTCATTGAAAAGAATCACCTCATCACCTACTTTAGCATTGATACCGGTAATATTTACCATACACATATCCATACATACGTTGCCTATGATAGGTGCCAGTTTGCCATTGATTAATACCTTGCCGACACCATTGCTGAAGCGCCTGCTGTAGCCGTCTCCATAACCAATGGCAATGGTTGCTGTTGAAATATCTTCTTCAGCTTTGCCTTTACGGCTGTAGCCAATAGTTTCTCCTTTTTTGAGGTGCTTGATCTGCGAAATAATTGTTTTCAGTGTACCAACTGTCCTGAGTGCCGATTGGTCAATGCCGGAAGATTCAACACCATAGAGCCCGATACCAAGACGAACCATGCCCATATGTGCTTCAGGGAAACGGACAATTCCGGCAGAATTGCAGATGTGGCGCATGAATGGGTAGTTTACCATCTGATTTATTTTATCAGCAACCCTGTTCAGTCTTTCAATCTGTTCTTTTGAGAATTCATTATGTTCAGCCTCATCAGCACCTACTAAATGGCTGAATACAGAAAGTACCCTGATACGTCTTTCCGCTTTTTTCAGAAGCTCCAATAACGCTTCTGTTTCATATTCCTCAAAGCCTAAGCGGTGCATGCCCGTGTCAATAGCAATATGTGCACCAGAAGTCTGGTTATTTTGTACCAGATAGTCTAGGAACTGACTGAA
This sequence comes from uncultured Bifidobacteriaceae bacterium, assembly GCA_964572965.1. GTDB lineage: Bacteria > Bacteroidota > Bacteroidia > Cytophagales > UBA9547 > CAZNHL01. The sequence goes on from CAZNHL010000035.1 coordinate 14,531, forward strand.
GATCGTTTTGCTGTAAAGCTCAGGTTCAAGCCTGTAGCGAATCAGTGTTTCAAAAGTATTCGGGGCTGGATTCATCACCATAATTGGTAATGAGATACCTGCTTTTCTCAAGTCAACACCTTCATCAGCATAAGCTACAGCCAGGTAGTCGATCCTGTGGTACTCGAGCAAGCTGGCTACTTCATAGCTCCCGCTTCCGTAGGCGAAAGATTTTACCATTGCCATCAACCTTGTACCTGACCTCAGAAGGCTTCTGTAATAGTTCAGGTTGTGTGCCAGTGCATCAAGATTAATCTCCAGTACCGTCCCATGATGCTTTTCCTGTAAACGTTGGACTATTTTTTCAAACTGAAAGATACGGGCACCTTTAACCAGAATCAGTTCGTCCGATAAGCTGTTGAAGTCGAAATCAGAAAGAAAACCTTCCGTGTCTTTATAAAACTCTGATTTGATACTGAATACTTCTGCCTGTGAGATGATTCCCTTGCCGATACCTATCAGACGATTGACACCTTTTTCTTTCAGTAAGTGATTGACGTTTTTATAAAGCTCTTTCTCACTGATACCTGCTTCAAGCAGATCAGACAGAATGACTGTTTTCTTATTTCTCTGTTTCTGTTGGTTTAGGAAATCCAGTGCCGTTTGTAAACCTGCCGGATCGTTGTTATAAGTATCATCAATCACATAGCAATGGTTGATGGCCTCCTTCAGCTCCAGGCGCATGGAAATGGTACGCAGTGAGTCGATCCGCTCCTGAATGCCTGATGCCTGTACGCCTAAATGTAAAAGGATAGCGACGCAGTGAAGTATATTCTCAATGGAAGCGTCGTCAGTCTGTATGATATGAAGCTGGAAATTTTGGTCTTGACTTTTCCAGTCTATCAAAGCATAGCTTGGTTCTTTGAGAACAGAAATATTGGCATCGGCATTTTTCCCTGTTGCCGACCAGCTGAATGTTTTCCTGAATGTCTTTTTGGAAATTGCCGCATGAATTTCTTCATGGTCGCGACAATAAAATATAATTTCACTGTCGACAAACAAAGCTAGCTTTTCTTCCACTTTTTTACTGACAGAACTAAACCCTTCTGCATGAGCTTCGCCGATGTTGGTAAACAAACCGATGGTAGGGTCTATTACCGGTTGCAGCTTCTGCATTTCTGCCGACTTCGAAATTCCTGCCTCGAAAATACCGAGTTCATGGCGTTCATTCATTTGCCATACGGAAAGTGGAACACCTACTTGAGAGTTGAAACTACGGGGACTTTTGACAATAAAAAAATCCTGTGCCAGCAACTGTGAAAGCCATTCTTTCAAAATGGTTTTTGCATTGCTGCCTGTGATACCAATCACAGGGATTTTATAAAGATGGCGCTGATGAATAGCAATTTGCTGTAAGGCATTTACTGCACTTTTTACTAATAGAACATTGGCTTCCGTCAGCAGGCTTAAGTTGATTTTACTTTCATCCTCTATAATAAACTGGCGAATGCCTTTGCTGTATAACTCCTGCACAAAACGATGCCCGTCATGACGCTCCCCTCCAATGGCAAAAAACAGAGAGAAAGGACTCGTAATTGCCTTGCGACTGTCAAGTAAAAGGTTTTCGATGCTTAAATCTTCTGATTGCTGTAATATTTTTCCCTGACAAATGGATGGTAATTGAGAAAAGAGAACCATGAAGCGCTTTTTATAATTACTTAGAAAAAAGAGAAGTCAACTTTTGTAAAGGTATCTATATTCAGATGCTTTATGAAGAATGATTTATATAAATTTTGCGAATGAAATCGCAATTTTTATATAAATTTTGCGAATGAAATCGCAATTTTTATATATTTGACTATGATTGAAAGAAAGCTTGAATATCAAATCATACAGCAACTTAATGACCATAAGGTGATTATTTTGCTTGGCTCGCGTCAGGTAGGGAAAACTACGCTTTTGGAAAAAATTACTGGAAACAAGAAAGATACGCTTTGGTGGAATGGTGATGAAAGTGACCTAAGAGAGCTGTTACGGCAGCCAACATCCACACAATTACAAAAGCTTATTGGCAGCCATACCACGCTGGTTATTGACGAAGCCCAGCGAATTGAAAATATTGGCTTGTGTCTGAAATTAATCCACGACAATATCAAAACTGTAAAAGTAATAGCAACCGGCTCTTCTTCCTTTGAGTTGGCCAACAAAATCAATGAACCCATGACTGGCCGAAAATGGGAATTCATGCTTTATCCGTTTTCATTTGAAGAAATGGTAAATAAACAAGGCTTACTTGAAGAAAAACGGCTTCTTGAACATCGTTTATTATATGGATATTATCCAGATGTAGTTAACAATCCAGGGAAGGAACAAGCTATTTTGAAACAATTGTCGGATAGTTATCTCTATAAAGATATCCTGACATGGGAAAGAGTACAAAAACCTGATCGTCTCGAAAAACTAATACAGGCATTAGCATTTCAGGTAGGCAGTCAGGTTTCTTACCATGAGTTGGGTCAAATGGCAGGGCTGGACAACCAGACAGTAGAGCACTATATCGACCTCTTAGAAAAAGCTTTTGTAATTTTTCGCTTGAGTACATTCAGCAGAAATCTAAGGAATGAACTAAAAAAAAGCCGAAAAATATATTTTTACGACAATGGTATCAGAAACGCCGTTATCAATCAGTTTAACCCAATTAACCTAAGAAATGATAAAGGTGCTTTATGGGAGAACTTCATTATCAGTGAACGTGTCAAATATTGTAGCTATAATAATATCTATTGTAACCGATATTTTTGGAGGAACCATGCCCAGAATGAAATAGATTACATTGAGGAAAGAAATGGAGAGATACATGCCTACGAGTTTAAGTGGGTTGAAAAAAGTGCCGCCAAATTCCCCAAAGCTTTCATCGATGCTTATCAACCAACTACTACTCAAATTGTAAGTCCGGAAAACTATATTGATTTTATCAGTTCTTAAAATCGGGAATCCAAAATTTAATTACTTGAGGCTTTTTTCCAGTATAGTACGTAAATATTTAATTTCGCTTTGCAGATCTGAAATACGGGATTCGTATGCTTCTTTAATATATTCTGCACTGACGATTTCGCAAGCATGGTAATTGTTTTGGAAATCACTGTAATTGAAAACATGCTTTTCGTCAAAAGCGAAAATATCTTGTAGTGTAGTGCCGAGTATTTGTGCTATTGTGTCCAGCTTCTGAATAGTTACTTCTACTTCATTTCGTTCTATCTTTCCGTAACCCTGAGGGGTCATATCCAGTTGCTGTGCCACAAATTCCTGAGTATAATTTCTCAGCTCTCTGAATTGCTTTATTTTTTCACCGATCTCTACCATTTGTATACTTCCTGTTTGTTATTGCAACTATGAGTTTTCTATTACAACTCAAATGTGCTATTAAAAAAGCAGATAGTCAATAGTTTTGTACTATAGTCTATATCAATTCCAGATATGATCTAAACATTTAACAACAAACATTATGAAAAAAGAAGAATCAAGCATCAAAGAATTATTACAACAAGTTCTTTCTGATAACGAATTGAGTGAACAATCAAAAAAGAAACTCGAAGAAATTAAAAAACTAATGGGTATTTAATTTCAGAAGACAAAGCTGTCTCGGCCTTTCGGATAACATTAGCGAGAACACACTCTCTATACCTTAGGGGATAGTGTTCTCCTGTTGGCAATGCCTGTGCAACAACAATAGGTCAACTTTTACCAAAAACTTACCGACACGCTAACACTGTAAGCCCAAACTAGTTTTATGTTCCACATAATTTGAAACTCAACCACGATGAAAAAAAACTTAATAATAATGGTATTGATGATTGTATCAGGCTTAAATACCTATGCTCAAATACCTACAGATGGACTTATTGGCTATTGGCCATTTAATGGAAATGCGACTGATGAAAGTGGAAATGGTCACGACTGCATTAACTATGGTGCCCAACTGACCAAAGATAGATTCGGCAATACCAATCAGGCATACTACTTTGATTCGACCTATATGGTTCCTAAAAATTTAACTAATATTACTTTTCAGAATGAGTTTACCATAAATTTTTGGGTTTTGAATAAAAAAAGAGAGGGCGGAAACTTTGTCTCAAAACACCAATACGGTTCTTACAACTCATCGTTTGCTATTTACAACGAAGGGATAACCGGATGTGGTCCCGTTTTTTATACTACTTCACCCTCTAACACTGTAAAAACAGTCTGGGGAAAAAATATGTGTGATACAACAACATGGCATATGATAACAGCCAGTTATAAAACACCAACGATGAAACTTTACATTGATGGAGCATTATATGATACAATTAACAACACTTCCATTAAAAATACAACTTTGCCAATAGTGTTTGGAGGTGGTAATAGTTCTCCCTCCCAAATAGGCTCTGGCACAATAGCATTCATGGATGATATTCGAATTTATAGCAGAATATTAACCTCCAAAGAGCTATCATCTTTATTTAACGAAGGGATATGTATTCAAAACATAACAGTAACGGATACCTTAGTAATTAACTCAATTATAACTAGCTACAATCCATTATCATATCAAAATACGATCAAAATTTATCCCAATCCGTCAAACGACTATATAAACATTGATTTTGGTAATAATTATGCGGCAATGAACGGGTATCTATTAAAAATCAATAATTCTCTAAGTCAAACTGTCTATACGACCACAATCAATGAACAGCACACTACAATTAATCTAGCCTCTTGGACAGAAAACGGATTATATTTTGTTCATTTAATTGACACAAAAGGCAATACGGTTGATATTCGTAAGATTATATTGCAATAGTCTTTTGCTTCGCTCACCACGGCGGAAATTAAAACAAATTGAACCAATGACACTAATAGCATCTTACATAACAAAATTTGGAATAATTCAAGCTAGTGATTCAAATTTGACAAGTGATAGTGGAAATGTAGGATTTGGACAAAAAATCTTTCCGATACCACACCTTAATGCATCCTTAGCTTATTCTGGAGTATACTCAATCAATGGTCAGAGAATTGATACTTGGATAAACAACTTTGTTTCAGGTGCATTTTTTACAGCTAATTCAATTGAAGAGTTCGCAAAACAACTTGCCAATAGAATGACGTCAGAAATGAGAGAGAATGAGATTTCAGAAATATCAATTGTTCATATTGCGGGATACAGTAAACGTGATGATCAATCACATGCAGAGCATTGGCACATTGCAAATACAACGCTAAATGAAGATGGCTCATACTCTGCTGCGAAAACAGAGTTTCATTATCATAACGACTTTAATTCTCGGATAAATCCTGACCAAAGAAAACTTTTAGTGCAGTTTGATAGTAATTCGTCATATCACCAATATTACATAAACGGATTTCCTCCTGGCAGAATGAGTTCCGTAGCTATTAAACAGAGTATAGACAAAACTCTTAACTCTATTTGGGAGCAGCAACCTACCTGGAAATTTAATAGGCCAGATAACATTTTTGAATTTTCAACCCTTGTCAAACTTTATTTTGATTTTGTTATAAGATTATTCCCAATGAGTGACTATCCAGCAATGTATATTGGTGGAGAGATTCAGACACATTTAATTCCTGCACCACAGAACTTATGGAAAATTAACGGATAAAAATCTATTGTTCGATTTTTGTAAAATCGAACAATAGATAAAATGGATTTAAAATCCATTTTATCCGGGCATCGGAATTATAAATTCCAATGAGCGACCAAGCGAGATTATCGTCTTTCCTGATTCTGCAATCCTTTCTGGTAAAAAGATCAATCCAATTTAGATACCTACTGATCATTGACATAAAAAAGGGCTTCTGACATAGCTATAAGAATAAAAAGCATAAGGAGTGTTACAAACACTAACCTCGCTGAGCCTCGTTACAAATGAGGGCCAAATTGAAACTTTCTAGTGTGGATGAATATTTTATGGCTTTTATATAAATTTTCGAGTATGGAAGAAAATTTCATATATTCGTACAAATATTTCGAGTATGGAAGAAAAATTTAAGTCGCTGGAAAAGTATAATTTCTGGAAAGGAAATGTACCACAGTTAGGTTTTCTGCGTGGGTATTATACGAACAACATTCTCAACTATACCCAAAATAAGCTGATAAAAGTGCTGGTTGGGCAAAGGCGATCGGGCAAAAGCTATATTCTACGGCAAATAGCCCAACAGTTAATATCAAACAATGTAAATCCCCAAAATATATTTTACATCAACAAAGAGTTTATCGACTTTGACTTCGTCAGGAATTACAACGATTTGGAAGGGTTGGTAAAGCTGTATAAGAGTATACTTAAACCTCAGGGGAAAATATACCTGTTCATAGACGAAATACAAAATATAGAAGAATGGGAACGGTTTGTAAATTCTTATTCACAAGATTTTACAGAAAATTATGAGCTTTTTATAAGTGGGTCCAACTCAAAAATGCTTTCAGGCGAATTGGCAACATTGCTTTCGGGAAGGTATGTAACTTTTGAGGTATTTCCGTTCAGCTTTGATGAATATACAGGTATTACAAAATGCGAGACCAACAAGCAAAGCTACATAAACTATATGGAAAGCGGAGGTCTCCCCGAACTGTTTATACTACCTGATAAAGATACAAAGCAACATTATGTTACCGCCGTTAAAGACTCGGTTCTGCTACGTGACATTATACAACGATATAGTATCAAAGACCCAAGATTACTTGAAGACCTTTTTATCTATTTGGTAAATAATGCTTCAAACTTGTTGTCGGTAAATAACATTGTCAACTATATGAAGAGCAAAGGAAGGAAAACGACTTATGATACGGTTGCTAATTACATCGGGTATATCGAAGATACATTTCTGGTACATAAAGCCGAACGGTACGACATCAAAGGAAAGGAAACCATATCAGGCAACTGTAAATATTATATCAATGACTTAGCGTACAAAAATTATCTATACGGGGGATTTGGCTATGGAGCAGGTTATAAGCTGGAAAATCTCATATATCTTGAGCTTCGCAAAGCCGGATACGAGGTTTTTGTAGGAGCGCTGCAAAACAAAGAAGTAGATTTTATTGCCCGAAAAAAAGACAAAGTAGTATATCTGCAAAGCGCTTATTTGCTGGTTGACGAGGAAACCATAAAAAGGGAATACGCAGTACTTGAAGCAATAAGAGACAATTACGAAAAAATTGTGGTTTCACTTGACGATATTGCTTTGCCACAAAACAAAGGTATAAAGCATGTACAGGCTTGGAATTTACGCCAATTGCTATAGTGCTTCCTCTTTTAAGAAGTTCCACTTTTCAAAAAAGTGGAACTTCTATTTAAACTCTATTTCTTACTCAACGCAGCAAAATGCTTGAAGAACAATGGAATGGTCTCAATGCCTTTGTAGAAGTTGAAAAGTCCGTAATGTTCGTTTGGTGAGTGTATTGCATCTGAATGCAGACCAAAGCCCATCAGTACCGATTTCAGACCAAGCTCTTGTTCGAAGAAAGCAACAATCGGTACAGAACCACCGTCACGGGTCGGGATTGGTTTTTTACCAAAAGTTTCTTCATAAGCCATGCTGGCAGCTTTATAAGCAATCGTATCAGTTGGAGTTACCACAGGCTCACCGCCATGATGTGGCGTTACTTTTACTTTTACACTTTTTGGGGCAATGCTTTCAAAGTATTCGGTAAACAGTTTTGTGATTACTTCTGACTTCTGGTTTGGAACCAGACGCATAGAAACCTTTGCATGTGCTTTTGAAGGGAGTACTGTTTTTGCACCTTCACCTATATAGCCTCCCCAGATTCCGTTGATCTCGAAAGTAGGTCGGATAGAAATACGCTCGTTTGTAGAATAACCTGCTTCGCCCTGAACATCATTAATGTCCAGTGATTTTTTGAACTCGTCAAGGCTGAAAGGGGCGCGGGCCATTTCAGCACGTTCTTCTTTTGAAAGCTCTACCACGTCGTCATAAAAACCCGGAATGGTAATATGTTTGTCGTCATTCTTCAAAGAAGCAAGCATGTCACATAAAACCTGAATCGGGTTGCCTACAGCTCCGCCATAAGTTCCGGAGTGAAGGTCGCGGTTAGGGCCGGTTACTTCTATTTCAAGATAGCTCAAACCTCTCAGGCCGGTTGAGATTGAAGGCACGTCATTGGCAATCATGCTGGTGTCCGAAATCAGGATCACATCAGCTTTTAGTTTTACTTTGTTGTTAACAATGAAAACGTCCAGGTTATCAGAGCCGATTTCCTCTTCTCCTTCAATCATGAACTTGACATTACAAGGCAAAGTGTTTGTGGCAACCATTGTTTCAAATGCTTTTACATGCATATAGAACTGGCCTTTATCGTCGCAGGCGCCACGGGCATATATTTTACCGTCCTTAATAACAGGTTCAAAAGGAGGAGAATCCCAAAGGTTCAGAGGGTCTACAGGCTGTACATCATAATGGCCATAAACCAATACCGTTGGCAAAGCCGGGTCAATGATCTTTTCAGCATAAACAACCGGATTTCCTGCAGTTTCACAAAGTTCTGCCGAATCTGCACCGGCTTCAAGAAACTTAGCTTTTACATATTCAGCAGCTTTTATACAGTCTTTCTTGTAGGCAGCATCTGCGCTGATAGATGGAATGCGAAGGAGCTCTTTCAGCTCTTCCAGAAAACGGTCCTTATGTTGATCGATGTAAGTGCTCATGACAATGAATTTTGAAGCCTAAAAATAACGAATATATCGGCATTGGCTAAATACGATTTCCATTTTATTAAAAAGGTAAATTGGCTTATATTTGTAGCAAGGCATCGTAGTTCAACGGATAGAATAGGCGTTTCCTAAACGCTAGATGTGGGTTCGATTCCCGCCGAAGCCACACAGAACCCCCGGATTAAACCGGGGGTTTATTGTTAGACCTTATTTGTTGGCAATGGCAACCATTATAGACGAAGTAAAAACTTTTTTTGAAAGCTGGAAACCTGGCACGGCACAGGAAGTAAGCCTCATTCCTCAGTCGGGCAGCGACAGGCAATATTTCAGGGTCAAAACCGAAAAGCGTTCTTACATAGTTACCAGTAATCCGGAAAATATACCAGAAAACAATGCTTTTCTTGAGTTTACCAAACATTTCAATAAAGAGCAATTGCCTGTTCCAGAGATAGTACACATTTCTACGGATAGGGATATGTATATTCAGACGGACCTTGGCGGAACTTCTCTTTTTGATATTGTTCAGGAAGAAGGTTATACTGAACGTACTTTCGGGCTCTTCAAAAAAACACTGGCACAATTGGCGCGTTTGCAGATCAAAGGCGGTCAAGGCCTGGACTACAATTATTGCATTGCTACCAGGTCTTTTGACCAGCAGGCCATTTATTCAGACTTGCTTTACTTCAAGTTTTATTTCCTGAGAGCTTTGAAGCTTTCTTACGATAAGAATTTACTGCTCAATGATTTCGAAATGCTGAGCCGTTACCTGATGCAGGAAACTAACCGTTTCTTTATGCACCGCGACTGCCAGAGCAGAAATGTGATGGTACATGATGAGCAGGTGAGCTTTATCGATTATCAGGGTGGTATGCAGGGTGCCTTGCAATACGATGTTTCTTCGATGTTATGGCAGGCGAAAGCAGCTTTGCCATATGAGTGGCGTGATGAACTTTTGCTTTATTATTTCGACAAGGCAAATGACCTGCTCAACAACAAACTGAACAAAGAACATTTCCTTGACAATTACAACGGATTTGTCCTGATCAGAATGTTGCAGACTTTGGGGGCTTATGGTTTCCGCGGATTGTTTGAAGGTAAGCCGCATTTTGTAAGCAGTATTCCTTTTGCTTTGAGAAACCTGAAATGGTTCCTGGAGAATAAGCAGATCCCAATTCGTTTACCTGAACTTCAGCGTGTGTTGCAGGAAATGGTTGATGAGTCAGTGATCCAGAAATTTGATACTGTAAAAGCACGTCCTGATTCTAAACTGGTGGTGAAAGTCTGTAGCTTCTCTTATAAGAAAGAATTACCTAAAGACGATTCCGGTAACGGAGGAGGTTTTATGTTCGATTGCAGAGGAATCCTGAATCCCGGGCGTTACGATAAATACAAAAAACTGACAGGACGTGATAAAGATGTAAAGGACTTTCTGGTTCATCAGACAGAAATGCCGAAGTTCTTGCAGAATGTCTATGGTATTGTAGACATCAGCGTGAAAGATTACCTGGCAAGAGATTTTGAAAGCCTGATGGTTGGTTTTGGCTGCACCGGCGGACAGCACAGAAGTGTGTTTGCAGCTGATAGCTTGGCGGCACATCTGAAGCAAAAGTTTGGTGTAAAAGTGGAAGTAAGCCACATCATACAGGACGCTAAAAACTGGATTAACGAGTAAGCTATGAAAGCAATGTTGTTTGCTGCCGGACTAGGCACAAGGTTGAAACCATTTACAGAAAATCATCCGAAGGCATTGGCTCTGGTAAACGGTAAACCATTGCTGCAACGCAATATTGAATACCTGAAAACTTTCGGGGTCAACGAATTTGTGATCAACGTACACCATTTCGCAAACCAGATTTTAACTTTTCTGGATGACCATAACGACTTTGGTTGCCGCATTACCATTTCTGACGAAACAGACGAGTTACTTGAAACAGGCGGAGGCCTGAAAAAAGCAGCGCAGTTCCTGAAAGGTTCAGAACCGTTTGTGGTAATGAACTCTGATATATTGACTACGCTTAATGTAGGTGAGATGATCGCATACCACCGCAACCGTAAAGCATTGGCGACACTGGCTACTACCACACGCAAGACTTCCCGGTATTTCCTTTTCAACAGAAAGCAGGAACTTTGCGGTTGGGAGAATGTACAAACAGGCGAGAAGAAAATTTCAAAAGACGAACCTAACCTGATTCAGGGAGCTTTCAGTGGTATCCATGTGATAGATCCTGCCATATTCCCGTTGATTAAACAAGAGGGCAAGTTTTCTATGGTGGATGTTTACCTGGAGCTTTGCAAGCAGCATAACATCCAGAGTTTTGACCATTCGTCCGACGTATTTGTGGATGTAGGCAAACCCGAATCCATTACCCAGGCCGAAAAATATTTCCCGTAGGGGCAATGATATAGCGTATGTGCAATTACATATCATTGCCCCTATGTTATGTCATCGCCATATGTTCATGGTTCCATGAACACGTAGTATTAATTCCCATTACCCACGCGGCGTAATCAACCCCAAGCCCCATAGTTGTCTCACATGTAGTGCATGAGACAATGAGAAGTAGCAAATCTGATACATTTAAAAGAAATTAAGGTTTAATTTAACCCTAATACTATGTATCGCTTGATTCTCTCCCTGTTGCTCTTTTTTCTGAGCCAGTTTGTATCTATGTCTCAGGATCTAAAATATAAAGTTAATTCGGTAGCTTACAGCGCTGATGGCAAAACTGCTTATGTTCTCGGCAATAATTTCACTATAAAGAAACTGAGCCTGCCTTCATGGGAAACATCGAAAACATATACCCTTTCTGCTCCTAAGGGCAGTTATGCTCCTTATACAAGTTTCTATAATTCACATAGCAATTCTCTGGCTCAGCAGGCAGTGGGCCGTTACCTGGTGATTCATTTTCAGGCGAAAAAAGGGAATAGCAGTGCTGATATATCAGTTTTACTTTTTGATGTTGAGAAGGGCGAATTTGTACGCAGTGATGATAAGAACTTTCAGTTTGTAGTGGCTGCTGTAGGCGACAAATACGCTATTTGTAACATCGGTAATAAAAAACTGCAGTTGATGGATATCAGCAGCGGTGCTTTGGTACATGAACTGGCATCGGGTGCAGTAATGAATTATTTCGGCAGTAAGCGTCATGTTTACATCAGCGCTGATGGGAAGGCTCTCACTGACTTCGAAGATAAAGGCGGGAAAGTAATTGAAACAGAGACTAATAAAACCCTTGTGACTTTTGCTCCTGCCAGTGCTAAAGGTTCAGTATGGTGCGCTCCGGCAGGAAAAGACCATTGGTTTCTTGTTACGGAAGAAAATATCAATGGAAACTCAAAGACTACTAAATACCTTTTAAGCAATTCGGGTGAAAAATTACCAATTACGTCGGGTTCAGCTTACCTGAGTGGTATGGATAAGGTAGTAACAAACTATTACCATTTGAATGGGAGTGATTGGGATGGCTATACATTGCTGAATAAAGACGGCAAGTGGTCGGAGTATTTTGTGAATCCGAATATCGGTTCAATTACTTATCTGGGTAACTGGATTTCTGTACCTGGCACCAGCGAGCTCTACAACTGGAGCCGTGTAGGTTATGGTGAGAAAGATACAACCATTGCCAGTTATCTTTCAAGAATTGATTTTGCTACTGGAAAAACACTCGGGCGTATCAATCTGATTACCGGAACAGCCATGACAGCCGAGGAGTTACGTGCTTACGAAGTGAAGCGACTGAAGCTTCAGGAAGAAGTGATCAATAAGCCTTTACTGGATAAACAGGCAGAACAGGCAAAACTGGCAGCAGAGGCAGAAGCAATCAGAGCGGAACAACAAAAGAAACAGGAATTAGCTCAGGAAGAAAGAAATAAGATGCTGGAAAAATACATCGGCAATACATCATTTACTGAGTATGTGATCAACTTTAGTCCGCTTGTGCTGCCATATAAACTTAACCTGAATGGTTTAAGAGGGAGAACAATTACCAATATTCCTTTTGTAAAAGAAAGCCCTCAGTATAAAGACTGGATTGACCGTGAATGGTCTGTAGATGCCATTGGTATAGTGGCCAGTTGTGAGTCAGGTCTGGCTGTGTTAGAGGTGCATAACCGTTCTATGGATGCAGGTGCAAGAATGGAAATAAAATTATATATCAGCTCATACAGCAATTCTGGTGTACTTCTTTCCCGGAAAGCAATAGGTTCTTATTACAAAGATCAGGGTGGGGTATTTATGATGCCTGATTTTGTGATTGAAAAAACAACCGGCGGATATAAGGTTACAGGTACACAAAAAGAAGGTGATGCCCGAAAAGTAATTTCAGCAATTATTAACTCAGGAACTTGTAACTAATCCAGTTTCGTAATGAAAACCAAAACTATTTTAGTGCTGTTGCTGGCCTTACTGGCCGGAAACACTTTTGCTCAGAATGAATTCCAGCAGAAATTCGGAGCCGCATATGAGATTTCACAGAGAGGCAACCATAAACAGGCATTGCAGGATTTTCAGGCATTGCTTCCTTATGCCCCTGATTATGCCATTACCCATGCGATGATCAGCTGGAGTTACCTGATGCTTGGTAATAATGCAGAGGCTATCAGACATGCTGATTATGCGTTACTCTTTGATCCCCTCGGGGCGGCTTCTTACGCCACGGCCGCTTATGTGGCTTACACGATCGGAAATGATGTTAAAGGCGCACAGTTTCTGAATATTGCTATCTGGATGGCGGCGAACGATGAGGAGAGTCAGAACTTCATCAAAGACATGAGTGACCTGGCCGCAGCAGGCGTTAATCCGGCAAAATTCAATGCGTTGAAAGCATCGGTACCTGCTTTGTTTCAGAAGCGGAATAAAGCTTTTCCCCCTGTAATGTTTGGCTTGATCAAAGGCAATGAACAAATCACGGCTAACAACCCTGCTGCTGCAGTAGCGGCTTTTAAAGAAATGATTGCTGCCTGTAATTTTCCGGCAGAATATCAGTACTTCAAAGGTCTCTTTACTTATCAGGCTGGCTCATTGTTACAACAAAATCAAAACTGGAAAGAAGCAAAACCATTCTATGAGCAGGCTTTAGGCGAATTTGTAAAATACCCGAATGTCAGTGCTTATGTACAAACAATTCTTGCATCGCGCCTGGGTAGTATTTACTGGGCAGATTACAATACGGAAAAGGCCTTTAGTATCTTATCGGAGTATGTGTCGCTGGCTGCATCCCTTCCGGCTTATGCCGGCCTGGAGAAAGGAAATTTCTTCAGTAACCTGTGCAAAGCAGACCTTGAGCTTCAAAAATATGCCGAGCTGAAAAAACATGCGCTCCTATACTTTGATTTTGGCGACTCCGGTGATAAAATCAGGAACAGGAAATATGAAACAGAAGCCTGTAATTATTATGGTGTAGCTTCTATTCAGGGAAAAGCATTGCCGTCTGACATTGAAAAGGGAAAAGGTTATCTGGAAAAAGCGCTGACGCTGGCTACCGAAGCTGGGGACAAGGATATGCAGGTGGCTGTTAAAAGTAACCTTGCTTACTGTTATTATTTGCAGAACAATTTTGAACTCGCCAAAAAGACTTATCAGGAATGTGCGGAGTATGATTTAAGCAAAAAGGCTTATATGAGTGCACAGAAGCAGTACAATAATCTGGGTGCTTTATGCTACGCTAAAAAGGACTATACCAGTGCAGTACTTTATCTTAGAAAGGCCGTTGATATTGTAGAAAGCTACAGAGGAAATTATGCAGGAGAGCAAAAACTGAATTTCCTTGCCCTTAACATCAGTAGTTACCGGTTTCTTGCCATGAGTCTTGCTGCTCAGGGTGATGCATCGCAATTGTTTGAAATACAAAACGCACAGCGGGCACGTATGCTGGCAGAAGTATTGAGAACAGAAAATTCAGCAACTAACCCATTAACTCTCAAAGAATTTCAGCAGGGACTGAAACCGGATGAAGCGGCGCTGATTTATTCGCTTTCCGTGCCGGGAAAAGTGGTAATCAACGTTGTTACAGCAAGCACAGCAACAGCATTGGAGCATTCATCGATTGAAGGTTTTGTGGCATTGAAAAAGAAATACCTCGATCGAATTAATAAAGCTACCGAAAAGAGGGCAGACTATAAACCTGTTCAGCAGGTAATTTCTGACAATGGAGGTTTCGTTATTCAGAAGTCGTTGTATGACCAGTTTGATGGTAATGATTTCAACCACCTGATTGACCTCACACGTGAGTTATTGCAAAATACCGGAGAAGCTTATGATAGTTACCGGGCAGAGTTTTTACGTCACTACTATGATTTTTTGATTAAACCGGTAAGCACTCAGCTTGGCAGCGCAAAAAAACTGATCATCTTCCCGGAGGGGGTTCTTAATTTCCTGCCTTATGAGTCATTAATCAATCCGTCGGGTAAATACCTGATAGAAAATTTTGATGTACGTTATGCACCGTCTCCTGAAGCGAAACGTCTTATTGAAAACAGAAAGTATGGTCAGCGACCAAATGAGTTGCTTGCTATGGGTGGTGCAAATTACAGTCAGATGAACGAGCAGTCTGACGATGTAAGGGGGCCGGGCAGATTAGTGCAATTACAGAGTAAGGCCAATTTGAATGCGCTTAACGGCAAACCTCAAAGAGAAATTTATGCTGCACTTGGTTTTGGTGCCATGCATTACCTGCCGGGCACATTGGAAGAAGTAAAGGCTATCAGCAAATATTTTCCGACAAAGGCTGATATTTATATCGGTGATCAGATGACGGAAAACTTCCTGAAATCCCTTTCTAAAAGCAATAAACTCAAGGAATATAAAATTATACACCTGGCTACGCATGGTTTTGCTATTCCCGAAATCCCTGAGCTTTCGGGTGTAGCCATGTGCATTTATCCTGATATGCAAGGTGGTGAAGACGGCTATCTTACTGCTCCTGAAATTTCAAAACTGGGTATGCAGGCAGACCTTGCCGTATTAAGTGCGTGTGAAACAGGACTAGGGAAAATCTATAATGGTGAAGGGGTGGCTGGTTTAACGCAGGCATTGCTGACAGGCGGCGCCAATGCTGCACTGGTTTCCTTATGGCCGGTTTCCGATGAAGGAACTATGTATTTTATGACCGGCATGTATGAGCTCACGCAAACACAGGGCAAAAACTACAACGATGCGGTGAATATCATGAAGCGCAAGTTTATTGATGGTTCATTCGGTGAATCTTTCAGGGAACCAAATATCTGGGCGCCATTCGTGTTATATGGGAGATAAAGCCTTTAATTTTTAACTGATGAAAGACTTACCTGATTCAAAGAACAGGTAAGTCTTTTTTTTTCAGGTATATAAACCGTACCTTAGGGGCATCGTAACCAAAATACCATATATTAATTTTAAGGAAGACCATTTCTATCATATTTATAATGAAGGAAATGGAGGCGTGGATATTTTTCATGAGGAGAAAAACTATAGCCAGTTTTTGAAGCGTTATGAAGAATTTCTGTCGGATTATATTGATACCTATGCATATAGTCTTCTTCCCGATCACTTCCACTTACTTGTTCACATCAAAGGCAAGTATGACTTTAAAGTGAGGAAGGATTTCCCCACCATGCATGACCTTGAAACGCTGAATGTTGCACAGATTATTGATGAACTGTTCAGGCGTTTTTTCATGAGCTATTCCAAGGCGATTGATGTTAAGGTGAAAGGTAAAGGCAGTATTTTCAGGAAAAACCTAAGCGCAACATTGGTTGAAGAAGTGCAGGTAAAGGATATGATTTACTACATTCACAATCAACCGGTTCACCACTCCATTGAAGGAACTACTATTGAAAGCTTTCATGGAAGCTCTTACCGGCAATTGATCTCTGATAAAAATTCCAAATTAAAGAAAAACGAGGTAATGAATTGGTTTGATAACAAAAACGACTTCGAACAGTTTCATCAGAATCCTCACGATCTTATTTCCATCAAGGATTTAATAATAGAAAAAGCAGGTTAAGTTTAAACGCTGAAAGCCTTTTTAATTCCGCAAAACTTCAACAAGCTGTTCTGAATCAAAAATAGCTCCCGGCGAAATTACTTTTTCATCACAAGGAATTTTGTTCCCATAACGCTCTTTCAGTTTCTTTTTTACTGCTTCATGCGACAAATCGAAATCACATAATTTCTGGACTTTACCTAATTCAATACCCAGAGTTTCTTTATAAAGTTTATACACCAGCTCCGAGCAATAGATTTTATCGTCGGACCAGCCAAAATACAAATCGTATGGTTTGCCCAGATATTTGCGGGCATTCAGTTCCATTTTCTGAAAAACACTTGCTGTTAATAGTTTGTCAGCATTTTTTAACCTTTTTACAACATAATGATTACCCTTTCCTTGTTGTTGCCATTCGCTGAGTAGAGTTATTTTAACAGGTTGTACAGCTTCAAGTACATACCAATCTCCCTTTTTATTATACAATATTCCAACATGGCTATAAGGTGACTTTGTGGCCAGTTGTATTGCTTTACTTTGTGACGAAAGTGATTGCTGAAAAATAACATCGCCATTGCTGAAGGTTTCAGATTTTTTAGGTGCGCAGTTATTGAACAGGAAAGCTGCGAGTATAAGAAGAATGGTCTGTACTTTCATCTATGCAGTTTTTGAATTCATGTCTTTGATCATTCTATAACTCATTCCGCCAAGCAACAGTACAATCAGGCCTATACCGACCCAAATCAATATTGGGTTATCCCATACCGATGCTTCCGCTTTTTCTGAAGGCTTAATTTCATACACCAGCGGAGTTCCTGTCTTCAGTTCGGGGAGTGCGTTATTTAGCTTATCTTCAAAGTGAACCAAATCATATTGAGGCGTTTTCAGCGTATCGTTTCCAATGTAAACACTATAAGTATGAACAGGCAATAAATAGGCAAAAACAGCAAGGGGCAATTGCGTTGCTTTGATACTTTTTAATGTCAGGGCTGCATTGTCTTTATCATACACTACCAGTTCGAGGGAGTCGGTCCATAAATGATCTAAACGGAAAATGTTCTGATTGTCTGTGCTGATTGTAAGAGATTGCAGGAAAAGCTTCTTCCCTTTTTCAATGCTGTAAAGCGTAGCGTTTCTGTAATAATCACCTCCGAAAGTGAGCTCTAATGCATCAACCTTATAAGGCTGTGAAAAACTAAACATGAAACGACTTTCCTTATTAACTGCAGAAACAAACTTTTTTACTTCCGGGTTAGGCAAAATCTGCCATTCGCTTGTAGAAAGGCTTTCGTTGTAAAAACCGGCTTCAGTAAAAAACAGTTTTTCAGACAGAGAGTCAGCTACCGTTAACTTTAAGAAAGGGTAGTTGTTGGCAGGGAGGTTCAGTGTCATTTCTTTAACTGAATCTCCCGGAAGGAAATAAGGATTTACAGTGGCCTGAGCCTGAAGTGCGAACCAGTGATTTTTGTCTTTACTGCCCTGAACGCTGAAACGTTTTTCAACATTGGCATTATGAAGTTTAACAACCAGCTCATTACCGGAGTATTGCTGCTTATTTATTAATAAAACAGTTTTTGAAGCATCACTCGTTTTGGTGAGTTCAAAATTGACAAAACTCCTTGTCTTTACCGGGGTGTCGTTATAGCTGCGGAGCAAATAAGCTACATCCTTTCCTGATTCATCTTTCAGCCTCAGATCAGCTAATTCTGCTTTACTGTAACCAATAAAAGATGCGGAAGGGATTATTTTATAGTAACCCTCCTGTGGCGCTTTATCTAAGCCGGCATAGTGGCTCTGAGCAAAACTATCCAGACTCGCTACCAGAGCAGCTACAGCACAAATGCCTTTTTTAATCCAATACATTCTCCTCAACCTTTTCGTCAATAATCAATTTCTTCAGCCTCTGATACAAGAAAGATACTACCAGCAAGAGCACTCCCAGCGATATGAAAGCAGCTATTTTACCACCGGCAGAAATACCTCTTATGTCCAGTATAAACAGTTTCAGAAGCGTTACCCCAAACAAAGAAAGCGATATGATACGCAAAAGCCTGTTTCGTTTTTGCATACCGGCAATCATCAGAATGAACGAGCAGATTCCCCAGATAATGGGATAAGCAGCACGGTGTGATAACTTTAAAACAGACGATGTTTCATTGATATTATCGGCAAGAATTGAGATTGTAATGTGGTTTGTTTCCAGGCTTATTGCCCATACGCCATAGGTCACAAGCGCCCATAATAACTGAGGAACAAGCGGAACAAGATACTTTAGTAACAGTAATACAGACCAGACCATTGCTGCAATAGCACCAATATGCAATGCAAAACCCGCAATAGACGCCGGACCAAACAGGTAGTTGTTTCGGAGTACTGCTATTGAGCTGTCAACAACTGTAATATGAACGAGCATCAACGGAATAAGCAGGTAAAGGCAAATCTGGTGTACTATAAAGAAGCCTTTTTTGTAAGCGAATACATTTGTCACATTCACAAACAGCACTACATAAATAAAAATAGAAAGCCTGTCTAACTCTACATTGCCTGTATAAGAAATAATCTGTTCATTCAATTCAACAATGCCGCCTGTAAAACCAACAGCTACGGCCATTCCCAATGCAATCTTAGACAAGGAATCTGTTTCAATACCATCGCCGTCAAAAAAGAAGTTCTTGGTTTTTTCTCCCGAAAGAAGCTTCATATTCAACACAAATGCAGCAATACAGAATATTGTTGTCAGAAAGCCCTGGTTCAGCACAGGCATCATCTGTTCACTATTTGAAGAATAAACATTATTCCAGTCCATCAGCAGGCTGATAAGCGTAGGAACCCATAGCAATACACTTCCTTTTCTGATCAGAGCTATTCCCGACTTTTTAGCGAGCCACAGCAAGAGCACTGATTCGGCAGCCCAGAACAAGGTAATCTGATTACCATTAAGCTGTATCGGAGCGGCAAGGGTGGCATAAGTCATTACAAGGCCAATCAGCAGAAATATAAAGTTTCTGTCCGTATTCTTTTTGTACAGGAAGAATGCAAAAGCAAGGTTAATGCAACCTACAATAGCTGTAAATAACCCTTTTAAGTTGAGGTTAGGCAGCTGATTAAGAATATAAATTCCGGCACTGAAATAGCTCAGGTTTAAGCTTAGGATAATAATATAATCGAGCGGAGCAAAAGGTTTCTTATTGCGGATATTGAAAATACTGGCGGCGGCAAAGAAAATCAGGTAAAAAGCCGTGGCGAAAACCAGCGCACCGGCCATTTGTGTTTCCTTGTACTCCATTACCAGCCAGGAACCGAAAAGCAGAATCGTAAAAAAGCACGAAACGATATAAATCAGGTTCCACTTGCGCACGCCTGCCAGCACCAGCATTCCTATGTTCAGGATAATCAGGTACGAGAAAAGCACAGCATAATTTCCGGAACCTGTGCTTACCATGAATGGTGTAGCAAATCCGCCAATTAAGGCAATTACTGCCAACTCGATACGGTTATATGCCAGTGAGAAAAACACTGCAAAAGCAGTAATAAACAGCATGCAGATAAAGGCTGCCGTTTGTCCAAGCAAATGGTATTCATGGAAAGCAATACCTACAGAAAAGTATAATACCGTAATACCCCCGCCTACAAGTACGGAGCTAAATGCTTTATATTCTTGCCTCAGTTTATGAGCAACCCCAAGCAGAATTCCCCCTGCAAGAAGCCCGATGAGTACGCGACCAATTTCATTGATCCAGTGTTGGTCAATAGCAAACTTGATAAATATGCCGATACCGATAGTAAGTATTGCAATACCAATCTTGTTAATCAGGTTTTCACCGATGAATTTTTCCCAGTCAATAGCCGGTTTGGTTATTTTCTTAGGTTTTTCCGGCGCTTTAAAAGGTTTGGCCAGAGCAGGTTCTTCTGCAACAGCGAATACAGGTTCTGGTGCTACCTCCGCAACAGGAATACTATCTGGTTCAGGAATAATGATTTTAGCCGGTTCGGCAACAGTAACATGCCCTTCGGATGAACTCTTGACTTTTTGATCCTTTAATTGTTTTTCCTGAAAATAAGCCAGATCGGTTTTTATCTGACTAACATTTCTTTGTAAAGAAGTAAGCTTCTCATTTAGCTTATTTAAACCTGAAATCAGGATAGCAATAATGACAAGTAAAACTATAAAAATTAGAATTTCCATGCTGTAAGATATGTTACTGTAAAGATGGGATCAGCCCAAAAGACAAACGCTCCGGGAGTTTTGAACTTCCGGAGCGTTTTAGAATTAGTTCTTCACTCTCTCCACATATTCACCGGTCTCCGTGTTGATCTTGATTCTCTCACCGATCTCCACAAAAGAAGGAATATTGATTGTTGCGCCGGTATCAATTGTTGCTGATTTTAATACCTTGCTTGATGCATCACTTTTAACAGCAGGTTCGGTGTAAGTCACTTCAACCTCAACATACATCGGAGGTTCTGCGAACACAGGCTTTTCCTCGTCATCAAACTTCACCTGTACAATTGAATTTTCCTTCAGGTACTTCATAGAATCACCGAAAAGAACAATCGGCACAGGAACCTGTTCGAAAGTTTCAGGATGCATACAGATCAGAGAATCGCTCTCCTGATATAAATATTGTAATTCACGGGTTTCAACTCTTACCAGATCAATTTTCTCGCCGGAGCGGAAGCGGATCTCACTTTGCTTACCGGTTTTAACGTTTTTACTTTTTACAGTATAAATTGCATTGCCTTTGCCGGGTGTAATGTGTGTATAATCAGTAACCATGATCAGTTCACCGTTATATCTTAAAAAAGCACCTCTTGAGATGTCTGATGTAGTAGCCATATTAAATGAAATGTTTCAAATAGAATACAAAGCTAATATCCTTAAGCGATTTAGCCAATTTTAAATCACAAAGAGGAAACAGACTTACCAGGTTTTTACTACAATTCATAAACTTTTAAGAAAATCCCCGGAAGTCTGTTTGTGAAAAAATTGCCATTAAACTTTAGCTTAGTAGTTAAGTAATAGACACGTGAGGATTTCTTCTCTGTCTTCCGGGCCGCTGATTACTGAGCGGAGCAAAAGACCGGAGTCTTATACATATATATTGCCATCAACCTCAGCGCTTATGAAATAAGAATAACCTGCGGCAGTCGAATACGATCAATGTTTAATTGATTGCTGAGGATAAGCTAAGGTTATTTTGACAGCCAAAATTCATCAGGCCATTTTTCTCTCTTACAGGGTAGCAGATCGCATCCGGCAGCTATTTGTAAAAGTTCATCCCGTGAAATTTTTTCCTGTATTTCACTAAATAAAGTGTGATCTTCAAACCTGATGTGTTTTTCCAATAGCTCTTCCAGCGCGTTCAGAGCCTTAATAAGACTATCCTCTTTTTGGAGCAGTTTTCTGATCTTCCGGTGGTCTTTTAATGCCTGCTTCACCAGCTCATGGTCATTGCCCAAAAAGGGGAATATGATCTGTTCTTCTGTTTGCTGATGTGCATGTAGATAATGAGTATAAAACCACTGGCAATACTTCCTGATACGCATTGGTTCAACGTCTTTACTCAAGCCCGTTCGTATATGCCCGCAAAACGACAAAAAGAGGTGATGATCCGTACTGAAAACACCAAAAGCCTTTTGAAATGTGGAGACCGATACAGCCATTGATTAACCTCCCTTCATTAACACATTTAATAACACAACTGCATGGTTTATGGTAGTACTCTTAGCTCCATAAAGCAAACATACAGTAGTGCCGGCAGCCAATGTACGGAGCCTGTTCAGCTCATTTTTATGTAACAGCAACTCTTGCTCATACGCCTCCCTGAACTTATCAAAACGCTCAGGCCTATGGTCAAACCATTTTCTGAGCTCAGGAGAAGGCGCTATTTCCTTATTCCATTCATCTATAGCGGCATTGGCCTTGCTGATACCCCTTGGCCATAAGCGGTCTGCCAATAACCTGTAGCCATCATCTGCAACAGCAGTTTCATAAACCCGTTTTATTTTAAATCCGCTCATACACGCTTCTTTAAAGGGTGTTCATTGATTTTTCAAGCTTAATAGCTTTCGGAAACAGAATATTATTCTCTAAATGTATATGAAGGTGTAAATCCGCTTCAAACTCTTTCAGCAAAGCATATGTCACCTTATAAGTATTACAGGCATCAGCCGGAGGAGTATAATTATTGCTCAGCTCAGCAATCTTCCTGAAATGACCGCCTTCAGCCTCATGCTCGTGCATCATCATTGCAATAGGGTTTTCTACTGTTCCGAATGGCGGCGCAGCAGGTCTTATACCGGCCTCCTCAGCATCTGCCAGTTTTTTTACAAAAGGGAATAAAACCAACTCCTCTTTTACCATATGTGTAGCCAGCTCCGCAGCTGCCATACAGAATAACTCATTAATCTCGAGTAGTTCCGGGTGGACCGCTCCATGCACATCACATATTTTCTGAAGATATGGTATAATCTCCGTAGTCTTTTTTTCTACATACTTGTGATGCCTTTTTTCTATATAATCTGCCAGCAAATCAGCAGGCCATAACTGATAATCTATTCCGTTATTACCTTCTTCCTGCATGGCAAGTGCCAGAGCTGTTGTCAAAGCAGACTGTGCAATACCTTTTTCCTTACAGGCATTACCGACAGTCCTGTTGCCATTACAACAGAAATCAATCCCAAATGAACTGAATACAGCCGCAGTGCGGTAATCCTTTGCCACTACTTCTCCAATAATACTTTCATCTGTAATATTCATATACCTATCATTTTAATGTATTTTCATGCGTAGCCTGACTCGGCGACTTAAACAAAGTAATTCCAAACACCGTCAGGCAAAGAACCTTCAGCAACTCCATACCAACATAATAAAAGTGATTATTGGATGGGTGCACATCCTGATGATTGATAATCATTTCGGCCCTGGCATCAAGTGCAGGAAGCAGCCATACTGTCTGAATGATTAAAATCAGCAATACTATCAGATAAAGGATATTTTGTTTCCTGAAAACCCTGTCACTGGCATAAATCAGGTTCACGCTGATAGCAAGCGACAATACCCATTCAACTTTATTAAGAGTACCAAAGACCAGTCGCCCGATACCGAGCCCCAAAGGCAAAGTAATACCCGGTGCCTGAAACTTCAGCGGAGCTTCCAGAAAGCTGATTCCGGCCACAAAACCCACCCATAAAAACACAGCAGCAGCAACTACAGGAAGTCTAACTAAAGTCATAACAGAGTATATTAAAATTAGAGGACAAAAATATCCTTTATTGTTGCAAATTTTTTTACTGTTTTAAGAATGTCAACCCCACACTCACACCATTGGCCAGTTCTTTCAGACTGGTATTTTCAAGCATGCTTTTTAGGTCGTTTCTGATAGCCTTAAACTTATCATGTACAGGGCACGGCTTTAATTCATTACAGTTTTTTAGTCCAAGGCCACAGCCACGATAAATACTGTCACCGTCAATAGCCGAAACAATATGGCTCAGCTTAATCTTCGGCAAGTTCTTCTTTTCTATTTCGAAACCGCCATTAGGACCCTTCACAGAATTGATGATCCCTTCACGGGATAATTGCTGTAAAATTTTTGCTGTAAAAGCTTCAGGTGAGTCTATGGCTTTCGCAGTATCTTTCAGGCTCACCTTCCTGTCAAGCAACGATTGCTCACTTATATAGATAGCGGCCCTTATTCCGTATTCACAAGCCTTTGAAAACATCTTTTATTTCCTTTCTGGTAAATTTAAAGAGAAAATAATAAAAGACAAAATTATCCTTTATTATTGCTTGTGTGGCTTAGGGTAACTGTACTTGCAGAGGAATGAGGTCAATCTGATGGCTTTTGATAATAAGACACACAAAAAATATGGGCTGTTTTATACAGCCCATATTAATTAAGTAACAGGATGAGATTTATCTTCCTAATTTCTTAAAAGCATTTTCTAAGTCTTTAAAAGATCTATTAATATCGTTAATTACTTTTTGATTGTTAGCACCACCCTTTAGCTGTATTGCCTGACCACAAGAACATCTTATCAATGCTTGTCTGCTAATCTGATTCAATGAAACAGAAATTTGTCTTTTACAATCCGGACAGTCAATTTTGACGGTTTGTTTTCCGATATCCATCATAAGTTTAAGGTTTAAAGTTTTACAATTGTCCGATTACAAAGGCTATTCCCGCAATAGCCAATAATCCTACACCTACATTCGCCTGCCTGCTTTCAATTCTATGATACTGGACATCATTTGCAAAGCTTTCACAGTTATAATTCGTCAAGTGATAAGGCGTGTGCAGTTTGCTCATTGCATATTGTACAAGATCAATTCTTGAGTAATTAGGTCTTGGTTTAAATCTTTCTGTACGGGTTATTTGTGTAACGCCAGAAAAAAACGCATCGGCAGTTACAGTTCTGACACCAACATTTTCTTTGTTTTCTATAAACCAGTGATTACCGCTATAAAAACCTAAGTAAATAGCATGATGCTGGATAAAATTAAACGAGCTCTTTGGCACAACAACCCTGTCGCCAATAGCTAATTGATTTAGAATCGAGTAAAATTTATTCATAAGCTGTTTTAAGTTTAAAAATTTTAGCCTTTAATAGTTTTAGGGTCGTGACCATACGAATCTTTTTGCCTGATTTTGCCATCCCGTCCATGGACTACAAGATCAGAAGCATTGTTCTTCGCAATTTCTTTACCGTATTCAATTGCTTGTTTTTGAGTATCCAGTACCTTACTGGCTCTTTCGTTTCCTGATACTACAACAGCCCAGCCTGCTGGTCTTTGAGTAATGTGTACATCTTTGTTCTTCATAAAAAACATATTTTTGAATTATAACTACTGGTTTACAAAAATGGTTCCATAAATATATTTTGTAAACTAAATATGTCAACATGTCAGAGTGGCATGACATAATAAAAATATGCCAGATATAAATGATGTACAATATGTCAGAATAAAAATAAGTTGACAGTTATATGATTTTTATACTAGTTTTGTAAACCATTACATTTGAAATACTGTTAAAAGTAACAGGACTAACAATGTGTGAACTATGAGCAACATACATTTTTCAGAACGTTTTAAATCAGCCAGAATACTTAACGGGTTTTCCCTTCAGGATTTAGCAGACAAGCTTGGGAACAGGGTTACGCGCCAGGCATTGCATAAATATGAGAAAGGAGAAGTAACCCCAGACAGTGAAATGATGGGCTATTTGTGTGAAGCCTTAAACCTACGCCCTGATTTTTTCCAAAGGCCGAACAATATCGAATTAGGTGAAATCTCTTTTAGAAAACTTCAAAAGCTTCCTGCAAAGGAAAATAGCCGTCTGGTTGAGTATACCAAAGATGTTGTGTCACGCTATATTGAAATTGAAGAAATTCTCGGAATTGAAACTTCTTTTGACAGAAGCTTATCAAAAAACGAAATCAATACCAAGGCTGATATTGAAGAAATTGCCATTGCTTTGCGTACCAAAAAATGGAACCTGGGTTCAGACCCTATTTCAAACGTGATCGAATTGCTTGAAGCCAATCATATAAAAGTTGTTGAAGTAGAATCAGAAGATAGTTTTGACGGTATGTCAACTTTCGTTAATGGCGCTATTCCAATCATTGTATTAAACACCAGCAAACTAAAATCACTTGATCGTAAACGTTTCACAGCATTACATGAGCTGGGGCATCTTGTATTAAACATAAAACACCTACCTGATAAAACTCAGGAAAGCTTTTGCCATTACTTTGCTGCAGCTATGCTTTTCCCGCGTGAAGCAGCTGAAAGAGAATTGGGCAAACACCGTTCTAAATTGCTGTTACCGGAATTGGGTTTATTGAAACAACAATACGGAATCTCCATTCAGGCTATGATTTACCGTCTGAGAGATTTGGGAATCATTACTGACAGCTACTTAAAACAATTGTATTTTTATATCAACCAACAAGGCTATAAAGTAAATGAACCATACGCTTATTCAGGAAATGAGGGTTCTCATAGATTTATTCAATTAATTTTCAGAGCTTTGGCCGAAGATTTAATTTCTATGAGCAAAGCAGCTGCCCTGAACAATCAGAAGCTTGCCGAATTCAGGAATAAACTAACAGCTATTGAATGAAAATTGCGGTTACAGATGCCAATATATTCATAGACATATTGGTTCTGGGATTAGATACTCACTTTTTTGCTTTGGAATTAGAAATACATACAACCTTAGATGTATTCAACGAGCTACTTCCTGAACAACAACAAATACTGAACATTTACAAATCAGTACATAAGCTTACTGTGCATATACTTTCGCACTCAGAGCAGCATTTATTATTAGATCCCGATTTGCCACGTTCTCTTTCTTCCCCAGACAAATCAGTATTATTATTGGCTAAAAAACTGGATGCAATACTTCTGAGCGGTGACAAACCATTAAGAAATATTGCCAAAATAAAATGCATTGAATATCACGGTCTCATCTGGATTTTTGACCAGCTTGTTAAATCAGGAACACTAACAACCGACCTGGCTATTCCTAAACTTAAAACCCTTCAGGCATTGAACTTTATTTATCAAAATAGTAAAGAGTTAAATACAGAAATTGAAAAAAGAATAAAGAGCTGGAGTAGTTTATAACCTAATTTTAAAATCTAATTCACTTTTAGAGGTGGTGTCATGGTCTTTCGACCTGACACATGTATGAATAAATATTCCATCATCCTTAACTGAAAGCGAATGATTACCGTGAGTATTTTGGTTAAATCGGTTTTGCTAAGTTAGTGAGAAGTATCGGGTCGAAAGACCCGACACCACGGGAAGGTCTCGAACCTACCTGCCAGGCATTAACTTGGGTTTCTGTCCAAACACACGTTGATACCTGTGCATCACCAACAATGCTTATCCTTCTTACTATGTCGTCATTAGGGTTTGTAAGCTTTCGATTTTAGTTTGTAGTTCGTCAAAAGTCAATATTTCTACATCACGACAATTGCTTCTAAATAATTCAAATGAGTATTTCTGATTATCAGCCAAGTCTGAAGTTGAACCAATTAAAACAACACATTTCGAATTAAATGTTTCAAAATTGCCTTTACTTTTAACTTTTGTGGCATAAAATTCTTTTTGAAAATTGTCCCGTTGATTTAAAACTTGAACTATACAACCAGTCAAGTCTTTAGTTGCACTAAAAACGTCTTCGCCTCTATAAGGGCTATTGTCAAGTAATTTCGTTTTATGTGTTTTGAGTTCTAGAAATGAGACGTTATTACTCAAACTATTCTTAATTAAAAAATCATTGAATTTCCCATTCTGATTATCAATTGTTTTCCCACCCACATAGGCTTCTCTTTTAAACAAAATAACTGGTTGAGCAAAAATCGAAGAGAAAATCCAGCTATTATCTTTCAAAAACTCTTGCCATTGTTTTTCAAGGCTATCACCATCAGTTTTAAGAGCCATTAACTCTTTATACTTTTTAAGAGTTTCTTGAATATACTTTATGTCGACTATTTCTTTGGTTTTTGATAGGGCCGTTTTTGACAAAAAATCTGTTCCTATAGACAATTTATCAAAGAGGTCTTTAATAGCATTCTTGTCAGCATCTGAAAATTCGTCAATGCTATTTCCCCAAGATGCAAGAGAATTAGCCAAAGCATCTGCTATATATGTTTTTGCTGGTTTCGAAATCGTCTTCGGAAATATTTCATGGAGAGTTATCTGAAGAATAAAGTCAACTTCTGCTTTATTCTTTTTAAAAACGCTTTTAAATGCATTGAGTAATGTTTCTAAAGCCATTTCATTCAGATATAACTTTTTATTTGGAGCGTCGAACTCAACTTTTCCTCCCTTTTCAATTATAACTTCTTCAAATTTATAATGTGCTTCAATAAAATCTACAAAAGGGTACATTGGTTTTGTAAATCCCCAACCGAAACTATCTGCTTTAAAAACTGCAACAGGAAGCTTTCCTTTGAAACCTATATATGAAAACTTTTTAATTGTATCATATTTAGGACCTCCTTCAAAACCTCTTGGATAATGTATAATTAAGTCTTTGTCTTTATATACCTCTCTTGATATTTGATTTATCTTTTTTTCGGTATCAATATAATCATAGACCTTTTTGGTCTTAATATCGCTGACTAGTTTTTCCCCTTTAAAATCTGCCATATATTTTGATTTTACTTATTTTGCCAAAACGTGACATATAACATTGTATTTACAAGCAATTCCCCAAATTCAAGTAAAGACAATTTACTTCTCCTTCATCCCCAACTTCTTCCAGCACACCCTTTCCACGAGCGACTTAAGCGCGCTTACATGTAGCATCAGGTATTCAAGGTCTTCAACTGTAATGATGTAGTTCTTGTCATAACGGGCATCAATATATGCCCTGCGGAGGCGTTCGAAGTGTTCCTTTTGTTCTGGGGTATCTTGTGGGAAGATCTCACGGAAATCCGGATGGATCAGGATAGCTGATTTTCTTAACCTTTTCAGGTCATGACTCTTTGGTTTATAGCCGGTGAAAACTAAGAGTAATGCTGTGTAGTAACCTTCTGTTGCTTGATGTAACTCAAATATTGATTTTTTATAGCTTTCTCTTTTAAAAGCATTCATGAAGTCTATAAAAAACTCTTTAGCATTATTATGCCAATACTCAAAATCTTCCTTGGCACGTTTCTTTACTTCTTCCGGATCAACTTCACCTGGTTTCAATTCCTCAGAAACTCCGGTATCATGCAGCAGAATACCTTCTTTAATAATATCAGTAAAGAAATAGCTGCCAACTCGCAATTCTTTTTTCAAGAAACCGAAGCCATGCTGAATAAGACTGATAGGCGCTGAGTAATGAAACTGGTCGGCTCTGTGCTCAATCTGGTTCCATTTGCCTGAGGTTGCTTTGCTGAGGTCGTTCTTGGTCACTACCAATACATCGTAATCGCTCTGATAAGTGTAGTAAATGCCATTTTCATAGTACTTATCATCAACCCATTTATTGCGGGCATAGCTGCCAAACAAGATCACCAACACAGGTTGTATCTCCTTTACAATAAATGCAGTCAGCTGCTTTAGCTCTTCCTGTTTCTTCTCAGGTAAAAATGAAATGTCGGTATTCACTGCCACCAATTAAATTAAAAACAACACAATATAACCTAAAAACAGGCCATTAAACAAGCAATTTATACGGTATACCGTATAAAAATAAGCTTAACTAAACTTCAAATTAGGTCTGTCATAGCTTTGGAGCATCCTGCGTGTGGACGTCCACGGAAAGAGCGTCCCGCATTTTCTGCGGGAGGTTTCAAGTCAACTTTCATCGCTGACTGAGCGGAGCCGAAGTCAGGGCAAACAAAGAAAAGTGACAACCAGTAAACTCAAAAGTTCTATCAAACATCATTTATAGCAGCTTCAATTACTCTGCAGCCAGCCTTTAACTTCAGCCACAGTATGCGGCTTCTTATAAAAAGTCATGTTGCTATACATTTTCATAAACCGCTTTACCTCTTCTTCAAACTCACCAACCACAATAATCTTATCAGCCGTTTTACGATATTCATCAAAAAAGTTGAAGTCATCTATGTAATGCGTAAAGAAATCAGTAATGAGTAAAACAGGTGTTTCAGTTACTTTCAGAAAAGCACTGGCCGGTTCAATAGAATTGAATTTGATAATTGTACCAACATAGCCTGCATGTTGAAGGAATAGTTCCATCAGCGTTGTTGATACAGCGTCCCTGTCCAGGAGCACGATAGTTGAATAGTGATTTTCCAGTGTTCGCATGATACAAAAATGAGTCCGGCTGTGCTGCGAACGTCTTAAGTAAAGAGGTAGGGATTTCCACCCATACTCAGCCGGACTTTTCTTTAAAGCCTTGAATATTTTTCCATCTCATGTGGTTAATCATGAGTAATAGTTTTCCCAATAGCCACAACAGTCACTTAGCCGCGGTTACAGCGGTCATTGAGCGTAGCCGAAGTAAGTCTAAATGACATATTCTACCAGCCACAGAGCGTAGCCGATTGAGTCGAAGTGGACTAAAAGAGCATAGTTTACTAATAAATCAGTTAGGGTAATACTTAATTAACGTTCGCGCAACAAAACTACGGAACTCAACAGCAATACACAAACGGATGTAAGGTTTTAGGGAGATTGCTTTTTTAGTGTTGGATACCGGATTAAACTTCTAAAGAAAAATTACCTGTTTTTGTTAAATTTTCATACCATAAAAAGAATAATTATCTGTAATAAATACATTAAAAGTGTAATTGTCTGAATTAAATCTAAACACAACTTAATTCATCTTTTATTTCGAATTTTGAAAGATAAAATAACTGCAATTGATTAAATGGAAGCGATCATATTAGAAGATTCAAGAATAAACGAAAAGAAATATATGGAAAATATCCAGAATACCGTCAAGACTGATTTTGTGTTCTCGCTAAAGAGCACTTGTTTAGATGAAAACTATCACCCCTCAAGTAAAACGCGTATCACAACCAATTTTGCAAACTTGGCCAGAGGAGCTAATCGCCAGCAAAACTTACGTAATGCCTTAAATATGATTAACAATCGATTTAATGCATTGGCTCATTTGG
>CAZNHL010000036.1:0-22295 GCA_964572965.1 uncultured Bifidobacteriaceae bacterium
TAGACTTAATTCCATCTCCTTATTCTATGTACCTATGAGGTAAAGTTTTAATATTTAAATGGGACAATCTATAAATTTTAAACAAGGAAATTGAACAGTGTCTGATTCTCGTTTACTACAATATATTTGATATTGTGAGAAGCCATTCTGTCAAGCAGTTGCTGGTAATCGGACGGGTCTTTCAATTCAACACCTACCAATGCAGGGCCGTCTTCTTTCATATTTTTCTTGGTGTATTCAAACAATGTGATGTCATCATTTGGACCAAGTACTTCACTTACAAATTCCTTCAAGGCTCCTGCACGCTGGGGGAAATTGATCATAAAATAGTGTTGTAACCCCTCGTAAATCAGAGAACGCTCTTTAATTTCCTGCATACGTGCAAGGTCGTTATTACCACCGCTTACAATAACAACAATTGTTTTGCCTTTGATTTTCTCTTTACAGAAATCAAGTGCCGCTACTGCCAACGCTCCCGCAGGCTCTACTACAATAGCTTCTTCATTATACAATTGAATAATAGAAGAACAAACCTTTCCTTCCGGTACAGCCACTACTTCATCTAGATTGCCATTACAGATTTCATAAGTAAGGTCACCTACTTTTTTCACCGCAGCGCCATCCACAAATTTATCTATTTGATCTAATGCTACTACGTGGCCTTCTTTAAATGATGCTGTCATAGACGCTGCTCCTGCAGGCTCAACGCCTATCAGCTTAGTAGCAGGGCTTTTATCTTTAAGATAGGTAATCAGTCCTGACATTAACCCACCGCCGCCAATAGTAGCAAATACATAATCAATAGGTTCTTTCAAGTCTTCCAGCACTTCTACGGCAACCGTACCCTGGCCTGCGATCACACGCGCATCATCGAAGGGATGGATAAAAACCATGTTGTTTCTGGTGCAGTATTCTATAGACTCACGATAAGCATCGTCAAAAGTATCTCCCACTAATTTTACATCAACAAACTCCTTTCCAAACATTTTGACAGAATTTACTTTCTGTTTAGGAGTGGTAACCGGCATAAAAATAGCGCCCTTTATTTTCAGCTGACGGCAGGAAAAAGCTACACCCTGGGCATGGTTTCCTGCACTTGCGCATACTACGCCTTTCTGCAATTCTTCTGAAGGCCTGGCTGAAATTGAATTATATGCACCTCTTAACTTGAATGAACGGACTACCTGTAAATCTTCTCTTTTAAGGTAAATTCTGGCCCCAAACTGCTCTGAAAGATTTACACTATAAATCAATGGGGTATGATTTACCACATTTTTCAATCTCTCGGCTGCTTTCAGCACATCCTGGGTAGTTACCTTTTTACTCATGACTTTTTCAATAAAGGGCTAAAATTAACGAATTTTGGTCATAAATATCCATAAATCTGGCTTAACAAATTCCAAATTCCGAATTTATGAGATAGCTTTGTATAAAGACTCTGTATGATCCCTTTAGAACATTATCTTATTCTCTCTGCTGCATTGTTTTGCATAGGGCTTGCTATTGTTATTACACGCCGGAATGCAATTATTGTATTGATGGGTATAGAGCTAATGTTCAATGCTGCCAATATTAACCTGCTAGCATTCAATTCTTACTTCCCTGATTTGCTACAGGGACAAACTTTTGCCTTGTTTGTAATTGTTGTAGCCGCTGCAGAAGCTGCTATCGGCCTTGCAATTGTATTACGTGTTTACAAGTTGTTCAAGAGTATTGAATTAGATAAGCTTACCAGCCTTAAAGACTAATTTTTAAGGTAAATTCTGAATGTAGTTCCGACATTCACTTCACTTTCTACTTCTATTTTCCCTCCGAGCATATCAACATGGCTTTTTACCAAATGAAGCCCCAGGCCTTTTCCATCTGTATTAGGGTGGAAGCGCTTATAAAGAACAAATAGTTTTTCTCTATTCTTCTCCATGTCTATTCCAAGGCAATTGTCTTCAAATTTGATCATGACAAATTCATCAACCAATTCTGTGCTGATTTTCACGACAGGGCTTTGATACTGCTTTCTGTACTTCAAAGAGTTTGAAATAAGATTCATGAAAATACTGTAGGTAAAAGGCTTTACAGTAACAATCTCACTTATTGCTGTAAAATCTGTTTCTATACTGGCTGATGCAGCCTGGATAGAATCTTTAAGCAGGTTTTTGATGTCAGTTACAATGTCTTCAAGTTTTACATTGCTACTAACTTGTTCAACTTCCTGTGTTACAGAAAGTATCTCATTTAAATCACCAATAATTTTATCGAGTTGGACTGCGGCTTTTTTGACGCTTTCAATCATTTTATCAAGCTCTGCTCCTTCAAACTTGCTCATTTGTAAGAGAGTAGTAAGACCTAGCAGAGAAGCTACCGGCCCTCGCAAATTATGAGAGACAATATGCGAATATTCATTCAGTTGCCTATTTTGTTGAAAAAGCAACTGATTATTCTTAATCAGTTCTGCTTCACTTTCTTTTCTGTCCGTAATGTCCCAGGAAACGTGGAAAACCCCGATTAACTGGTCATTTGCATCATAGCATGGCCTGAAAATTATTTCGAACCAGGCAGGTTTGTCCTGTCGTACTGTTTTAACCTCTTCATGATGTGTTGTACCTGAAAGACACCCCCTGATAAGCTCATCGTAATAGTCTTGCTGTTCAGGTGGCAAAAAATCACCGAAGCGGTCGCCCGCCTTTAATGAGCCATAACCCATAGCAACAAAAGACTCATTGGCTGCTTTATTAAACCATATCAGACGACCTGTTTCATCCAACAGGTATTGTACGTGGCGCGAACTGTCAAAAATTGCTTTAAGTTTCGCTTCACGATCCTTCAGCATCAATTCATTTTTCTTCCTTGCAGAAATATCAATCAGCTTGGCAGAAACACCTATAAGCTGATGCTCTTTGTCGTATACAGGTGCAATTCTTGTTTCAACCCAAAAATCCTCACGCCCTTCAATCCTGACATGTCTTTCCAGGTCTACCGTTTGATGGGAAACGGCAAGCCGCAAAGCGTCATAATATCTATCTTTGAAATCGGGGAGCATAATTTCAGAAGCCGGCATTCCTACTTGCATCGTAACCCCTGTAACCGCTTTTACATAATTGGCCGCTTCTTTATTGTACCAAAGAATACTAAAATCAAGATCAAATAAAATAAAACAATCAGGAGAACTATCGAACAAGGCGTGAAGTTTAGCTTCATTTATTCTTATTTTCAGCTCAGCTCTCTTCTTATCGGAAATATCCCTGCTTACACAATAAACTGAGACAGTTTTCCCTTTATCATCTTTTATTGGAATGAGCATAGTATCATACCATACTGCCTGACCATAAGCATTTGGCCCTTCTATCTCATAGCGATCAACGATACCAGTATCAAAAACATTCTGAACCTTATCTGCTACATACTGTGCATCAATACCATTAACAGTTTCTACTATTTTTTTGCCTATTAAATGTTCAACAGAAGGCATACCGGGAAAATGTAAATACTCAATTTCCAGATTCCTGTTAACCTGCATATATACATCGGGAGAGCTCTCAAGCAGAGTTTTATAATGTAAATGACTATTTGTCTTTTCGTCTTTTAAAAACAAAGCACCTTTACTGTCACCCGATTCCCGAATCAAATGAGATGACTCAAGTTGTTTCTGAAGCAATTCATTATTCTTTTGTAATAATTCAATTTGCTTTAACAAGTTAGATAAATCATCACCTTTCTGATCCATAATGGTGTAAAATGCTGGTTGTCTCAGTTATTTTAAACAAGTCCGTCTCTTTTAAATATCAAGACTTTAACACATAGAAAGAAGAGTGGGTTCTGCCTATGCGAAAAATCATTTTCTATGAACTGCTTTTTGTTCTTTTAAGACAAGATTGAAATAAACTTCTACTTCTATTATGTGGTAAAATAGACAAGAAAGCGTTCACCAGATGATCTTAATATCCAACGTAAGACAATCTAAACAAATTTAGATATTTTTTGAGCAAAAAACCCCTCAAAAGAAATTTTGCCCCCGGAGTTAGATAATTCTTCGAAAATCTGAGTTAAGCACCCATATTTTTTTAGTTTTGTATGGAAGCATTAAATAGTCTATGACCTTTACAAAGAGCATTATATTATTTTTCTGTATGCTATGTACATATAGTATTTGTGCACAGATATCTAAAACCCTTCATGTTGCAGATGTTAGTTTGCAAATTGACTCAAATACCTACTCGCTGCAGAATAGCAAAACTTTTTATCGTGGTGATGAATACTTTTTTTTCAAAACCACCACAAATAATGTAATTGCCAAACTTGAACTTTTAATCTCTGGCCATCAGACTTCAGGAATTTCTATTTATCCTAGTAACGATTATCAGATCCTTGATACATTAAGGTTTGAAAATGGTAAATGGAAAGCTGTCATACGCCTTACCGACCTTATTTATTCAGACTCCAAAACGCTTATTCTAAAATCTACAGATACAGAAAACCATTTTGAATTAACCAAAATAAAAATATTACCGGTTTTCAGCACAAACATCAAGTCTCCCGACAATACAATAGAGCTCTTACAGGAAGAGGAGAAAACGATAGAACTTCCCTCTACAGCCACTTTTAATATCATGGCGGATAATACATGGAATTATTCAGATGATTACGACTACAAGATTTTCAATAATTTTGACAAGCTCTCTATTACAATAAGGCCCCATTCGTTAGGGACGAAACAGTTTATTGTAAATCTGAAAACGTTAAAACCAACTTTTAACATTCTGAATCAGTTGTCTTTTGATCTGCCTCCTCTTAAGTTTACGATTACAGTAAAACCTAACAGGCTTTTTTACCTGAATACAGACAAGCAGGTAATTTATTTTGATGAAAACTTCAAATCCACCGAAGAAGTACAGATTGACTATAACAAAAGCATGGTTTTGAAAAAGACCTATCGTATAGAAGATCAACAGGAAGATGGTGGCATTCTGATTGCAGAAATTTATCCCATTTCATTTGTTGAAAACAGCGGCAAAGTAATTTGCCGGGTAAAACCATATGCAATACATAAAATATCGGAAGGCTATCTTTATATTAAAGAAGGTGTGCGTTCTAAGTTTATTACCAACTTTAATATTCTTGAAAAACCGGAGGTAAGCAGGGTAAGCGTAATGCATCAGGCACAGGCCTGGACAAACAATCTTACTGTTTATCCAGGCGAAGAAGTTTGGGTAAAAATGGAAGGAAAAGGGCTGTCCGACAGTAAAATCACCTTTGATGGCTGTCCTGAAGCACAAATCGACACCCTGAAAAGCTCTGATGAATTGGCTTTCTTTTCTTTAAAAATCCCATTGGGACTTAATAAGCGTAGTATTGATCTTTTTATTAACAAAAAACCTGTTCCTTATACACTTAATGTAAGTGAATATCAGAACCCGGTTGCTTTTGATTTTATTTCTGTGAGCTCAGGGACAGAAAAACTGCCGCTGACCAATGATAAGTTCAACACACCGATATTTGTCAGTAAAGGTATTCAGGATATAGTAATTTCCTTTGACCCCGATCAAATAGACAATGGTGGAAAACTGGCAGGAAAACAATATATCAGCATTTTTGTTAAAATAATGAACCACAAAAATGACCTGATAGAAACACAGGAAATCAATAACATTGTTATCTGTCCCGGTTCAAACTCACCAAGAGCTAAATTTTATAATACCAATGACTGCTCTTCCGGTTCTATTAACCTCAATGATTATTTATTGCATAAAACCTATTCTATTAGTCCGTTTTATCAAATCGAAATCACGATCAGGCACAATGCATCAATGTATAGTTCAAAAGGCTATAATAAGAAAATACGTTTTATTCCTGTCAGAAGAAATCAATTTGACATACAGGTGGGTTTTCCGGCAGGTTTATTGGTTAAAAAGGTAGATGAAAGCGGTTATGGCAATCTTACCGGTATCAGTACTTCTATTTTAGCACAGTTAAATTTTTATGATCCGAAAGTGATCGGTAAATTGAAGCCATATAGTGTAGGCGGAGGATTTATTGCCCTCAATGCTTTTAACTTTAGCGACAACCCCAACAATCTGCGTGATGTGGGTATTGTTATACTTGGCTCGCTGACCCCAATCAGGAAAGATGCCAAATTCAGTCTTCCTATCTATCTGGGAGGCGGTTACCTCCTGAAAGCAGGAACATGGTTCTTTATGTTTGGTCCGGGCATTCAAATCAATTTTTAGGAAATACTTAAGCAGGATATTACCGATGAGTTATAAATTCAACAGGTTAATTATACAATTGCATAGGCGGCTTTCTCCAAAGCAGTTTATTATTTATGCGAGTATTTTATCAGGTATCACAGCCGGCATTGCAGCGGTAACACTTAAAATGCTGGTTCACTATGTCAGGAATCTCGTAGTGCATAATATCAATTTAACCAATTATGCCTCCTATCTGTACCTTTTCCTTCCCGCTTTAGGGATTACGGCATCTATTTTTACGATTCATTTTTTATTTAAAAACAAATTCAGAAAAGGTATCAGAAGCGTTTTAAGCGCTGTTAAAAACCATAGAAATCTCCCGAAGGAAAATGCTGTTTTACAAATTCTGACAAGTGCATTTACTATTGGCTCAGGCGGGTCGGCGGGTCTTGAAGCACCAATTGTTGTGACAGGCTCTACCATTGGTTCAAATTATGCCAGACTTTCGAGACTCGACGAGCAGGACCGTAACTTACTGATTGCCTGCGGTGCTTCTGCAGGTATTGCTGCAGTCTTTAATGCACCTATTGCCGGGCTGATTTTTTCTGTGGAAGTATTACTTTCTCAGATAGTAATCACCTCATTTGTGCCGCTTCTGATTGCTTCTGTTTGCGGAGCTTTATGTTCAAAGATTATACTAGACGAACAAATCCTGTTTTATTTCAAACTACAACAGCCTTTTGATTATAACAATACGCTGTTTTATGTTGCTCTTGGGATCTTGACAGGTCTGATCAGTGTTTATTATTCAAGAACCTACCGGAATGTTGAGTCATTTTTTAATCAGAATTTACCCAAAGGTGCTTTCGGCAATATTATTAAAGGAGGTATAGGTCTTGCTGCCCTGATTTTCTTTTTTCCTCCTTTGTTTGGAGAAGGATATGAAAGTATCAAACACCTGGCAGATAATGATCCCGAAGCACTCTTAAACAATAGCGCTTTTAGTACATTCAATTTGAACCCTGAAATGTTGTTCCTGTACATTGCGGCTATTGGTCTGGTAAAAGTTATAGCCACTTGCCTGACGGTATCAAGTGGAGGGAATGGCGGCAGTTTTGCTCCTTCGTTATTTATTGGGGGATATACAGGTTTTCTGTTCTCTTCTTTAATTAATCACTTTACAGACTGGAGACTACCGGTAACAAACTTTACACTGGTGGGTATGGCCGGTATTTTGAGCGCTATTTTTCATGCGCCGTTAACAGCCATTTTCCTTATTGCAGAAATAACGGGCGGTTACGAACTGATGATTCCTTTAATGATTATTTCGGCTTTGTCATTGGGGATTAAGCGGCTTTATGAGCCACATTCAATGAATCATTTTGAAGAAGAGGGGATCGTTTAATCAAGAGAAGACATAGACGATAGCTATGAGACAAAAAGAAAGCTTCTTTGTTTATCTTTAGCCTATTCCCTACTTAAGCTTTACTCCCTCTGTATAATGCAGAATTTTGCAGATTAGGATTTATAATTCCGGTTCTGCCCCCGCAAACTTAACAATCAATAAAATATTTGCTATCAGCGGGATTAGCGGGTAAAAATTCATAGCTCCTGGTTAAATGAATCAGGTAAGGTACAATGAAACGGATACTTAATAATTCTCAATTGAAAAGCTCAATTATTATTTAATAACCTTTTAACGCAAAGGTTATTTGTAGTAGCTTTGCACAAAATTCAGTTTTGCAGTCGACAGTACAAACATATCAACAAACAGATGTTTTATTTTGGGCAACTGTGGCGGTAATCATATTACCACTATTAAGTTTCTTATTGCTGTTCAGGAGTACCTTTTTAGACAAGAAGGCGGGCTATATTTCTTCGGCTTTCCTCTTTATCAATCTGCTGATTTCATTTTATATACTGTCTGAAATATGGCCATCGAAGGTGGCTGTCTATCATTTTGAGTGGTTTAGTCTGGGTGAACGCAAATTCAGCGTAGGTTTCCTGCTGGATAATTTATCTGCAATGATGTTGGTTTTGGTAAACCTCGTATCATTACTCGTTCATTTGTACTCAATCGAGTATATGCATGAAGACAAGCATCAGTTTCGTTATTTCGGCTATTTAGGGCTTTTTACTTTCTCCATGCTGGGTATTATCACAACAAA
Organism: uncultured Bifidobacteriaceae bacterium; assembly: GCA_964572965.1. Taxonomy (GTDB): domain Bacteria; phylum Bacteroidota; class Bacteroidia; order Cytophagales; family UBA9547; genus CAZNHL01. The sequence goes on from CAZNHL010000036.1 coordinate 8,351, forward strand.
CAGTTTGCTGGTGATGTTCATGTTCTGGGAGCTTGTAGGCCTTTCTTCTTATTTACTAATCGGTTTCTGGTTCCAGCGCAAAGCCGCAGCCAATGCCAGTATGAAAGCATTCCTGCTCAACCGTGTTGGTGACTTAGGCTTTTTGATTGGTATTATGTCTGTATGGGCGCATTTTCATACACTTGATTTTCAGCAAATTTACCAGATGGTGGGCGACATTACAGGTTCACAAGAAGCCTGGGGCCTCAGCTGGGATAATTCATGGCTACTTTTTACCGGTCTTGGCTTATTTTGCGGTTGTGTAGGTAAATCTGCTCAATTCCCATTACAGGTATGGCTACCCGATGCAATGCAAGGGCCAACTCCTGCATCAGCTTTGATCCACGCAGCAACCATGGTAGCGGCAGGTGTATTCTTACTGGCTCGTATATTTCCTTTACTAATTCCGGAAGTATTACTGGTTATCGGGCTTGTAGGAGCTGTTACCGCTTTCCTTGGAGCATTTGCTGCTACGTCTCAGTTTGATATCAAAAAAGTACTGGCTTACTCTACAGTATCACAATTAGGTTATATGGTAATGGCAATGGGAACAGCAAACTACAGCGGTTCTGTCTTCCATCTGTTTACACATGCCTTTTTCAAAGCAGCTTTATTCCTTTGTGTTGGCGCGGTAATCCATTCTATGGAATACCTTGCTCACCATACCAAAGCCCATTTTGACCCACAGGATATTCGCAAAATGGGAGGCTTGCGTAAATATATGCCGGTCACTTTCTATTGCTATCTGTTCGCAACTTTATCTGCAGTTGGTATTCCTTTATTTTCAGGTTTCCTTTCTAAAGACATGATCTTGTCCGGTACGTGGGCTTGGGCAGATACTTACACAGACAAATTCGGTATCTGGATTTATATCATTCCTATTCTCGGTTTCTCAACAGTTTTACTGACAGCCTATTATATGGGACGCCAGTTGTTTGCTGTATTCTTCGGCGACTTCAGGTTAACAAAAGACGAAGAGATCATTTCTAAGCTTCACGACGCAACGCCCTGGATGAAGGTATCAATGATCGTATTAGCTGCCTTGTCATTCTATGCGGCATTCTCTCTTAACCCGTTCAACGCAAGCCATTCATGGTTTGTAACCAATATTGGTATTCCTGCTACGGAAGCTCCGTCGGTAATGCTCGTGATTCCATTTGCGGCTATATTTGAAGCAATGCACCACAATCACCTGATTACTTCTATTATTTCTGTGGCTTTGGCTGGTGGCGGATTATTCTATGCTTACCTCAAATTCCATAAAGCCAATATTATTGAGGAGTTTGAAAACATAGGGCACGATTCTGCATTGATGCGTGTAGCTCAAAAAGCTTTCTATATTGACAACTTCTACAAAAACACTCTTTTGCCGGTCTTGCTGAAATTTACAGTTAATACCAATAAATTCGAAAACCGCTTTGTTGACGGTGTGATCAACGTCTTTGGCGCATCCGTTACCACATTCGCTCATATTATCAATTGGTTTGACAGAAATTTTGTAGATGGATTTGTTCATTTACAGGTGTTTATATCAGCTGTAGTTGGTAATTTTGCCCGTTCATTTCAGGCCGGTAAAATACAGCGCTATGTTATGTTTGCAATGGCTTCTGTTTTAGTAGTCATTGTCTGGTTTGCCATTTAGATTGTGAAAAAGGTTAATTGCCATTTTTCGCTTTTGTTCAATTATATAATATCCGGAATAGAAAAGACTCAGGTCACTGCTATTCGCTAATCAAACAAAAATGGGATTATTATCTCTGCTTATATTTACTCCTTTACTGGCAGCCTTTGTGCTCCTTTTTATTCCGTCTGACAAAAAAGACTGGTTCAAAAAGATTGCATTGATCGGAACTGCAGGTCAGTTATTTCTGGCTATTCAGACTTTAATTCAGTTTGATATCCATTCGGGCAAGCTGCAACATGTAGAAAAGCTGAATTGGATTACGGCTCAACTTGGAGCCTTTGGGATTCTTGACATTGACTATTTTATTGCTGTTGATGGAATGAATATCTCATTGGTACTTTTGACAGGAGTAATTATGGTAATCGGTGTGATTGCATCCTGGAAAGTAAGCGATAACCCAAAAGGCTATTTTGCTCTTTACCTTTTGCTTTCAGCTTCTGTAGTAGGCTGTTTTCTTGCACTTGACCTGTTCTTGTTCTTCCTTTTCTTCGAATTCATGCTCTTGCCAATGTATTTTCTGATTGGCATGTGGGGCGGACCACGCAGAGAGTATGCTGCTATTAAGTTTTTCCTTTATACATTCCTTGGCTCCGTATTGATCCTTATTGTCATGATTGCCTTGTATGTATCTGTAATTGATCCATATCAGACAGCCTACATGATGATGATGGATTGTGTAGACCCTAAGCTTTGCGCTTCTACCGTTCAGAGTTTACTGGCTCAAAAGCTAATCCCTGCTGACAGGCTGGTTCATACCTTCAATATGACCTACATGGGCGATATAAAGAATTTTATTCCTGATTCTATTTTAGGCCTGAATTACGGTGAAACAATCCTTTCATTATCACCAAGACTACTGGCGTTCTTAGCATTGTTTATTGGCTTCATCATCAAACTTCCTGCTGTACCATTCCATACATGGTTACCCGATGCACACGTTGAAGCTTCTACCCCGCTATCAGTTGTTTTAGCAGCTGTTCTTTTGAAAATCGGTGGTTACGGTCTATTGCGCGTAGCTTATGGTATCTTCCCTGAAGGTGCACAGCATTTTGCGTATTTGATTGGTATTGTCGGGATCATTTCCATCTTATATGGTGCATTCAATGCATTAGCAATGGGTGACCTTAAAAAGATGATTGCTTACTCATCCATCTCACACATGGGCTTTGTATTACTTGGCCTTGCTGCATTAACTCCGGAAGGAATCAATGGTGCTATGTTTACAATGGTTAGTCATGGAATTATTTCTGCAGGATTGTTCCTGGTTGTTGGTGTATTGTATGACCGTACTCACGACCGTATGATTGACAGTTACAGAGGTCTGGCCATTAAAATGCCATTATTTACCACAGTAACGGTTATTTGTTTCTTTGCTTCTCTAGGTCTTCCGGGCTTCTCCGGATTTATTGGTGAGATTTTAGTATTGCTTGGTGCTTTCCAGTCTGCCTATGTGAACCATTTCATTCCAAGATGGATGCCGGCTGTAGCTACAATTGGAATATTGATTGGTGCTGCATACTACTTATGGGCATTGCAACGCATGTTCTTTGGAGAGTTCTGGGTAAAAGGAGGCAAAGAATGGAAAAAGTCACTCGTAGATCTTGACAAAAGAGAATTAGGAATGCTACTTCCTTTAATTGCTATGATGATTGTTTTCGGCTTAATGCCAAATCTGATCCTTGATCTTTCTTCTGATTACTTTGCTCAATTCATTGATATTGTAACAGAAAAAGGGACAAACAACTTAGGGCATATCATGAAGTAATATTTTCAATCTGATAAAAGAAGATATACTCCACAGATCATAAAGACTCAATGCAGCACAGCCTCGACATATCCGCCTTGTTACAATCACTCCAAAACTCATTAGCGAGCTTTGCTTTCATACGTTCGGAATTGATGACAGGCTTGTTCTTTCTCCTGTTAATGTTTATTGGCTTATTCAAATCATACAGAAAATACCTTAATAAAACGGCAATACTACTGGCACTTGTACTAGTATGGCTCAATATTGAAGACCTGTATACTGTATCTTCCAATATTTTCTCCGGAGTTTTAGCAGTACAGGGTCAAAGCGCATTTCTTAAACTGTTATTTGCCTTATCAGCGCTGGCCACGCTTATTTTCAGCGACAAATACTTTGCAGAGAAACAGTTGGAAGAAACCGGCTATGAATTTACTTATCTGATTTTCAGTTCCCTTCTTGGGCTTTCTTTCATGTTATTGGCTAATGAATTCCTTACTTTATTTATTGGTATGGAAATCGTTTCTCTGGGTGCTTATAGCATGGCCGGATTTTTATTCAATAAAAAATCGGCGGAGAGCGCTATGAAGTATTTCCTGTTTGGTGCGTTTTCGTCTGCGCTGATGCTTTACGGAATTTCTCTACTTTATGGCCTGAGCGGCACACTAAACTTTGCAGAACCAATTTTCTGGACAAAGCTTTCACAAACACATGAATTACTCCCTGCTATCGGGCTTTGCCTTTTTGCTGCCGGATTACTATTTAAAATTTCAGCATTCCCTTTCCATATCTGGACACCCGATGTTTATGAAGGCTCACCTGTTCCGATGGTTGCTTTTTCATCCGTTACACAGAAAGCCGCCGCTATTTGGGTATTGAGTAAATTCACCATTGCCTTGTCAGCCACCCCATTCGCAACTTACAGTTTTGCCTTGCTTGCCATTATTGCAATCATCACCATTACAATCGGTAATTTTGGTGCACTGACACAGTTCAATTACAAGCGTTTACTCGCTTATTCATCTATTGCTCAGGCAGGTTTTATCATGATCGGATTGATTTCCGTAAAGGATTCAGGCGTACAGGCAATTCTCTTTTATATTGCCGTATATATTCTGATGAACCTTGGAACTTTTTTCCTGCTGGATTTATTATCTAGTTATTCAGGTTCTGAGGATATCCGCAGCTACGCTGGAATAGGCCGAACAAACCCTTTTTTAGGGATTTTAGCAATAATTATGACAATATCATTGACGGGGTTGCCCCCAACATTGGGATTTAGTGCTAAGCTTTTAATTTTCTCTTCTTTGTGGGACTTCTACCAGTCCAACGGCCAAAACCTGTATTTAATTTTATTCGTTTTTGCGTTAATAAACACGGTTATTTCTCTGTTCTTTTACATACGCATACCTTATTTCATGTTTTTCAAAACAAGTAATAAGACTGTTGACGTACAAGTAAATAGAAAGCATAAAATATTAGTTTCGTTCTTAGCCTTACCTTTGATCATTTTATTCATTAAATTTGATTGGTTGTTAAGCATTATTGGGCATCTTAATTAACAAAAACAATGAGCGATAGTATCAAACACGAGTGTGGGATTGCGATGATCAGGTTGAGGAAACCGTTTGAGTATTACATCGAAAAATACGGAACGCCCTTCTATGGTCTCAAAAAGCTGTACATCATGATGGAAAAACAGCAAAACCGAGGACAGGATGGTTCCGGGGTTGCTGTAATCAAAATGGATGTAGAACCTGGAAACAGATACATCAGCCGCTATCGCTCTATCGAATCAAATGCCATCCACAGGATCTTTGAGAAGATAAACAAGAAGTACAAGAAATCGCTTAAAGACAACAAAGACAAGGCAAGAAATGCCAAGTGGCTGGTTAACAATGTAGCATTTATGGGAGAAGTTCTTTTAGGACATCTTCGCTACGGAACACACGGACTTAACAGCATTGAAAACTGCCACCCTTTCCTGAGACAAAACAACTGGCGTTCACGTAACCTCGTTCTCGCAGGAAACTTCAACATGACAAACAACGACGAGCTATTCCGCAAACTCGTCGAACTCGGACAGCATCCGAAAGAATTCACAGATACAGTAACAGTTCTCGAAAAAATTGGCCACTTCCTTGATGAAGAAAATCAGGCGCTTTTCAACAGATACAAAGAGAACTACAGCAATAACGAAATTTCTACCATTATTGAAGAAACACTGGACTTACAGCGAGTGCTGAAACGTGCGTGTAAAGATTTTGATGGTGGCTATGCAATGGCCGGAATGACTGGTTATGGAGCTTCATTCGTAGCGCGCGACCCTGCCGGTATCCGTCCTGCTTATTACTATGCAGATGATGAAGTAGTGGTAGTGGCTTCCGAAAGACCTGCTATTAAAATCGCTTTTGCTATTGATTACGATCAGATCAAGGAAATTACTCCTGGTCATGCATTGATTATCCAGAAAGACGGAAACTTCGAACAACATCCGTTCATTGATCAGATTGAGAAAAAATCATGCAGCTTTGAACGTATCTACTTCTCACGCGGCACTGACCCTGCTATCTATAAAGAAAGAAAGAAGTTAGGCGAATTGCTGACTCCTCAGATTCTGAAATCGGTAAATTACGACCTTGAAAATACAGTATTCTCTTACATCCCTAATACTGCAGAAACATCTTACTACGGTATGCTTGAAGGCATGGAAGACTATATAGCTGTAAACCGTCTGAAAGCTTTGAAAGAAGAAGGGCCGGACAGCGACAAATTGAAAAAGTTATTGACTTTCAGACCACGTGTTGAAAAACTGGTAATTAAAGATGCAAAACTGCGTACTTTCATCACCAACGACAACAGCCGTGACGACATGGTATCAAGTGTTTATGACACCACACCATACGTAACGAAGAAGGACATTGACAATATTGTAGTCATTGACGACAGTATTGTTCGTGGTACTACTTTGGAGAAAAGTATTCTCAATTTATTAGACAGACTTAGTCCTAAGAAAATAGCCATCGTATCATCTGCTCCGCAAATCCGCTACCCTGACTGCTACGGTATTGATATGTCTAAAATGAAGGAATTTGTGGCATTCCGTGCCATGCTTGCTTTGTTGAAAGAACATCATAAAGACCATCTGCTTGAAGAAGTATATGAGCGTTGCAAAGCGGCAATTGAGGAAAATACACATCACCTGACAAACTATGTAAAAGTACTTTACGATCAGTTTACAGATGAGCAGATCTCAGCAAAAGTGGCTGACATTATCAGACCAAGAGAAATGAAAGCCGAACTGGATGTGATTTTTCAAACAGTAGACAATTTGCATATCGCTTGTCCAAACCACCCAGGCGACTGGTACTTCACAGGTAATTACCCTACTCCGGGAGGAAACAGAGTTGTAAACAAAGCATTTGTTTACTTCATGGAAGGAAAAGGCGTAAGAGCTTACTAAAAGAATAAAAAAACTTTGAATATATAAGTCCTGCTGATTTTATCAGCAGGACTTTTTTTGTATAACACAAAAGTCAATACGCTCTTTTCCGGTGCACAAAACCTATAGTCTGACAATTTTTAAAATTTCCTTTCTGAAAGAGCGAATGAATAGCAACCATTCCCATTTTACTGCGTTTCATAGTCAATAGCCATTACTATTAATTACTGGGTAGCAACTCTTTCTCTAATTTATGCTTTCACTAAACTTCTCTTTAAGGAAACACATGAGTGTTCCCCTTATCCTGTTGTCACTCGCTGCATTAGTCATTAAACCATTTTCGGGGTCTTCACAATCTAACATAAAAGAGTTAGAAAAGTCCCTTGCCGCTGCCATAAAGCAGAAAGACGATAAAAGTGCGTCCAGTTATTCCTATCAGTTAGCCCGGCTGCACATTGATGAAAAGAACTATAATAAAGCCTTCGATTACCTGGTAAAAGATTTAGGATACTGTAAAAAAACAGGAGACAATCTGGCTTTTTATAAAGCGTACGAGGGACTTGGTGAGGTATATACCGAACACAAAAAACATACTGATGCTGCTCTCTCTTATGAAAAAGCTGCAAAAAGTGCAGAATTGTTAAAAAACAATAAAATGGCAATGGATGCTTTTCTCAAAGCAGGGGGCTCTAATGCTAAAGCCGGTCAGTATAAAAAAGCTATTCCGCCTGTTGAAAAAGCATTGGCAATAGCCCTGGCCGCTGACGATGAGAGTACAGAGTTAAAAGCTTACAGCCTTTTAGCTGATTACTATGGAAAGCTAAATAATACTGCAAAAGCTAAAGAGTACACCAAACAGTATAACCAAATTTTACAGACAAAGGCTGCTACAACGAAAATCAAAGAGCTGAATAAGACAGTAAAAAAAGTGGTCTCTGAAAAGGAAATGACTGAAACACGTTTACAGGACAAGACACGGGAGCTGGGTATTATTGCTGATTCTTTAAGACGTGAAGAAGTCATTTTAAAGGAAAGTCAGCTGAAAGAGAAAGAAAGTCAACTGCGGCTAAAAGAGAATCAATTACAAATAGATTTACTTAGTAAAGACAAAGAACTGGCCAATATCAAAGCGCTGGAAAAAGATGCACAATTGAAAAATGAACAGTTGTGGCGATATTCAATACTCTTATTCTTTGTACTCTCCGGAGCTTTGGTTTCGGTTGTTATTATTGATTACAGGAAAAAAATAGAGACAAATAAGAAGATTGAGAAACAAAATGAGAATATCAAAAGCAGTATCAATTATGCGAAGAGGATACAAGAAGCAATGCTTCCGAAAAAAGATGATTCTATCAGTTTACTCTCAAACACATTTATCCTTTTCAAACCACGCGATGTTGTCAGCGGCGATTTTTATTGGTTTGCCCCGATAAATAACGGAAGCGAAAATGAGGAAGAGCATGATATTGCTTTTGCAGCTGTAGACTGTACCGGACATGGTGTGCCCGGAGCGTTTATGTCAATGATCGGTATGAACTGTTTAAACAGTATCGTAGGCCGTGGTATTGTAGAACCTCATCTGATACTAAAAGCATTACACACAGAAATCCGCACAGCATTAAAACAACCGGAAACAGGTAACAACGACGGGATGGACATTGCTGTATGTGTGTATAAAAAACGTCAGAATCTTATTGAATATGCCGGAGCAAAACATGCGCTTATCTATATTCAGAATAATGAACTGAAGCAGGTTAAGGGCGACGTTAGCCCGATGGGGGGAAGTAAAAGCAAAGAAGTTATTGAGTTCACAAAACATGAAATAGTGATAGATCAACCGACCATGATTTATCTTTTCTCTGATGGTTATCGAGATCAGTTTGGCGGGAAGGACAATACAAAATTCATGGCTTCTAAGTTTCAAAAACTACTTCTTGAAATACACGCATTGCCGTTTGATCAGCAGAAAGCGATTCTTGATAAGACAATTGAAGACTGGAAAAATGGAACGCACCAAACTGACGATATTCTGGTCATGGGCGTCAAAATAGATCCTCAGGTTTAATTTTATAAAATCCCTCAATCGTCTGCCAGGTTGAGGGATTTTTCATTACCTTCAGGTAAGATAGCTATAAAGCATATGAAGGAGCAAAACTACAACAGCCATACAAAATACTACGCACCGCATCATTTTATCTTTTACCCAATTGTGTTAACATCGGCAGGAGTTAGTTTTTATTATATTTTTAAACAACCTGACAATGCCCTCATATGGACAGCATTTACAGGTATTTTCCTTTTACTGGCCTGGCTGTCCTTTATGCTTAGGCAGCATTATGCACTTTCTAACCAGAACAGAATTGTGAGAGTTGAGTTAAGACTCAGGTATTATATTCTTACACAGAAAAACTTTGAGCCTCTCGAACAACAGTTAAAGTTCAGCCAGCTGGCAGCATTAAGATTTGCTTCTGACGAGGAGTTTATTGACCTGCTTAATAAGGCTCTTCATGAAAACTGGTCGTCCGGACATATTAAGAAAGAAATAAAAAATTGGAAGCCCGATCACATGAGGGTTTAAATACACCAATGATTTTTAATGAAAACCGTTGAAATTCTTTATAACCTGAACCCTTACCAACACTTGCTTGATACCTTGTATCAAAAAGAGAGTGACAATGGTATTCAACTCGTTAAATATTTAAAATGCCAGTATAATTTCATTACGCTGGAACTAAAGCGAAAGAAAGATGGCGTTATTGTTACTAAAGTTGAATTTGAATTACGAAAAGGAAAAATGGTTTTGAATGATACCTATGTTGAAAACATATCACAGAAAGCAGCATTAGAAACCCTTATCAGAACAAACAAACAAGTACATGATGCTCATTGGCATACCGAGCCTAATAACACCTGGTATCATGATAATGAAGTAACCTGCTATGTTAACATTGCAGATGAGATTGCAAAAGTTGCTGTTAATTACAGCATTGGAGACAATTACTACCCCGGGTATTATAGTGAGATACTTATTAGTGATACATCAATTACATTGAGTCAGATAAACCTTCATAACTCCAGGTCAATTGATCACAAGTCAGATTACCATATGAGGAAGTTGATTATGACAATCCCTCTTACAAAAAATGCAGCTACGCCGTTTCTTCCTGATTATAATATAGGTGATTTACAGATTAAACTCTCTGATAATTCCTCTACAAATAACAAAACTTGCGGAAAGGCTATCCTTGAATGCATACAGAATAGAATAGCCGGTTTTGAAACTAAGAAATAAATAGCAGATAGTCTTTTCTTCAAATGGATTCTATAAAATGTTTGCTAATTTTGGCAAGCAGTAGTTTTTAGAAATTGCTGTTTTGACAAATGTTTTGTCCCCCGTTTTAGTGAAGCAATACAGCAAAGATATACATAGATGAATCTGGACAGTTTAAGACGATTTGTAGTCTTTCTAAGTATTTTGGTATATGTTCTATCGCTTACACAAGATGCAATAGTATATGAAGATATTGATGGAGAAAAGGTAGAATCTTCTTTTTCTTTGCTATTTATGGGAGCATTAGCTCTTATGGATGGTGGATTGCAGGAGTGGCTGGTTTGGCTGGCAAATCCGCTTTATTTATTCGCATTGTTCTTTTTAAATAAAGACGATAAAAGAGCAGCAGGATTTAGCAGAGTTGCCTTTTTCATAGCATTGTCTTTCGTACTTTGGAATGAAATTCTGGTTTCAGAGGATGGAAGAACGGCAGTAATCAGCTCATTAGAATCGGGATATTATCTTTGGGTACTTAGCATTGCCATCCTTAGCGTCGGTTCTGTTTTTTATTTCAAAAAATCAGAAGCATCAAAACAAAACCAAACATAAAATCATTTCCGCTGTTAATATTCTTAGATTATCCTAGTCTAATATTATGACATAAAGATGATTACAATATAGTGTGCTCCTCAGATTTTCTCTAGAAAATCACTATATGCAGCTAATAGCAGGCGTCATATTTAAAAACACATAGAGCCATAGTTTTTTTACAAAACCCGACACAAAACGCTTAGACTGATAGATAACATAGAAAATTAATTTTAAACATAGAGGCTATTTAAATCTGGCGTTTACCCCATATGTATCTATGTATTAAAATGAATTGGATATTGCTTAATATCTATCTGGGACAAACTAAATATTCTTTATAGACCTGTATTCCCGTCATTAGCATGTAAAAACGTTTCAGTATGTAGAATAATCCTACATCAAAAGAAAAAAACAAACAAGCAAAAACAGGCATTAGAATACAAAGGGGCACTTTTTCCGTTTCTAGCACGATTTTTTATTCATGTTTATATTATAAAAAACAATGATTATGGAAACGAGATCAATACTTCAAAAAATACAGGGTTTCTTTTCGGGAGCGACAGGAAACGCTACAATAGCCACTCGGGCAGTAACCATTGCAGGTGGGCTTTATATGTTAATCCAGGCCTACAAACAATTGAAATTGTCCAAAGGCTTAGACAGATTCAAACAATTCGGGGCTATTATTACAGGAGGAACTTTGATTTACAAAGGCTTAACCTCTCCGCAAATAGCCTCATAGTTTTTAAAACCGTATAACCAGATATATTGTTTCAGCTTTTTAAACTTTACTGCTATGTTACGATGGTCACTTATTTTCTTCATTATTGCAATTGTAGCTTCCATTTTTGGATTCACTGATATTGCAGCAGGGGCGGCATCTATCGCCAAGTTTATTTTCTTTGTATTTGTTGCCTTATTTGTAATTGCCCTGGTTCTGGGGCTAAGTATTTTTAAAGGACGATAAATCATAAAAAAGCGAAAGGCTACCCTTAAGAGTAGCCTTTCGCTTTTTTATGATTTCAGATATGAGATACTAGAATTTAGACGATAGAAAATCTATGTTCGAGGTTTAGAATCTCTTGTCTAATATCTAACGTCTAAAAACCTATTCTTCAGTACTGAAATCAATAGTATCGATCAGGAAATTACCATTGGTTTGCTTAATTCTCATATACACACTGAAAGTCCCTCCTTTGTGGGTATACTTCCCTACCGAATAATGTAAATTTCCTTCTTTGGTGGCTCCCTGATGCAGGATCAGATAATCCACTGGAGGGTATTTTTTCATAAAGTCACGCATAATAAACTCAGCCTGCGACTTACTATACTGTGATTCTTCCTCATTGATCTTAATCTTAACCATTGAACCGAAATAAGTCGACAGCTCTTTTGAATTAGCTGTTTTAAGTGCTTCTTTGGTGTTTTTATAAAGATCATCCTGCGCCTGAACAACGATGCTTAAGCCCAAAAATATACTTGTAGTTAATAGGAAATATTGTAGTCGTCTTCTCATATTTTCAAAAATCCGCTAAAACCATGCCAAATGCAATTTTCAATTAACGTAAAAATCTGCGATTTTCAAAAAACCATATGCTTCCGTTACACTAAGGCAACAAATAAATATGTATTTTTGTGTATTGATTTGACGACCTTTTAATTGATTGATAAACCATTTTATATGAATAAGAAAGTAATCCTGATGATTCTTGATGGCTGGGGAATTGCCAAAAACCCTGCAGTTTCAGCCATTGACCAGGCAAACACGCCTTTTATTGATTCTCTTTATACAAAATACGCACACAGCCAATTACAGGCATCAGGTTTACCTGTAGGCCTTCCTGACGGACAAATGGGTAATTCAGAAGTTGGTCACATGAACCTGGGTGCAGGCCGTATCGTTTACCAGGATCTTGTAAAAATTAACCTTGCCGTATCTGAAAAAACTTTAGGCAAAGAAAAAACATTGGTTGATGCTATCAATTACGCCAAAGCCAACAATAAAAAAGTACACTTCATGGGCTTGGTTTCTGATGGTGGCGTGCACTCTCACCTTGACCACCTGAAAGGACTTTGTGAAATCGCTAAAGAAAACGGCTTGGAGAAAGTATTCATCCATGCCTTTACTGACGGTCGCGATACAGACCCTAAGGGTGGGCTAAACTACCTGAAAGACCTTCAGACTACACTGGATAAAACTACAGGAGAGATCGCTTCGGTAATCGGCCGTTACTATTCAATGGACCGCGACAACCGTTGGGAACGTGTAAAACTGGCTTATGACCTATTGGTTAAAGGTGAAGGAACACATTCAACAGATATTTTCAAATCTATTGAAGCTTCATACGCAACCAATGTAACAGATGAGTTTATTCAGCCGATCGTTAAAGTTGGAGCAGACAATAAACCAGTTACCCTGGTAGAAGAAGGAGACGTAGTACTTTGCTTCAACTACCGTACCGACCGTGGCCGTGAAATCTCTTTGGCTTTAACTCAGAAAGAATTCCCTGAGCAAAACATGAAGCCATTGAACCTTTACTATGTTACTTTGACAAATTATGACGATACATTCAAAAATGTACACGTTATTTTTGATAAGGATAATTTAAAAAACACATTGGGTGAAGTATTGGCTGCAGCAGGAAAAAAACAGATCCGTATTGCTGAAACAGAGAAATATCCACACGTAACTTTCTTCTTCTCGGGAGGACGCGAGAAAGAATTTGAAGGAGAAAAGCGTTTGTTATGTCCATCACCAAAAGTGGCAACTTACGATTTACAACCAGAAATGAGCGCATTCGAAATTCGCGATGCCATTATTCCTGAGTTGAAAAATAAATGGCCTGATTTCGTTTGTCTGAATTTCGCTAACCCCGACATGGTTGGTCACACAGGCATCATGTCAGCTGCTATTAAAGCTGTTGAAACTGTTGATCAGTGTGCACAGGCTGTTGTTACAGCTGCTTTGGAAAATGGCTACACAGCCATCGTTATTGCAGATCACGGCAACTCTGACTGTATGTTAAATGAAGACGGTACACCAAACACTGCTCATACAACACAGCCGGTACCTTGTATTCTGGTTGATAGCGATTATAAAGGAACTATCAAAGATGGTAAATTGGGCGACATTGCTCCGACTATTCTTAAACTGATCGGTGTTGCTCAGCCTGC
>CAZNHL010000036.1:22305-43011 GCA_964572965.1 uncultured Bifidobacteriaceae bacterium
AATGACCGGTGTTTCATTGATCTAAATTCACAAAGGATGGCATCCCTTTTGAGGAATGTCATCCTTTTCCTATCTTCAAACAGTTAACCTTTTACAAAACAATTTCTATGGAAACCTGGTGGAGTACACTCGATGCCTATCAACAGTTTTTGTGGGCAATCGCCATTCCCGCTACTATTGTACTGTTTGGACAAACCTTACTGACCTTTGCCGGAATTGATGCTACAGACGGAGTTGAAGCCGATTTCTCCGGGGATCTGGACACAGACACTGCGCCTTTTCAGTTATTTACAATCCGCAATTTCATCAATTTCCTTTTAGGCTTCAGCTGGGGCGGAATTGCCTTCTATGAAATAGTGCCCAACAAAATAGCGCTTGCACTGGTAGCTACACTTATTGGGGCTGCACTGGTAGCTATGATGATGCTGATCTTCAAAATGACTTCAAAGCTTGACCAGGACAATACCATGCAAATTGACAATGCAGTAGGAAAAAGTGCTGATGTATATTTACTTATACCAGGTCATCGCAACGGAAAAGGAAAAGTACAGATTGTTATTCAGAAAAGTGTGCATGAACTGGATGCCGTTACAGAAGGCGATACATTACCAACCGGCACTCTTGTAAGAGTAAAAGAAGTACTTGAAGGTAAATTATTGGTAGTTGAGAAAATCTAAATTTTAAAATTCATATGCCTGTTTTAATTCTAATTGTAATATGTGCTGCAGCCGGATTTATTTCCTTCGCAGCCATTCTTGCACGTTACAAACGTTGTCCATCCGATAAAATCCTTGTTGTCTACGGACGCACAGGTTCAAATAAAGACGGAGGAGCCTCATCAGCCAAATGTATTCACGGTGGCGGTACTTTTATCTGGCCGGTTATCCAGGACTACGCATTCCTTGACCTGAAACCAATTGCTATAGAAGCCAACCTTACAAATGCATTGAGCCGTCAAAACATCCGTGTTGATGTACCTTGCCGTTTTACAGTGGCTATTTCTACAGAATCTGACAGCATGAACAACGCCGCAGAACGTCTTCTGGGACTTGATATGTCAGAGATTCAGGAATTATCAAAAGACATGCTTTTTGGTCAGTTACGTCTCGTAATTGCCACCATGTCTATTGAAGAAATTAACTCAGACAGAGACATGTTCCTTGCAAACATTTCTCAAAACGTAGAAGCTGAATTGAAGAAGATCGGTCTGAAACTGATCAATGTCAACGTAACAGATATCCGCGATGAGTCGGGCTATATCGAAGCTTTGGGTAAAGAAGCCGCGGCAAAAGCGATCAACGAAGCAAAGAAAAGTGTAGCAGAACAAGAGAAAATCGGTGAAATAGGTAAAGCAGAAGCCGACAAGGACAAAGATATCCGTATAGCAGAAACTCAAAGAGAAAGAGATATTCAGATTGCTTTGGCACAAAAAGACAAAGAAATCATGATTGCAGCTGCCGCCCGTGATGAAGCAATTGGTAAGGCCGAATCAACTAAAGATACCCGTATCAAAACAGCTGAAGCCAACGCATTAGCCGTTCAGGGTGAAAACCAGTCAAGAATTACTGTAGCCGATTCTGAAGCAATCAGAAGAGAGCGTGAAGCAGAAGCAAATAAAAAAGCGATTACTGCCGAGAAAGTACAGACGGCAAAAGCTTTAGAAGAAGCTTATACTGCTGAACAAAAAGCAGAACAGGCACGTGCCGAAAAAGACCGTTCTTCTCAGTTTGCCAACGTAGTTGTACCTGCTCAAATTCAGAAAGAAAAAGCAATTATCGAAGCAGAAGCGGAAGCAGAACGTTTAAGAAGACATGCAAAAGGTGAAGCAGATGCGATCTTCCTGAAAATGGACGCTGAAGCAAAAGGTTTGTTCGAGATCCTGACCAAGCAAGCAGAAGGTTACGAAAAAGTAGTAGCTGCTGCCGGAGGAGACCCTTCAAAAGCATTCCAGCTATTGTTAGTTGAGAAACTTCCAGAGCTTGTTAAAACACAGGTTGAAGCTGTTAAAAATATCAAAATTGATAAAATTACTGTCTGGGATGGCAACGGAAGTGCCGGAGGAGATGGTAAAACAGCTACCTCAAACTTTATATCAGGTATGATGAAATCAGTTCCACCATTGAACGATTTATTCGACATGGCTGGCTTACAATTACCAAACTATCTGAAAGGTGAAGGGAAAGACCAGAATACACCTTTGACAATTGTTACACCTGAAAAAGCAAAGGAGAAACCTGAAACACCAAAACCAGGGAAGCCCGAAAAAGAGTAATTTATACTTGAAATTTACAAAAGAGACCATCTAAAGATGGTCTCTTTTGTTTTCACGCGTTGTCAGTGGGCATAATCTTAACAACTGTCATCTCCTTATTCTTCTCCTCTCCAACCCGGAATAAATAACATAGTTTTATATTTTAGGAGTAGCCATGGCAGCTGAGCCTGCCAAAGCTGTCCCCATTAAACTTCATCTCAATAGGCAAGTACATTCCGGAAGTCCGTTCAAAGTGAACTGTAACAAAAAGTCTCCCGACAATTAGGCGTCATCCGCTAAGTAATTCGTAATTTTAAACCGGCAATTAAATTAGCAGAATGCAAAGCTTAAAATCAACGATTACCCAAAAGCTAGATCAACGCATTGAGAATAACAATCTCAGGAAACTTCCTGCCGAAAACTCACTGATTGATTTTTGTTCAAACGATTACCTGGGTTTGTCACGGTCTAAAGAACTAGCTACATTAATCAGCCAAAGATTCGAGACCTTTCAGGCCATACACCTCAACGGAGCTACAGGTTCAAGACTGATTTCAGGTAATTACGGGCATTACGAAGCTCTGGAGAAAAAACTGGCAGGCATCCATCATTCAGAAGCGGCATTGCTGTTCAATTCCGGTTATTCGGCAAACCTTGCTGTACTTTCATCACTGCCGCAAAAAGGCGACACCATCATTTACGACGAGCTGAGCCATGCCTGCCTGAAGGACGGAGCAAGATTAAGCTTTGCTGACAGGTTTTCTTTCAGGCATAATGACCTCGAAGACCTGAAAAAGAAGTTAGCAAAAGCTAAAGGCAATATCTTTATCGTTATAGAAAGTATCTACTCTATGGATGGCGATTCGGCCCCGCTGAAAGAAATTGCAGAACTGGCTTCTCAATTTGATGCCTGTGTCATTGTTGACGAAGCCCATTCAACCGGCATCCACGGCAAAAATGGCGCAGGACTGGTTGTTGAACTGGGGCTTCAGGACAAAATCGGAATCCGTATCCACACTTATGGGAAAGCAATGGGCTGCCACGGCGCCTGTGTAGCTGCCCCACAATATATCATCGATTACCTTGTCAATTTTGCCAGACCGTTTATTTATACAACAGGGCTGCCATTACACAGCATTTTAACTATTGAATCAGCCTACAGCTACCTTGAACAGCATACTGAACTCACTAGCGCTTTAAAAGCAAAAATTGCACTCTTCAGAAATAACCTGTCAGCAGAGCTTGAAACAGTATTCAGCGAAAGCCCGATTCAGGCAGTATTGGTTTCCGGTAACGACAAAGTAAAACAATTGGCGCAAAAGCTAAAAGAGAATGGTTTTGACGCAAGACCTATCCTCTCCCCAACTGTAAAAGAAGGTACTGAGCGCATCCGAATTTGCCTACACTCCTACAATAGCGACGAAGAAATTCTGGGATTGGTGAAACTTCTGAATCTTTCGTAAATTAACCATGATTAAAAGATTACAAAATTGTAAGATTGAAAAATTCAAATCGGTTCAATCCATACTATAATCTTAAAATCTTTCAATCTTTAAAATCTCCGACATGGAACAACCTCAATTGCCCGACTCAGCAATGCTAAAGCAACTTGTGCTTATGAAAATGCCTTTCGGAAAATATAAAGACACCCTCTTATGTGATCTGCCTGTCAGTTATCTGGAATGGTTTTTACGGAACGGAGGGTTTCCCGAAGGTAAATTAGGCATGTTGCTCTCTACCCTTTATGAGATCAAATTAAACGGCTTAGAAGATTTACTGAGACCATTGAAGAATGGTAAGCACTTTTAATTCACAAAATAAGTCAACTTTACCAACTAATTTTTATATTTTTCGTAAATCATATTTGTCATTGGTAGCTATCTATTCTTTTACTTTTTCAACCTTTTTGGAAGGGAATTAATGACAATATAGCCGAGCATATTTTATGGATCAGGTATTAGATTTTTTTCAAAAGCTTTTCTGGACAGAAGCATGGCCGCCACGTTGGCGTTGTGGAGAATGGACCGACTTCCACGGTTGGTTATACATTTTTTCTGACCTTGCCATTTGGGGTGCATACTTCATCATTCCTTTATTCTTGTTTAAGCTTTTATCAACTAAAGAAGGCATTCCGCTTCCTTCAGTGTTCTGGTTGTTTATTGCTTTTATTTTGCTTTGCGGCATGACTCACCTGATTGATGCTGTCATTTTCTGGTGGCCAGCCTATCGGTTCAGCGCACTGATAAGGTTCTTTACAGCCTGTGTATCCTGGGCAACTGTACTCGTACTTGTAAAAATATTACCACAGGCATTAAAGCTTAAGACATCTGCGGAGTTTGAAGCAGAACTTTCTCAGCGCCTTGAAGTTGAAGGAAAATTAAGAGAAACCCAGGACCTGGTAATGAACCATTCCAAGCAACTGGAACTGAAAAACAAAGAGTTGGAACAGTTTGCTTATATAGCTTCCCACGATTTACAGGAACCTCTCCGTACTGTAAACAGCCTGATGTCCATGCTTCAGGAAGAAACTAAAGAAAAGCTTAATGCTGAAGAAAATCAGTATGTCGACTATGCCCTTCAGGCAACAGAAAGAATGAAAAGCCTGATCACAGGGCTTCTCGATTATGGCAGGCTTGGCAAAGACAGAGAACTAAGCCTGGTCAACTGCAATATGCTTCTTGACAATGTCCTTCATGATCTTGAAGCAAAAATAAAAGAAACAAAAGCTGTGATTCATATACATGAATTACCTGAAATATCTGCTTATTCTACAGAATTGAGGCTTTTACTTCAAAATCTTATCAACAATGCTCTGAAATTCTGCAAAACAGATATTGCACCAGAAATCACTATAGATGCCAAATTAAAACATGATCAATGGCAATTCATGATTCGGGATAATGGAATAGGTATTGATCCGCGGTTCAAAGAAAAAATCTTTATCATTTTTCAGCGTTTACATAGCAAAACCGCTTATGAAGGGACAGGCATAGGTTTGGCACACTGCAAAAAAATAATTGAATTGCACGGTGGGCAAATATGGGTAGAATCTATCCCTAATGTGGGGAGCACCTTCTTTTTTTCAATTCCAAAACAAATAGCCAATGAGAACATTACTCAATTGCATCCTGCTCATTGATGATGACGCAGTAACGAACCTCATCCATAAAAAAGCGATTGAAAAATCTGAATGTACAAAAATTATTCAGATTGTTGAGAGCGGAGAAGAAGCACTGGAATACCTTACCAATCAGGGTAAATATGCCAATATAGAGGCATTCCCAACACCAGACCTTATTTTCCTGGATATCAATATGCCAGGCATGAGTGGCTGGGATTTTCTTGAAGAGTTTCAAAAACTACCTGAAAGAACTGTTAAATCTCTGATTATCATGATGCTGTCAGCATCCATTAATCCGGATGATGCAGAAAGAGCTAAGTCAATCAGCGAAGTATCCGGCTTTAAAAACAAACCTCTTACAAAAGAATTACTTTACAGCATTATTGACGAATTTTTCCCTGATAAATCTATGAAGTAATTTATCCGTATATTTTATTAACCATCGTACTGAATATGAAAACAATACACCAATGGTTTAACGAATATGGAGAAAGCCATCAGAATCCTGCTAATGAGCTTATTCACTGGATTTGTGTGCCCACTATTTTTTTAAGTATAGTGGGTTTACTTTTTAGTGTAAAACTGACAGCCGGCTACACAATAACGCTTGCTCATATAGCACTTGTTCCGGTACTGATCTTTTATATCAGATTATCTCCCAAAATGGCAATTGGCATCTTCCTCTTTGCACTGATATGTCTCTGGATTTGCGCACAGCTCGAACTTTTTTCTATTCCTCTGTGGCAAACATGTCTCATTATATTCATTATTGCATGGATCGGGCAATTTATAGGGCATAAAATTGAAGGTCATAAACCATCATTCCTTAAGGATATTCAATTTCTCCTAATCGGACCGGCCTGGCTGATGAGTTTTATTTACAGAAAACTAGGTATCAGTTACTAACCATCAATAAGCATAACAACGCAATAATAGCCGGTAAAGCCTGTTTGTAAAAAATAGACTTCTGAGCGCTTATTGCACCATAAATACCCGCAATAGCCACACAACTCAGGAAAAATGCCGCTATTGCAAATGACCAGGCAATATTAGAGATAAGCAAAGACCAGATAAGGCCTGCGGCTAAAAAACCGTTATAAAGCCCCTGATTGCCTGCCAGTGCTTTAGTCTTGGTAAACATATCTTCCGGCAAAGATTTAAACATCTTTTTCCCTACAGTTTCCCAGGCAAACATTTCAACCCATAAAATATATAAATGTTCTATGGCAACCAGTGCTATTAATATCTTAGAAAGAATTTGCATATGATTTTGGAGTTAAATACCATTTATGTGGAGTAATTTAATAAATTCAGTGATACCGTTAAAGATAATTTGTACACCAATACAAGCTAATATAAAAGAAAGGATCTTCATAATCACTTTCCGCACCTGATCTGACATTCTTGCTATAAAGTAATCGGCATAACTATAGCACAAATAAATAGTCAATGAGATCATCATAATAGCCAGAAAAGCCCCCAGATATTGATAAATACTATTAACTGAAGTATTAGTAAGAGACTCTGCACTAATCGTTAACGTAACTGCAATTGTTCCGGGCCCGACTGTAAAGGGAAAAGTAAAAGGATAAAATGCCTTCTTCTGGTAAATTCCAAAATCGTCGGCTTGACCTTGGAGGTATTGCTTTTTATCACCTTCAGTACCAACAGGCTCTTCATCCTTTTGCAAAGACTGCCAGCCCATATTAAAAATCATCATCCCTCCGCAAACCTGAACCACAGGAATTGTAATACCGAAAAGCTTAAGCATATAGATACCGACCAACAGTACAATACTCATAATCACAAAGGCATTTACAGCTATTTTTCTGGCAAGTGTCCTCCTTGTTGTATTAGTAGCAAAGGGAGTAAGGTTAAGAAACAGAATACCAGAACCGATAGGATTTACAACATGGAATAAAGCCATGAATGTGACCGGTATAAATATCAGAAAATGCTGAAAGTGCTGTAAAAAATCATCAAACATAATTTCTTTATTAAAAGATACTACTTGTACGAAAGGTAATTGAATAATGATTAGAACTGGTGTAAAACAAAAAAGCGGGCTTAAGCCCGCTTTTCAATACTTAAAGTCTTTAGAACTACAAGAATTTTCTCATTACCCAAACAAGTAATACAACAAAGATTGCACCAAGGATATAAGCACTATATACAGTCCCTGCAAACATTGGCTGATTAGTTTTGCAACCAGCCATTAATACTGTACCTGCAAGAGCGAATACGCTGAAAATATTTACTTTATTCATGATATCTCTTAAGATTAAACGTTATTAGACGACAATTTAGCACCTAAATATTCTCTATTCAAACGTGCGATGTTAGTTAGTGAAATTTCTTTTGGACATTCTGCAGCACAAGCACCTGTATTTGAACAGTTACCGAAACCTTCAGCATCCATCTGAGCCACCATATTTTCAACACGGGATTGTCTTTCAGCCTGTCCTTGTGGCAACAATGCCAACTGTGACACTTTAGCAGAAACGAACAACATTGCAGAAGCATTTTTACAAGCTGCTACACAAGCACCACATCCGATACAAGCTGCTGCTGCAAAAGCCTCATCAGCATTTTCTTTAGAAATAGGCAAATTGTTTGCATCCTGAGCGTTACCTGTATTTACTGATACGAAACCACCAGTTGCAATGATACGGTCAAATGCCGAACGGTCAACTACTAAGTCTTTCAACACAGGGAAAGCTGTTGCTCTCCAAGGTTCAACCACAACAGTATCGCCATCCTGGAATGAGCGCATGTGCAATTGGCAGGTAGTGATACCGCCTTTTGGTCCGTGCGGACGGCCATTGATGTACATAGAACACATACCGCAAATACCTTCGCGACAGTCATGGTCAAATGCAATCGGCTCTTCTCCTTTATTAACAAGGTCTTCGTTCAACACGTCGAACATTTCAAGGAAAGACATATCAGGAGAGATATCTTTCACTTTGTAATCAACAAGTTCGCCTTTTACGTTTGAGTTCTTTTGTTTCCACACTTTCAGTGTGAGATTCATATTTCCTTCCATGGGATTAGGATTTAGGATATAGCCAATAGTGTTTAGGGAATCCCTAGCTAATAGCTACTTTATTTTCAATTCGTTTAATTAACACATTTAACATTTTTCCAATTTCTTCGATTAGCGAAGTAATTTCTATTTGAATACCTTCAGTTACCATATTCATTTCTGAAGCTATAATCAGTAAACTTTCCAACTCAAATAAAGAACCTCTCGCTACTCTCAAAAATTGCAAATAATAACCGGTAGTCGATCTTCCCCAACCTTCTGCGATATTTGACGAAACAGAAACCGCAGCTCGGTTAATTTGCGGTACCAGCCCAAAGCGTTCATCCGAAGGGAATAACTTAGTGACACTATAGCACTTGAGGGCTAAGTCTTTCGACTTTTGCCAGACAATCAAATCTTTATATGAACTGATTTTATCCATTTTAAGACTTTTCAAGCCGCTACTATTTGCAACCCTACTCCCTATTAACTAATCGCTATTCGCTTAAAAACTCTTATTTATAGCTTCTTTGTGCAATTTTGATGTTTTCGTATTTCAACTCTTCTTTATGTAGTGTAAACTGGCTTTCGGCAACATATTGCCAGGCCGCTACATAAGCATAGTTTTCATCATCACGATTTGCTTCACCTTCTTCAGTCTGATATTCTTCACGGAAGTGACCTCCGCAAGATTCATTTCTGTGAAGCGCGTCAATACACATCAATTCACCTAATTCGATAAAGTCAGCCACACGGCCTGCTTTTTCCAATTCAGGGTTCAATTCGTTAGCTTCACCCGGTACACGCAAATCAGACCAGAATTGTTTTCTCAATTCTCTGATTTCTAAAATCGCTTCTTTCAGACCAGCTTCGTTACGTGCCATACCGCACTTATCCCACATGATGTTACCTAACTTCTTGTGGAAATAATCAACTGTCTTCGTTCCCTTGATAGAGAAGAATTTATTGATTTGATCCTGTGCTTTTTTCTCTGCAGCTTCGAAAGCTTCGTGAGTTGTAGGAATTGCTTTAGTTCTGATTTCTCCTGAAAGATATGCTCCGATAGTATAAGGAATTACGAAGTAACCATCAGCAAGACCCTGCATCAAAGCAGAAGCACCCAAACGGTTTGCTCCGTGGTCAGAGAAGTTAGCTTCTCCCAAAGCATACAAACCCGGTACCGTAGTCATCAAATTGTAATCTACCCAAAGTCCACCCATTGTGTAGTGAACAGCAGGATAAATACGCATCGGAACTTCATATGGATCTTCACCTGTGATCTGTTTGTACATATCGAACAGGTTACCATATTTCTCTTTTACTACTTCTTTACCCCAGATCGTGATCTGTTCAGCATCAGCATTATGAATACCTTTCTTGTTTGCTTCTGTTTTACCATAACGTTCAATGGCAGCAGCATAATCAAGGTAAACAGCCAATTTAGAAGTACCTACACCGAAACCTGCATCGCAACGCTCTTTTGCAGCACGTGACGCAATATCACGAGGTACAAGGTTACCGAAAGCAGGATATCTTCTTTCCAAATAGTAATCTCTTTCGTCTTCTGCAATTTCGTTGGCAGGACGGTTATCACCTTGCTTTTTAGGAACCCAGATACGACCATCGTTACGAAGAGACTCAGACATCAAAGTCAATTTAGACTGATGGTCACCTGAAACTGGGATACAAGTAGGGTGAATCTGAGTATAGCAAGGGTTTCCGAAGAAAGCGCCTGCTTTATGAGCTTTCCATGCAGCAGTTACGTTAGAACCCATTGCATTTGTAGAAAGGAAGAATACGTTACCGTAGCCGCCAGTACAAAGCAACACTGCATGGCCGAAATGTCTTTCTAATTTACCGGTTACCAGGTCACGTGCAATGATACCACGGCATTTACCATCGATAGTTACTACTTCAAGCATTTCGTGACGGCTGTACTGGGTTACAGTACCGATACCGATCTGACGCTCAAGTGCTGAATAAGCCCCTAATAACAACTGCTGACCAGTCTGACCTGCTGCGTAAAATGTACGTTGTACCTGAGTACCACCGAATGAACGGTTTGAAAGCATCCCGCCATATTCACGTGCAAAAGGAACACCTTGTGCAACGCATTGGTCAATGATGGCACCTGACACTTCAGCCAAACGGTGAACGTTTGCTTCACGTGCACGGTAGTCACCACCTTTAATAGTATCGTAGAATAAACGGTAAACAGAGTCACCGTCATTTTGATAATTCTTAGCTGCATTCACACCACCCTGAGCTGCAATAGAGTGCGCACGGCGTGGAGAATCCTGGAAACAGAACGTTTTCACTTTGTAACCCATTTCAGCCAAAGAAGCTGCTGCTGCTGCTCCGGCCAGACCGGTACCCACAACAATCACTTCAATGCTACGCTTGTTAGCCGGGTTTACCAAAGAAACGGTAGAACGATATTTGGTCCACTTGCTTTCTAACTCCCCTGCCGGGATTTTAGAATCAAGGACTTTTTCGTTAGCTATTTCGTACATATCAATCTATTATTTAAAGTCAGACAAGGATTAGTTAAAGAAAACGTAAAGTGGCTGGATAACGAAACCTAACGGAATCAAAATCGAGAAAGCGTTTCCTACAAACTGAATAGCCGGAGTATATTTTACGTGGTTCAGACCCAAAGACTGGAAGGCACTCTGAAAACCGTGACGTAAGTGGAAAGCCAATACAAACTGAGCCACAACATAAATCAGCATATGATCCAATTCTTTAAACTCATGAACCACCAGTGAATAAATATCTCTGATTACCAGGTTTCCATATGTTTTATATCCATAAGTCCAGTCCTCACTAATCTTGTACTTATACCAGAAATCGCCCA
Source organism: uncultured Bifidobacteriaceae bacterium (assembly GCA_964572965.1). Lineage (GTDB taxonomy): Bacteria > Bacteroidota > Bacteroidia > Cytophagales > UBA9547 > CAZNHL01. Next base: position 33,560 of record CAZNHL010000036.1, read on the forward strand.
TGTGCACGATCAGGAAGAAAAGAATCAAAGTCCCAAGCAACATCATGCTTCTCGACTCCCAGGTTGATTTCTTATTAGTTACTGCATAATCAACCGGGCGGGATTTTCTATTCTGATAAGTCAAAACAATCGCCATCACAGTATGCACAATGATGAAAAAGTAAAGACCAAATGAAACCGTTTCGATCAAAGGATTGTGCGCCATCAGGTTAGCATACAAATTAAATGCTTCTCCTCCGTCGTTTTTCAACAACTGCAAGTTACCGATCAGGTGAACTACCAGAAAGGTGCACAGGAACAATCCCGTCAGGGACATTACCACCTTTTTCCCCAGTGAGCTTGTAAAAGTTTTTGACAGCCAACTCATAATAATTACTTAGGATTTTAGTTATTTTAATTATACTTAACACAAAACCATCAAATTTACTCTCAGATGGATTAGGATGCAACTTTAGATATAATTTAAACTCACTCTAAATTAACTTTTCCAACCTGGCCAGACTGAACTTTTCCAAAGGGCATTTTACACCTTTTTGGTTTTGTTACTCGGTATTATTACTTAATTTGTCTCAGATTCTGATCACATTAAATTATCGATTACCTTGAAAGCTAAAATTTTTCTTCTCTTCAGTATAATTACCCTGTTAATTCTGTCGCAAAAAACATTTGCGACACATATCAAGGCAGGAGATATTACAGCAGTAAGGGATGCTACAAATCCATATAAATATACTTTCACCCTCACGCTTTATTACAATTATGACCAGCTTGCCAAACCCTATGGAGCGAAAGAAACTACAGGAACAAACCCGGGACTTGCAATAGACCAAGGAATTCTTGACTTCGGAGATAACACGAGTGCTGTAACAGGTAAGCCTACAAGTTATGTTATATATCCTTCTCTAAATTCTAGAGTAACAGCAACAACCATGTGTAGATTTGTATTAGTACACACATTCAGCGGCGCAGCAAACTTTACAATAACTTATAAAGATTTTGCCAGGATCAATGGTATTTTGAACATGTCCAGTTCCGGTGATCAATACCTCTATATTGACTCAAAAATAACAGTAAACCCTCTGATCGGAAGAGATGCACTTCCTGTACTGACAGTACCACCCATCGACCAGGCTACTCAAAATAAGATTTACACCTATACTCCCGGCGCTTATGACCCTGACGGCGACAGCCTTAGCTTTGAGTTAATACCCCCTAAAACAGATGGCGGGAGAAATGTACCGGGTTATCAAAACCCAGCCGATGCACAGGGTGGAGAAACAACAACCGGCGGCCGCCCTTTCCTTACCATTGACCCAAAAACAGGGCAGATCATCTGGAACGCACCAAATGTACCAGGCTCTTACAATATTGCCATTAAAGTAACAGAATGGCGCAATGGCAGAGACATTGGCTATGTAGTAAGAGATATGCAGATTATTGTAGGGGATTTCCAAAACAACCCTCCTGTTTTGGAGTTGCCACCCGGAGTCTGTAACCGGCAACTGATTGCAGAAGTAGGCACAACACTGAAAGATTCAATAAGAGTTACTGACCCTGACCCTAACGAACGGATCAGACTGGAGTGGTATGGACAACCATTCCTCTCCACCGATATAACAACTCCTAATATGCAGGTCACCGTCCAGGGAGGCAACCCATACACCTCTCCAATGAAAGCTTATATCCAGTGGACAACAGGCTGTAACCAGGTAAGAAACCAACCCTATCAGGCTGTTTTCAAAGCCATTGACCAACTCTCCACCATAGCTAATCAGTTAACAGATGTCCGTTCTCTGAATATCAAAGTTTTAGGCCCTAAACCGGTACTTACTACGCTTACCGCAGAAACAAGCAATAGCATCAGGCTGAACTGGGCAAACTATGGTACCCTTTGTTCACAATCGGGTATTATGATATACATATATCGTGCAACCTGCGATTCCTCCTATACCTTTGAACCCTGTAAGGACGGCCTGGCCCTGCCAAGCAACTACGAGCTGATTGCACAAGTACCGGCAAGTACTAATACGTATCTGGACAATAACAAAAATAAAGGCCTTAAGGGAGGTATTTCTTATTACTATATGCTGATGGCAGTATTTCCATCTCCGGGTAAAGGCCAAAGCCAGCTTTCCCTTGCAAGAAAAGTAACGCTGGGTTCTGACAATCCTTTAATTACCACTATTTCTGTTACTAATACATCTGCCGCAGGAAGCATAGACCTTGTCTGGCGTAAACCAAGTACAACAGCTTCGCTTCCTCCTACTGCTGTTCCTCCATATACTTACAAAGTTTTCAGAAAAGAAGCAGGCAGCTCTGCTGCATTTACCCAGATAGCAGCACCTACCGACACCTTGTATACTGACTCCGGCCTAAACACAGCCGACAAAGCTTATACTTACTATATAGAGCTTACGGACGCTAACAACAAAATCTTTAACTCGGAACCGGCAACAACTTTATATTTAAAAACACAAGCGCTGGACGGGGCTGCAAAATTATCGTGGACCCCGAACGCATTACCATGGAACACTTCGCATTTCAATATTTATTCTTATCCCGGAAATAAACGGGTAGCAAGAGCCAACGGGTCCGACAGTACTTTCACTGTACAAAACCTGATCAATTGCAGAACTGACAGCTTCTATGTGGAGGCTGTTGGTAAATACTGCTTTGACGAAAATAAAGACTCAATTATGAGTAAATCTCAAATACAGGAAGTAACCCCTTTCAGCACAAAAACAACACCTCCTCCTATTACGGTAACAGGAGGCTGTCCCGGTCTCGATTGCAGCCAGCCTGCTCCTCTTCCGCCTTACGATAATGTTGTAAGCTGGAAATATGGAAACTCCTGTGCAAGTTTCAGGGAATTCAATCTTTATTTCTCTGACAACGATACTGATGAGACTCAATTACTGGCCACCACTCATGACACCTCCTACATCCATCAGCAAACCGATGGTTATGCAGGTTGTTATCAGGTACAAGTTGTTATAAATTTTGAAGGCAAGAAATACGCAAGCGAGAAAAGTGAAAAAGTATGTGTGGACAATTGCTACTGCTTTGAATTACCTAACGTTTTCACTCCAAACGGAGATGGCAAAAACGAGCTTTTCCAGCCAATCAACCCTGCCAGGTTTGTGGACGAAGTAGACTTCAAAGTTTATAACCGCTGGGGAAAACTGGTATTCAAAAAATCAGACGACGTCAATATCAACTGGGATGGAAAAGATATGGCAGACGGTGTTTATTACTATCAGGCTGATGTCAAATTCAATATCCTGAATAAAGGTCAGCGTAATCAGACTTTCAAAGGCTGGGTGCAAATAATCAGATAGTTTTTGATATTAGAAGATTTTAAAATTTAAAGATTGATTGGATTTAAATACGGAAGGCTTGATATTTGAAGGCTGAATAATTAAAAAGCGTGCAAAAATTGGTTAAAACCAATTTCAGTCTTCAGATAATCCAGAATCTTCAAATCAAAAAATCTTATAATTTAAAGTTGATGAAAGCATACGTATTCCCCGGACAAGGTTCACAATTTGTTGGTATGGGCAAGGATTTATATGAAAATTCTGCCAAAGCAAAGGAGCTGTTTGAAAAAGCCAATGAAATCCTTGGATTCCGCATTACTGACATTATGTTCAGCGGTACTGAAGACGAATTGAAACAGACAAAAGTAACACAACCTGCAATTTTCCTTCATTCTGTGGTTTTGGCGGCCATCACACCTGATTTCAAACCGGACATGGTTGCAGGCCACTCATTAGGAGAATTTTCGGCCCTGGTAGCTGCCGGAGCATTATCTTTCGAAGATGGCTTAAAACTGGTTTCAAAAAGAGCATTGGCGATGCAAAAAGCCTGCGAAGTTGAAGCTGGCACAATGGCTGCAATTCTGGCTCTTGCTGACGAAAAAGTTGACGAAATCTGTAAAAACATTGCAGCGGCAGGCGACATAGTGGTAGCTGCTAATTATAACTGCCCGGGACAACTGGTAATCTCCGGTTCTGTAAAAGGAATTGAAAGAGCTTGCGAAGAAATGAAAGCAGCAGGCGCTAAACGTGCTTTGGTATTACCTGTAGGCGGAGCTTTCCACTCTCCGTTAATGGAGCCGGCCCGTGTAGAACTTGAAGCGGCTATCAACGCAACAAGCTTCTCAGAACCCCAATGTGCTATTTACCAGAACGTAAGCACTGTTGCTACTAAAGATGTAGCTACAATTAAGGCTAACCTGGTTTCACAACTGACTGCTCCTGTAAAATGGACCCAATCTGTTCAAAACATGTTTGCTGACGGCGCAATTACATTTGTAGAATGCGGGCCTGGTAAAGTCTTACAAGGTCTTGTTAAAAAGATAGAGGCTACTGCTGAAGTTGCCGGAGTTTAATTTCTGCTTGTATAACTCAAAGAGCCTGGTATTTTTAATTAAATATCAGGCTTTCATTTTTTTAAACCCTGCATAAAATTGACATTACTGCAATAATCAATTACTTTTGTAACTACTTTTACTGTAGCTAAAATTCATTCCTTAATTATTTTAGTTACATATTAACCCCAAAAGGAATAAACGACATAACCTCTCCTATCATATATTGGGCTTTATAACTTATAACTGACTATGTTAAGATTCTTATTTTCTCAAAGAGTTTCGAGGTGGATTGTGCTTCAGATGGATATAGCTATATGTATCTTCTCCATTGTGGCGGCCTACTTATTGAGACTCAATTTTGAAATTCACGAAGAATTATGGATTAATATTTCTTTATCTCTGGCTGTAGTTCTTATAGTAAAACTGGGCTTCTTTTACTTTTTCAAGCCTTATGCCGGCATTATCCGATACACGAGCACAGAAGATGCGAAAAAACTCTTCCTGGCTCTTACCGCGAGTCTGGGAGTGCTTGTAACGATCGATCTATTATCACAGCTCACGCTTGACTCCCTTATTACACCGCTTTCTGTCTTATTGATTGACTACTTGATTTCCATGTTCTGCATGGCATCTTTCAGGATTGTTGCTAAAATTTCTTACTTCGAATACAAAAACCAGCACGTCAAGAAAACAAACGTCGTTATTTATGGAGCAGGCGAAGCAGGGGTAATCGTAAAAAGAACATTAAATCACGCCAATGGTCTGTTTCAGATAGTTGCTTTTGTTGATGATAACAGACGCAAAGCAAAAAATATGCTTGAAGGAGTTAATATCTATTCAAGTAAAAAACTTGAAGAAATCATTATAAATAAAAATATACAGGAAGTTATTATTGCTATTCAGAAAATAAGCCCTGAACGCAAAAATATGATCGTGGACAAGTGCCTTGCACTAGGCATACATGTACGTACAGTTCCTCCGGTCGAAAAATGGATCAATGGAGAATTGAGCTTAAAACAAATCAAGGAGGTAAATATTGAAGACCTGCTTGGCCGTTCTCAAATCAACCTGGACAATCTTTCTGTAAGAAAAGACATTGAAGCCAAAACTGTACTGGTGACCGGTTCTGCCGGTTCAATAGGCAGTGAAATTGTACGTCAGGTTCTTCGTTTTAACCCGAAGCATGTTTTACTGCTGGATCAAAGCGAAACAGCTTTATATGACCTTGAATTGGACATTTCTGAAATGCCGATCAAGGCCAGCTTCGAAACAATCATTGCGGATGTAAGAAACAAAGCCCGTATGCGCAAAGTTTTTGAAACATTCAAACCGGATATTGTTTACCATGCCGCTGCCTACAAACACGTACCTGTTATGGAAGAAAACCCTTCAGAGGCAGTATTGGCAAATATTGGAGGCACAAAAAACGTTGCAGATCTTTCTGTAGAATTTAACATCCAGAAATTTGTAATGGTTTCTACAGATAAAGCGGTAAACCCGACAAGTGTCATGGGTGCATCAAAACGTATTGCTGAAATTTACATACAATCATTAAACAGGGAAACAATCAATCAGGGTAAAGTGACAAGATTCGTTACAACCCGTTTTGGTAATGTACTCGGCTCTAACGGTTCAGTAATACCACGCTTCAAAAAACAAATTGCGGAAGGAGGACCGGTAACAATTACCCACCCGGAAATTACCAGATACTTTATGACCATCCCCGAAGCATGTCAGCTTGTATTAGAAGCTGGCGCTATGAGCGAAGGCGGTGAGATTTTCCTGTTTGACATGGGACAATCTGTAAAGATTGTTGATCTGGCTAAAAAGATGATCAAGCTATCAGGATTAACTTTGGGAAAAGACATTCAAATAACCTTCACAGGACTGCGTCCGGGTGAAAAACTTTATGAAGAACTACTAAACACCAAAGAAAATACGCAACCAACCCATCATTCAAAAATCATGATTGCTACAGTTCGTGAATATGAATATCAGGTTATCTCGAAAGAAATCAACGAACTGGTTAACTTATTTACTTCACAGGACAATTATAAAATCATCGGCAAAATGAAAGAGTTGGTCCCTGAATATGTAAGTAATAATTCTGTCTATGAAAAACTGGACCAGAAAACTGAAGAGGAAGAAGAAGACACTAAAGTAATTAACATACAGGCATCATAAAAAAAGGGTTCCGATTTTCATCGGAACCCTTTTTTTATGATATAATTCTTACAGCCAGGTCATCTTTACACTCCTTTAAGAGCATGGTTATATCTTTCCCCGATAAAGGATGTATTAAATCAGGACTAAGCTCATTAAGTGGCAATAAGTTAAACCTTCTTTCAGAAATACGCGGATGCGGCACTATTAAATCTTCTTCCTCAATTATTTCATCTCCGTAAAATAAAATATCGAGATCTATAATCCTTTGTCCCCACTTTTGAACCCGTATGCGTCCGAGTTCAGTTTCTATCTTTTGTAAACCAGCCAATAATATCTCAGCCGGTAAAGTAGTTTTCAAAATAAGCACCTGATTCAAAAACCAAGGTTGTTCACTCACCCCCCAGGGTTCTGACTCATATAACGACGACTTCCTGAAAACACCCCCCAATAAGTGCATCTTCTGAACAGCCTCTGCGATATTTAAATCCCTATCGCCTTCATTACTCCCCAGGCATATGTAAGCATCTTTTAGCAGCATCATTAATGACCGATTACAGAATCATTTTCGTCAGGGTAAGGAAGGAATATAAAATTTGTAAACTCGCCTTCAGTTACGAAAATGCAACAAAACTCATCAGGGTTCCCATATATTCTGTTAAACTCTTCAACAGCATCTTCCTCTATCAACTTACGCTGAATAAATTCTTCTGCTAAAGAGAAATTATAATTCCACTCGTTCTCTCTCTCTCCTACGCCGAGTAGTAACTGACCTAGTGCAATACTTTGGCGCGACATCACAAAAATAGGATGCTGAGAAATATTGCGGCTACGCACCTGATAAGAAGCTTCCTTTAAAAAATCGGCCACTTTTACGAAATCTTTTGTAATAGTTCCCAGGTATTTTCCGTTTAATTCAGGGTCGTTCACCATATCATCTATTTATTATAGCCAACAAAGATAAATATTTGTTTTTAGAATGCGCCTGCAATACATTTGTAATTAACACTATTAACATATATTTGCCTTCATGGATCCAGCACAGATTGACGACGTAATTAATAGAGTCGCCAAGTTGATAGGTCATAACTATAACCCATTCGACTTGAGAGATGATATTTACCTAGAAGGTAACGAACGACATCATGATGTACTGCTACTAATCAATGATATCATTGAAACAAGCAGTAAAATCAAGATGTTGATGTTGCAGCAATACAACTCGCCCCAGAAACTAGATGCTATTCTAGACGACCTGGATTTTCCTATCATTGTCTTTGAGAATCGGAACGATTTCTTTTATCCTGTTATTCTGGAAAAAAGAAACAATAAAAGATATTCCATTCATTATCATAATGGCAGATTCGAAGAAACGGAATATGAGTTTGAGCACCTTTCACGTTTTGTTACCAGAAGCGAGCTGGGCGACAAGTTTAACAATCAAATTATTTTTCTTACTCCCGCCTCATTACAGCCACTGGTAAGTATCAATAACGATTCGAAAACAGGAGAAGAAGAAAGCGAAATGACTCCTTCGCGCAGGCTTTTCAGACTATTAGGCACAGAAAAAAAAGATATCGGTTACGTTTACATTTATGCGGTTATCATTGGGGTATTCTCCCTTTCCTTACCAATTGGGGTACAAGCTATTATTAACTTCGTTTCAGGCGGTCTTATTTTCAATTCCGTCGTCCTTCTGATTACACTTGTAATTCTGGGTGTTTTAGTCAGCGGAGCTCTGCAAATTATGCAAATGGCCATGGTGGAGGTTTTGCAGCGAAGAATTTTTGCCAAAGCCGCTTTTGAATTTGCCTACAGGATACCTAAAGTAAAAATTGAATCCCTTTTTAAGTCATATGCCCCGGAATTGATGAACCGTTTTTTTGACATTCTCACTGTTCAAAAAGGCCTTCCAAAACTTCTCATAGATATGACACAGGCTGTTCTTCAGATCCTGTTCGGTTTAATTCTTCTTTCGTTTTATCATCCATTCTTCGTATTCTTTGGTATCCTTCTTTTTACTACCCTTTTCCTGATCCTTTATTACACAGGACCTAAAGGTTTAAAAACAAGTATATACGAGTCTAAATACAAGTACAAAATTGCCCATTGGCTGGAAGAGCTTGCCAGAACAATGATCCCTTTTAAACTGGCAGGTTTTACAAACCTTCCTTTACAAAAAATGGATCAGTACCTCAACAATTACCTTAAATCAAGAAAAGCCCATTTCAAAGTTCTGATCAATCAATTTGCCTACATTATCCTGTTCAAAACAGCCATTGTAGGCGGGGTATTAATCATGGGTAGTTTACTTGTGATCGATAAACAAATTACACTTGGGCAGTTTGTTGCTACAGAAATTGTAATCCTGATGATTATCAATGCCGTAGAAAAAATCATCGTAAATATGGATATTATTTACGATATGCTCACTGCGGTTGATAAAATCGGGTATGTAACTGACCTTCCTCTGGAACGGGACAGCGGTATTATTATGCCAAGAAGTAAAGAAGAGTCCGGTCTTCATGTAAAAATCAAAAACCTGAATTATAAGTATCCGTCCGGCAAAAAAAGTACTGCACTTAGAAACCTTTCTTTTGAGGTAAAATCTGGTCAAAAGCTAGCCATTGCAGGATACAATGAATCGGGTAAATTCACCCTTGTACAAATCATTGCAGGTATACTTCATAACTATGAAGGTATTATTACGCTTGATGGTCTTTCGCTACGCGACATTGATCTGAACAGCCTTCGCGACAACGTGGGTAAGTACGTTTTCAAAGACGACATTTTTGAAGGCACTATCTACGACAATATCCATATAGTAAACCCTTATCTGAGCAAAGAAGAAATAAAGCAGATTTTTGCAGATCTTGATATGCTTGATACCTGCAATGCCTTAGCTGAAGGCCTAAAT
>CAZNHL010000036.1:43021-45290 GCA_964572965.1 uncultured Bifidobacteriaceae bacterium
AATATCTCAATGGGTATTTCACGCACCAACATCCTTGATGTGATGTGGGCCATAGAAAATGTCGGTTTATCTGATACCGTAAATGCACTTCCCGACGGGCTAAACACCGAAATGGTTGCAGGAGGAAAAGGCTTCTCTACAAATGTAATCAAACGTATCATTCTGGCCCGGGCTATAGCAGAACGTCCGAGACTATTATTACTAAATGATTTTCTTGGCACCATGTCTAAGCCAGAGAAAAGAAAACTTGTTAACTTCCTTTTCTCTCCTGACAATCACTGGTCATTAGTATGTATTACCAATGACCCTATGGTACTTGCACAATGTGACAATATTCTTGTATTAAAAAATGGAGAGCTCATTGCAGAAGGCGATTTCAACGCTTTAGCTTCCAGAACTGAATTACAAGATATTTTGTCAGTTTCTAATGAATAATTTGCCATGTTAAATCTTACTGACAACACCGTAAAAGATCATATTAATACTGAAGAACTGCATTCAATGGCAATGCTTAACAACTATTCTTCAGGGAAAAGAATAGCCAAAGTCATCATTGTTATTGTTACTTTTCTTTTTGTTATCATGTTTTTCCCATGGCAACAAAACATATTCTCTACAGAAGGTTCTTTAACAGCACTTAAACCGCAAGACCGTCCTCAGACTATAGAATCAGCCATTGCCGGACGGATTATTGAATGGAGAATTGCTGAAGGGGAAAAGGTTAATAAAGGAGACACTATCCTGATTCTTGCAGAAATAAAAGACAAGTTCTTTGATCCTGAGTTACTGATCAGGCTAAAAGAGCAATTAAAAGCGAAACAAGAAGGCATTGCATCTACAGAAGATAAAGTTGGGTCGCTAAGACATCAAATTGAAGCTTTGAAAAATGCATATGAGTTTTCTACCAACAAAGCTGTAAACAAACTGGAACAATACAGACTTAAAGTTACCAGTGACAGTATTGACCTGGAAGCTGAAAAAATCGGTCAGAAAATAGCCGAAGATCAGTTCAAACGAAGTGAATCAATGTATGAAAAAGGCTTGATTTCTGCTGTTGAAATAGAAAGACGAAAAGTTAAATTTCAAGAAACAACTGCAAAAATTTATACTACACAGAACAAGCTGAACTCTTCAAGAAATGACTTCCTCAATGCAAAAATTGAGTTCAACTCTATCAAAGCTGAATATAGCGAGAAAATTTCCAAAGCAGAATCTGACCTGAATGCTACTATTGCTTATGTACATGATGCCGAAGGACAGTTTTCAAAATTGCGCAATGAATATTCTAACATGGAAATCCGTGCATCTCAGTATTTCATTGTTGCCCCGCAAACCGGTACTGTTGTAAAAGCACTTAAATCAGGCTTGGGACAAACGATCAAAGAAGGTGAGGCTGTAGTAACCATTATGCCTGCCAATCCGAGTGTGGCAACTGAAATATATGTCTATCCGATGGATGTACCCTTGTTGAGTGAAGGCAGAAAGGTTCGTTTGCAGTTTGACGGTTTCCCTGCACTTCAATTCTCCGGATGGCCTAGTGTGGCAGTCGGTACTTTCGGAGGGCTCGTAAAAGTGATAGATTTTGTCGAAAGCTCTAATGGTAAATTCAGGGTGCTTGTAGTTCCTGATCCCAACGACACTCCCTGGCCAAACAGACTACGTATGGGCGTTGGAGCAAAGGGCTGGATCATGCTGGACGATGTTCCTATCTGGTATGAGTTCTGGAGACAGATGAATGGTTTCCCTCCTAGCTTAAAAAAAGCTCCGGAAGATGATAAACATTACTATGAAAAGAAAAAATAAGCCGTTTGACGGACGCATTTCATGATTAGTAATATATAAATACATTTAAATGAGGCCTTTTAATAAACTGATTACATATACGACTATCCTTCTCCTGCCCCTGCTCGCCCAGGGTCAGGTGCAGGATAGCCTTAAAATATTTACCCTCACAGATTTCTACAATCTCATTTTAACAAATCACCCTGTCACTTACAGAGCTAAAACATTAAGTGGTTCCGCGCAAATGGAACTACGGATTGCCCGTGGACAATTTGACCCTGAATTTGACGCAGATGTTGTTAGCAAAACATATGGAGGTACAAAATACTATGGCTATACCGATCTGGGTTTAAAAATCCCGTTGTGGTTTGGGCCAGATGTTAAACTTGGCTATGAAAACAACACCGGTAAAAACATTAACCCGTCTGACTACACCCCAGAGGGAGGGTTATCATACATTGGTCTGCATATTCCTATCGGACAGGGA
>CAZNHL010000037.1:0-12007 GCA_964572965.1 uncultured Bifidobacteriaceae bacterium
ATGCTTTAGAATGGTACACGAACACATCAATACCCAAACACATCGCACCTTCATATACACTAATTTTAACATATTTTCAATATTGCCAGCTATGAAATAAAAGCGCATTTTTGTATTAACGGCTGGCTAATTTGTTTTTGTGCTGCCGGTAATTTCGATCAATTTAATTTCTTTCATTTATGTCTCATTTTGAGAAGATCGCCAAAGAGTTATCCATTGGTGTAAATCAGGTAATTGCTACTGTCAAGTTGTTGGATGAAGGTGGTACTGTTCCTTTTATTTCCCGCTACCGCAAGGAGCAGACGGGGAGTCTGGATGAAGTACAGGTAGCAGCAGTCCGTGACCGTATGACACAGTTGCTGGAACTCGATAAGCGTCGTGATGCTGTATTGAAGTCGATTGCAGAACAAGGTAAGCTGACTGATGAACTGAAAGATAAAATCAATGCGGCTGAAACAATGTCGGAGCTGGAAGATATTTATCTGCCTTACAAACCTAAGCGTAAAACGAAGGCAAGTGTGGCGCGTGAGAAAGGGCTGGAGCCTTTGGCTTTGACTATTTTCGATCAGGATAAATTTGACCTGGCAGCTGAAGCAGCCAAGTATGTCGATGATGAAAAAGGTGTAGCTTCTTTTGAAGAGGCTTTACAGGGGGCTCGTGATATCATTGCCGAGATGATCAGTGAGAATCAGGAAGCGCGTGTGAAAATGCGTACTGTATTTGCTGAGAAAGGTGTTTATAAAACAAAAGTTATTGCCGGTAAAGAACAGGAGGGGATCAAGTTTAAAGATTACTTCGAATGGTCTGAAGCTGCTAAAAGTGCGCCATCGCACCGTGTGCTTGCAATGCGCCGTGGTGAAAAAGAGTTGATCCTGATGATGGATCTTTTACCTGAAGAGGAAGAAGCGGTGAGCTTACTGGATGGTTTGTTCCTGAAAGGAAAGAATGATGCGTCGGCTCAGGTAAAAATTGCGATTGACGATTGCTATAAGCGTTTGTTACGTCCTTCTATGGAAACAGAGGCAAGGATGACAACCAAGCAAAAAGCTGACGAAGAAGCAATTAAGGTATTTGCAGACAATGCGCGCCAGTTATTGCTTGCTGCGCCAATGGGACAGAAGAATGTATTGGCGATTGATCCTGGTTTCAGGACAGGTTGCAAGGTGGTTGCTTTGGACAGACAGGGTAAATTGCTGGAATACAATGCGATTTTCCCACACGAGAAAAACAGAAATGCTGAATCTGCGGCTTTGGTAAAGCATTTGGTGCAGAAATTTGATATTGAAGCGATTGCTATCGGTAATGGTACAGCAGGCCGCGAAACTGAAGAGTTTGTCCGTGGATTGCATATACCGAATGTAGCAGTGGTAATGGTAAATGAAAGTGGTGCTTCTATTTACTCTGCTTCTGAAGTGGCCCGTGACGAGTTCCCTGATCAGGATATCACAGTACGTGGCGCGGTGTCGATCGGTCGTCGTTTAATGGACCCATTGGCAGAATTGGTAAAGATTGACCCTAAGTCGATTGGTGTCGGACAATACCAACACGATGTTGATCAGACCAAACTACAGGCTTCACTGGATGATGTGGTGACAAGCTGCGTGAATGGCGTAGGGGTAGAGCTGAATACAGCTTCTAAGCAATTGCTTTCTTACGTGTCAGGCCTTGGATCTACATTAGCTCAGAATATTGTAGAATATCGTAATCAGCATGGGCCTTTCAAAACACGTAAAGACTTGTTGAAAGTGGCTCGTTTAGGCGATAAAGCATTTGAGCAGGCTGCTGGTTTCCTGCGTATCCGTGATGCGAAAGACCCTCTGGATGCAAGTGCTGTTCACCCTGAAAGTTATGCTATTGTAGAGCAGATGGCGAAAGATCTTGGTTGTTCTGTAGCAGAGTTGATGAAGAATGATACCTTGCGTAAGCAGATCAAGCTTCAGACTTATGTGAATGAGAAAGTAGGTTTGCCTACTTTAAATGATATTTTGAAAGAATTGGCTAAGCCTGGCCGCGATCCGCGTGAACAGTTTGAAGCTTTCAGTTTTACCGATGGGGTAAATCATATTGAGGACTTGCGTATTGGCATGAAATTGCCTGGTATTGTGACCAATGTGACCAATTTTGGTGCCTTTGTTGATATCGGGGTGCATCAGGATGGTTTGGTGCATATCAGTCATGTATCCGATACTTTTGTAAGTAATCCGGCAGATGTGCTGAAAGTTCAGCAGAAAGTACAGGTAACTGTATTAGAAGTTGATGTGGCTCGGAAGCGTATTTCTCTTTCAATGAAAGGTGATCTTGCTGCAAAACCGCAAGGAGCTAAGAAGCCTGCCGGTGCTGCTGCTAAGAAAGAAGAACCGGAAGGTGATATGGCAAGTAAGCTCGCTGCACTGAAATCGATGTTTAAATAGAAATCTAACAAAATGCAGGACTCTTATACGATTCCTGCATTTTTGTTAACAGCTACTTTTAAATATGCAAAAACAGCGTCTTGTTACATGTTTTATTATTTGTCTTTCATTGACTTTAATATCGTCAGGGCTTAAGCGTAAGTATAAGTATGTAACGGGATTCGATAATTTTTATATAGACTTTAAAACAAAAAAGTCTTTTGTCATGAACATGTATAGCTGTACTTATACAGACAGGGTTTCAGGAAATTATCAAATTACAAAAGACACCATATATTTAAGTTTCACGGATCTTGATGTAATAAGCAGTGAAAAGAAATGGGTTAGAATTGACACTAATAACCAGGACGGAAAGCAACATTGGAATGCTAAGCTAAAGTTCTTAAATAAGTTCAGGAAGCTGATTAGGACCGACAATGATAAAGTGTTAATACCATCTGAAATAAATAAACCATTCAGGTCAAAATAGATAAATTGTGATTTCAGAGAAGATTTAAAAACCACACATTAATTAACAACCAACCTGAACCTATGGATGACTTACTCTTTAAAAGTATAGATCAGGCAACACCAGCTACTGAACTACCCGTAAGCGGCAATTTCCCTCAATGGCTGCAGGGCGATCTCTTCAGAAATGGACCTGCAGCTTATGAGATAGGTACTTACAAGCTCAATCACTGGTTTGATGGCTTTTCTGTTTTACATAAGTTTTCTATTGAAGATGGTAAAGTAGTTTATCAGAGTAAATTTCTCGAATCAGCGGATTATCTTAAGAATATTAAAGACGGAAAAATAACCAGTCGCCATTATGGGACAGTGCCTGATCCCTGTTCGTCTATATTCAGTAAATTTTTCAGCATTTTTAAAAGGCCGAACCCTAACAATGCCAATGTAAGTGTATTAAAAAAAGGAGAGAAGATTGTGGCTGTTTCTGATTTTTCCACAATGGTTGAATTCGATTACAGTACATTAGATACCAAGGGTGAGGTACAGTTTAATGATGACTATGGTAATGGCTATATGCTGAGTGCTTCTCACCCTTGCTATGACCCGAAGACCGGTGTGTTTTATAATTGTGTAGGAGAACTCGGCCCGAAAGGTAAAGTACATTTTTATGAATTAAGAGACGAAAGCCTGCAAAGGAATTTTGTAGGAACCGTAATCACTCCTAAGCACACCTATTTTCATAGCCTGGCTCTTACCGATACATATGCTGTTTTTATTGAACAGCCACTTGAATTAAACCTGTTTAAGCTCATATTCAGCAGGTTGTTAAACACTCCATTTGAAAGTACATTCAAGTGGACTCCTGAACATGGTAATAAATTTCATTTGCTTAACAGAAAGACGGGGGAGATTAAGTCATACAGCTCTGAAACCTTCTTCTTCTTTCATACTGTAAATGCTTTTGATCAGGGAACTGAAGTAGTTATAGATCTTTGTCGTTACGACAATCCGGATATTATCAAGAGTCTTTACATTGATACACTCAGAGAGAAAGGAATCGCACCTCAGGATATGTCGAAGTTAACCCGTATTGTGATTGATACAGAAAGTGGTGGGGTAATTTTTAAAACATTGAGCGAAGAACGTATTGAATTGCCTACTTTCGATTTCAGTAAGGCTTGTGAAAAGTATCGTTATGTTTATGGTTTAGGTTACAGAAAGGATATACTGGCTGATGTTAATAATCAGCTGGTGAAAATTGATATAGAAACCGGAGAAAGCAAAATATGGCATTATGATGGCTATTACCCGTCTGAACCATTATTTGTCGCTGCTCCGGGCAGGGAAGCCGAAGACGAAGGGGTGGTTCTGTCTGTCGTGCTGGACACAGCTAAGGGTAATTCTTTTTTGCTGGTATTAGACGCAAAAAGTTTTACAGAGATAGCAAGGGCAGAAGCTCCTACTTATCTTCCGGTTGGCCTGCATGGAATGTTCTATCAAAAGTAGTTAAACTAGGTAAACAAAAAGGGAAGCAAATGCTTCCCTTTTTGTTTTATATAAATACTGTTGAACGCTTATTGCTGCCGATGGCAGCAAGCATTTCTGCAGGTCTGTCTTTTCTTCTGTTTTTAGATGTAGGTTCCGGAAATGATAACGGCTTCTTTTCTTTGGAAAGATACTCTTCTGAAATGATTGGAGTATTGTCTGGTATGATGGAGTCTTGTTGTAATACAGGTTGTATGTCTAATATTTCTATCTGTACTTTTACAACACCTTCTCTTACCATTCCGAGAAGTTTTGCAGCCCCTTTTGAAACGTCTAATATTCTACGCTTTACATATGGGCCTCTGTCGTTCACTCTTAATACTACAGATTTTTGATTATTAAGATTAGTAACCCTGATTTTTGTGTTAAATGGAAGAGATAAGTGAGCTGCTGTCAGGTCGTTCATGTTAAAACGTTCTCCGTTTGCTGTTTGTCTTCCGTGGAAATACTCTGCATAATAAGAGCAGAGACCTTCTTCTATGTTATTGTTTTGGGCGATTATTGGGATTCCGCCAGCAAGAAGGGCAATTATTGTAAGTGACCGTAGATGAGCTTGTTTTTTCGATTTACGCCTTCGCTTCTGAAGGGCGATTCTTAATCGGATTGTGCGGGTAATGTTTCTGTGTTTAGATTTAATCATGCGTTCTACACGATGGTGAGCATAATCATAGTCAATAATCTTGCCAAAAGGTTTATTTTATTAGAATTGTCTAATAAAATAATTGAATAGTTTTATTTTTGGTGGATTTTGCCAATATCTTAAAAGAAAAATGCCTTCCCCTTTGTGTCTGAATAGGGAAGGCATTTTCACAATATGAGTGAGAAAATTACTCTTCTCCCAATACTTCTTTCACTTCTTTTACAAGATCAGCTAAGCTTGCATATCCATCAATTGTAACGCTTTTTTTCTGCTTTTTCAGTTCGTTACTTAATTCAAGTATTAATTCCAATGGGTCTAATTCAGCACCTATTAATTCAGTATCGAGGTTAAGGCCTGCCATTATACCATCATCTGCAATACCAAGACACCATTTACCGATGAAATCAGAAAGGCTGATTTGACTTGCCTTATAGCCTTCCCAATCTTCCTGGGCACAAGCTTCTGCCGATTTACTGTCTGACCATACACAAAGAATTTCAGCCGGATCACCGTTTTCTCCTTCATACTGTCCTGAAAATGATGTTGCAAACTCTTCATCTTTTTCGAGCACCCAGACAATATTTGTTTCACATACTTCTTTCAGGAATTTTTCCTGACTTTCCTTTATTTTTTGAGCCTCTAGATTCATAGCAGAATTTATTTTGTTCAGTGCATAAAGGTAGGGCTAAATATTGACTCTAGTCTAATATTAGCTGTTATAATCCCTGAGAAGTTAATAAAGAGTAAGTGAGGTTGCAGTCAAACACTTAGTGGACTATTATTCTTAATCCGTAAGATTCTAAATGTAAGCTCTAAAGAAGTGTTATTGTTTAAAGTGGAAACCAATGTTGGTTATTTCCATCGGATCCTTGTGAATAAGTCCAAGAAGAATCATGATCCCTTTAATATTGGGGTCAGACATACACATAGTACTGAAACAAGACATGTCTATACCTGTTTCTTCACCTATTTTTTGACCGCTGCTGGTAGGCCTGATCCTGAATTTATTTACAGACAAATAACCTTTATAGATTCCTTTTGCTGCTTTTTTGTCATCGTCCAGATTATATGTAATGAAAACGGTTTCTATGACTTTCGGATTAGATGCCTTTGTCCTGAATGAAATCCCTTTAAGGTCATAGGCATAAATCCTTGGCTTGGCATCTATCATGTCTACCCGTTGGGCTTTCCCGAAATAAGCCGATACTTCATCAATAGTAGTGGTAGAGGTAATGATATGTTTGTTAAGTATGATCTGATTGGTATTGGTATTGACAACTAAAGAATCAACTTTTTGTGCATTAACCTGAAATGATAAAAAAAGAAATAAACTAATTATGAACGCATTGAATCTGCTCATAGGTGTGATAGTTAGGAGTTTAGAGTTCAAAATAGTTTCTTTCTAAAAGTTTTATTAACTCTAAAATAATAACTTGATACGATAAAAACGAGTTTGGGTTATATTTATTTTTATTTGTGTTTTTTTAATAAATAAAATTGTGTTATTATTGTAAAAAATTGGATGTATTGATGATTTTAACGTCGTTAAAATTGTCGGAGTTTATACCTTATCTATAAGAACTATTTAGTTTAGTTCTGTTTTAACGCTGTTTTTAATATGCAGCATACTTTTATTCTTTCTTTCACTTTATTTAAAAAGTGAAATAGTGTTCAGGTTTACTTTTTGATGTCGTTTATTTATTCGGCGGCAGCTCTAAAAAGCAATTACTTTAGGGAGCTTATGAAAGGAAGACTCAGCAACACATGAAAGTTATCAGGCAGGAAGTAATAGAGTGTTTTTAGTATGCGATTGAAAAAATGCTATATCATAAATATTTATTCTAATTGAGCAGGTCATTGTAAGAAAAGTTCGAATAGCAAAATAGGGGAGTTTATATATGAAAATGGAAGGGTTGGCTGAAAAGCCAGCCTTTTTTTATCTGACTATGTATGTGTTGAATCTGTAACAGCCTGTTTTTCACATATCTAATTGTTTTTGGTGCTTGCAGTTGTGTCTGTTAAAGACTGGAGGAAAACGATGATGCTTTTCTTTTCCTTTACACTTAAATTCAAAGAATCAAATGGGAGTGTCTGGTTTTCTACCACGATGCCCATTCCTGCACCGCCGCCTCTGTGATAAAAATCTACTACTTCTTCTAAAGTATTATAAATGCCATTGTGCATAAATGGCGCAGTAAGCGAACTGTTTCTGATTGTTGGTGTTTTAAAAGAATGAAGGTGTTCTTTTACTTTCGTAACATTATACCTTCCTTTATCCGGATCAATTTCTTTACTGTCTGGGGATTTAGGGGTACCCAATACTTCAAATTCAGAATCGTTGTAAAAAGGCGGGACAGTGCCATTGAAAACAGGGAAGAAGTGACAGCTGCCACAAAGCGCTTTACCTGCAAAAAGATTATAACCTTCTATTGCCTGTGTAGTCAGCTGACTTTTATCTCCTTTTAGGTATTTATCAAAAGCACTGTTAAAGGAAATCAGTGTTTTTTCATATTCAGTAATAGCCTTTTGAATGGCGTATGGACTAATCTCACTATCGGTTTTTACTTTAAAAGCCTGTTTGAAAAGAGTCTGGTACTTAGGGTCTGCTTTAAGTTTTGTCGTAATTTCATCAAGATCACTTTGCATTTCGTTTTGGTTGTGCACCACATCAAACACCTGCTGTTCCAGTTGGTAAGCACGCCCGTCATAAAAGAAGGCTTTCTGAAAAATGACGTCCAGCAGTGAAGGGGTATTTCTAAGGTCGTTATCAACCATACCTGTTGAAAGGCTTAGTTTACGGCCGTCAGTATAGGCTTTATCCGGATTGTGACATGTAGCGCAAGACATGTCTCCGTTTTTAGATAATGATGCATCAAAAAAGAGCATTTTACCTAACGAAGCCTGTTCCTTTATTTGAAGTGTATCATTATAATACATGGAAAAAAATTGCAGATTGAAGCTCTCCTTTACAAAAAGGGAAAGGCTGTTCAGTTTCAAAGCCTGTTTTCTGTCTGACCATGGCAGTCTGGCCTGGTTGTGAAACTTAACAATAGCTGCATTTAGTGGGTTAGCGTGACTGACTATGAAACTCAGCCTGTCAAAAGAGTTGTAGTCGGGGTGCTGCTGAAGGTTCTTTTTAGCTTTTTTTACTTCATCAGTCATATGATTAAAACTGTTTTTATTTTGCTCATTGCAGACAGTATAAGGCCGGTAAACTGCTAAAACCTCTTCTATGCCTTCCATGCACCATTTCGACTCATTGATTCCGTCAAGTGAAATCGTAGCGTCATAGCCACTGAGGTTCATAGAAGCTATCCTGAAAAGCTCAAGCTGTACCATTTCCAGTAATTGGCCGTCGTTTAGTTCTACACTTGTGTAGTAGTTTTTTATATCCTTTAAGCGGTCGCAGAGAGACTGGCTTTCTGTTTTAAGTATTGTCAGGTCAATGCTATCGCCGGAATAAAGCAGCTCTTCAATTTTCTGAAAACCCTGAGGATATAAGACTTCGTTGCCGAGGTCCGGATCGTGTTTGGGAACAAGCGGCCCGTTAATATATAGTTTGGCTTCTTTAGGGGAAATATATTCAACAAAAAGCTCAACATGCTTGTAGTGCCTGCGCGCTTTTCTGTAGGTTTCTTTTTGCGCTTTAAGGGTTTTCTCTTTTGAAAGCTGATCAAGTGCGGAAATACTCTTGTCAAGTTCGCCAGTAAGGTATGGTCTGATAGTTTCATGCACCGGTGTCGGGGCAGCGTTGTAGAGTCTTACTGCTGAAGAAAGCACCAGGGCAATAAGAGTAATGATAATAATATAACGTTTCATGCCAACTGCTTTTTATAAAATAAAAAAAGAAGAAGCCCTGAAACAAGGCTTCTTCTAAAAGAATTAATTGAATTTGATTTATTCTGAAATGTGGTTCAGTTTCATTAAAGTTGAGTGTGAACCTGAACTTACTTTTAAAAAGTAAACACCAGGTGACAGACCCAGGTTTTTTGCACTGATTATAATCTCGTGCTGACCTGCTGTCTGAATCTGGTTCTGAACCGGACGGCTCACTACTTTTCCTTCAAGGTCAAGAAGTTCGATTGTTGTTTCATCGGTACCGATCAGGTTGTATGAAACAGCTATTTCGTTGTAGAATGGGTTTGGATATGCTTTTATATCAAATACATTCTGGTTTAAAGAGATTACTTCAATACCAGTAGTTGTTACACTCACATTGATTTCGTCAGATTCAGAAGAGCAATCGTTCACATCACTCGCTTTTACTTTATATAAACCACTTTCGGTAGCAGTAAATGTTCTTGATGTAGCCCCTGAGATTTCCTGGCTATTCAGGAACCACTTGTTGCCTGTAGATGCGCTTGAGGTGAGTAGATTACCGTTTACAGAAATGGTAGGTTTTGCAACACTGTTAATGGTGAATGTTTTTGCCAAAATGCCACTGACTGCCGGTTTTGTGGAAGAAACGCGGATTTTGTAAGCTGTTCCGATACCCACAGAAGCAGGTAATGTTGCAGTGAATGAACCTGAAGCAACAGCAGTTTTTGTGCCCAAAACTGTCGGTTTTTTAAAGTCACCGTTTGCATCGCTCAGTTCAAATGTAAATACGTTACCGTTAAAAAACTTACCTGTTGTGGCAAAAGTAACAGCAATGTCTTTTTTTACACAGAAGTTATTAGCTGTAGATGGAATAACTGTTGGGGTAATCACATTGATTTTGAAAGTGTCGGCAACACACTCATACACGTCAGTTGCAATAACATTCATCCTTTGAGTCGGTTTTACATTCACTGTTCTTGAAGTAAGCGAAGTACCTGTTGACCATTTATAATTACCTTTCCATGAAGCGGTAAGATTAACTGAATCGCCAAGGGCTACATTCAGTGTTTTTACTTTGCTTGCATCTTTGATAATGGTAAAGTTGTCGCGGATTTGTCCGTCAGCGTTTATCCATTTTGCATCCAGGCGGGAGCCTTCAATTTCCAAGACCAATGAACCGCCGTTAGTAGCGTCTGAATAACCTCTCATAGCCTCGTGAGGGAAGCTTGATTGCTGGCCGCCCAACTGGCCGGCTGAACCTGACAATACATAAACGGTACCGTCTAATGTATGCAAGGAATCTTTTAAGTAAGTACAAGAGTTAGGAGAGCCGTTGTATCTGCCTGACGACTGGCTCAGGTTGTGTATATTGGCATTAAAAGTAGGTTCAGTGCCATAGTGACCTTTCATTAGTTTACTACGCTCGTAATCGTGACTGTGACCGCACAAGATCAGGTCAACTCCGTTACGCTCAAGTATTCTGATAAAGTTTGTACGGATTTTTGTAAGGTCATTTTCAGTATCTGAATTGTGAGAACCCATTGTATACGGTGGGTGGTGCCAGTAAGCAATTGTCCATTTACCTTTATTAGCTGCCAGGTCTTTTTTGATCCATGTTACCTGCGCACCTGTTGTGTCATATAAGCGGGTAGACTGGTCTTCTTTACCATAAGAGTCTAAAGACAGAAAATGGATATTGCCATAGTCATAAGAATAATATGCTTCAGTACCTGACGGTATGCCACCTGCTTCTCCTTTGGTAGGCATTTCAAAAATACTATAATAAGGTACTGAATGGTCTAACTGCCTGCTAGAGCTATTATCATAATCATGATTGCCCGGAGCAGGCCACAGAGGTATGTTTTTGGAGGCGTTACCATCATAAATGGAAAAAAAGCCATCTCTGTACTGATTGTCAGTGCCGCTGTAGTAGGCATTATCGCCTAAAAGTAACCAGCCGTTTGTTTCTTTATTCCCTCTGTAGAGATAAAACTGATCTCTTACATTTTTCTGGTTAGTAGAGTTGTTTCCACAGTCTCCGACAACCCAGAATGTATATTTCCCTGCTGTGCCTGGTAGCGGAGAGGTCAGAAAGTAGTTCTGATTATCTCCCTGCAGGGTAGTATCTTTAAAACCAATGGAGTAATAGTATTTCGTATAGGGAGAGAGGCCTGTAAGTGTAGCAAGGTGTTCGGTAGTGTCGCCAGGTACTGTTACTGTTTGTGACAGATTTGTCACGTCTGTACCATACTTTACTATTGTATTTACTTTTTTACTGGTTCTCCAACGCAAAACAATAGACGAAGGTGTTGCTTTCTGCAGATAAGGTCCTCGCGTAAGGTTTGTTTTACTGAAAACCTGGCCGGTTACAGTATTTGATTTTACTTTCCCCTGAAACTGCATGTCGAATATCAGATCATTGCTGTTTGCAATAAACTGATGTACTTCAACAGCAATTACGTTATTTCCGGAAACAAGCCTGCTTAAAGCTTTCGTCAATTTGACAGTATGTACTATTTTGCCGTCATCACCGCGGTTGGCAAGTGTGGCGTAACTTACATCACTGACCGGCATTTTATTGCGGTGCACTTCAAAACCATTAATATAAACAACCAAGCCGTCGTCATACCTGGCATTGAATATAAGCGTGTCAATAATGCTCAGATTTGAAATGTTTAAATCTTTTCTGAAATAAGATGTAATATATCGGTTATTGGTATCGGGACCATAACTGATTCTGGTTGCAATAGGAGGGTTATTGGTAGTGTTGAAGCCCAGTATTGCAGGGCCTTTCGGCCATTGAGAGTCATCATATACTGTAGTTCTCCAGTTTGTTCCCTGGTCTTTTCCGTCAGCAAGATATTTCCAGGATGAACCATATGGAAATAATGTAAAAGGCGTTTCTACCACTGTGCCCTGTACCTGAACATCGAGCGCAATGTCGGTGCTGTTTGCAGAATACTGGTGAACTTCAATAGCAATACTATTCACTCCGTTTACAATACTACTTTCAGCTGAAGTAAGTGCCTTAGTGAAAACAGTGTTGCCGTCGTCTGTACAATTGGTCTCTGAATATGATTTGTAATTGATAGCTCCCGAGGGCATGTTGTCACGGAATTTTTCAACTCCATTTATATAGATAATA
>CAZNHL010000037.1:12017-28019 GCA_964572965.1 uncultured Bifidobacteriaceae bacterium
ATCGAAACCGCTGAATAAAGAAGTATCAACTACATTAAATGTGGTGCGGAAGTAGGTAGTCGGATATTTGTTGTCAGAGTTGGGGCCGTAACTCACAACTGTTTTTACGTCTGATTTGCCATAGCCGAGTTTTGCAGGTCCGCTGGACCAGTGTGAGTCATCAAAATTGACAGTCTGCCATGCCTTTCCCTGATCAGTACCATTGTCAAGGTACTTCCAGGTAGTGCCGAATGGCATTAATGTTACCTTAGTCTGAGCAAAGGAAAATACAGCGGTAAACATTATGACAAGGAAGAATGTAAATACTTTCTTCATATGGCTTTTGATTTAGTGCAAATAAAGGTTTTTGATGTTACTTCCTAATTAATGAACAGTTATCATACTGACAGCAAATTCTTAATAAATTACTATTTTAAGAAGCATGATGTCGGTTATTTTTGTTCTGTTATTAATTTAACAGTTTTTTACGGCTATAAGAATATTATAGATTTAGTAATGTTGATTTATAATTTAGGCAAAAATGGTTTTTATTATATAAGTGCCTTTGGTGGGTAATGGTTAAAGTATTAACACCCTGTTACTTTTAAAGGGGGAATGACTGACTAAGTCCTGACTTTTGTCAACTTACACTGTTTGTCACTTTATTATACAGTTTTTTTACTTTTTGCCAGCAATACCAGTAATAAGCCAATAGCCAACTGAGTGAAGAAAAGACCTTTTACTGCCCAGTCTTTTAAAAAATCAACTTCTCGCCATTTCTCTACTTTAAATTTAGGGTTCCATGGATCAGCAGGGCTAACTCTGTCTTTGCCTATTACTTGTCCTTCAATAATGTAATAATCCACTCCCATCGGATCTATACCTGTATATGGCCGCTCTGTTACATAGATTTCAGAATAGTCCAGGTCATACTTTTTCAGACTGTCAGGTGTAATGGCTCTTAAGTATAGTTTTCCGCCTATAACTGATTCATCCGGACAGGTACAGGCAAGCCCGCTTACTTTTAATTGTCCCCAATGAAAAGGTGAAATATAGTCACGGAAAAAGATGATTTGCCCTAGAAGAATAAGCCCTCCGATAATGAGTATTTTCTTTTGCTTTGTCACTTTGCTGTTTATTTTTTTATCGTCTTACCCCTTTAAATGTTATTGTATATCTATGACAAATTCGGAGATGATGTTTTAGTAAAAATAGTAATAAACCCGAGATACAGTATATAGCAATAAAAAATGCTCCCTATTGATGGATCATTTTTTATTTCAGAGTATTTGCAAAAAAGGAGGTCTTTTCAAAAGATCTCCTTTTTGTTTTAAGGGGGTACATACAACTATTCATCACGCTTTGTATCTAATTGATAAATCGATATCAGATACAGGCTAAAGTCATCCCAGTCATTGAGTTCTATTAGTTTGGTAACCTCGAAATTCTTGTTATCCCAATAACCGTCATAGACTATTATTGAGAAATTGGGATGTTTAAAGTATTCATAGAAGAGGTCTATGTATATTTTAAGGTTTAGTTGTTTGTACGCATGAAGTTTTCTTGCATCATGCAGTTCCCATAAGGGAACAAGAAGAAATTTATAATTCATTATATCTTGGCTTAAGTGTGCCAAGTATATAAACGTAAAAGTTGATAAGTTAAAAATGGGTTGTGTATTAGCTTCTTACTATAAACGAAAATCCCGGGCTCAACACCAGGGATTTTCGTTTTGTGTCTTTTTGTTAATTTCGACTAGGAGTCACCACAATCGTTACCATATAGGATATCTACACCATATGCTGTATTAATATCTTCAAGTGCAATACATTCTTTAGTGAACGGTTTTTCGTCTTCTCCTTTATAAAATTGTAATTCATACACTCCAACATTATTTTGTATAACTACATCGTTACTGTCGGCTAAATCTATTGTTTTTTGATTACCATTGCCATCCAGCTTTGGTTTTAGCTTCATTTGGTCGACATATTTTGAATCGATAATTATGGTGTCAGAATCATTTACAACGAAGCACTTTACGGATACACCTGGTGTATAGCAACCGGTATTATCAATATATTCGTTTACTTCTTTATCGGTTGATTTAATAAAAGTAGAGAAGAGTGTGTTTTTTAAAACTTCATTTTGATCAAAGTATCTTGTTTCAGCCATATTATCTGTCTAAAAGTGTCCAGTTTTTCAATTCTTTAATGGTTCGAAAGAATCCGAAGCCAGTTTCTTTTTTATGTTTGTATTCTATTTTTCTTGCTGTTTCGCTATCACCGATATAGATTATTTCTGTATCAGAAGCCACAACATATACATCATCGCTGTAGTTTTCGATTAAATGTAATCTACTATTCCAGAATACTTTAGCTTCTGGAATGAGCTCATCATATGAGTATATCCTTTCTTTGTATTTTATTTTAAAAAGTGGTGTTCTTTTAATATTGTGAAAATAATTTAGCACTTCCAAATTACTCATTTCATTTCTTGCCTTTTCAGTGATATTTAATAGGAGACATTTATTGTCTTTCATATACAGTTCTTGTTTTCTGTATATAGTTGAATACCTAAATTCCAGTCCAGTATGCTGTACTAATATGTTGTAGAGAGTGATTCAGTATGTGGTCCATAAGGCTTGCTACTTCATCATATCGGGGATCTAAATTTCCCCACTGCAATTCTAATTTATAGTGATCTCTTCTAACCATTATATTGCGGAAGCCACCTTTATGGTACAAAAATCCAGAACTTGTCAGTGAGACCTGAATATCTTTCATTTGAGTTAGGAACCCAAAATAGAACTCTTTACTTATTGGAAAGTGCAGCTCAATATTATAGCAAGGGTTATCGAGATCATACATTCTTTCATCTGCATTTTTTGATTTCTGATATTCAATCAGTGCTTCATAGTCTACCAGTTTCTTATTGTTGTATTCCGTCAGCAAAAGGTGAGTGATGATATGGTAATCGGATTTAGTCTTTACTATACAAACCCGGGAAGCTATTTCTTGATGTAGTTCTTGCTGGGTTAAGAAAACAATTTGGCCAATTGGTTTCTCTGTTGGCACATTTTGAAATACGAAATCCCAGTTAAAGCTAGGATTCCGTATTATTTGATCAATCAAAACCATTCTTATTCAATGATTACCTTCTGGATGTTTCTTTCCCCCTTATCTGATAGTAGTTCAAACAAGTATAGACCTTGAGACAGATTTACAACAGGGTTGATAGTGGATTGAATCTTGACACCATTGCTGTTGTATATGTTAACGGTATTGAAGCTACCAGATATGTTTACTTGGCCTGAAGAAGGGTTTGGATAAACAGATATGGTGTTGTTTACAGCATCATCTTGTATAGCTGTTACAGTTCCTGTTCGGCCTGCTTGTGTGATAGTTATTGATTTAGTAACAGATCCAGAAGTGAATGTGACTGTACCAGTTCTGGCAGGAATATCATCGGCTATTCTTGTGTTAGTTCCATCATTTGCTTGAGCTTGTATTCTTAAATCGTAGGTGCCGGCATTGCCCTGAGTTATTGTATTGTTTGAACCATCAATTACAGATATCCAGTTTGGTGAGCTGACAGTCCATGCTTCATTTGAGCTGAAACTAAAACTATCACTTGTACCTGATTCATTATTGATAGTTATATCTGTAGTGGTTACTGTTAGAACTGTGTCTGCTGGTTGAGTAATTGTTAAGGTAACTGTTGCTGCATTATCATCCATTATAAATGTGATAACTCCAGTTCTTGGTTGAGCTGATGTGTTTTTTGTTGCCCGAACTTTCATAAAAAGTAGACTACCAATAGAATTAGTAACAGGTTCGTTGCCTTCATCTAATACAGTAAGCCAGTCCGGTTTGGTTAAAGACCAGTAGTCACTAAAAGTTTCGAGAGAGAATGATCCGCTGATATTTGCTGAAGAGGTATTTGGGACAGTAAGAGCAGAAGTATCTAACTTGATATAATGTGGTGCTACTGATGGTGCTTGTGTAATATTGACATGTAAATTTAGTCGACTAATAGCACCACCACTCAATACTAGTTCTGTTATAATTGTAATACTTTCACTTCTTGTGTCTGAGTATGAAGTATTATCTTCATTTGGGACAACAGATATTGTAGCTGAACCTTGGCCACTGTGTTGACTTACATTAGTCCAGGTTGGTTGCGAAATTATCCAAGTAGCATTTGGGTTTAGACTAAGTGTAAATGTTTGAGGTTGAGTATCGTGTGCAGCAAAATTTAACTGTGTTGGTGATGCCTGGCTAAAGGCTACGATTGAGCTGAGTACTAATAGTGCTGTTTTGATTAGTTTTTTCATAAAAGTGGTTTTAAGGTTTGAAGTTGTATTAGTTCCAAAAAGGCAAAAGGACCTTGTTAGTTGGGTCAATTTTTCCCATGAAGCCATCAAGGACAGCGTCAGCTACTAACTCATCGAGTTCATTATCGAAACATGATATGTAGTCATATTGAGGTTCTATTACCAGGTCACCAGTTATGTCTATGACACCCCATTTGGCACCTATTTTAACAGGGCAGTAACCATTGTGGAAGTATTTGGTGGCCTCGAATTGAAAGTCTATAATAAGCTCACCGTGGGTATTAATGAAGCCATACTTTCTGTACACGAAATCTTTCACAGCTACTAAATCATCTTGCTCAAAGAAATTGTGTTGGGCATCAGCGTAAATGAATGGGATTATAGTGTTGTCATCGAAGTCCGTAAAGCCCCATTTACCATCTACATCTTGTCTGGGAATTATAGCATCATGGGTTTTTGCTATGCTTCTTTCTTGTTGATTTATTGGTATTAATGGTCTGGTGTGTAGCATTGTGTTATTGTTTTCCAATACAAATGTCTACTATGGGGCTGAGATGCTGGTAGAAGTAACTTACCTTGTTGGTTGTATTTTGTTCTTTTGTATAATGGCTTTTATATCTATTTTTGATAAAAGGATTTGATATGACTATAGGCCATAAGATAAAGAAAGTTAGAGAGCTCAAAGGCTTTACTCAGGAGACAATGGCTGAAAAGCTAAGTATGTCTGTACAAGGCTATGGAAAGCTTGAACGTGATGAGACTGATTTACCTTATAGCAGACTACATCAAATAGCAGAAGCTTTTAAGATGCGTGTTGAGGACCTGGTTGCTTTTGATGAGCGTTTTGTTCTGAATAACTATGGTGAGATCAAAGGCAATCAAATTGGTTTGAATGCTTTCCCGGATGAGTTGAAAAGACTTTACGATGATAAGGTAAAGCTGCTGGAAGATAAGATTAACTATCTACAGGAGACTGTAAAGGCTTTGAAAGAGCAAGCTAAGAAGTGATTTATGTAAGCTAAAGGTGTATTTTTGATTAAAAATCAGCAATTATGGAGAATCAAATACTGATAAATAACAATAGTTTTTAACCATCTATACTTTTTAGAAAAACATAATGCCTGATATATATCAGAAAACACTTTATGTTTAAATTTTTAGAAAACAATACAAAAAAATCATATTCATTATCATTTGAACAAATAATAGATTTTAATCATATGAATAATACAGATAGTAATGCCAGTGAAGCATGGAATAAAATATGGAATTCTTTTAAACATCCTATGGTATTACTTCCTATTATAGGAGCAGTAATTGCACTAATAATTGCTTATGGAGTTCTTTCAGATAAGGATGACACTTTTTTAAAATCTGTATTACAACTTTTTTCTGCTCTTCTTATAGGGATTGCTACTAACTATTTTACAAGCTTTTTTTCGCTACAAGAAGAGAAAAGAATTCTTAAAAATAAAGCTGAGCATACAGTTAGGCAAACAAACAATCTGTTAAATAGGGTTCTTCATAGTAAGGAAATAAATGAAACAGAAAAATATCTATTAACGCAAGAAGTAGCAGCAGTAATAGATTTTTGGAAAGATTATTATCCGCAAGCAGATTTCACGCTAGTAGCGAAAATGAAAGCTTTAAAAGATACTATAGATAATAAACAATTAGAATCAATGATTATAAAAAATGCTGAAACTCAATTATTGCAATTAACAACAGATGCTTCTACTAGCGGATTAAGTTCTTATGTATCTTTATCAGGTGCAACAGGAGATAATACCCCCCTATTTAATATCCCTCCCACAAAACAGTAAGAATAAATTAATGGATTTTAAGTAATGGTATTAGTCTTTAACTATACTATTCTAAGTAAGCAGTCCATATTTATAAATCAATTATTAAGACCTTGACATTATGTTGAGGTCTTCTTTATTTGGTAACTTGTGATATCAAATTTAGAGTTATGATCCCAGCATCAACAGAGAAAAACAAACTTGTAATAATTGGCAATGGTTTTGACCTTGCTCATGGATTAAAGACCAGTTATGGTCACTTTATTGAACATCTGCTATTGAAAATAGCTACCAGTGAGAGTCAACATTCTTTCTTCAGTAGAACATTTGAAGATCCCTATGCTGTTCCCAAAATGCTGGCACAAGATCAAAATTTCAGAACCTCATCAAATTTATTTAAAGCCCTATTACGTCAATATTCTGATAGTAAAGAATCGAGATGGGTAGATATTGAGGCCGTTTATTTTTCTTTATTAATTGAGTGTTTTACTACTTTAAATAGTGTCAGTAGTGTACCAAAGTCTAACACAAGAAGTAAAATCCAAGATTTAAATTCAGATTTGGAAATTATCAAATATGAACTTTATGAATACCTCAGCCCTATAAATAAAGGGATTCAAAAAAACATGGCAAGATATGACCATCTTTTTATTAGTCTTTTCAATAATACAATTCAAGCAAAACCCGAGTTTGGACAAGCAAAAACACTTTATTTAAACTTCAACTATACAGATACACTATTCCTTTACAATTACCATATTAAGAAATCACATCATGAGATCATTAATATTCATGGAAATTTACTAGATCAGCTAAATCCTATCGTTTTCGGATATGGTGATGAAATGAATCCACATCACCAAGGCATTGTTGATATGAATGACAATATATTGTTTACACATTTCAAGTCATTTAAATATGCTTTAAATGAAAGTTATTCGAGCCTCTTATTATTTCTACAGCAGCCTTTTGAGGTTTATATATTAGGTCATTCTTGTGGTTTATCAGACAGGGTTCTATTTAGTACTATTTTCAATTCAGAAACATGTGAATATGTTTACCCTTTCTATTACGAAAGACCAGATGGGACAGATGATTTCACTGAGAAAACTTATGAGCTCTCAAGACACTTTAAACAAGCTGAAACATTTAGAAGAAAAGTAAGACCTAAAACTAAATGTCAAAAGATGTAATTAATAAGTAATTTATTATATCATAATGCTGCATACTTTTAGCAGCTCTTTCCTTCAGAAATAAATTAGTACCGCCAAATGAGCGACATTCGTACAAAAATTGATAAAGTCATCGAGTATAGTAATATTGAGTTTGACAAGAGTATAATATTTATTGCGTCAGGTGCATTGAGCATTTCAATGGCGTTTATTAATGATATTGTCAAAATAGATACTGCTGTATACACAGATTTACTAGTAGCTGCATGGTTTTGTTTTGCGACCACGATCTTTCTTAGTCTGATTTGTCACTATGTATCAATGCAGATTAACAGGTGGATTGCAGAAAACTATCCTGACGCTGCCAATGAGGCTGATACACTAAAAGAAAAAAATGAAAAAGAAGAGCAATATGAGATTTTTTATCATGAAGCAATCCGTCGTAATAAGAGGATAAAATGGCTCAATCTTTCAATGATTATTATTTTGTTTGCAGGTTTATTGTTATTTTTACTATTCATTCAATCCAATATAAGTAAGCCTACTATGAGCGAAGAAATTAATAAAGGGCAAAACCAAGGGCAAAATAGACCCCAACCAGAGGTTGTAAGGCCAAATCACATTGGTGACCCACACGGTGCTGGAGAAAAAATACGTAAAGGTATGGAAGGGCCTGTATTACCTAAACCGAGACCTAAAACTGACAAATAATATTTAGAGCCCTTATTATGGGCTTTCTTTTTATAAAGCTTAATTATCAATTGGGCTATCGGTTGTTCTGAACATTTTAATGTTATTGATTATTTGTTTAGTTGATAAATCAATAATTCTGGATACTTCTGTAAATGTTTCAATTTTATAATTATAGTCTTCTGGCTTTTTAAATTGTAAATCAAAGAAGTAGACGGGGAAGTTGTTTTTTAACAACACAAAGGTCAGCTTTTCTCTAAACTCATCAATAACAAAAGAGATCATATTGTAACTCTCTTTCTTCCATATCACAACATTGCCATTGAAATTAATCTCTTCAATTATATAATTCTCTCTATCAAGTGGTATTCCTCGGTGAGCACCATATACATCAGTATCATGCTTACTGATATAAATATTCCAACTGCCGGATAGATTACTATCATTGATTTCTGTCCATATTTTATACTTTTCTATTTGGTCCTTTAACTTCCCACTATTGTTTCGAAGAGTTAAACTTTCCTCTAAAGTCAAAGGGTCTTTTTTATGCTCTTTTAATTTATGATAGTTAGAAACGTTCTCGATTTTGATTCTAATGAATTCAATAATCTCCTTAGAAATAGGTGAAACAATTGTATAACCGATCGCTATACAAAAAGGAATAAGGACCGTACCACACTTACTAAACTCATAACTGATATATCGAATCAGGTCCATATTATAAAGCTTTAGTAATGTACTATTGCTATAGAATAATAGAGCCAGCGTAATATTCTTATTCCAGGTAAAAAATGATATCACAAATGAAAAAAACAAAGGACTTGATAGTCTATCTAAAATTAGTTGTGATACTGTTTCTTCTTTAGGTACAAGCGAATTAGGATCGAATGCCATTAGCTATATGAATTAGAAATAATTACCAAAATTACAGATTTCCAGTCGAATATATATTGCATGAAGTTAAAATACATCCAGACCTACGAATCGTTCTTCTTCCCTGAAAAAGAAAAAACCAAGAAAAAGAAAAAAGTCAAATCCTACCAGGAACTAGAAAAAGAAGAAACAAAAAAACACAACCACTAGCAAGGCCTAGCTCAAAGAGCAGTACAACAACATAACATAGACTCTGTACCTCAAATACCAAACCCTTTTGATAATACAACGGTGTCACACTTTTAATGTATTACTGCGACTCAGCCATCGCTTTTAAAAATAATGCCTTCCCATTTGTAATTAGTTCTGCGGCATCTGAATTACTCATCAATTTAGTTTTAAGAACACTCCACAATTTTCCAGCAATAGGCTCCATTGCTTTTTCAGCAGCCATTTCAACCGCCTTACCCAGAATTGCTTGCCTTATAGTTTTCTTCTCAAGCTTAGAATCAATCAATAGCAAAGACTCATCTATAACTTCATAAAGAGCATTTAACGCTACAACAATAAACTCTTGCTGGCCCTTAAACTCCTCTTGAATATCAGCTTTTAAATCACTTCTTAAAGTATTGAACAAGTCTTTAAGAGCTCGCTTATCTTTTTCTGATAAATTGTCTCTGTTATTTGATCGTGTTCGTGTATTGTATTCTTGTTGGTTGAGCTTTTCAACATATTCACGGCCGTATATTTTTATGGTTGCAGCAGTGTCATTATTCATGCCATTATACTCAATGTATTTTTTCGTATACAAACCTTGACAAATATCATGTAGCTCAGCTTCATGCGTTATCTTTAGCCCATTACCTAAATATATAGCCTTTACATTGTGCGACTTGTTACTATCAAGTTGAGATAGCTTAACTAATAGAAGATCCTTCTTTTCCTTAACTGTAAAGTTCTGCCTTTCTTCATATAGCTCTGGTGAAGGATTTTTAATAAGATCACAGGTGTCTATAAACTCTAAATGATATGTAATAACTTTAATTTTTTCTTTAATCTGCCTCTTGAGTGTATCTATAAGAGATCCGTCTCCTACTCCAAAAAATAGCTCAGACAGTGAATCAAGTCCATGCCGGTACTGACTAAGGTATTTATTGTAAGAATCAGTGCCAACGTAAAATGACTCCTCAAAAAAGAGTATTACCTGTGAATCTAAACTTTGAAAGTCCTTATTAACCTGTTGAGCATCTACAGTCTCAAGATCATCATAAAGTTTTTCAAGCTGTCGCTTAAAATCACTATACTTCTCTACAAACTCATTGTAAGGTATAACAAGGTGCAAAAATTCCATGCTAATTATCAAAGTCTAATAAATCAAAAACACCTTGCTGTTATCGATTCTAACAAAAACGACAAAGCCTGTAGTAAATTTACAGGCTTTGTTGTTCTAAATGAATTTATGTTCGTCTAATATTTTAAGCAACTTTAGGTAGCTCTCCTTTAGCAAGTAGTTCACAAAGAATATGAATACGTCTCTCTTCATAAGTAGGTAACTGGAAATTGGCCAATTTCTTCTTATTAGTTTCACCCATATCAACCATACGTTCAATAGTTTCATCAAAAATAACTTCCTTACAAAAGTGCCTGTTGAACCGGTAACAGTACTCATCTAAATAAGCTTGTATATGATACTTATCAACATGATGGTGAATACCGCGTAACCAAGACTTTAACCCCTGAATGAATCGGTTCATAGGTGTGAAGTTTACACCACCTTCACTCACTTCCTGGGTGATATCAAAATCCTTCATCAATGGAACATAACCTTTCCATTTATCTGTCATAATTTTTGCTGACTTATCAATGTGCTTGGAGAATATCTTCCCCAACTCTTTACTTCCATAGTTATCAATCACCATAGCATAGCCTCTCTTGATGCCAATGTTTCTATGTAGTTCTATTGCAGCTATTACCTTGATCTTCTTAGAATCTGTCTTACGACCAACCGCACCTGGTTCAAATCCCCCAATAACAAACTCGTCTACCATGATATCACCAATCATAGGAATATTACCCGGACTAGCGACAGCATTCCTTACCTTTCGCATGAACAACCAAGCTGCTTCATACTTTATGCCATATCTCTTAGCTATTTGATTGGCTGAAGTGCTTTTTGTATTCGTCATCATTTCGAATATAATCATGAAAGCCTTTCTCAACCCGAATTTTACTTTATGAAAATGAGTGTCTGATGTAGAAGATTGAAGCTTTCTGCATGAGCTACAAACTTTGGTAAATGGCTTAGTACCTTCCCACCACCCTGTGTGGCCACATGAGCATTGGAAACTTTTTCTCTCCCATTTATGATAGGCCAGATATGCCTTACAGTCATCGTCTGTTTTGAACCTTTCTACAAAATCAAATAATGATACTCCAACAAATACCTTATCCATAGCTGTCTATTTTACAGACTATTACGGATTTTTTAGCCTTTTGTTCTTATATTTAGAGAATTATTTAAAGGGGTAATACGATTTTTTTAATTTATCTACTCCTGATTGCTTTACTTTTTCATCGGACATTTTCTCTCCATAGAAATAATAAGACTGCTTGTCAAATGCATAGAATTCGAAACCTTTTTGAAGAATTGGTTTAAATGATTTCAGATCAGCATTTTCGACAATTGACGATTTAAAGTAAACTTTCTTTTTGTCTTTTGCATACCAACTATTCCCCAATATTTTAAATGTAGCAGGATCAATTTCTGTTATCATTGAAATTGTACCTCCATCGCTCATTGGATTTAAAATATAGATGTTGTTTTGATCTCTCCAATAAACACCATTTAGAAATTTAAATGTAGATGTATCAATAACAAACTTCATTTCGACTAAACCGCCATTTAATGTGTCATTTCTGTCAACACCATAAATCCAGTTTATGTATCGTGTTCTTCTGTCTCCTTTTTCGTTAATTAATGCTTCTGTCTTAAAAGCGAGGTCTCCCTTTTGATTAATATATAAGCCGCATTTCAAAGGACAGTAAATCTCTGTGTCGTCAACTTGTTTAATTGATTGGCCATAGCAAACATGAAGGATAAGGGATGTAGCTAAAAAGGAAACAATGTATTTTACTATTTTATATGAATGCATGCTAAGTTTGTTTTGGCTAGGTGTTGAAAAGTTGATGATAGGAATCAGCAGAGTAAACCAATCATCAACCCCGCCGAATTCAGTTTCATTAACGGAGTTCAAAAGGGGAATTCACCCATAAAAATCAACTTTAAGTGTGTGAAAAAACCTTCCCTGCAAGCGCCAGTGATTGATTCAAAGCTACTTGATTAATAGACGGTAAATTGTAATTGAAATAGGCGATAAGCTGTTCCGAAGGCATATTGCCGGTAAGTTCGTCGGCGGCCATCGGGCAACCTCCATAGCCTTTCAGTGCACCGTCAAATCTTTTACAGCCTGCTTCAGCAGCGGCTGTTATTTTTTCGGTTACTTTTTCCGGAGTTGAATGCATATGTGCGCCAAACTCAATATCGGGATAAGCCGGTATCAGCTGAGTAAAAAGACTCGTGATCAGAGCGGGGTTAGCAATGCCAATGGTATCTGACAAGGCAACGATCTTAACACCTATTGTATGAAGTTGGGCTGTAAAATCAACTACCAATTGAGGGCTGTAAGGATCTCCGTAGGGATTACCAAAGCCCATAGAAAGATATACAACCAGTGTTTTACCATTTTTGATGCAGATTTCATGAATGGCTTTTACTTCATCAAAAGCCTGAGCAATGCTCTTATTAGTATTCCTTTGCTGAAAAGTTTCTGAAATTGATAAAGGAAAACCCAGATAAGCTATTTCCTCATGTAAGGCTGCTTCTTCTGCACCGCGTACATTAGCAATAATTGCCAGTAATTTGGTTTTTGTAGCTGATAAATCAAGCTTGTTTAATAGAGCAGTGGTATCCTGCATTTGCGGAATCGCCTTTGGTGACACAAAACTCCCGAAGTCCAGCGTGTCAAAGCCTACTTGCAGCAGAGAGTTGATGTATTCTGCTTTTAAGTCTGTTGGAATGAACTCTTTGACTCCCTGCATGGCATCGCGCGGGCAGTCGATCAGTTTTATATCAGGCATATTGGTGTTTTATGGGTTTAAACACGTTCTGGCAGTGGATTTGTTTCATATGGTGAAAATAAAAAGGTGAGTAGGCCGAAAAGGTTTTTAAAAGAGTATAGTGATTTTTGTTTTGATCCGGTATGTAACAGATATCGTATGATAAGCTTTGTTGGTAATTCAGAGTTTACAGGCATTTATCTTTAATATAGAGAAATATTTTTTAGATTGACATGGGCTCTTATGTGTTTGTGTAGTAATGATATATTCCTTTCAATAAATTATCTATGGCAATCTTAGCAATCGTCCGTCATGGACAGTCACAATGGAATTTAGAAAATAGGTTTACCGGTGAAATGGATATTGATCTCACCGAATTAGGGCGCCAGGAAGCGGTTCGGGCAGGAGAGAGGCTGAAGGATTATTCTTTTGTAAAATGTTTTACATCTGCATTGAAAAGAGCTAATGAAACAACCGATTTGTTATTGAAAGCTGCTCGCGAAGAGAATATTCCAATTATAAAGGATAAAGCGCTGAATGAGCGTAATTATGGAGATTTGCAAGGTTTGAACAAAGCCGAAACCGCTATAAAATATGGAGAACATCAGGTTGAAGTCTGGAGAAGGAGTTATGCAGTGAGGCCTCCTGGTGGCGAAAGTTTGCAGGATACTGCTTCCAGGGTAATTCCTTATTACAAAGCAGTTATTGAACCTTGTCTTAAAGCAGGTGAAGATGTTTTGATTGTTGCGCATGGAAATAGCCTGCGGGCTTTGATGATGTATATTGAAGACATTACTCCGGAAGAAATAGAGCATGTGAATATTGCGACGGGTGTACCAAGGGTTTATAGTTTTGAAACCGACGGTACTTTAAGGGAAGTACATAACCTGTAGATTTTCCTATGTATAAAAACCTAATCGGTGACATTATATTTATTTGCAAAAAATGCTTTTTAGTTGATTTATTGTGTTAAGTCTTATTTGAGAAGGTTTTTTCTGAAAATGTAAAGTTTTTTCAGTGAATAGATCCAAACTTCGGCTTAGTCTTAAAATCGGCTTGGAATATGAATAATTATGAAATTTCTGACAAAAGTAATATCCTGAAATTTATTCAGGATAACTTTAAAAGCTCTGACCTCATTGCATTCGATGTGCAGCTGGCTACAGGCATTCATGAGCGTAAAGTATCGGCTGTTCTAAAGGAGTATGTTCAGATGAGTTTTAAACAGTATGTCAATTACCTGAAAATTGAACATGCTAAAAGATTATTAAATGTCACAGATATGACGGTTTCTGATATTGCCTATGAGTGCGGCTATAATAATATAGCACATTTTCAGAAAGTATTCAGGGATCTGGAGGCGGTTTCTGTCAGCGAATACAGGGTACGGGAAAAAGAAGCTGTTATAGTATAAAATCTCCTGAACCATAATTTATAGGTTTGTCAACGTGTGGTGGGTTTTAGGTAGCTTTTCTGCCACCCGAAGCAGGCCCTTTGCATGTATGTGGTAAAGTTTTAATACCAAGAAGGGGACAAACTAAATATTGTAATGAGGTAATTTCCATCCGCCATCCCTGTCCTCAGGTGAAACTTTAGCGATGAGTTTTGGTATACCAAGAAATAAAGCAACTCTTGTGACAGCATAAAAAAGATTTATTCCCCACTTTGTTTCAGGTATTCCTAAGCGTAATAAAAAAGGCTTGATGTTTTGGATTTCATTGACAAAAGGTCTTAACGTTTTTTCATAATTTCCGAAAGCAACGGGTAGATTGTTAGGGTTGTTATTTATTTCACCTGCTAAAACATAGGCTCCCACAAGGCTTCCTGAAACTCCCATACCGCTGTATGGAGATGCACAATGTGCCGCATCGCCTATAAGCACTACATCGTCTTTGTACCATGTATCACTCTTTACTTGTACTACTTCTTGTGAGAAGAAATATTCGGTTGTTTTCATACCTTCTATAAAACGATTGGCTTGCCAGCCGGCATTTTTGAATTTTTTAATCCAAAATTCCTTTTGCTCTTCCAATGGTTTTCTGTGAATTTCAGTTGCCTGAGTAGAGTTTTCTCTGAGAACAAAGTAGACCTGAGTTTCTGTATTATTATGACTTCTGCGCATAATCATTCTTCCGCCGGGAGCATTATAGGTATCGCGGATATTAGTATCAGTTTCAATTCGTGGGATGAACCAATAAGACATGTGTATTCCTAATTTAACATATGGTTCAGGCGCATTTGCTTCCATTATCGCTTTCCTGATTTGTGAACCCTGACCATCGGCTCCTACTACTATATCATATGGGTTAGACGTTCCGTCTGAAAATTTTACAAATACCTGATTTTTATTTTGCTCTAAGTATTCTATAGTTCTACCAAAAATGTAGCAAACATTGTCTTTTGTGATATCATAAAGAATTCTCACCAAATCGCCACGCATAATTTCAAATTCAGAAGTAAGTGATTGCGACCCTTTGCCAGTGGTGTTTGCCAAAATTGTAGCAAGTGCTTTACCTTGTGTGTTTACAAATGCAACACCTGCTTCATCAACAAGTTTATTTTTTATTTGATCCCAAATGCCCATGCGCTTGGCAGCTTCAATCCCCTGGCCTCGCAGGTCAACTTGTGCTCCACTTGCTCTAAGACAAGGAAACCGTTCGATTATAGTTACTTTATGACCGTTACGGGTGAGCCAAAATGCTAAGGAGGGGCCTGCGATTCCCCCACCGCAGATTAGTATATTTAAAGATGTAGGCCTGTCGTCTTTCTCGGTGGTTTTTTCCATTGTTGTGTCTTTTCTGTAAAACTACAACAGGTTGGAATTAGAGATTTTAACATTATGGTAAAAAATCATTTTGAGGCTCGTATCCTGCTCAGTGATTGTGGTGTAATACCAAAAAGTTTTGCTATATCACTTAGACTGATTCGCAGCATTGTTTTACCATGTTTCTCAACGAAGTTGTTGTAACGTTCAGTAGTATTATTTTCCAGCATTTCACAAATTAATTTCATTACACCTGTCATTGCAGTAGTTACT